>NZ_JBEZGM010000001.1:0-572563 GCF_040649995.1 Micromonospora sp. NPDC048835 | reverse complement strand
AGTCCGGGCGCTGCCTGGACGTCTGGAGCACCGCCAACGGCGCCCAGATCCAGCTCTACGACTGCCACGGCCAGACCAACCAGCAGTTCCGGCTCGCCGCTCTCGGCGGTACCACCCCGACGCCCACCACCACGCCGACCACGCCCCCGCCGACCGGCGGCACGTGTGACCTGCCGTCGTCGTACCGGTGGTCGTCGACGGGTGCGCTGGCGCAGCCGAGGTCGGGTTGGGTGTCGCTGAAGGACTTCACCGTCGCCCCGTACAACGGCCAGCAGCTCGTCTACGCCACCACCCACGACTTCGGCACCAGCTGGGGTTCGATGAACTTCGGGCTCTTCAGCAACTACAACCAGATGGGCTCGGCCAGCCAGAACGCGATGAACTCCGGCACCGTCGCGCCGTCGCTGTTCTACTTCGCGCCGCGCAACATCTGGGTGCTCGCGTACCAGTGGGGTGGCACGGCGTTCTCGTACCGGACCTCCAGCGACCCAACCAACCCGAACGGGTGGTCGTCGGCGCAGACACTGTTCACCGGCAGCATCTCCAACTCCAACACCGGCCCGATCGACCAGGCCCTCATCGGTGACGACCAGAACATGTACCTGTTCTTCGCCGGCGACAACGGGCGGATCTACCGGGCCAGCATGCCGATCGGGAACTTCCCGGGCAGCTTCGGCTCGAACTACACGACCATCATGACCGACTCGACGAACAACCTGTTCGAGGCAGTCCAGGTCTACAAGCTCCAGGGCCTGAACAAGTACCTCATGATCGTCGAGGCGATCGGCGCGAACGGGCGCTACTTCCGCTCGTTCACCGCCAGCAGCCTGGGTGGTTCGTGGACGCCGCAGGCCACCAGCGAGAGCAACCCGTTCGCGGGCAAGGCCAACAGCGGTGCCACCTGGACCAACGACATCAGCCACGGTGAGCTGCTGCGCACCAACGCCGACCAGACCATGACCGTCGACGCGTGCAACCTGCAACTGCTCTACCAGGGCCGTTCCCCCAGCTCCGACGGCGTCGACTACGGCCTGCTGCCGTACCGGCCGGGTCTGCTGACCCTGCAACGCTGACCATCGGAGAGCACCCGGGGGCGAGCGGGCCCGGCACCTGCCGAGCCCGCTCGCCCCTCGCTCCCCCACCACCAGGAGGTACCGACAGTGCGTAACGACGCGCACAACCCCCCGCCCTCGGGGCCCGCCACCGCCGAACCGGTGCGGCAGGACCGGCGGGGACGACTGTTCAAGCTCGCCGCGGTCGGGCTCGCCGCCGCGGTCGGGCTGCTCACCATGACGATGACGACCGGGTCCGCCTCGGCCGCCGACAACCCGTACCAGCGGGGCCCGGACCCGACCCGGAGCAGCGTCACCGCCGTCAACGGCCCGTTCGCCAACACCTCGGTGAGCGTGCCGACCGGCTACGGCTTCAACGGCGGCCGGATCTACTACCCGACCGACACCAGCCAGGGCACCTTCGGGGCCATCGCGATCTCGCCGGGGTACACGGCGCTGTTCTCCGCCGAGCTGGCCTGGATGGGCCCGTGGCTGGCCTCGCACGGCTTCGTGGTGATCGGCATCGAGACCAACAGCCGCAACGACTTCGACACGGCCCGAGGCACCCAGTTGCTCGCCGCACTGGACTACCTCACCCAGCAGAGCCCGGTCCGCGACCGGGTCGACCCCACCCGGTTGGCGGTCGCGGGTCACTCGATGGGCGGCGGTGGCGCGTTGAGCGCGGCCATCCGGCGTCCGTCGTTGAAGGCGGTCGTCGGCATCGCGCCGTACTCACCGTCGTCCAACCTGGCCAACGACCGGGTGCCCACCATGATCTTCGCCGGGCAGGCGGACACGGTGGTCACCCCGTCCTACGCCACCGGCCTGTACAACAGCCTCCCGACCACGACGGAGAGCGCCTACGTGGAGGTCGCCGGCGCTGACCACGGGTTCATGGTCGGGCGGTCGAACCCGGTGATGGTCCGGACCATGTTGCCGTTCGTCAAGATGTTCGTCGACAACGACGCCCGCTACAGCCAGTTCCTGTGCCCGCTGCTGGACAACAGCGGCGTGGTCACCTACCGCAGCACCTGCCCGTTGCTGCCGTCGACGCCGACCACCCCGACGCCGACCCCCACCGACCCGCCGACGCCCACCCCCACTCCCACCGTCCCACCCGGCTCGGCCAGCGAGATCATCGGCACCCAGTCCGGCCGGTGCGTCGACGTGACAAACGCCTCGCGGACCAACGGCACCCGGGTGCAGCTCTACGGCTGCAACAAGCAGACCAACCAGGCCTGGACCTACACCTCGAACAAACAACTCCAGGTGTACGGAAACATGTGCCTCGACGCCGCAGGCTCCGGCAACGGCGCCGCGGTGCAGATCTACAGCTGCCACAGCCAGACCAACCAACAGTGGAACGTCAACTCCAACGGCACCATCAGCGGCGTGCAGTCCGGGCGCTGCCTGGACGTCTGGAGCACCGCCAACGGCGCCCAGATCCAGCTCTACGACTGCCACGGCCAGACCAACCAGCAGTTCCGGCTCTCGCCTCTCGCAGGTTGATCACGGACGGCCTGCGCGACGGCGTGCCGATCTACCGGCTGCCGGACGAGGTCCGACCCGGCTGAGACGTGTCGTGGCGCAACGGGCGGGCTCGGCGTATCGCCGGGCCCGCCCGGGTCATCCCGGCCGGTGAGGCGGGTCAGCGGGTGCCGCGCTGTGCCACGTCACCGGCCTTCGGGGCTGCCGGTCGGCCATACCGCCTCCAGGCCTCGGTCGGTGACGTAGAAGAGGTACGGCCGCAACTCGGGAGCGTGTTCCAGGGCGCGGCACAGCGCGTACAGGTGTGCTGACCTCGCCGCCAGGAACGGTTGGGCGGCGAGCAGTGCCCGGAAGTCCCCGAACCGCCAATCCGTACCCAGCAGCTTCCTCACCCGTGCCAGCAGCTGAACCCCATCGACAGGAATCCTGTCCAGGTAGACGTCGGCGATCGGCGGCAGGTCCGGCTGCGGTTCGGGGGGCAGGGGGAAACCGGACCGCAGCCACACCTCGAACACTGGGGCGACAACAGTGAGGTCGGCAACGCCGAGACCGCCCAGGTCCGCCGAGAACACCGGGCCCGCGGCACCGTCGCATTTGAGGAAGAATCCCCGGTCGCCATCCTGCCCGATCATGAGGTAGCCGGCGAGCCACTCGCCGATCTCGTAGGTCGTGTTGCGCTCCGGCAGGGACGTCCGGCAGTACACGACCACCGAATCAGCGACGACGTCGTCGGTGACCGAGGTCAACCACCCCTGGTAGGCGGCATCCGCCCGGGCAGTGAGTTGCTCGACCATCTCCACCGCCAGCTCCTACCTGTCGTCACCCTCAGCAGCCGGCGAGCCCACAGGCGTACCCAGGAAGCGTTCCACGAACGTGCGGTGGACCGGCGTACCCGGTAGGCCGTCACGGATGGCGAACACCACGTGGTCGAACCTGTCGACCACGCGCAGCGCTTCGGCGAACGCGTCGGCCACCACGGCGGGGTCGTTGCGGAACACCCCGCACCCCCACGCGCCCAACACGACCGTTCGACACCCGTGCGCGGCCGCGACCTCCAGCACCCGTCGCGCTCGGCGGGCCAGCACAGCCGGCACGTCCGCCGCGTGCGTGGGCTGGTTGCGCACGATCGCGCCGAGGTTCGGCGCCGCGGCGGTCAGGAACGACGTGGTGTACGGCTGGTCGAGCAGGTTGCCCTCGTCGTCCCGGAACACCGGCACGTGCGGCGAGAAGATGACCCGGTCGCTGTACCGCAGATCCTGTTGCCCCCGGTGGAACGCGTAGAAGTCCCCGGCGGCGCGCAGACACGGGTACAGCGCCGACGCGCGGGCGACGCTCTCCTCCTGTGCCTTGGCCCCACTCAGGAACCCGCCACCGGGGTTCTTCGCCGACGCGAACACCAGACATGCGGCGCCCGGCCCGAGCCGGTGGGCCGCCTGCAACGTCGACTCGCCCGTCACCTCCACGGTGCCGGCGCCGGGCTCCGCGTTCCGCGCCGCGAGCACCTCGTCGGGCAGGTGGTGACGAGTGCCGGCGACCGCGGCGCGTACCGCCTCGCCGATGTCGACCTCGGCGCCGGTGCCGTTGCGGTAACGGCCCGACTCGGCGATCGCGACCGTCTGCCGAGCGATCTCACGAAGACGGCCGCTCATCCGGACGCCCGGTGAGCCGAGAGGTAGAGGGTGTGCACAGCCAGCAGGCTAGGCAGGCCGGCCGCCGGGGACAAGCACTTTCCCCATCCTGCGGCACCCCACGTGAGGGGCCGGCGGGTGGTCCCGCCGGCCCCTCCCGGGCAGGTTCACCGTCCGTACAGCTCGAACTCGTAGAGCGAGAACCCGTACGAGGTTGCCCGCTTCGCCCCGTACACCCGCACGTAGCGGGCGGTGACCGGGGCGAAGGTGGCGGTGTCGACGCCACCGTTGCCGGTGGTGGTGCTGAAAACCGGCGTCCAGGAGCTGCCGTCGGCGGAGACCTCGATCCGGTACGACGTGCCGTACGCGGCCTCCCAGCGCAGCACCGCCCGGCTGACGGTACGGGCCGCGCCAAGATCGACCCGGAGCCACTGGTTGTCGTTGTAGCTGCTGGCCCACCGACTGCTCAGGCTGCCGTCGACCGCCTTGTCCGGCGTGTAGCTGGTCAGGAACTGGGTGCTCGACGCGGCCGCCGGGCGGCCCTGGGCCAGGTTCGTGACGTCGTCACCCCGGCGGGCCGGGAACGAGACGACCTGCTGGTAGGTGGGGCGGTTCTGCCAGGCGATCACCGGGTGGGTGATGCCGCCGAGCCCGGAGTGGACGATCGCGTCGGCGCACCACTGGTCGCCCGCCCCGCAGGACTTGTCGCCGGGGTAGACGGTGGTGGCCGGCACCGCCGCGGCCTGACCGAGCGTGTCGAGCAGGGCCTGCCGGCACGCGCCGAGGTTGCCGTTGCCGCAGTAGCCGCGACCCGGCCCGCCGGCCACCGGGTCACCGAGCACGGTGCGCAGGTCCTTGTCGACGTAGCCCCACCAGCCGTGTTGGAACGACGAGCCCTTGTGCGCCTGGCCCTGCAACGCCCAGCTCGCGGTGCCGTCACGCCCGCCGTTCTGGCCGCCCGACGGCGCCTCGTTGACCTCGATGGCGTCGACAAGCGCGGCGTAGAGGTCCGGCCCGAGGCCGGGGCGGAACTGCGCCGAGGCCAGCAGCGGCCACCAGGCGTCGAAGATCCGGATGGCGTCGGCGTGCTGGTAGACCTTCGAGCCGGGCGACGTCTCCACCCGGCGGGCCCCGGCCTGCTGCCAGGCGCGCAGCTTGCCCACCGCGTCGGCAAGCGCCGGGTCGGTGAGAGCCGTGCTGTCCAGCACCCGCAGCAGGTCGTCGAGAACCTGCTGGCCGCGCAGGTCGGTCACCGCCGCGTCCGCCATGATCTTCACAACGTCGGCGCGGCCGAGCTTGCGCTGGGCGATCGCGGCCCGCACCGGGCCGTCGAGCAACTGAGCCCGGTGTACGGAGCCGAAGCTGAAGTTGCCGTCGGCCGCCCCGAAGTCGCGCGCCTGCTTGTTGTTCCAGCTGACGTAGTAGTCCTGGTTGACCGACTGCGGGTGCGCCGACGCCGGGGTGTGGGTGGCGTCGTTGGTGTCCGGGTTCCAGCCGGCCCACTCGTAGGCCGGCTCGGCCCTGGTGGGCAGGTTCGGGTCGGCGGTGGCCGGACGGACCGGGTTCGCGCCGGAGTTGTAGTACGCCGCCTCGGTCGAGTTGACGTAGAACCAGTTGAACGCGTACCCGACGTCTGCCGCGGACCCCTGGAAGGCCGCCGCGCTGCCCATCGCCGCCGGGTCGTTGAAGGCCTGGAAGCCGATGGCCGAGTCGGCCTCGTGCCGGTAGGTCGAGCGCAGTTTGGTGAACGCGGTCGGCTTCCCGTTCACCAGGCCCCGATAGGAGACCAACCCGTACTTCGTGCGCAGCGCGCGCAGCGTGTAGGAGCCGGCCGGGGTGGAGTCGGCAAGCGTCGGCGACCAGGAGTTGCGCTGCTCCAGCGCCTCCATGGCGAGGCACTGCCCGTGGTAGAGGTAGCGGTTGGTGCGCAACGTCGGCGTGCTGCCGTCGGTGGTGCACAGCGGGACCGCGTACGTGTCGGTGAGGTCCTGCGAGGCGGAGGTCGCGCTCCACGCGTAGTCCTGGCCCCGGCCGAGCAGCACGTAGAGGTTGAGCCCGGCGAACGCCGCGCCGCGGGCGCTGATGCCCGGCCCCTGCAACTCCTGGAGCATCAGCAGTTGCGGCGCGAAGTAGCCGGTCTGCGGGCCGAACACGGCGACCGGGTTGCCGGTGGTGGTGTGCCGTCCGGAGACCACGACCGCGTTGGACATGCCGTGTGCGCGCAGGTTGGACAGGCCGCCGAGCAGTTCCTTGGTGGCGGTGCTGGCGCCGGTGCGGGAGGCTGCCCCGCCGGTCTGGTCGAAGGCGAGCGGCTCGGCGACCACCGTCCCGGCGTCGGGGAGCACCGCGCTCGTCGCGCCTGGCGGCGTCGCCCCGTACGGGAAGCTCTGCCCGTCGTGCAGGGTGAGGACGGTCTCCGGGTCGTTCTGCGAGCGGAACGCCGCCCACACCCGGTCGCCCTCGGTCGCCCCGTACTTGGCGCGGGCCGCCACCCGGACCAGCGCGGACTGCATCTCGCTGCCGCCGCCCCCGCCGAAGAGGCCGCCGATCACGCCGGCGGTGGCGATCAGGTCGGTCATGGTGAAGTGCTTCGGCTTGCCGGCGCCGGCGAGCACGTACTCGCCCGGGTAGTTGTCCTCGGCGATCGACCTGTCAATGTAGGCGTTGATGCCGGCGATGTAGTCGATCACGTCGGTGTAGAGCTGCTGGCCCCGGGCGCCCTTGGTACGCAGCGCGTCCACCTGGGCCTGCAGGTCCGCCTCGGTGTAGGGCGAGTTGGCCCAGACGCTCTGTTCCAACTCCCGGTTGCCCGGCGCTCCGCCGGCGAACGAGGTGACGTTGCCGCGACCGACGTGCCGCAGCAGGTCCATCACCCAGAGTCGGTCCTGGGCTCCGGCGTAGCCGGCGCCGAACATGGTGCCGGCGCGGGTGGTGCCGGTGATGTGCGGGACGCCGGTGGCCTTGTCCCGCACGATGGTGACGTCCGCGCGTGGGGAGACGGTGCTCTCGACCTGCGCGGCCGGGACGCCGAACGAGGCGTCGTTGTAGAAGTGGGCGATCTGCTCGTCGGTCAGCCCGGCGTAGTTGTAGACCAGGTTCGCGTACTCGTCGAGCTGGTCGCTTGAGTGCGCCGGGCGGGTGCCGAGCGCCTGGTGCGCCAGGATGGCGACGAGCGTGGCGTTGCCGTTCTGCCCGGGAGGCAGGATGTCGGCGCACTGACCGAGGCAGTAGTCGTTGGCGGCGAAGGTGCTCGCGGCGGGGGCGGGGGCGGCCGGCGCCGGTGACGGCGGGGTCACCGTCAGGACGCTCGCGGTCAGGGCGGCGGCGGTGAACGCCGCGAGCCGGGTACGGAGAGCGGGACGGGGCATGGCGATCCTCCGGGGACGCGGAGTCGGGCCGTTCGGTCTCGCCCGGATTCCGGTGCCGACGTCTCGCCCCCGCGCCCGGGCGTTCCACCCGGAGGTGAGAATGACTCATATCGATCTCCGGGCAATGATCGACGCAACACCACTGATCGGGATAGCCGTCGTTCACCACGCGCCAATGCCGACGTTTCGCCCGGCGATCACCGGCGGAGGCCGCCGGCATCGCGAGCCACCAGCCGACATTCGTGAGGCTGGATTACCATTGGCGCTCGACGAGCAGGCTGACCGCGCACCGGATGGAGGCGGAAATGTCCGAGATCGACCTCATCACGGCGGCGCTGGCGGCTGGAGCGCTCGCTGGTGCGTCGGGAGCGGCCAGCGAGGCGGTCCAGGATGCCTACGCCGCGCTGCGGGATCTGCTGCGCACCCGGCTCGTCGGGCGGCCCTTCGCGCAACAGGCGCTCGACTCGAACGAGCAGGACCCCAACCGTTGGGTGACGGCGATCCGCCGCGATCTGACCGAGGTCGGTGCCGACCGGGACGAGGACGTCCTCGCCGCGGCCCGAGCGCTGTTGGCCAGGGCTCCGAAGCCACACGGCCACCAGGTGTTCATCTCGAACAGCAAGGGGATCGTGGTGGGCGACGGCAACGAGAACCACGTCACCTTCAACGGGTGACGGTCACCTGACCCGGGGTCTGCCGACCCGGGTCCTGCGACGCCAGGACACCGAGGGGTCAGTCCCGATCGCCACCCCGACGCCGTGTGTGACGACGAGGCTGGCGGATCCTCCACGGACGCTCGGCTGACGCGTCCGAGCCGCCAGCGCGGCGATCTCCTCCTCGCGCACCAGCTTGCTGAGGTCGATCGCCCGCACCGCGTTCGCGACGGTGCTCGGCAGCCGATGGCGAGCCTCGCGCGCCTGCTCAGCGTTCTCCGGGGAGCCGTCGCGGCACCGCGCCAACTCCTCGCGCACCGCCGCGTTGGACAGCAGTGGCACCAGATTCACCTGGCACGACGTCATGCGGTAGACGTACGTCAGGTCCAGGCTGTTGCGGTCGCCGATGGTGACTCCACGACAGTTCCACAGGTTCACCCAGTGATCCTGGTGAAGCGTCGAGGCCGCCTCCAGCGTCACGTCGGCTGACTCGCGAGCGGGTTGCGGGCTGCTGCGCTGCCAGGCCGTCCAGTTCCAGACCGGGTCCGCACCGTCCATGTCGATGAGTTCGGCCACCTCGATGATCGGGCTCTCCACCACGCACCGGTGCTCGACCCTCAGCCGATTGTGCGCTCCCCACAGCACGCCGACGGAGTCGCGGACCTGCACGTCAGACACCGGGCCGGCTGGCATGTGCCCGTCGATCTCACCCCGTGCGTCCGGCGCCACCACCGCGGTCGGCCGTAGCCGCTCGACATCGTCGGCCAGCGCGACAAGTGTTGTCAGCCACTCGTCGAAGGTGTCCGCGCCCGCAGGTGCCCGCTGGAGGGCGAGGGCCTCGGCCAGCACGCAGCTGACGGTACGCAGGCACGCCTCCGGGTCGGTCGGATGCAGCTCACGCAGCTCGTCGGCGAGGTCCGCGGTGACCCGTACCGCCGGCAGTGCCCGGACCCGCTCGACGAGCTCCTCCACCTGGGACATCCGCCTGTCCACCAGCCGGTGCCACTCGGCGGTGAGGTCCAGGTCGGTCACGGCGTCCGCAACCACCTGTGAGGGCGCAACCTCCAGAACGGGCCTGACCAGGTCGTCACCCATGGTCCGCGTGACCACGATCCGCTCCAACTCCAGTTGCTCCGGCTGGTCAAGGCGGCCCGGCTCGTCGTACGGACAAACGATCTCGGTCTGCAGGTCTGCCAGTGCGCTGCCGTCGTCGACCTCTGCGAAGGCGTTACCAGGCAGGTGGTCCTCCAGATCTGGCGGCCCGTCGTCAGCAACGACCGCGTCACCGGACAGGTCCACCAGGCCCCACACTCCATCGTCAACAACCGCATCAGCGGGCTGGTCGTGGAGGGAATGCCGCGGAGCCAGGGGCCATCGCGCAGGGCGCTCCGGCGGTGCTGAGACCTCCGGCGCTCTTGGAGGTTGCGGAACTTCTGCGGCTTCGGTGATGTCTGGAATCATGTTGCGGCGGTTGAAGTGGGCAAAGTCCATCGCCACGCCCGATCACGATCGTCCTCCGACGGGCCAGCACCGGCTGGGCCGAATACATCGTAGGCCGGGGAAAGCCCGGGTGCCCGGTCCACTCCGGAACGACGTGGGAGACCTCGTAGAACCCCTCGGCCAGCCAGCGCGGCACGTTCTCATGGCCCTCGCACTGTGCACAGCCCAGCCGCATCGCCTGCCACCATGGCTGGCCAGCCCGAGCAGATCGTCGGTAGACGCATGCCCGCGAACGAGGCAAGCTCCTCCCGCCCTGGCCGACCGGGCCGCCTGCCGTGACCATCGTGGAGGCGGCCCGGTCGCCCTGATGTCTCAGCCGCGGGCGGACCCGGTGCCCTCGGGGGTCACCAGGATCATCCGGCGACGGCGGGCAGCGAACACCAACACGCCTCCGACCAGCAGCGCCGCGATGCCGACCCCGCCGACCAGACCGGCCTGCGGCCCGGTGACCGGCAACCCACCGTCACCGTCACCGTCACCGCCACCGCCACCGGCATCCCCGCCGCTCTTCGCGGCCAGCACCACGGCGAACCCGTCCTGATTGTCACCAGGGTCCACGTCGGTCACCCGCACGGCGACGGCGTTCGCGGGCAGCTCGGTCCGCGCAGACGTGGAGCGGCTGTTCTTCGCCTGCTCGGCGAGGCTCTCCACCCGCACGCTCGCGCCCCGCATCGTGGCCGGGGCGGTGGCGGCTCGCGCAGTCGTCACCAGGTTGTACAGCTCGACCGCTGAGTGGACGCTGTCGTTCGGGTCGGTGTCATCGGCTGCCGGAACAAGTGTGAGGCTCCGGTAGGTGCAGACTGCCGACCGCCCGGCGTCGCCGAGCACACACTGGGCCGGCTGCCTGGTGAAGGTCACCCCCCTGGGCAGCCGGAGCGTGACCCGTACTCCGTTGACCGCCTTCCGGCCCTGGTTGGCGACGGTGTGCCAGACGGCACCCGTATCCCCCGGGGTCAGCGTTCCGGTGGGCTCGGGGATGCCGTCCGCGCCGACCCGCACCGACTTCCGCACATCTCGGGCCACCACCGAGAGGTCCGCACCGGGCTCGTCGACAAGCGTCAGCGGGAACTGCCTCGTGTTGTCGGCCGGATTCGCGTCCTGCTCGGGCCGGATGGTGACCGAAACCTCGAACCTGCTCAGATAGGGTGCCGTCGCGCGGACGATCGCGTCGATGGGAACGTCGGCGGTCTCGCCCGGCCCCGGAATCAACTCCGGGGACAGTTGGCAGTAGAACCCGCCGAAATCGCCGTCGCACTCACCCACGCCACCCGCCGAGTGCCACAGCAGGGCAACCGGCATGGGATCAGGGCCACCCGGCGGCTGGCGGACATTGACGATCACCTCGCTTGGGGTCGCGTCGCCCAGATTGCTGATCTTCAGGTAGACGACCTTCCTGTCGACCCCCAGCGGGATCCGAGTCCCGGAGGCGTCGACAACGAGGTCCGGCCCTCTCTTCGCGGCCATGGCGGGGACGGCGAGGACGGCCAGCCCACCGAGGAGGAACAGCGTGGCGGCGACAGTTCGCAGAAGCCGCCGGTGACCAGAACGCATTGCAGCACCTTTCAGTGCGGGGGGACAGTCTCCCTGAGAACGCTATCGGGAATCGACCTCCGTGAGTGTCGGCTTGCCAGCTCGGTTCGGCCGTACCCACACCGCCGTGACCATGTCCCGACCGGGACCGTCCAGATCAGGCGTCTTCGTGCTCACGCGGCAACGCTGTCGTCGACCCGTCCCGCATCCCCAGCTCGGCCGGATAGCTGTCGAAGCGCTTGAGGCCGAACTTCCGCACCGCCACGGCCCACGGGTTGTGTGTGGCCACGTGGACCAGGTGCTCGAAGTGGGACAGATACGTCTCACCGCGCTGGGCGCGTCCGGCGAGGATGTAGGGCTCCAGGATGCGCCATGCCTGCCGGGAGCGATAGCTGACCGTCCCCACCAGAAGCCGCGGGTCGACCGCCGCGAAGGCCAGCATCTGGCCCAGACCGTTGTAGTACAGGGACAGCCGGACCACCTGGTGGCGGGCCTCGGCCGGGAGGTCGCTGACGCTGGGACCAGGTGCCGGGTGCCGGACGGGCAACTCGTTGAGGACGAAGTCCTCAGCGCGAAGGAACTCGTCGGTGGACCGGTCTCGGGTCAGCAGTTCGATCGCGACGAGAGTCTGGTTGGCGGTCTGCGCCGAGCGCAGCTGACGTAGGGCGAAGACGACCGTCACGACGACCGCGACCGCGGAGCCGCACGCCGCCACGACATCCGCCAGATCAGATATCACAAGGTCCGAGGGTAGAGGGTCGGGGCGAGCGTGCCCGACGTCGACCAGGGCGGCGCGGGGCCGTCACAACCAGTCGTGTTCGCGGGCGTAACGGGCCGCTTCGTGGCGGGTCCGGGTCTGCGTCTTGCGCATGGCGTTGGAGAGGTAGTTGCGGACGGTGCCCGGAGCCAGGTGGAGCCGAGCGGCGATGTCGACGACCGAGTAGCCCTCGCCGGTGACCCGCAGGACGTCGGCTTCACGGTCGGTGAGGGGGTTGTCCTCGGTGACGGCGAGCGCGGACACGTCCGGGTCGATCCAGCGCTTTCCCGCGTGCAGGGTGGCGATGACGGATGAGATGTGCGCCGGTTCGGCGGACTTGCTGACGAAGCCCTGGACGCCGAGCTTCAGCGCCTTGCGCAGCACGCCGGGGCGGGCGTGCCGGGTCAGCATGAGGATGACCTGCTCCGGTTTCGTGCGGCGGATCTCGGCGACCGCGCCGAGGCCGTCCACGCCCGGCATCTCCAGGTCGATGACCAGCACGTCGGGCCCGTGCCGCAGGGTGGCCTCGACAGCACTACGGCCGTCGGACGCCTCGGCGAGGACGGTGACGTCGCCCTCCATCGGCAGCAGCGCGGCCAGGGCCGTACGCAACAGCGCCTCGTCGTCGGCGAGCACGATGGTGGTCATCGGCCGTCACTCCGTTCCGCGCCGGCCCGCACGGCGGGGAACGTCGCCGCCGTGCGGAACCGTCCCTGCTGCTGTTCCACGGCCAGCTCCCCTCCGTCACCGGCGATCCGTTGCCGCAGTGCCGCCAGTCCCCTCAGTTCGGGGTGCGCGGTGGCGGCCGCGCCGTCGTTGACGATGGTGATGCCCGACGTGGCGAGTGTGATCTGCACCTGGGTGGCCTGGGCGTGTCGCAGGATGTTCGTGGTCGTCTCGCGCAGCACCTGGCCGAGCAGTTCGCCGACGCGGGTGTCGACCTCGGCCTCCCGGGTCACCCGGACCCGGATGCCGGCGGCCTCGAACAGGTTCTTCGCGTTCTCGATCTCCGCGGTCAGGTTGAGCCGACGTTGCGCGTAGGCGAGCTCCTTGGTCTGCGCGATGGTGTCGCTGACGAGCGCATACGTCTCCCCCAACTCTTTCTCCGCCCGAGCGCTGTCGCTGAGCAGCAGTCGCCGGGCCAGGGCGATCTTCAGCTTGACCACGTGCAGGGTGTGGCCCTGGATGTCGTGCAGGTCGCTGGCGAACCGTACGCGCTCCCGGACCACGGCCAGCTCTGCCGCGCTCTCCCGGGTCTGTTCGAGCTCCCGGATGAGGTCGTAGAACCGCTCGCCCACGATGGTGAAGACCGTGACGACGATGGTGAGGGCGGTCGGGACGAGAACGTACGTGACCAGGACGTGGCCGACGTCGTCCCGCTGCACCAGGAGCCGCGCCGCGCCGACGGTGGCGACGTAGCCGAACAGCCCGGCCAGCACCAGCTTCCGGTGCCGTCGCACCTCGCGCATCGCGAGCGAGCCCACGGCGCAGACGCCCCAGTAGGCGTTGGGGCTGCCGCTCACCAGCACACCGAGGGGCCAGACCGCCGCCGCCACGGCCAGGCAGGGCAGCGCGACTCGGGCGAGGTCGTTTGCCGTCCAGCGTTCGAAGGCCACCACCGCCGCCGCGGCCCCCGGCGCCAGGATGATCAGGTGCCACCAGGTACGCGCGTCGGTCCAGAGCAGGATCACCGCGGCGAACACCACAGGTGGTAGTGACGTGGCGAGGTTGAGTCGGCGCAGCCTTCCCTGCGTCGACTCGGTGAAGCGCGGCGCTGTCGCGGTCACCACCTCAGTATCCGGCAGCCAGGGACCCCGACCAGTGACACCGCGTCACATGGGGTGATGACATGACGCCACTGACGGGTGGGCCGCGCCCGCGCTGTCATGGGTGCATGTCCACCACACCTGTCATCGAAGTCGAGCGGCTGAACCTCACCTATGGTGACTTCCACGCCGTGAAGGATGTTTCCTTCGAGGTACGGCCCGGAGAGCTGTACGCGCTGCTGGGCACCAACGGGGCCGGGAAGACCTCGACCCTGGAGGTCGTCGAGGGACACCGGCGGCCGACGTCGGGCTCGGTACGCGTCTTCGGGCACAGCCCCGACGACCGGCGAGCGGTACGTCCCCGGATGGGCGTCATGCTCCAGGAGAGCGGATTCTCCCCGGACCTCACCGTCCGCGAGTCCGTCGGTCTGATCGGCCGGCTCACCCGACGCGCCGACGACGTCGACCGGGTGCTCGACCTGATCGACCTCACCGGCCGGGCCGGCCGCAAGGTGTCGCAGTTGTCCGGCGGTGAGAAGCGGCGGCTGGACTTCGCCACCGCCGTCTACGGCACCCCGGAGCTGATCTTCCTGGACGAGCCGACCACCGGCCTCGACATCCAGTCCCGCGACGCCGTCTGGGCGACCGTGGACCGGCTGCGCGAGAACGGGGCGACCATCGTGCTCACCACGCACTACCTGGAGGAGGCGCAGCAGCGCGCGGACCGCATCGGGCTCATGCACCAGGGCGCCCTGCATCGGGAGGGCACGGTCTCGGAGCTGACCCGCTCCCTGCCGGCGGTCATCCGCTTCTCCCTGTCGGCACCGGTGCCGACGCTGCCGGTGCGGGCCGCCGTCGGCGCGGACGGCGCGGTCGTCATCGAGACCTTCGAGTTGCAGAAGGACCTGCACCTCCTGCTCGGCTGGGCGCAGGACGAGGCCGTGGACCTGCGCGACCTGGCGGCGGGGCCGACCCGGCTCGACGACGTCTTCCGCGCCATCAACAGTTGATCCGCTTCTCCGAGAGGTGCACCACGATGTTCTCCATCGCGTTCAGCGAGCTGATCCAGATTTTCCGCAACCGGCTGGTGCTGATCACCAGCCTCATCATTCCGGCGGCGGTCTCCGCGTTCTTCGTCCGTCAGCACGAGACCTACGCCGCCATCGGGAGCCTCGGCTACATCGCCGCGATCGTGATGTTCACCGTGGCCGCCTTCGGGCTCTACGCCACGGCCGTCACGACCCTGGCCTCCAGGCGTCAGAATCTCTTCCTCAAGCGGCTGCGCTCCACCGCCGAGGGCGATGCCGGCATCCTCGCCGGCCTGCTGCTGCCCGTACTCCTGCTCACCGTGGTGCAGGTGACCGCGATCCTGACCGCTCTGGCCGTGGTCGCCGGCGGACCGGCGAACGTCGCCCTGCTGGTGGTGGCGGTCCTCGCGACCGTGGCCATGATGGTCGGGTTGGCGCTGGCCACGGCCGGGCTGACGAACTCCCCGGAACACGCCCAGGTCACCACCCTGCCCGTTACCCTCGGTGTGATCGCCGTGGCCAGCTGGGTCGGCATCTCCGGCACCGAGAACCTCGCCTGGCTCAAGCGGCTGCTGCCCGGCGGAGCGACCACCGAACTGACCATGAACGCGTGGAACGGCGGCGTCGCCGTGACCGACTCCCTGCTGCTGCTCGCGCCCACGCTCGGCTGGGTCGTCATCGCCGTCGCCCTCGCCACCCGCCTCTTCCGCTGGGAGCCCCGCCGATGACCATCGAGCCCCGGTCGGACACCCCGACCCTGGTGGAGGATCTCCTCCTGCTGCTGTTCCAACCCGCATCCGGAACCATCGCGGGAGAGAACACGCTCTTCTACGTCCTCGGCGGAGCCGTCCTCGCGGACCTCGCCCTCGGGGGTCACCTGAGCACGACGGACCGAGGGCGGGTCAGCAGCGTGGCCGATCACCCGCCGACGGACGACCTCCTGCGCTCGGCGTGGAACTACCTGGCCGAGAAACCCCGAGGGGTGCAGACGGCACTTGCCGCGATCGGTCCGCCTCTGCGCGGGCCGGTGTTGGAACGGCTCATCGCGCGGGGCGACATCGACCAGGAACCCCGTAGGGTGCTCGGGTTGTTCCGGACGACGGCCCTACGCGACGGCCGGACCGAGCGCCGGGCCCGCCTGCTCGCCGACGTTCGGCGGGTCCTCGTGGACGGCGCTGAGCCGCAGGCCCGGGTCGCCGCGCTCGCGGCGCTGCTCTCGGCGAGCGGGACGCTCCCGCAGTTCCACCGGGAGATCCCGTGGACGTCGCCGGTGATCAGCCGGGCCAAGGAGTTCGAGCAGGGCGACTGGGGCGCCGACGCCGCGGGTGCGGCCGTGACCCGCACCGTGACCGCCACTGTCGTCAACAACGCCGTCGCGGCCATCACCGTGCTTCCCCGAGGCTAGCGGCCCGCGCCTCCCGCAGGTCGGCAGCCGTAGGAGACGGTTGTCCCCACCAGCAACACGGCCCCTGCGAAGAAGTAGGTGTTGATGCCGACGCCGATCCAGAACTCGTCCGTGGGAATGTCCGCCACTCCCACGAAGCCGCCGCGCCGGACACCTGTGACCATCAGGAGGTTCTCCACCATTCCTGGAACACCCCGGACGACGAGCAGCGCGCTGCCGGACAGCAGCGGCGTCAGCAGCAACCACCGGGGTAGGCGCCGAGCCCACGGCCGGACGGTAGCGAGGACGACGGCTGCTCCGATCGCCGACATCGAGATGAGCACCACGTTGAAGATCACGTAGGCCCTCATGTCCCACGGCCCGTCACCGGTGGGGTCGTCTCCGGGGACGAACACCAGGATCACGTGGGACACCACAAAGAAGATCAACCACGCGAGGGCACCGTACGCCCAGCGACGACCTCTACAGGCAGGCATGTCCGCACCCTCGCCGTGCCAGTGCCGTGACACCTCCCTCCCTGGAGGGGCGTCGCTCCTCCAGGGAGGGAGGTGTGGTTGGGGCATCACGTGCACCACCGACGCCCGGTGCCCCGACCGGGTCAGCATGGCCGGAGACGCCGCGGCTCCTGGCGGGGTTGTCGACAGGTGACCGTGGCGACGCGCGCCGGGCTCTCTCCCACCTCTGGGAGGAGTCGTCTCACCAGTACGCGATGGTGGTCCAGCGGCGATGCCGGCCCACGAGCCGCGGCAGGGAGGCCACGACCAGGGCGCTAACCAGAAACGTGCCCGTCGGAGACGCCGGAGTCCAGAGTCGCCAGTGCGTGTCCAGCGGTGCTGTCCACGTGATCAGGGATGGCACCCTCGTGGCGGTCGCCGGTGGTGGAGGTGCCGGTCGGCTCGAACATCAGGATCGAGCCGCCCGGTGAGGACGGCTTGTGTGGGGTGCCCCTGGGAACCACGAAGGTGTCGCCCTGCCGCAGGACGACTGTGTGTTCCTGCCCGCCCTCGTCGCGGTAGGCCACATCGAACTGGCCGTCCAGCACCAGGAAGAACTCGTCGGTGTCCTCGTGCACGTGCCAGACGTGCTCGCCCCGGGTGTGGGCGATCCGCACGTCATAATCGTTGATCCGGGTCACGATCCGCGGGCTGTAGACGTCGTCGAAGGACGCAAGCGCCTCGGACAGGTTCACGGCGGCCAGGGTGGCGGGAGTGATCGACATGAACCGAGTCTCCACCAGGACCGCCACTCCACCTGCCCTCGTCTACTCCCCCGGATCTGTAAACAACCCTTGATATTAGGCGTTACGAACGTCAATATGTGGAGGTCGCGGGTCGTCGAAGCCTGGGGAGTCAGCCATGAGAAGCCGTCGAATTTTCGCAGTGGTCGCCGGGGCGGCGATGACTCTCACCGCCGCCGTCGCCTTCGTCCCCAGCAGCATGGCGGCCGTCTCCTCGGCCAACGCCGGCCCGATGGTCGCCTGCACCGCACCGGCCTGGGCCGAGGGCGCCACCTACCAGACGGGTGCCCAGGTCACCTACAGCAGCCGGCTCTACCAGGCACTCGTCACGCACACCGCGCACCCCGGCGCCGGCTGGAACCCGGCCGCGACCCCGTCGCTCTGGCGGGACCTGGGCGCGTGCTCGGGAGGCACACCGCCGCCCACCACACCGCCGCCCACCACGCCGCCGCCGACGACCCCGCCACCCACCACGCCCCCACCCACCACTCCTCCCCCGACCACGCCGCCGCCGACAGGTGGGACCTGCGCGGTGAAGTCGCGGCCCACCGGCAAGGTGCTGCAGGGCTACTGGGAGAACTGGGACGGCGCCTCCAACGGTGTTCACCCCGGCCTCGGCTGGATCCCGATCACCGACAGCCGGCTCGTCCAGCACGGCTACAACGTGATCAACGCGGCGTTCCCGGTGATCCGCTCGGACGGCACGGTCCTCTGGGAGAACGGCATGGACGCCGGCGTGAAGGTGGCCACCCCGGCCGAGATGTGCCAGGCCAAAGCCGCCGGCGCCACCATCCTGATGTCGATCGGCGGAGCTGCCGCAGGCATCGACCTGAGCTCCAGCGCGGTCGCCGACCGGTTCGTCGCGACGATCGTGCCGATCCTGACGGCCTACCACTTCGACGGCATCGACATCGACATCGAGACCGGCCTGACCGGCAGCGGCAACATCAACACCCTGTCCACGTCGCAGGCCAACCTGATCCGGATCATCGACGGTGTGCTGGCCCGGATGCCGTCGAACTTCGGCCTCACCATGGCTCCCGAGACGGCCTACGTCACCGGCGGCAGCGTGGTCTACGGCTCGATCTGGGGCTCGTACCTGCCGATCATCAAGAAGTACGTGGACAACGGCCGGCTCTGGTGGCTCAACATGCAGTACTACAACGGCAGCATGTACGGCTGCGCCGGCGACTCGTACCCGGCGGGCACCGTGCAGGGCTTCACGGTGCAGACCCAGTGCCTGAACAACGGGCTCACCATCCAGGGCACCACCATCCGGGTGCCGTACGACAAGCAGGTCCCGGGCCTGCCCGCGCAGATCGGGGCCGGCGGCGGTCACCTGTCGACGTCATTGGTCACGCAGGCGTGGAACTCCGTACCCGGCCTCAAGGGTCTGATGACCTGGTCGGCGAACTGGGACGGGTCGAAGGGGTGGACCTTCGGCGACAACGTGAAGCGCCTCCAGGGCCGCTGACCGGCGACTGGCCTACCGCCAGCCGGCCTCACGGCTGGCGGTAGGCCACCCCTGCCGAAACACCCGCTCAGTCCAGCTTCGGCTGTTCGTACAGTTCCCTGGCGGACAGGTTGGCCACCGCGCTGCCGTCCGCAAGGTGGACGGTCAGTGTGGTCGTGTTGCTGTTCGACTCATCGAGGCCCTCGGGGTACCAGGCGCCGAAGTAACCGTCGTGAACGGTTGCCCGCGCCGTCCGGGACGAATCGCCGTCCTCGGCCCACAAGGTGATCTCCACACTCGTCACCTGTGCGCCAACGTGTCCCGCCATGATCCGGACGTAACCTTCGTCGGTGCGTAGTTGACCCCACGAGTACAGCTCGACACCCCCGGCGCCGAGCCGCTCGGCGCTGGTCAACACGGTGAGGATGCTGGTATCTGTCACGACTCCGTCGCGATCGCGGAAGCACGTCTGGCTGCCAGCCGGCGTCACGGCGTTCACGTACGCGTACTCGCCGCGTTTCTCACCGATGACCACCCTCGCGACGCTCGCCTCCTGGGCTGGTAGGCATTTGCCGACGAGGTCGCGTGCCTCGGTATCCGAGATCGGGCTCGGTTGGGCTGTCCACGACGCGAACGCGGGACCAGCGTTGACGAGTGTCAGGGTGAAGGCGACAGCGGCGGCGAGCGCTCCGGCCGCGCCGGCGAGCGCCAGGCGAGGCCGACGGTGCGGCGCGCGCGCTGGTGCTTGGCGTGGTCGCCGATCAGTGGCGACGATCCGCTCGAGCAGTTCTCGCGCGGGTTCCTGCCCGACGCGGGCGGGTACCGGGACCCCGGCAGAGCGGATTGCCTGGTCGAGGGCATCGTCGTGGGTCATGCGGAGCCTCCGCGTCGGGAAGGGCCGGCTGGTGCGGGGACGTGTGCGGGTTCGCTGGTCGGCTGCTGAGCAAGATGCTGACGCAGGCGGCGGCGGGCGCGCAGCAGGCGCAGGCTGAACGCGGGCCGGGAAATGCCCAGTACGTGTGCTGCCTGCGGCCCGGTGAGGTCTTCGATCGCGGTCAGCGTCAGCACTTCCTGATCGGCGGATGACAGGCGCTGCCACGCCTCGACCAGGTCGACGCGGGTAGCCGCGAGGTCGGCCTCGGCGCTGCTCGGAGCATCGGGTTCCCGCAGGACACGAAGCGCGAGGCTCTGCTGCCGCTGGTCGCTGCGCTGCCGATTGCGCAGAACATTGCGGGCGACGGTGAACAACCAGGCGCGGGCCTCGTCGAGTGATTCCGGTACGTCATCCAAGCGGCGCCACGCTATCAGGAACGTCTCGGCGACCACGTCGTCGGCTACGGCGAGGTGCGCACGGCGTTCGACGAAGAGCAGCAGATCGTCGTACGCGGCCTCGAACAGCTCACGGAAGGCGGCATCGGCATCCGCGTTCGTTGGATCCACACTCTTCCTCCTGGGCGGCGCGTTGCGTCTGCCGGTCACTGTCGTCGCCGGCCCAGAACCAACCCGCGGACCACGGGGGCGAGCGGGCGCTCGACGAACCGATGGACGAGCCAGGCCGCCGCCAGCAGGCCGAGCACGGTGCCGCCGATCAGTATCGACGCGGGGAGGCCGGTCTCCTCGTACGCGGTGCGGATCACGCTGTATCCAATGCGTGGGTGCAGAAGGTAGAAGGGGTAGCTGAGCGCACCAGCGGTGGCCAGCCAGCGCATGCTCACCCGGTCGGTGTAGCCCAGCGCGATGATGAGCATCAAAAGGTACACCGCGGTGAGCAGTACCGGTGCCGGCCAGACGGGCACCTCGAAGCCGGGCTTCAACTCCAGGGTCCGCTCGTGCACGCGCTGCAGGCTGACCAGCCACGCGGCGAGCAACAGCACCCACAGCCATCGATCGGATCGGTTGCGGCGAAGCAGGAACAGGGTGATTCCGGCGACGAAGTACGGCGCGAAATCGGACATCACCACCTCGTCCAGGGCGGCACCCCGGAAAGCGGGCATGATCACGGCGACGGCCAGCCACACGGCACCGAACATCTTTGCTCCCCGATCGGTCAGCTTGGCGGCAAGGACGCACGCCGCGATCAGATAGAACCGGAGCTCGATCCAGAGGGTCCAGTACACGGTGTCGACCAGGGGCGTGTTGAGAGGCTCCGCCAACATGGTCAGGTTGACCAGCACGCCCCACCCGTCCGGCTGCTGCGGAAACGGCAGCCCGCCGTTGATCGGCAGCACTGCCGTCACGACTGTCGTGGTCACCACACACACCCAGAACGCCGGGTAGAGTCGCGCGGCGCGGGAGGCAGCGAACTCGCGGACGGTGCGCCCCCAGCCGCTCATCAGGATCACAAATCCGCTGATCAGAAAGAACGTCTCGACGCCGAGGAAGCCATAGATCAGCACCGGTGCCGCGTCCGGCAGGAAGTATGCGGGCGGGTGCACCCCGTCCAACCTCCAGGAGTCGCCGAAGTGGTATCCGGCCACCGCGAGAGCACAGATCAGCCGCAACCCGTCCAGCACGGCCAACCGTGGCGCCCGCCCGGGAGGGCTGCGGAGCGGCAGCGGCGTCGGCGCGCGGTCGAGCATCGCGGTCGTCATACTCTGCTCCTGTCCTGGACACACGACTGCATCCAGGACTGACATGTGCAGCACCGCGTCAAGTGCTACAGGTGATCACCGTCACCACCCTCGTACGAAGCCGGGCCGGTATCGCGAACCGAAACCCGGTCCCGCTGCGATAGGTAGGCATGACCGCCCAGGACGACGCCGACCTCCTGGCCCTGACCGCAGGCGGCGACCGGAACGCGTTCGAGGCGTTCTACCGCCGGCACGCGCCGTGGCTACGTCTGCGCCTGTGCTACCGCTGCGCCGACGACGCCCTCGTCGACGACGTCGTACAGGAGACGTTCCTGGCCGTGTGGAACGGCGCCGCGGCCTCGTTCCGACCCCGCGACACCGACCCTGCCGCCTGGCTGTGGCGGATCGGGTCGCGCCGACTCATCGACGCACTGCGTCGCCGCACGTCCCGTGACCGGCTCGGCCGGCTCCTGGCCCGCCTGCGCGGCGGCGACGAGTCGTCCGCCGAGGAGCAGGTGCTGATCGGTCTCGAGCACGGCGACCTCGGCGGTGCCCTCGCCCGCCTCTCGCCCGAGTTGCGCGCGGTCATCCGCGCCACGGTCCTCGACGGCCTCTCCACCGCCGAGGCCGCCGTCCTGCTCGGCATCCCCACCGGCACCGTCAAGACGCGGGCGATGCGGGCCCGCCGGCAGCTGCGAGAGGAGTTGACATGACCTGGCACCTGCTCGACGAGGACATCCGCGCCTATGCCAGCCGTACCCTCACCGCCCCTGGTCTGTGGTCCACGGAGGCCCACCTGGCCGCGTGCGGTGCGTGCCGCGAGCGCCTCGCCGTCACCGCCACCGCCGGCCCGGGGTCGGCGGTCGACGGAGGCTGGGCCCGCCTCGACGCCGCCCTGGACGCGCCGCGACCCGGCCCTGTCGAACGGGTGATGATCGCGGTCGGCGTTCCCGACCACACCGCGCGGCTGCTCGCGGCGACGCCGGCGCTGCGGCTGTCGTGGCTCGTGGCGATCGCGGTCACGGCGGTGTCGACGGCAACGGTCGCCATGTTCACCGATCCGCTCGTGTTCCTCGCCGTGGCCCCGCTGTTGCCGCTTGTCGCGGTCGCGGTGTCGTTCGCTCCCGGCATCGACCCCACTCACGAGATCGCGGTGGTCGCGCCGATCCGCTCGTTCCGGTTACTGCTGCTGCGGTGCCTCGCGGTCCTGGCCGCGACCACCGCGCTGTCCGCCGTGGCCAGCCTCTTCATCTACGAGTACGGCCTGCGCGCCACCGGTTGGTTCCTGCCGTCGCTCGCCCTGACCCTGCTGTCGCTGCTGCTGTCGACGCGGCTCGGCGCGGCAGCGGCAGCGGTCGTCGTCGGCGTCGGCTGGGCAACGGTGGTCGCCGCCACCTTCGGCGAACGGCTCGTCTTCACAGTGGCCGGGCAGGTCGGCGCCGTGCTGGTCGGCGCAGTCGCCGCCGTGGCGCTGTCCCGTCAGCGCGGCACCTACGACCGTCACCACGTCCCCACCCTGATGAGGAGAATCCCATGACTGCCGTTCGGGCAGCCGGCCTGGCGCTGCGGTACGGGCGCACCACAGCGCTTGAGAACGTGTCATTCACACTGCGTACCGGGGTGACCGGGTTGCTCGGTCCGAACGGCGCGGGCAAGACGACGCTGCTGCGGATCGTCGCGACCGCCCTGCCGGCCGACGGCGGCACGCTGCGGGTCTTCGACCACGACCCGAGCACACCGTCCGGGCGGCTCGCGGTCCGGCGGCTGCTGGGCTACCTGCCGCAGGACCCCGGCTTCCACCCGTCGTTCACCGCGTTCGAGTTCGTCGACTACGTCGCGATCCTCAAGGAGCTCACCCACCGGTCGGCGCGGCACGCCGAGGTCGCCCGGGTGCTCTCCGCCGTCGGCCTCGACGACCGACGGCGATCCCGGATCCGGACCCTGTCCGGCGGCATGAGGCAGCGGCTCGCGCTGGCGGCCGCCCTGGTCGGCGACCCGGACCTCGTCATCCTCGACGAGCCGACGGTCGGCCTCGATCCGGAGCAGCGGCTGCGGTTCCGGGAGCTGATCGCGGACCTCGGCGAGCGCAAGACGGTGCTGCTCTCCACCCATCAGACCGAGGACGTCATGTCGCTGTGCCAGGAGGTCGTCGTCCTCGACCGGGGTCGGGTGCGGTTCGAGGGCACCCCGGCGGAGCTGGCCGCACTGGCCGCCGGGCGGGTGTGGACGAGCGCGGAACGGCAGGCCGGGGCGTTGGCGTCGTGGCGCACGGGCACCGGGCTGCACCGGCACGTCGGCGACCCGCCACCCGGGGCTGCGCTGGTGGAGCCGTCGATCGAGGACGGCTACCTGACGCTTGTCGGCGCGGACGCGCCGGTGACCGCGGGCGGCGCGCGATGACCGCGACCCTGACGGCGGACGCGCCGACCCGTCCCACGCCGTCGTCCAGCAACGGGCGTCGGAAGGCGCTCCTCGCACTCGCCCGGTTCGAGTCGATCCGGATGCTGCGACACCCGCTCACCATCGCAGCGTCGCTCCTGTTCCTCGGCCCGTGGCTGTGGGGCTGGCTGTCCGGCTCGGCCAACAGATATCCGGTGCTCCCCGATGAGCTGATCACCATCCAACTGCTCGCGCTGCCGATCCTCGGTGGGTCGGCGCTGATCGTGGCGAACCTGGTCACGCTACGGGCGAGCCGGCACAGGGTCGACGCGTCCTACGACGTGCTGGTGCTACCGCCCGCGTGGCGGGTGGGCGGGTTCCTGCTGGCGCTGCTCCCGCTGGCCGGCCTCAGCCTCGTGCTCGTCGGGGTGCGGGTCGGGGTTTCCGCGGTCCTGCCGGGCGCGGCCGGAAACGCCGACGTCGCCACGTTGGTGACGCCAGCAGCGCTGACCCTGCTCCTCGGTGCGGCCGGGGTGCTTGCCGGCGTCCTGATCCGCTCCGCCCTGATCGCCCCACTGCTCGTGTTGCTCGTCCTGGTGGTGGAGTTCGCGGCGATCACCGTGGCGATCATCGACGCCGGGTGGCGGTTCCTGCTGCCGGTCTACATCAGTGAGTTCCTGGCTCCGGTGCCCGCCGGCGTCGCCGACCGGCCGGCGGCCCGGCACCTCGTCTACCTGGTCGGGATCACCGTGCTGCTCGTCACGGCGGTGCTGGCCCGGACCAGGGCGCGGCGGTCGGTCGTCGCGGCCGGGCTCGCCGTCGGGCTGATCCTCGGCGTCGGCGGTGGGCTGGCCCAGTCGCGACCCGACCCGGGCATCGCGGCGGCCCGCGCGACTGTCGAGGACCGGGCGGCGAGCATCCAGTCGTGCGTCAGGCGCGACGACGTCACCTACTGCTACTTCGACGGATTCGACGGATTCGTCGCCGGCTGGGAGTCGGTGGTGACCTCGGTACGGAAGGTCGTACCGGACAGCGCCACCGTGTCCGGGCCGCCGCTTGCGGTGCGGCAACGGACCGCGCTCGACGAGATCTCCGCACAGGGGCAGGCCGGTTCTGTCGCCGAAGACATGCGCACGGTGGCCGGGTGGAAAGCCGAGGACGCGGCGGCGGGCACCCCGGAGGCGGTGCGGGTGGGCACCGGGTGGGGCGACGACCGCTCAGCCGCCGTCCTCGCCTCGGGGGTGGCGTACCGGCTGATGGCCGGGCAGGCGCACGACGGGGGGAACTATCTCTGCGGGGCGCGGGGGGCGCTCCTGGTGTGGCTGGTCGGGCGAGCGTCGCCGACCACCCTGGCCGGAGTGCGCTCGCTGGACGAGTCGAGCACCGGCGCGCTCGTCTTCGCCGACTACTCCGCCATGTACGGCATCTCGGCGCAGGACCGGGCGGCGGCGTCGGCGTTGGCGCTGTTGGAGCGGCCGGCTGACGACAAGGTGGTGGTGCCGCTCGTCGAGCGGCACTGGGCCGAGCTGACCGCACCCGACACACCGCTGGAGCGCTTCGGCGCCATCTTCGGGGTGCCGGTCCAGCCGCCGTCCGAATATCAGGGTGAGCTTCCGTGCACCGCCTGAGCCGAATGTCCAGCGCAGACCCCGTCGGCGCTGCCGCGCCGGGGCGGGGCGGGCGACTGCGGACGGCAATGGTGCTGGTCTGGCCGACGCTGCGGGCGACGCGGACTGTCCCGCTGCTGGCGGCCGGGATCGCCGGGGTGGCAATTGTGACCCCACCGGCCGTGACCGGGTCGCTCCTGCCCCTCGACGAGCACATCACGTTGCTGCGGTTGGCGATGGCCTGCATCGGCCTCGGCGTCACGTTCGCGCTCGACGACGCCGCAAAGCCCACCACGGAGACCCTGCCGGTGCCGGCCTGGCTCGGCGCGCTGGTCCGAGCGGTCGCCGTCGCGCTCGTCGGCGGCGCGTGCTGGGCCGCGGCACTGCTGGTGACCCGGTCCGGGCGGGAGACGGCGGCACTGCCGTACGCGGACCTGACCCGCGAGGCCGCGACAGTCACGGCGGTCGCGTTCCTCGCGGCGGCGGTCGGCTGGCGGCGTTCGTCGCGCGGGATCGGCAGTCCACTCGCCGCCCCGATGCTGTTGTCCGGGGTGACCGTGGTCGCGTTGCTGCCGACCCCGGTGGCCCTTCTCGTCGGCATGGGCGACACCTGGGACCCGGCCCACGACCGCTGGATGGTGCTGTTGGCAGGATCATCGGTGGCGACCGTCGGGGTGCTCACCGTCCGCCGGTCTACCCGGGCGAGGCTGAGCGTGAGGCTCTCCGGCCCACCGCGAAGTAGGTAATTCTTGCCGATGTGCGGCCATTGCCGTCTTGGCACGATCGGACCTGACGGGCGTGGATCCAGCGGTTCAGCCACGCCCGGTGTTCCGATCGTCCCTGACCGCAGAGAGGGCTTCAGGATGGAGAACATGACGGAGGCCGAGGAGGCAGGCATCGACCTGTCCGCCCCGGTGCTCAGCCGCCACCGCGTCACGGTGACCGCCTCGGCGGAGACCGTGTGGCGGATCCTCACGGACGTCGACGCGTGGACGACCTGGCTTCCGGAAGTCCCGTACGCACGCATCGAAACGTCCGGCCCGTTGGCGCCGGGCTCCGTGTTCCGCTGGTCGGCGGCGGGCATGGAGATCGAGTCGACGATTGTCCAGGTACGGTCACGGGAACGCCTCGTGTGGCGGGGACACGGTGGCGGACCGGACGGCGTCATCGGCGTCCACGTCTGGGCGCTCACTCCGGTCGACGCCGGCGTGCAGGTGTCCACCGAGGAATCCTTCGCGGGCCCGCCCGTCGACGCCGACCCCGCGTCGTTCCAGGAGGGTCTCGATGTCACCCTCGCCGATTGGCTGGAACGACTCAAGCGCACCGCCGAGCAGGCGGCTGCCTGATGAGACACCGTGTGATCGCCGTCGCGGCGGTGGTGGCGGCAGGTCTTCTGGGCGTCGCCGGCGCACCAGCTCGGGCCGAGGCCGCTCGTGACGACGGCCCCGACCGCGCCGCGCTGCGGTGCGCGGGAAAGACCGTCGACAGCGCGGCGAAGATCCGCTATCGGACCGAGACGGTGATCGCCGCTCCACTACGCACGGTCTGGAGGATCCAGACCGACGTGGAACGCTGGCCGGTGTGGCAGACGGCTGTCCTCTCCAGCAAGCGGCTCGACCGTGGCCCCCTGCGTCCCGGGTCATCGTTCCGTTGGACGACGCCGGTGCCCGAGACCCCGTTGAGCCCCGCCACGACGCTCATCGTCACGTCCACCGTCCGGCAGCTCGAGAACCAGAGGTGCCTTCGGTGGAACGGGCCGGCGATCGGTGCGGGGCTGAGCATCGACGAAGGGGACCACGTGTGGACCTTCACCGAGGTCGACGGCCGGGTTCTCGTGCGCACCGAGGAGACGTGGCGCGGTGGCCAGGTCGAGCAGGACGTCGCGTACTCCACCACGGCTCTCCGCGCGGGTCTGGAGACGTGGCTGACGGAGCTGAAGACGCTCGCCGAACAGGAGTGTGAGCGGGCCCGACGCTGACGCGACTCGACGGCCCCGTCGGTCCCGTGCCGGCGGGGCCGTTCGTCGCTCGACGGACCGGCTCGGTCAGCGGAGCAGTTCGCGTAGCTGCCGGCGGGAGGTGATGCCCAGCTTGCGGTAGAGGTTGCGCAGGTGGGCGTCGATCGTGCGCGGGCTGACGAACAGCAGCGCGGCGACCTCCTTGGTGCCTGCTCCGGAGGCGACCTTGCGGGCCACCAGCAGCTCCCGTGCGGTCAGCCCCACGAGCGGGTCGGCGTGGTCGGCCAGGGTCGGTTCGCCGATGGCATCCAGCTCGCGGGCCGCGCGAGCGGCGAACCCACGCGCGCCGATGGTGGCGAGCAGATCGTGCGCGGCACGCAACTCCACCCGCGCCTCGGCGCGGCGGCCGACCCGTCGCAGCCACTCCCCGTGCAGGAGGCGGGCACGCGCGTAGTGGACCCGCAAGCTGGTTGCGGCGAAACAGTCGATCGCCGCACGGTAGTGCGCCTGCGCGCCCAGCCCGGGATCGAGCAGCGCACACGCCAACAGGTGCGCGCCAGTCGTCCACCCGTTCGGGTTGATCCGCGCCACGGTGCCGATCCACTCGGCCGACTCCTTGGCGTCTTCGGGACGTCCGGCGTACACGGCGGCCTCGACCAGTTCGTGGTGAGAGGCGGTGACGGCGTACGCGCCACGCCCCTGCTGGTCCCGCACGACAAGCAACGCGTCCAGCGCGGCCTCGTGATCGCCGATGCCGTTGCACAGCACGCCGTTCGCGTAGTGCAGCGCGGTGAAGTTCACCCCGAACCAGCCACGCAGCTTCTCCTGGATCTCCCGGAACCGGTCGGTGTCCCCGCTCCACGCGGCGAGCATCAGGTCGGACCCGATGAGGTTCGACGTCCCCGCGGCCTCGTCGACCGCACGCGCCTCGGTGATGCAGGCGTACGCGTCGGCGAAGCGACCCACGATCATTCGGGCGGTCGCCTGGAAACGCAGCGCGTGGGGAAGGATCGCGTAGGCAGCCTGCGCCCGGGCGAGTTCCACCTGACGGTCGGTGATCTCCTCCATGGCGTCGCTGTCGCCGAGGTCGACACTCAACACGCAGGCTCGTTCCATCCACCACGGATCCGCGTCGGGCGTGCGGGAGTGCTCCCGGAAGGCGTCGACCGTGCGGCGCATCAGGGGCATCGCCTCGTCCACCGGGCAGAGGTTCTGCACGACAAGAGCCTGCAACAGCAGGTCGACCGGACGCGGGGACACACTCTGCGGCACCCGCTCCCGGATGTGCAGGGCGAGCCGCCGCAACCTCCCGGGTTCGTCGACGCTGAACATGAGCGACGCGAAGGCTTCCAGGTAGGTCTCGCGGACCTCATCGGGTCCCATGCCGTCCGCCGCGTCGATGAGCGCGATCGTGGCCGGGATACTGCGCGCCACGTGATAGTCGATCGTCGCGCGCAGCAGCCGCGCGCTGCAACGGTCGGCCGGCTCCGGCTGAAGGCGCTCGGCCTCGTCGACCAACTCCCGGGCGGCAGCGTGTGCCCCCGACCTCAACCGTGCCCGAGCCGCCGACAACAACCGGCGGGCCTGCCGTGACCGGCCCGGTGTCAGTCGGGCCGCACACTCGAGGAACGCGGCCGCGGCCGCGAGTCCACCGCGGCGCCGCGCCCGTCCCGCCGAACGCTCCAGCTCTGCCGCGGTCTCCTCGTCCGGGCCGTTGATGGCGTTCGCCTGGTGCCAGGCGCGACGGTCGGGGTCGACGTCGACGTCCGTCCCGGCGGCGAGTGCCGCGTGTGCGTGCCGTCGCGCCCCGGCACCTATCGAGAGGTACACCGCGGAACGTGCCAACGGATGTGGGAAATGCACCCGGGCACCTGTCACCAACAGGCCGCTGTCCTCGGCTCCGGCCAGGTCCCCGGCGTCCAGCCCTCGGGTCGCCATGGCACGCCGCAGCAGAGCGAGGTCGCCGGTCGGATCCGCCGCGGCCATCGCCAGGACCGAGCGCGTCGGTGCCGGCAGCCGCAGGAAGCGACTCACGAAGCGGTGCTCCACCGCACCGCGCCCGACGTCCCCGGGGAGCCCGAACGGCCCGGCGTCGCGGGCGAACTCCACCAGGGCGAGAGGGTTGCCCGCCGCCTCGGAGAGGATTCGCTGCACGATCGATGCCTCGTGGCCGAACGGCGTCCGGTACCGCAGCAGGGTGATGGCCTCCGAGTCGGTGAGCCCGGTGAGAGTGAGGGTGGGTAGGCGTCCTAGCTCCGGCACCGAGGCGGCGTCACGGGCCGCGAAGACCATGGCGACCCGCTCCACCGCCAGGCGCGCCGCGACGAAGGCCAGGACCTGCCGCGAGCCGGCGTCGATCCACTGCACGTCGTCGACCGCGCAGAACACCGGCCGACGCCGGCCGACGGCACTCAGCAGCCCCAGGACGGCCAGGCCGACGAGCATCGGAGGCGGCGTGACCCCGGTGTGCAGCCCGAACACCGTGTCGAGCGCGCTCCGCTGCGGTGCGGGAAGCCCGGCACGGTGGTCGAGCACCGGCGCGCACAGCTGGTGCAGAGCTGAGAAGGGCAGTTCGCTCTCGAACTCGATACCACCGGCGCGCAGCACCTGCCATTCGTCGAGCGGCACAGCGGCCTCGTCGACGAGCGTCGACTTGCCGATCCCCGCGTCACCGAGAACGAGCACCGCTCCGCCACGGCCCGCCGCCGCAGCTACCGTCACCGCGGCGATCTCGTCCAGCTCCGTCCTACGTGCGACGAACCAACCCGACCTGATCTCGACCATGCTCCCTCCGGTCGTTCGTGCCGACCGATGGTATCCACAGTGGTGCCTCAGGCGGGGGGCTCGAACAGCTCCAGCTGGATACCGTCGGGGTCGCGGAGATAGAGGATCTTCGTGCCGGCCAGGGCACCCGCCTCGACGCCGTCGCCGTCCTGGAGCACGACCGGATCCGCGTTGACGTGCACGCCCCGCTCCACCAGGTCACGGTGCGCCGCGTCCAGATCGTCGACCTCGAAACACAGGTGCATGACCCCGACGTCGCAGTTGCGCCCGGTGAAGGGCATCGGTTGTGGGCTGTCGTACTGGATGAGTTCCAGCAGGACATTGTCACCGGCCAGCGCGAACGATGCCCGCATCGACGGGTTCTCGACCTCCACCACCGCACCGATCGCGGGGTTCGTGGCCGAGATCGTCACGCCGTTCGGCGCAATGCCGAGGACGTCCTCGTACCACCGCACCGACCGCTCCAGATCGCTTACCGGCACTCCAATGTGGTGCATTCTGGTGACTCCGCTCATGATCCCCATCGTGCGGGGCGGGGCGGCGCGGTGGAAGGCACAGATCTTCCGCGTACCGCTGGTACCACCCAGCTCCGACGACGATGGCGGATCATGTGGTCATGAGTGACCTCGGAGCTGCCCTGCGGGTCTGGCGGGACCGTACCGAGCCGGCCGCGGTCGGCCTCGCGAACGCATCCCCCCGCCGCGTCGCCGGACTACGACGCGGCGAGCTGGCGACACTGGCCGGCATCTCCCCCGAATATGTCGCACGCCTGGAACAGGGCCGGGCCGGGACTCCATCGGCGCAGGTGTGCGCCGCCCTCGCCCGCGCGTTACGGCTCTCCGACGAGGAGGAGGCGCACCTGATGCGCCTCGCCGGCTTCGCCCCGGCCCCGGACCGGATACCCTGCCTGATCCCCAGCAGCCTGCACCGCGTGATCGACCACCTCAGCGGCACCCCGGTGGCCGTCTACGACGCCGTGTGGCGGCTTCTGCACTGGAACGCACTCTTCGCGGCCGTCTTCGGCGACCCCACCGGTGCGGCCGCCGAGGATCGCAACGCCCTGATCGTCCAGTTCGAGTCCCGAAACGCTCGCGTCCGCCAGACCGACACCGAGCGTGCCTACTTCGAGCAGTCGTTGGTGGCCGACCTCCGTGCCACCAGCGCCCGCTACCCCAACGACCCCGACGTTGCGGCGCTTGTCGAGCGCATGGCCGGGAACGACAGGTTCCGCCGCCTCTGGGCGCTGCGCGCGGTGGCCAATCATGACAGCGCGCACAAGACCGCCGTACACCCGGAAGTCGGCGCCATCCCCCTCGACGCCAGCGTACTGGCGACTCAGGACACCGACCTTCGCGTCGTTGTCCTCACGCCTCGGCCCGACACCACCGCCCGCGAGAAGCTGGACCGACTCGGTTGACCGGGCCGGCTGACGCCGGGGTCGTGTCGCCCCGGGCGGGGATACTGGGTCGGTGCCGAACCTGGTCTTCTACGCCGCGGGCGACGACTGGACCGCGGTCCTCGAGGCCATCTTCGATCGTGGGATGTTCCGTGTCTTCGAGTCCGACTCGGAGCCGGACCGCGAGCTGCGAGAGTTTCGAGCCGCCGCTGAGGTGCCCGACGGCCCACGGGGGCGAAGCCTGGCGTTGTTCGTCGTCGGGTCCGGGCCGGAGCCCACGACCAGGCGGATCGACTTTCTTCCGGGCGTCTGTGCCGACAAGACGTTCCGGTACTGCTGCGAAGGCTGGGGTCTCATCCAGCTCCACTACGGCGGGCCCTTCGGGGCGCAGCAGTTGCGGTGGAGTCGCACCAACCACAACACGGAGAAACGTGCCGCGGCGTGGGCGACGACCCTGCCACGACTCGGTGATCCCGTCGCGTGGAACTGGGCGGCGGTCACCCGCGCCTCCGGCACGCTCAACCGGGTCATTCGCCGGATGGCGGTGAGCGCGGTCGGCTCGCACCCCGTGCTGCCACACGCCGCGCGGTTCATCGCCCAGGCCGGCTTGCACATCGAGCGTGGCCAGGGCCTTCACGCGGCTCCGCCCGCCGGCCTTCGGTAAGTCGTCCACCAGCCGTGCTGGGACGACTCCCCGGGCGCGCCTACCGTTCGGCGAGGCGCTGGGCCTGCCCGGCGTGGATGTCGCTCACCCATTCCCAGCCAGGCGGAGCCGATGGACCGATCCGCGGGTCGTCGGGAGCACGGCCGTCTCGCAGCGCGTGCAGGTAGGCGCGGTCCTGCGCGATCCGTACGCGTATCTGGTCCGCACCGGCGACCGACCCGTGGCCCGGCACGAGGACATCGACTCTGTCCGCCACGCCCTCAAGCAGACTCAGCCCCGTGAGGTACTCCTCGATCGGGTCATTGGCGCCGTCGACGTCGTCGAGCATCGGAATGAAGATGTCGGACAGCATGTCGCCGGCCACGAGGACACCCCGATCCTCGATCAGGAGTGCCGCGTGGCCCGGGGAGTGCGCCGGATGTTCGATGACCCGGACCTCAGGGCCGTCCCAGGGGACGTGCGTGGTTCCGGCGGGCAGAGCGGTGATGAGGCCGAACAGATCCAGCGGTGTCTCCTGGGCGATCTCCGGCGGCAGACCCGCCGCGGCGTGGGCTCTCCAGTCCGCGCGGGATCGCACCTCCCTCATGACATCCGCACAGCGAGCCGTGCCGTACCGGGGCACGTCACCGAACTCGCCGTGCCAGAGCACGTGATCCCAGTCCGGGTGGGTCGCGAAACCCGCGACCGGGTGCTGCCCCGTATCGGACAGGTCGGACGCGAGGCAGCGCATCTCGTCGTCGGTGATCCCGGGATCGACGAGCAACGCCCCGGCCCGGCCCCGCACGACGACGGCGTTGTTCTGGAGCAGTTCGCTCTGGTGGATCAGCACACCTTCCGCGACCTGTGTCAGCACGGGTGTCTCCTTCTCGTCGTAGCGCCGAGCGCCAAGCGTCTGTCGAAAGCGGTCCGTTGCGAAGGTCCATTCAACCCACCCGTGGATGGACCAATTGGTCGGTCAGCGCGTTAGGGTCGGCGCGTGACGGTCGACTTCTCCGGGCCGGTGCCGGAGCTCGCGCTCGACGTGGACCGGTCCGCCGACGTGCCGTTGGGGCGTCAGGTCCAGGACACACTGCGAAGCGCCATCCGGTCCGGGCGGGTGCGCTCCGGCGAACGTCTGCCCTCTTCCCGTCAGCTGGCCGACCAGCTGGGCGTGTCCCGCGGCCTGGTGGTCTCGGCGTACGAGCAGTTGCTGGCCGAGGGGTACGTCGTCACCACCGTCGGGTCGGGCACCCGGGTCGCCGACTCGGTGACCGCGGCGGTCACCTCCACACCGTCCGACGCTGTCGAGGTGGACTCCGCGCGCCTGGGCCCGGTGCCGCACATCGATTTCGGTTACGGCGTACCCGACCTACGGGCTTTCTGCACGCGCGACTGGCTGTGGGCGCTCGGCGATGCCATCAGGACGATGCGGACCGCCGACCTCGGCGACGGGGCTGTGGAGGGAGACCCGCAGCTCCGCGCCGTCCTGGCCGGCTACCACCGGCGGGTACGGGCGGGGTCCGTCGATGCCGCCCACACGATCGTCGTGGCGGGATTCCGCCAGGGGTTGACCTTCGTCCTCAGCGCTCTCGCCGGCCACGGCATCGAGTGGATCGGCCTGGAGGACCCGGGTCCGGGCGACCACGACCAGATCGCCCGACGGGCCGGCCTGCGGGTCTCGGCCGTCCCCGTCGACGCGGACGGTATCCGGGTGGACCGCCTGCGCGCGACGGGCGCTCGGGCCGTGCTGCTGACGCCCGCCCACCAGTGCCCGACCGGGGCGGTGCTGAGCCCGGCCCGCCGCCACGAACTGGTGCAGTGGGCGCACGAGGTGGACGGGGTGATCGTCGAGGACGACTACGACGTCGAGTTCCGCTACGACCGGCAGCCGGTCGGTTCGCTCCAGGGCCTCGCCCCTGAGCGGGTGGTGGCACTGGGATCGGTGAGCAAGACCCTGGCGCCGGCCCTCCGCATCGGTTGGGTCTTCGCCCCGCCACGATTCCGCGCCGACATCCTGACCGAGAAGCGTCTCTCCTGCCGTGGCGTTCCCCACCTCGACCAGGCGGCTCTGGCACGTCTCATCCAGACCGGCCGTTTCGACCGGCACCTGCGCAAGGTCCGGGTCAGCTACCGCCAACGCCGCGACACCCTCGTGTCGGCCGTGGCCGAGAGCATAGCGGGAGCGACGATCACCGGTCTCGACGCCGGTCACCACGCCCTGCTCCGGTTGCCGCCCGGGGTGGACGAGGAGCACGCCGTCGCCCACGCACGCGCGGCAGGCGTCGCCGTGCGGGGAGTCAGCGACTACCGGGTCACACCCGACGACGGGGCTCCCCGCGACCCCTTTCCCCCCGCACTTGTCATCGGGTTCGGGAATGTGACCATTCGGCAGATCCGCGAGGGGATCGGCGTGCTGGGCCGACTGGCCGCGGCGCGACGGTGAACGGGCCCGGGTCAGACCGCGAGGGCTCCGCCGTCCACGGGGAGGAGGACGCCGTGGATGTGTGCCGCGTCCGCGCTGGCAAGGAAGATCACCGCCGCGGCGGTGTCCTGCACGGTGCCCGTCCGCCGGTCCGGGTTGCCCTCGGCGATCTTCTCCAGGAGCGAACGGAGGTCTTCGTTCGACTCGGTGAGGGTGGGTCCAGGGGCGACGGTGTTCACCCGCACACCGTCGGCGGCCAACTCCGCGGCCCACGACCTGGTCAGCGAGTGCAGAGCGGCCTTACTGGCACCGTACAGCGAGGTGAATTTGATTCCCTCGACGCCGCCGATCGAACCCATGTTGATCACAGAGCCACCGCCCTGCTCCACCATGCCGGGGACCAGGGCCGCCGTCAGCAGGAACGGTGCCTTGATGTTGACCTCCAGCACCCGGTCGATCTGCTCGTCGGTCGACTCCGTCATCGGGTGGGGCGGCACGAGAAAGGCCGCGTTGTTGACCAGGATGTCGATCGGCCGACCCGCCAGGGCCGTCGCCTCCTGCGCGAGGCGGCGGATCTCGGAGCCACCGGCGGAGAGGTCGGCCTCTACGTAGTGGGCGACACCGCCCTCCGCGGTGATTCCGTCGACTACCTGGGCTCCGCTCTCCGGGCCGAGTCCGGTCACGATGACGATGGCGCCCTCCCGGGCCATCGCCTCTGCCACACCGCGCCCGATGCCGCTTGTCGAGCCGGTGACCAGTGCAGCGCGTCCCTCAAGACGATTCATGTCGCTACCTCCCGTTATTAGTGCTATGTCCATGGACGCCGGGACGACCAACCTCTCGTCGAACCTCGCCCATAATTGCTTGTACAAGCAAGCATACCTCGGCAATAGCCACGCACAGTAACCGTATGAGGCCACGCCCGTGGGGTCGGCGTGTTTGGCCGTACCCTCGGGAGAGCGCGAGGGGCCGACATCAGGAACCCGAGTCGATCACAATGTCGTAGCCGACATCTAGGCTCGCGCGGTGAGCATCAACGGCAACTGGCTACGCGTCTCGCCGGGCGAACTCGAGCAGGCCAAGAGCGACCTCGACTGGGCCTACGAGCTTGCCATGCAGGAACGGGACGACCACTCCGACCGGTGGGCTGCCACCGACAAGGCGTGGCAAGGGCTCGAATTCCTCCTCGATCGGCTCGGCTTCGACATTCCGCTGGTGCTCGGCGCGGAGCGGTTCGTGGAGCTGCCGGACGTCGAGCCCGACAGCGACGAGATGTACGACTTCCTGGAGGACCTCGACGACGACTGGGGTTACGGGCCGCCCTCGTACCTGACGCCGGTCCAGGTGGCGACGGCGGCCTCGCGACTGGCCGCGCTCACCGAAGAGGGCCTCATCCGGGGCGTCGACCCGCAGGAGTTGACCCGCGCCGACGTCTACCCCGACACCTGGGACAGACCCGGTGCCCTTGCCTGGGTGGCCCACTATCTGCCAGGCGTCCAGAACTTCTTCGCCGCGGCGGCCAGGGATGGTGCCGCGGTGATCTGCTGGCTTGACTGATCGACGGCTGAGCCCGCACCCTCTCCTCACCGTTCCGGGCGGGGCACGGCAGGCCGCTCGGCGGGGTTGGCTCGGCTGCGCATCATGTCCGAGATGGCGATACCAGCCAGGACGAGGACGGCCACGACGGCCACCGTCAGTGGCGGCACAAGGGTCATGGCGGGCGAGACCCCCACGAGCACGAGCGCGCCGATGATCCGGGACCGCGAGACCCGGGCGAACACCGCGTGCTCCACCAGGGCACGCCCGATCAGGAACAGGATCGGCCCGCCGAGGATGGCGACGGTCCAGGCCACGTCGGTGTGCCCGAACGGGTGCCTGATCACGATCTCGAAGCCGACGGCGACCGCGACGATGCCCGTGACCATGAGGACGTGCGCGATGAACGCCTCCCGGATGAGGCGCGCTGGTTCGCGCGCTCCGGCGAGCGCCTCGGGCAAGAGTTGGCCCACCTTGAAGACGTAGACCCGGAAGAGCAGCACGGTGGTGGCGAACGAGACGGCGAAGGCCGCGATGGCTCCGGCCTGCCGGAACGAGGTGTCACTGTAGGCCGAGCCGGTCGTCAGAATGAGCTCGCCGAGCGCGATGATGAAGAACTGCCGGTACCGCTCGGAGATGTACTCCGCGGAGACCGGCCACTGCTGCGGGGTGGCAAGGGTCCACGGGGCGGGGTAGAAGAGCAGCAGCGCCGTGCCGTCGATGACGATGGCGAGCGCCCACAGCAGCCCACGCGCCGGGTCCGGCAGAATCGCCCCGGCGATCCACGGGACTGCGGACAGTGAGAACCAGAGGAGCACCCCGGCGGCTCGGCGCTGGGCCGGGTGACCGCGCAGCGCCGGCACGATGATGAGGCCCCGAATGATGTGGACGGCGACGTAGGCGCCGGCGAACGCCAGGCTGCCGTCGCCGAACGCCCGGGGCACCGTGACCGCCATGGCCATCGCCCCGAGCATCGCCACGTAGACAAGCGCCTGAAGCTGCGGCGCCTGCGCGTCGTAGATGTCGGTGACCCACGCCGTGACGAACCAGAGAACGAGGAACGCCAACAGCAGCAGCAGCGTCTCGCTCCCATCGGTGACGACCGCCCGCCGCTCGGTGAGGTCCTCGACCAGCCGGTGGGACACCCGGTTCAGGGCGAAGACGAACACCAGGTCGAAGAAGAGCTCGAGGAGGCTCGGCCGCTCCGGTTGCCCCGGCTTACGCAGCAGCGCTGTCGCCCTCGTTGACATACGGCCGCCCGATTTCGCCGGTTTCGGTCCTCCTCCGGGAATTGATACCACGCCGCAGGGGTCTCCGAGGTCGTTACCGTGACGACGGTGCCCTCCCGGCGCCCGCCCACGCACGACGTTCGGCTGGGTGGGTGTCCCAGCCGAACGTCCTGCCTGACCGGGTACGCCTACGGCAGCCACCACGGCGCGAAGTACGGCGCGGAGGCTCCCTCGGTCGAGAACGACCAACCGCCCGCCGGCGCGCTCTGCAACCTGACCACGACGCTCGCCACGTACATCGAGCTGACCGGGCGGAAGTCGACGTCGTTGTACCAGGTCTTCCCGTTCGGGGCGCAGAAGTCCGACACGCTGTCGGTGTAGGGCACCACCACGCCGTTCTGGTAGGTGACGACCATCTGGACCCGGACGCACTCGCCGGAGGCGTTGTTGACGTAGATCCGCCCGAGCAGCCGCGGCTCCCAGGCGCCGTTGACGAGATCCCACTCCAGCCGGCCGTCGGCCTTGGGATCTCCGGAGATGTTGCCCAGGTCGCCGTCGCCGAAGTCGAAGTGCGGCTGGGTGATGGAGAACCGGTCCGTGCGCTGCACCGCGGCCTGCGCCGGGCTCGCCCCGATCAGCGCGATTGCGCACACCACGGGCAGTACCAGGAGCCGGGCCGCCGTTCTGCTGATTCGCATGTCTTCTTCCTCCTCGATCGCGCCGCGGTCACGTCGCGGCGTCTGAGATCGAGTCTCGGCAGGGGCCTCAGGGTCACGTCACGATCCGCTCAGGGGCGCGGTTCGGCGCTGACGCACCATGACGCCACCCTGAGGTCCGCCCGGACGATGGTGTTTCCCGACCCGCGCGGGCCGGCGAGAGTGAGGGAGCGTCATGCGCACGGAGGACATCGCACGACGGACGGTGGCGGGCGCGGTCGCCGTCGCGCTGGGTACGGCGGCCGGGGCGGTCCCACCGGACCGGCCCGCTCAGGCGGGAGGGTTCGCACCGGTGCGGGTCGAGGAGGTCAGCGAGAACGACGGTGGCGCCAGCAAGGTCGTCACCGTGACCTGCCCGGGGGCGCGGTCGGTCTTCGGGTCGGGCGCCCGGATCGTGAACGGGAACGGCGGTGTCGTGCTGACCGCGATGGAGCCCGACGCGGAGCTGACCACGGTGACCGTCACCGCGACGGCGCGGACGGGGCACGTGGGCGCGTGGTCGGTGGTGGCCTACGCCACGTGCGACACGTCGAGTAGCCCACCGGTGCGGGCGACGGCCACCGTCGGATCGGCGTCGACGGCGGAGGTGAGCTGCCCGGACAGCACCAGGTTGGTCGGCACCGGCTTCCGTTTGGAAGGCGACGTGGACCAGACGTACGTCGACGAGGTCACGTTCGGCCCCGGGCTGCGGACGGTCCGGGTGCACGCGGGCGGCACCGCCGCCCCGGCGGGTCTGACCGCCGTCGGGGTCTGCAAGGAGCCGACCCAGCCGACCGGGCCGCCCGGCGTCCGCGTCGAGGCCGCCAGCGGCCTCGACGACACCTGGCCGAAGACGGTCGTCACCGCCCATTCCGGGCCGGGGACCCACGTGTACGGCGTCGGTGGCCGGGTGACGGGCGCGGGAGAGTTCTTCCTCAGCGCGCTCGTGCCCAGCCCGACCCTGCGCCAGGCGGGTGCCGAGGCCGTCCAGGCCAGCCAGTTGCCGGGGGCGGCCGCCGCTCGGGCCGGCGCGGAGGGAGACGGCGAGGGCTCGGTGACCGTCGCCGGCGTCGAGCTGGCCGCCTTCCACTGACCGGCCACCGGTCGCCGCCGGTCAACGCCCGCAGTCGGGGGTCGTACGCTTCCGACCGTTGGCGGTGGCCGGCGAACCGCGGCGGTCGACGGCCTGCGGCTGCCGGACCGGGTGGGCGGGCGCGAGGATCAGCTCGTCCGGCGGGTGCACGCCGATGGACCGCATCGCCTCGCGGTACCGGGCGAGGGCCCGACGTGCCTCACCGTGCTGGCCGCCGGCGACCAGGGCGCGCACCAACGCCCGGTGCGCCGACTGGTCGTACGCATCCCGCTCCAACAACCGCAGCAGGTACGCCACCGCCGCCGACGGACCCGCCGTGGCCCGGCTGACCTGGGCCAGCATGCGCAGCATGCCGAGGTATGCCGCCCGGGTCTCCTCGCGCAGCGGGCCGGACCAGTCGGCGTACGGCTCGTCCTCGAACGCGTCGGCACGGTACTGCCGGTCGGCGGACAGCAGAACCGTCCGCCCCTCCGCCAGGGCTCCGCGTTCGAGCAGCCGGCGCGCGTGCGCGACGTGCGCGAGGAACTCCTCGACGTCCACCCGCAGGCGGTTGACGTCGAGCGCGATGCACGCCTGGTCGGCGACGAGGAAGTGGTCGGGGGCGAACGTCTTCGTCGGGTCGAGCACCCCGCGGACGATCGAGAGCAGGACCGACAGCCGGTGGCCGGTGCGATCCGGGTCGTCGTCCGGCCAGAGCAGTTCGCACAGCTCACCTCGGGGAACCGGTCGGCCACGCCGGGCGACGAGGATCCGCACCAGGTCACGCGCCTTGCGGGACTGCCACTGGGAGGCCGGCACCGGGTGGCCGTCGAGGTGCACCTCGAACCGCCCGAGGGCCCTGATCACGACCCGCTGGTAGACCGGCCCGCCGGGCGTCCGCTCGCCGGAGCTGCCCGTCCGGTCGACCAGGGCGCCGGCGAGGGCGACCTGTTCGGCCGCGAGCAGCCCGGCCAGCCGGTCGTCGATGTGGGCCCCGGGCAACCGCCCGCGGACGACGAGCAGCCGGGCCGCCTCGACCGCCGCACCGGCCCGCGCCCATATCGCGTACGCCTCGCGCAGCGCCTCGCGGGCCCGCCCGAGGTCCTGCTCGGCCGCGGCCCGCAGTTCGAGCGCGTCGGCCAGCCCGGCCAGGTCGCCCTGGGCGCGCGCGATGCGGGCCGCCTCGCCGGCGAGCGTGGTGGCCCGGTCGGGCGCGGCCATCCGCAGCGCGACCCAACCCTGCGCCAGTAGCGCCGGCACGACGATCTCGTGCGGGACGTCCCCGGCGGCCCGGTCGGCGTGCCGCGCCGCGGCCGACACGTCGTCGTCGAGTCGTACCAACGCCAGCCCGGCGAGCGCGGGCACGAGCACGTGCGCGTTGCCGGTCTCCTCGGTGACCCGGATCGTCTCCTCGTACGCGGCGCACGCCTGCTCGCGCCAGCCTCGCCGGCGGTACAGCTCGGCCAGTCCGAGCAGCGCGTGGGTGAACCGTCGGGAGCCCTTCTGCTGGTAGAACGCCAGCGCCGCCTCGTACCGCTGCACCGCCTCGTCGTACCGGCCGAGCATCGCCAGCGCCTCCGCCTGGTTGCTCGTCGCGATGGCGCGCAGGCTGGGCGCACCCGCGAGCGCGGCGTACCGGGCGGACCGCTCGGCCATCGTCAGGGCCTCGGCGTACCGGCCGGTGCGGAGGAACTGGTGTGTGCGGTTGGTGTGGATCCGGGTGAGCAGCAGGACGTCACCTGTGCGTTCCGCGATCGGCAACGCCAGGGTGAAGTGTTCCTCGCTGCCCGCGACGTCGCCGGCCACGCTGAGGCACAGGGCGACGCTGAGGTGGGTCGTGGCCAGCACATCGTCCTGCCCGGCGCTGGTCGCGGCGGCCAGTGCCCGCCGCGCGCAGCCGGTGGCGGCCTCGGTGTCGCCGGCCAGCAGGTGCGCGTGTGCGGTCCAGGCGAGCAGCAGCGCCCGGTCGACGGGCGGGGTGGACCGGGCGGGCGGCTGGTCGAGGATCGCCAGGGCCGCCCGCGCGTCACCCCGCTGGTAGTGGATGCGACCCAGCCGCCAGGTCAGGCCGGCGTCCCAGGCCTCCTCGGCGGCGGCGTCGTACTCGCGGGTGGCCGCGCCCAGGTCGCCGAGGGTGCGCAACGCGTCGCCGAGCAGCAGGCGCACGCGCCGGCTGCGATGCCGTTCGGGCAGCGCGCCGACCAGCTCGGTCACCGCGAGGGACCGACCCGCCGCGATCATCCGGTCGCCGTGTGCGTCGAGCACCCGGGCGGCCGCCGTGTGGTCACCGGCCCGCAGGTACTCCCGGGCCGCGGCGACCGGCGGCCCGTGCTCGTCGTACCAGGCAGCGGCCGCGGCGGACGTGTCGCGGACCTGGTCGGCGGTCGGCGGTCGGTGCCCGTGCCGGGCGGTCTCGACAACGATCGGCACGAGGTGCTCCTCGGGCGCCGGTGCGCCCGGCCCGGCTGCCGCCCAGGCCGGCCGGGTCAGCAGACCGGTGCGGCGTAGCCGGTCGACGATGCGCGGGGCGCCGCGATGACCGAGCGCGCGGCACAGCTCCACGCTCACCGGCGCCAGCGAGCCGACCTGGCGGAGCAGCCGGGTCGCCTCGGCCGGCAGCGCGGCGAGCACCTCGTCGGCGATGTACCGCGCGATCGGCCCACCGGGCTCGCTGAGGATCGGAGCGAGCGGCCCGGGCGGCACCCCACCCAGCCGCAGGGTCTCGGCGGACAGGTGCACGAGCGCCGGCCAACCGCCGGTCGCCGCGTACACCCGGTCGGCGAGGTCCGGTGCGGAGAGGCCGTACTCCTCGGTGATCAGGTCGGCGATCCGTTCCGGGGAGAGCGCCAGGTCGGCCGGGCCCAGCTCGGTCCAGAGGCCACTGCCGAGAAAGCGGGTGGCCGGTGCCGGCGGCGGCCACCGCGAGGCGAGGACGACTCTGATGTCGTCCGCCCGTCGCCCGACCTCGTCGAGCAGCAGGTGCAACTGCTCCGCCGAGGTCGGCGGCAGGTCGTCGACCACGATCAGCCGTTCGCCGGCCGCTGCGGCGTCGGCGACGAGCTGACGCACTGGTGCCTCGTCCCCCCGGCACCAACGGGCGCCGGCTGGGGGGAACCAGCGGCGCAGCGCGGTGGTCTTGCCGTAACCGGCGGCGGCCACCACGCAGCAGATCCCCCGCTGGTGACCTGCCCGCAACGGATGCACCGCATTCCCTCCGGCCGTGCCGCACGAATCCCGGACGGGTGGTTCGGCGCCCGTGAACCAAGGGTTCACCTGTGGCGTTCGGTGAGGCAAGGCCCCGGTCGGTCGCGTACCCGATTCAGCTCACCGCACGGACCCGCCGTCGCCGCCCCGGAGGTGGACCGAGACGGTGGCCGCCGCCGCCCGGGCCGCCTGCGGGCTGGCGGCGGCCAGGGCCGCCTCGGCGATCCGGCGGCACTCGTCACGTGTGTGCCGGGCCAGGGACTCGCGCACCGCCGGGATGCTGCGCGGTGCCATGGACAGGCTGGTGATGCCCAGGCCCGCAAGGACCAGGGCGAAGTCGGGATCCGCGGCGGACTCTCCACACACACCGACTGGCTTGCCCGCCGCGACGCCGGCTGCCGCGCAGGAGGCGAGGAGCGCGATCAGCGCGGGCTGCCACGGGTCGAGCAGGTCAGCGAGGTCGCCGCACATCCGGTCAGCGGCGAATGTGTACTGGCTGAGGTCGTTGGTGCCGACGCTGAGGAAGTCGGCGTGGCTCAGGAGCTGGCCAGCGCGCAGGGCCGCGGCCGGCACCTCGATCATCACGCCGGCGGTCGGCAGACCGTGCTCGCGGCAGGCCTGCGTGAACGTGGCCGCCTCCGCCGCCGTGGCGACCATCGGCGCCATCACCCACACGTCGGCGTCGGCCGTCGCAGCCGCCGCCGCGATCGCGTTCAACTGCGTGGTGAGTACGGAGGGTGTCTGCCGCGCGACCCGCAGGCCGCGGATGCCCAGCGCAGGGTTGGGCTCCTCGGCCAGACGCAGGAACGGCAACGGCTTGTCGGCGCCGGCGTCGAGGGTACGCACGACGATCTTGCGACCGGGTAGCGCGGCGAAGACGTCGCCGTACGCGGCGACCTGCTCCTCGTGCGACGGAGGGTCGCCGCGGTCGAGGTAGAGCAGTTCGGTGCGGAACAGGCCGACGCCCTCCACCTCGCCGGTGAGGTCACGGGCGGAGCCGATGTTGGCCAGCAGCGCGACGGGATGGCCGTCCGCGGTCCGCCCGGGGCCGTGGGAGCGGGCGCGTCGTTCGATCTCGGCGAACCGGTCCGCGTTGACGGCGGTCACCGTTTCGGCGGAGACGCCGGCCACCACGACGCCACTTGCCCCGTCGAGACTGGCAAGCGCGCCGTCGGGCAGGTCCAGGATGCCAGCGCAGCGCACCACGGCCGGGATACCGAGTGTCCGGGCCAGGATCGCGGTGTGGCTTGTCGGCCCACCCTCGGCCGTGATCAAACCCAGCACCAGGGCAGGTTCGAGGCCGGCGGTGTCGGCGGGCGCCAGGTCACCGGCGATGAGCAGGTACGGGTGCCCGGGGTCCGGCAGGCCCGGCATGGGCAGCCCCAGGCACGCCGCGACCAGGCGGTCCCGCAGGTCGTCGAGGTCGCTGACCCGCTCGGCCAGGTACCCGCCGGCGGCCTCGAAGGCGGCCCGGTGCTCGGCGAGCACGTCGGTGATCGCGTGCGGAGCGTCCGCGCCGCCGTCGATGGCGACGTCGGCCGCATCGATGAGCGTCTCGTCCTGCACCATCATGACCTGTGCGCGCAGGACCTCGGCGGCGGTCGCGTCCGGTGTGGCGTCGGCGCGACGGGTCAGGTCGGCGGCGACGGCGTCGACCGCCGCCCGCGCGGTCGCCTTCTCGGCTTCGGGATCGGGGTTCTGCACCGCTGGCGGCAGGGCCGGAGGCGGGGCCAACCGGTGGACCGGCCCCGCCGCACCACCGGGGCTGGCCCCGATCCCCCGCAGTTCACGCATCGACGGCGTCCAGGTCACGTTCGAGGAGGTCGGCCAGGGCGTCGACGGCTGCCTGCGCGTCGTCGCCGTCGGCCTCCAGGGTCACCTCGGTGCCCTTCTTGGCACCGAGCGACAGCACGGCGAGCATGCTGCGGGCCGGCACCGGCTTCCTGTCGCCGGTACGGATGGTGACCGGCACCGGCTGCTTCGCCGCCTCGGCGACGAACAGCGCCGCAGGGCGGGCGTGCAAGCCGCTGGCGGAGCCGACGAGGACTGTTCTGCTGAACAACTGATCCTCCTAGGGTTCGATCGTCACCTTGATCGCTTCACCGCGCGCCACGATGCCGAAGGCGTCGAGGGCACGGTCCAGCGGCAGTCGGTGGGTGATGAGGTCGGCGACCGGCACGAAGCCGTCGGCGATGAGTCGCAGCGCTTCCTTGTTGTGCTGCGGGCTGGAACCGTTGGCACCGACGATGGTCAGCTCGCGGTAGTGCACGAGGTTGGAGTCCAGGGAGATGACCGGCTTGTCCTTCGGCAGGCCGCCGAAGAAGCTGATCCGGCCCTGCCGCGCGGACATCTGCACCGCCTGCTCCTGGGCGACACCGGCGGCCGTGGCGGTGATGACGACGTCGGCGCCCCGGCCCTCGGTGAGCTTGAGAACGGCGTCGACGACGTCGGTCTCGGCGCCGCAGATCGCCGCGTCCGGCTGCACGAGGTCGGCGGCCAGATCGAGGCGTTCCCGGTTGAGGTCGATGAGGAACACCCGGGCCGCGCCGCGCGCCCGGGCCAGACGGACGTGCAGGCAGCCGATCGGGCCGGAGCCGACGACGACCACATCGTCGCCCTCCCCCACACCGGCGAGGGTCTGCCCGTTGAGCACACAGGCGAGGGGCTCGGCGACGGACGCCTCGGCGAAGCTGAGCCCCTCGGGGATCCGGTTGAGCCCGTCGACGGCGAGGACGTTGTGCGGCACGATCAGGTGCTCGGCGAACCCGCCGTCGAAGTGGTATCCCATCGACACCTGATTGGGGCACACCGTCATCCGGCCGCGCCGGCACTCGGCGCACTCGCCGCAGGGGATGGCGGCGATGACCTGGACCCGGTCCCCTACTCGCCAGCCCGCGACGTCGCCACCGACTTCGGTGATCTCGCCGGCGATCTCGTGGCCCATCACACGCGTCGGGGCGATGTGGTGGTGGCCGAAGCGGGAGATCTTCACGTCGGTGCCGCAGGTGGAACAGGCCCGGACGCGGATCTTCACCTCGGCGGGGCCCGGCGTCGGCTCGGGCGCGTCCTCGAAGCGGACGTCACCGGGTGCGTGAAATCGGACAACCTTCACGAGGGCTTCCCTTCAAGAATGGTGATCACGTCATCGGCGCTCGTCGCCCCCCGTAGCCGCTGCGCCTGCGCCGGGTCCACCAGCACCGAGGCGAGCTGGGCCAGGATGTCCACGTGCCCGTCACCGGCCGCGGCGATGGCGACGCAGACCCGCACGTCGAACCCGTCCCAGTCGACGCCGTCGGGGAAACGCAGCACCGCGAGGGCGTCGCGCTGGACCGACTCCTTGCTCGCGAGCGTGCCGTGCGGGATGGCGACGCCCTCCCCGACGTACGTGGAGACGCTCTGCTCGCGGGCCAGCATCGCGTCGACGTACGCCGGGGTGACCGCGCCGACCTCGACGAGTACCGCGCCGCAACGGCTGATCGCCTCGTCCCGCGACCCGGCCCGCTCGTCGAGCCGGATCGCGTCACGGGCCAGCAGCTCAGCCACTCAGCTCACCACCGCGCTGCACCGCGTTCACGACCCTGGTGACGGCCGGGTCGCCGATGAACACCTGGATCGGCACGATCACCGTGTCGGGCGCGCTGACCCGGGCCCGCGCGGCGAGCCCCTGGTGGCAGATGACCACGTCCGCGTCCGCCGGGATCGAGTTGACCGGCGTGTGCTCGACGGTCACCGCGTTCTTCGCCAGTTGCCGCCGAAGTTGGCTCGCCAGCATCACGCTGCTGCCCATGCCGGCGTCGCACGCGACGACCACCTTCTTGATCTCGGTGCCGTTGATTGTGGACATGGGGTCAGACCTCCTGCTTCGCCGACGTGCTCGGGGTGGTGTCGGGGTCGACAGCGGTGTCGGGGTCGACCGCACTCTCTTGAGCTGGGCGGACGACCGTCTCCTCGTCCGGGCCGACGGCGTCCGCGGCGGGCTCGCCGCGCCCGAAGCCGAGCAGGGCGGACGCGACCGCGAAGGTGACGGCGGCGGCGATCACGACGCCGAGAACGACCCCGACGTGACCGCCCTTGGGGGTGACGGCGAGGTAGGCGAAGATGCTGCCCGGAGAGGGGGTGGCGACCAGGCCCGCGCCGGTGATCACGAAGGTGCCGACGCCGGCCGCGCCCCCGGCGATCATGGCGAGGATCAGCTTCGGCTTCATCAGTACGTACGGGAAGTAGATCTCGTGGATGCCGCCGAGGAACTGCACGATGATCGCGGCCGGGGCGCTGGGGCGCAGCGCGCGGGGGCCGAAGACCATGAAGGCGAGCAGCAGACCGAGGCCCGGGCCGGGGTTCGACTCGATCATGAACAGGATCGACTTGCCCTTGTCGGCCGCCTCGGCAATGCCCAGCGGGCCGAACACGCCGTGGTTGATGGCGTTGTTGAGGAAGAGCACCTTGGCGGGTTCGACGAGCACCGAGGTCAGCGGCAGCAGGTCCTTGCCGACCAGCCAGTCGACGCCCGAGCCGGCCTGCTTGGTGAGCCATTCGACCACCGGGCCGATGCCGTAGACGCCGCCGATGGCCATGGCGGCGCCGATGATGCCGGCACTGAAGTTGTCGACGAGCATTTCGAAGCCGGGGCGGATCTTGTCCTCGACCAGGCCGTCGAACAGCTTGAGGACATAGGCCGTGAGTGGCCCAATGATCATCGCACCGAGGATCATCGGCACGTCCGCGCCGACGACGAGACCCATGGTGGCCACCGCGCCCACGACGGCACCGCGCTGGCCGTGGACCAGCCGGCCGCCGGTGTAGCCGATGAGCACCGGTAGCAGGATGCTGATCATCGGGCCGACCAGTTCGGCAAGGGTCGCGTTGGGGGTCCAGCCGGTCGGGATGAACAGCGCGGTGATCAGGCCCCAGGCGATGAACGCGCCGATGTTGGGCATGACCATCGCGGCCAGGTAGCCGCCGAGTCGCTGCACTGTGGCTCTGAGGCCCTGGCCCTTTACCTCTGGTGTGTAGGAGGAGGAGGTCACGGGGTATCTCCTTCTTGAGGGCGGTCCAGACGGCCGCAGGGGGAATAAGCTCGTCCGATCAGGTGTGGATGGTGACGTCGTGGCGGAACAGGTCTGCGGGGCCGGGCATCCGGCTGCCGGGCAGGCTCACCGCGGCGGCGCCCCAGGCCAGGCCCTCGGCGAGGGCGGCGGCACCCTCTGCGCCGGCAGCGAGGAACCCGGCGAGGAGCGCGTCGCCTGCACCGACGGTGCTACGGGGCCGGGAAACGGGACAGGTGCCGGTGTGGACGCCTCCGGCGTCGACCAGGACAGCGCCGTCAGCGCCGAGGCTGACCACGACGGTGCCCGCTCCCCACGCCCGCAGGCGCTGCGCGGCGTCGACCACATCGTCGAGGCCCGTCAGCGGGGCGCCGACCACGTCGGCCAGTTCCTCGCGGTTGGGTTTGAGTAGGGTCGCCCCGGCCAGGGCCGCCTCGCGCAGAGCGGGACCGCTGGTGTCGACGGCGACCCTGACGCCTGCGGCGCGCAGCTTCCGGCACACCTGGGCGTAGGCATCGGCGGGCAGGCCGGGCGGGACGCTGCCGCACAGCACGACCCAGTCGGCACCGCTGGCGTTGGCGAGCACCCGATCGATCACCCCGTCGAACTCGGCCCGGTACATGGCCGGACCCGGCTCGTTGATTTTGGTGACCGTGCCGTCGGGCTCGGCCAGGGTGATGTTGGAACGGGTCCTTCCGGAGATCGACACGGCGAGGACCTCCACACCCTCGGCCTCGAGGAGGCGGATGAGCTGGTTGCCCTCGTCACCGCCGGAGGGCACCACCGCTACCGACGGCACGCCGTTGGCCAGCAGGGCACGGGACACGTTGACGCCCTTGCCACCGGGGTCGAGGTGGGCTGCGGCGGCCCGGATGACCTTCCCCCGGGTGAGCGAGTCGACCTCCACGGCCCGGTCGAGGCTGGGGTTGAGGGTGACGGTGACGATCATGCCCGGCCGGCTCTCATGCGCGTACCACCCGGACGCCCGCGGAGTCCAGGTCACCGACCAGGTCGAGGTCGGCACGGCTGTCGGTGACGAGCAGGTCGACGTCGGCCAGCTCGGCGAAGCGGGCCAGGTAGTCGTTGCCGAGCTTGGTGTGATCGGCGACCACCACCGTGCGGCGGGCCGCCCGGACCATCGCCCGCTTCACCGCCGCCTCGGCCGGGTCCGGGGTGGTCAGCCCGCGCTCGACCGAGATGCCGTTGGTTCCGAGGAATGCGACGTCGACGTAGAGGTTCGCCAGCGGTGACAGCGCCCAGTCGTCGACGGTCGCGAGGGTCTTCCCACGGACCCGTCCACCCAACAGCAGGACGTTGAGGTTGGCATGGGTGCCGAGGGTCGTGGCGATGACCGGCGAGTTGACCACGACGGTCAACTCTCGGTCGACCGGCAGCAGTCGGGCCAGTCGGGCGGTGGTGGTGCCGGCGTCGAGGATGATCGCGCCCTCCTCCGGCACCTCGTTCAGGGCGAGCTTGGCGATGCGCTCCTTCTCCTCGATGAGCACCGCGTCCCGCGCCGCCAGCGCAGGCTCGAACCCGAGCCGCTCGACCGGGATCGCTCCACCGTGGACCCGGCGCAGCACCCCGGCCCGCTCCAGGATGGTGAGATCGCGGCGGATCGTCTCCGACGTGACGTTGAACCCGTCGGCCAGGCCAGCCACCTCGACCCGGCCCACGTCCCGGGCGAGGCGGAGGATCTCCTGCTGCCGCTCTTCGGCGTACATGTTGTTTCACCGCCGTTTCATTTTGCTTCTACTTTGTTTACGCCCGACTGCAGGGCAAGTCAAGAGACAGACCACAGAAACCCACATAGGACCGTGGTCGGTAGGGCGATCGGGTATCAACCGGGTCGCGCCACCGCGGCCTCGTCTGGCGTCCGGTACGGGTGCGCGAGGTACGTCGTCAGCTGTTGAACGACTGCGCGCCCAGCTCCCAGCGGCGCAGGTCGACCGGAGACTGCTTGGCCCGCATCGCCGCGATGTTCTCCCGAAGGTGGCGCAGGTGCAGGGAGAACGCCTGCGGGTTCGCCCCGCCCCAGCGGCCGAAGACCTCCTCGGCCTCGGCGTTGTACTGGAACGCCTCGGCGCGCCGACCCAACTCCCAGAGGTATCCGCTCAGGTTCGCCAGCACGGCGGCGAGGTCGAGCTCGAAAGCCACCGCGTTGGCCCGGACGAGGTCGCGGTAGATGACCACCGACTCCTCGGCCGCCGTCACCGCGGCGTCCAGCTGCCCCAGCTCGGCGTGGCGCAGGCCGACCGTGTTCAACGTGAGTGCCAGTTCGGGCCGGTACACCGACGGCTCGTCGTGGCTGAGCTGGCGCCAGATCCGCTCTGCGGCACGGACCGTCGCCAGCGCCTGCGCGCCGTGGCCCCGGTGTGCCTCGATCACCGCCAGGTTGGTGAGCGCCCCGGCGAGACCCCGCTCACGGCGGGCCGACCGCGGCCCACCGGTGAACAACTCGACCGCCCGTCGACCTGTCACCTCGGCCTTCTCGTGCTGCTTGACGTGCGACAACCGCAGGGCGAGATTGTCCAGCGCCTCCGCGAGCGCCCACCGGAACGACTCGGCCTCGTCGCCCGGCCCCTGCGCGAGTGGGGTGAGCAGGTCCACGGCCCGCCGCGCACTCGCCAACGCCGCGGAGAAGCGGGTCAGCGCGGCGAGTCGGTGCGCCCGCAGGTGCAGCGCCAGGGCGAGCAGCGCGGCCCTCTCCGGCGAGGCGGTGCCGGCAACCGCGGCCTCGCCGGCCGCGACGGCAAGATCTGCCTGCTCCAGCGCCGCCTCGCGGTCGCCGACATGTGCCAACCGGCGCCCGTACGCGATGTGCAACCGGGCCCGCTCGACCGGGTCCGGGTCGCGGGCCAGGCCCTCCACGGTGAGTCGGGCCACCACCTCGCGTGCCACGTTGTCGAAGTCGACATGACGTCGGGGTGGCAGGAAGGGCTCGATCCGCGCCAGCAGTCCGACCTCGACGTCCGGCAGGTCGACGATCTTCGTGAGCACCGCCCCGCCGGCGGCGGTGGCGAGCGCCGGATCGTCCCGGAGGAGCGGGAGGAGCACCGTGGCGGCCACGTGCGGCCAGCCGGCCGCGACCTCGACGAGCACCGTGAGCGTGGCAGCCCTGACCCGGGCCGCCTGCGCGCAAGGCATGCCGGTACCGCGCAGCAGTGCGCGGACGACCTCGACCGCCCAGGGCCTCGGAGCGTACGAGGACCACGCGTGACCGGGAAGCGCCAGCGCCAGGTACGCCTCCCTGAGCCGGTCGGGCTGCAACGGCTCCAGCACCCACCCGGGCTCCCTGGGTGGGTAGCAGGTCGAGTGGTCGGCCAGGAGTTCCGACACCCTGCCCGGATCACCGCCCACACCGGCGCAGTCCAGGACCGGCTGACCCAGACCGTACGGGACGGGACCGGCCAGCACCGCGGTGAGAACGGCGCGGTCGAGCCGCTCCGGTGCGCTGGTGACGACCGCCCCGGCCAGCAACTGCTGCCAGTGCCCGACCTCCCGGTCCAGCAGGTATCCGTACATGTCCACCAACGTGGACGGCGCCCGGAGAGTCCGATCGTGGCTGACCGCCACCGCGACCAGCGCGGCCAGTTGAAGGCTCAGCGCCGCCCCGTAGGCCGGGTCGGTCAATTCCGGTACGCGCACCGCATCGAGTCGGGCGTGCGGGACGAGCGCGGCGAATCGGGTGGCGGCGGTGCGGAAGAGCTGTTCCCTGGCCACCGGGTTGGGCGCCAACGGGGCCAGCTCGAACTCGTCGACGGCCATCCGCATGGTGACCCGCAGCCAGTGCCGCAACGCCTGCCACCAGTACCCCACCGACCGGGCCAGCACCACCACCCGGACCGGGCCCTCGCGGTGCAGTTGCGGGTCGGTGAAGAGCGCCCGCAGGTCGCCGGCGGGCCACCAGTCGCCGTAGTCGACGAGCACCAGGAGCCCGGCGGTGGAGGGGCGCGGACCACCTACCGTGGAACGGTTCGGCTCGCCTGGATCACGGTTGCCCCGCAGCACCTCCCAGCCGGCCCTGCGGGCGGTGTCCGCGAACTGGTCGGCCAGGCGTGTCTTCCCCTGGCCACCCGGGGCGTGGATCAGCTGCACCGCCTGGTCGGTCCGGGTGTGCTTGGGGGTCAACCACGCCTGTAGCCGCCGCTGCTCCCCGTCGCGGCCGAGGAACGGGACCACCCGGTGTCGTGCGTCGAGCAGCTCGGCGAGGCGCAGGGTCTCCGCCGGGCGTGGCGCCTCGTCGGCCAGGGCGGTGAGTCGATAGCGCGGCAGCCCGAGGGTCACGTCACCGTCGACGAAGCCGGTGATGGCGATGCTGCCCGAGGCGTCCGCCCAGGCGTCGCCGGTGTTGGTGAGGGCGTACCCGCGCGGGGCGGGGCCGTCGGAGTGATCGCGGGTCATCGGGGGCGACGAACGATTCCGCTGATCGCCTGTGCACCGTCGCCGGCCGTGGCGTCCCCGGTGCGGTGGACCTCCATCGGCGTGGCGTCGCCGGCCGGGGCGTCGATGCCCGAGTTGGCGTAACCGGTACCCCGGGCCCGCGTCGTCCCCGTCTGCCCGACGTGAACTCCGGACTGGGCTGTCGGGAGCGCGGCCCACAGGGCAACCCCGACACCGGCAAGCGCCGCCAACGCGGACACCGCGGTCGCGATCCGGTCGGCCGAGTCCCACCCCAGGACGACGAAGGCGGTAGCCAGCACGGCGACCAGCAGACCCGACACCACCAGCACCACGTGACGACTTGGCTTCATAGTGTCATCGTGACGTGCGCGTCAAGCAATGCGCCAGCGTTTGTCGGCGGCCCCTGTCGTCCAGCGGACGGGCAGGTCACGGCGGCCCCGGGTGGTGGGCCGCCGTGACCTGGGTACGGCTTCAGCAGCCGAGCCTCCGGGTAGAGAGGGCGATGTCGTCGATCCAGAGGTCGAACTCACCGGGCGTGGTGCCGCCCTGGTAGAGCTGCCAGCCGACCTTCACCGTGTTGACCGTCGGGAGGATGAAGGGCACGTCGTTGCCGCCGTGCTCGGTCGTGGAGGCGCTCAGTTCCGGGTTCGGCACGCCGTCGATCCACGTCGTCACGCGGTTGTCCGTCGGGTCGAGCTTCCACTCGACGCACTGCCAGGTGTCCTCCGTGACCGGGGCGGACTCGCGCCAGTTGGTCCAGTCGCCGGTCGGGCCGCCGTCCGCGCCCACACCCCAGAAGATGCCCGGGACGGTCGGCGCGTACTGACCACCGACCGGACGGACGACCTCCGAGCTGCCGGTGCCGGTCGCCTCCACCAGGGTGAAGTGCGCCCAGTCGGGGGCGGTCGGGAACGCGTCGACGCGCAGCCGCATCCGGCCGTAGAAACGGTTGCCCGGCGCGGCGAAGTCGTCGACGCGCAGGAAGGCGCGACCGTTGTCGACCGTGTGGATGTGCAGCACCTGGTTGCCGTGACGGGCCCGCTCGACGGTGAGCGTGCCGTTGCGGGTGTCGACGCCCCAGTCCAGTGTGCTGGCGCCGCCGCGCGGCAACCGCTCGAAGTCTTCACAGAAGAGCAGGCCACGGGTGCACGAGCGCGAGGAGGCACCGGACGCGGCGGCCGGGATGCTGCCGGCAGTGGTGCCGAGGATCAGGGCGGCGGTGCACACCGCGAGGAAACGGCGCATGGTCATCCTCCATGATGTTGGGCCCCTGCCGCGTGGGCGGGGCCGGCATACCTTCCCGGACACCGCTACCGCTGCTCACCGCTCCGCCGATCACGGTCCGGTGAGGTGGTGAGGAGCGGGGTTCTTCGGCGTCGCGGGAATACCTGTCGGAGCACGTACGACAGACACCTGCCCGTCGTCGTGGAGATGGCCCGGCGATGCGCGCACGTCCGCCGACGTGGTGCTGTGCCGGCAGTGCGCTGCTCCCGTGCTGCCCGTTGCCAGCACGGTTGCCCCCGTGCTGCGGCGATGGGAGCCATTCCAGCACATCCGTGGCCGTTCCAGCAATATCGACTGACGTCGCTGCCGTGGGGTAGGCCAGGGATGTGCTTTCCGGGGCGGCCGAAGGCCGGGGCCGCCACCGGCGACCCCGGCCCTGGGTCAGCTACCGCAGATTCCGTATCCGTTGAGGCTCCAGGAGCCGGCGAAGCCGTCGGCGTCCTCGTCCGCCCGCACCCGCACGGTGTTCCCCCCGGTGATGTTGATCGCGGTCAGCAGCACCTGACCGTTGCCGGCGTTGATGTCCGCGCCCGCGCTGTAGAGGCCCTTGCCGGCCGGGCACGACTTGACGGCGTGGTCCGACGAGTTGCTCGCGCTCGTCCCGATCAACGCGACCCGCTCCAGCCCGGCGGGCCCGGTGGCGCAGACCGCGATGGAGGTGGCGCTCCAGCCGGTGGCCGAGGCGCCCTGCACCGGGACCGCCCGGACGGTCACCGACGTCAGGTCGGACGACGGCACCACCTGGTCGAGCACGACATCACCCAGGCCGCTGTTGATCCGCCCACCCATGCCGATGACCTTCTTCGTTCCGCAGCTCGCCGTGACGAACTCCGTCCCCACCGCCCCGGTCGTAGCCACGACCTGGTACCCGGCCGGCGTGGTGGCGCACTGGGCGACGGCCTGTAGCCCCCAGTCGCCGGCGAAGTTGACCGGGCCCGCCTCCCGCATGGTCACGAAGAAGCCGCTGCCGTTGGACAGCGGCTCCAGCCGGTCCAGCCCGACCCGTCCGTCGGCCGACGAGCCGGCGGTGAGGAAGCCGCCGCCCCCGGTGACCACCTTGCCGGCCGGGCAGGACGCGAACGCCGACTTGTCCGCGCTGCTCTCGGCCGCCGACTGGGTGACCGTCTCCAGCCCCGCCGGCACCGCCGAGGCCGGCGCCGCCCAGCCCAGCCCGGCCACCACCGCGGCCGTCGACACGACGGTGGTCAGCACTGCCCGTCCCCTGGTTACTCGCATGTCGCTCCCCTGTCCACAGTGGCCGGCGTTTAGCCAGCCCCCTCCCCCCGGACCTGCGGGTCCGGCGGCTGAGGAAAGCCTGGGCGGGGCCGCTTGTCGTCCGCTATCCGACCGCTTGGCGCCGGCCGCGCCGGTCCCACCGTCCATAGACTGTGGTCGTCCCATTACGACTGATGAGGAAAGCCATGCGGTGGTCCCTCCTCGGCCCCGTCCAGGTGACCGCCGGGGGGCGGGTCCTCCCCATCGACCGCCCCCAGCAACGCGCGGTGCTCGCGCTGCTGCTCCTCAACGCCGACCGCCTGGTGCCCCTCGGGCAGCTCGTGTCGGCGCTCTGGGCCGACGACCCTCCGACCAGCGCCCGGACCCAGGTTCAGGTCTGCGTCTCCCGGATCCGGGCGGCCCTGCGGGAGGCGGGCGCGGGCGAGCTGCTGACCACGCAGGGCGGCGGCTACCGGCTCGGCGTAGGCGGGGGCGAACTGGACCTCGCCGAGTTCACCGTGGCGGTCGAGCGGGCCCGCGACGCGGAGGCGGCGGGCCAGCAGGCGGAGGCGGCGCGGTTGCTGCGCGACGGCCTGGCGCTGTGGCGGGGGCCGGCGCTGGCCGGCGCGGCCGGAGCCTTCGTCGACGCTGCCGCCGCCGGTCTGGACGAGCAGCGGCTGCTCGCGTACGAACGGCTCGCCACCGTGGAACTCGGCCTCGGCCGGTACGCCGCGACCGCGAACGCCCTGCGCCCCCTGGTGGCCGAGCATCCCCTGCGGGAGCCGCTGGTGGCCGGTTACCTGCTCGCCCTCGCCGGCTGCGGCCAGCAGGCCGCCGCGCTGCGGCTCTACGCCGAGACCCGCCGCCACCTCGTCGACGAGTTGGGCGTGGAGCCCGGGCCCGAGTTGAGCGGGGCCCACCTGCGGGTGCTGCGGGGGCAGACACCTGCCGAACCCGCACCTGCGGAGCCCGTGGGTCCGCCGCCGGCGCAGCTTCCCGGCGACCCCGCCGGGTTCACCGGCCGCGCCGTGGCGCTCCGGCAACTGGACGCGCTGCTGCCCACCGGGCCGGCGGGAGCCGACCGGCACGACGGCCCCGGCCGGGCGGTGGTCATCTCCGCAATCGCCGGCACCGCAGGAGTCGGCAAGACGACCCTCGCGGTGCACTGGGCCCACCGGGTCGCGCATCGTTACCCGGACGGGCAGCTCTACGTCAACCTGCGCGGATTCGACCTTGACGGCCGGGCCGTGTCGCCGGACGTGGCGCTGCGCGGTTTCCTGGAGGCGCTGCACGTGCCACCGCAACGGGTGCCCACCGACCTGCCCGGGCAGGCCGCCCTGTTCCGGACCCTGCTCGCCGACCGTCGCGTGCTGGTGCTGCTCGACAACGCTCGCGACGAGGAGCAGGTACGCCCCCTGCTGCCGGGATCCTCGACCAGCCTGGTCGTGGTGACCAGCCGCAACCGGCTCACCGGCCTGGTGGTCAACGCCGGGGCCCACCCGGTGACGCTCGACGTGCTTCCGCCGACCGAGGCCCGGGAGTTGCTGACCGGTCGGCTCGGACGCCGGCGGGCCGTGCGCGAAACGGCGGCACTCGACGAGATCGTGCTCCGCTGCGCCGGCCTGCCGCTGGCCCTGGCCGTCGTGGCGGCCCGCGCGGTCGGGCAGCCCGACATACCGCTGGCGGCCCTCGCCGGCGAGCTGGCCGACACCGACCCGGACCGGCTCAGCGCCCTGGCCACCGGCGACCCCAGCACCGACGTCCGGGCGGTCTTCTCCTGGTCGTACCGGGCACTGGACGCCGACTCGGCCCGGCTGTTCCGGCTCCTCGGGCTGCACCCGGGCCCCGACGCCGGACGGGTGGCGGTGGCAAGTCTCGCCGGCCTGCCGCCGGCCCGGGTCGGCCCGCTGCTGGCCGACCTCACTCGGGCGAACCTGCTCGCCGAACGCGCTCCCGGCCGGTACGCGATGCACGACCTGCTTCGCGCGTACGCATCGGAACTGTGTCACGGCACCGACGTCGAGGCCGAGCGGAAGGCCGCCCGACGTCGCCTCTTCGACCACTACCTGCACGCCACGCACGCGGCGGACCACCTGCTCGACCCGTACCGGTTGGCGCGTCCGGCCGCGCTGCCTCCCGTCGACCCGGGGGTGACGGTGGGCGACCGCCCGGAGCACGCCTGGGCCACCGCCTGGTTCGCCGCCGAGCACCACGTGCTGCTGGCGTGTGTGGAGCAGGCGGCGGGCACCGGCCTGGACCGCCACGCGTGGACGTTGGCGGCGGCCCTGACCACGTACCTCGATCGCAGCGGGCACTGGCCGGAGCTGGCCGCCGCGCAGCGGACCGCACTGGCGGCGGCGCGGCGCCGGGGTGAGCTGGCCGGTCAGGCGCTGGCGCACCGCGGTCTCGCCATCGCCTGCACCTGGTCGGGTGATCACGAGGCGGCGCACCAGCACTACCGACGCGACCTGGAGCTGTACCGCGAGTTGGGCGACGACACCGGACGGGCGCACACCCACCTCGGGGTGAGCTGGGTGCTCACGAGGCAGGGCCGGCTGCGGGCGGCTCTCGACGAGACCCGGTTGGCCCTCGACCTGTACCGGGCGGTCAACTACCGGGTCGGGCAGGCCAAGGCGCTCAACAACCTGGGTTGGATGCACGCCCGGCTCGGTGAGCCGGAGCCGGCGCTGCACTGCTGCCAGGCGGCCCTGCGGCTGCACGAGGAGACCGGCGACCGGCACGGCGCGGCGCTGACCTGGGACAGTCTCGGCTACGTCCGGCACGGCCTGGGCGACCACGACCGGGCCGCGGACTGCTACCGGCGGGCGTTGGCGCTGCACCGGGAACTCGGCGACCGGTACGACGAGGCGGAGGTGCTCGACAACCTGGGCGACAGTCTGCGGGCCGCCGGTGACCTCGCCGCCGCTCGCCGGGCGTGGCGAGAGGCGCTGACGATCTTCGACGAGCTGCGCCATCCGGACGCCGACCGTCCACGGGTCAAGCTGGCCGCGCCGGCCGTCCCGCTGGCGTCGACGGGCGGCGAGGCGCAGGGCGTGGGTACGACCATCGCTCGGGCGTCTGCGGGCCGGTCAGCTCCGGTCGGCGGTGAGGGGTAGCTGCGCGACCGGCACGAGTCGCCGGACGCCGCGGCTCGGGCTGGGCTGCTCGGTGCCCTTGACGGTCGCGATGTCGGCCGCGAGCGCCTCGATCTGCTGGCGGGTGACGCCCGGCATGCAGATCAGGTGGCTGATGCCGCCGTCGGCGTTGGAGAGGCCGTGGCGGCGGGCGATCGCCGCCGGCGGGGTGGTGAAGTACACCGTGAAGGCGTGCACGTTGCGCCAGGCGGGCCAGCCGACGCTCGCCAGCAGGGAGTGGGCGAAGCGGGCCGTCTCGCGGGCACGTTCGGCGCGCTCGCGGTGCCCGTCCTCGCCGAGCAGTCGCAGCGCGTACCACATCTGCACGGCGAGTTGGCCGCAGCGGGAGCCGCTGACCGTGCTGTCGGTCGTGGCGGTGTACGAGATTCGCCGTGCCGCCCGCTGCAGCGAGCGGCGGGTCACCACCAGGCCGCCGGGGATGGTGGTGCCGTAGAACTTGTGGCACGAGATGGCCACAGAGTCGACCACGTTACCGAGGTCGATGGCCACCGGCCGGTCCGGCAGCAGTGCCAACGGGACGCCGGCGAGCGCGCCGTCGACGTGCAGGTGAGAGTTGCGGATCGCCAGTTCGGACATGACTCGGCGAACCCGGGCGGGATTGTCCACCGCCTCCGTCACGGTCGTGCCGGCGTTGGCCACGACGATGGCTGGCCGGTCCCGTCGCCGTGCCAACTCGCCCCGTAGATCGCCGTAGTCGACCTCGCCGTTGGCGTCGGTGCGGATGACGACCTCGGGAAGCCCCAGCATGCCGGCCGTCTTGCGGACCCAGTCGTGGGTGGCCTCGCTGTAGTAGAGCACGGGGTTCGCGCCCGCGAACCTGTCGCGGGCGAGCAGGACAGCCGCCTGGTTCGCCTCGGTGCCGCCGCTGGTCAGGTATCCCCACCGATCGTCGGCGGGGGCACCGAAGAGGTTCGCGTGCCAGTCGACGACCTCCCGCTCGTAGGCCTTGGTGTGGCTGGTGTCGGGGTCGGTGTCCGGGTCGCCGACATTGTTGATCAGCATGCCGAACAGTGGCGTGACCGGCCCGTAGTCGATGTCCATTGCGGCCGGGAAGCCGATCGACCTGTGCGCCGCCAGGGTGGCGTGCAGCTGCTCGAGCTGAGCGGCGAGCGACAGGTCGTCGGGGATGCTCGTGGGAGAGGTCATCGTGGACGTTCCATTGTGGCGTCCACGGCATCACGCACCAGCAGGCGGTATCGCCGTTGGCAGGGGATGGTCACGGGTACTCCGTCGATAGGCAACTAAGCGAAAAGTGGACCATGACGGCGACGCCCAGGCAACCGCCCTCCGCATCGAATGATCGAGCCGACTCGTGGTGCGCAGTTGATCGCAGTGTGTGTTCGATGAGAGGCTATGGCGACGTTTCCGGGGAGGACACACTGTGGCGTACGACAGGCCAGCGGCCCATTTGGGTCCTCGCGAGAGGGCCCCTGAGGACTGGACATCGGCGGCGAGCAGCCGAAGGACAGCGCCGACACCCTGGGACCAGCAGCCGGGCAGCCACACCCCACCACCCCCACCGGCGCCGGACGGACGGCATGGTTGGGTCGCGCCTCCGGCCGCGGTGCCGGCGCCGGCGGTCGAGCAGTACCCGCCGGCCTCCTGGCACTCGGCGCCCGCCGCGCAGCCGCCTCCTCAACACGAACCACCGCCGGCTGTGCACGAGTCGCCGCCCGCGCCTCCGATCAGCGATCCCGAGACGCGGCGGATCTGGGCCTCGTTGCGGTCCTCCGCGCTGAGTCGGGTCGGCCTGATGAACACGATGCACGGCCGCCACGCGTGGACCCAGCGTCGACGTAACCCGTTGTGCGCCTACGGCTTCGCGTTCCTCTACGCGGTACCGATCGTCGGCACCACACTGGAGCGTCCGGTCTTCGAGGTGGGGGCGGCGACGCGTCTGGACAAGGCCGGCGAGGACGTGTCGCACCTGCCCAAGATGCTCTACGACCTCGCCGAGACGGCGCGGTACTACCTCGACAACGGCGGGCTGGATCCTCGTCAGCCCCCACAGATGTGCAACCGCGTCGACGAACGGGTCAACGCGGACTCGACGTTCATCGGCGTCGCGGTCAGCTCGCTTGATGGTCCGCTGGGCACCTGGGAGCAGACGATGCGCCGGGTGGAGGGTGAGGACCGGATCCCCGGCCGATTCTACATCCAACTGATGGACCCAGAAGAGACGCGGATCGTCGTCGACCGGCCGGCCGACCCGTGGGAGAAGCCGCTGATCCAGTCCACGACACCGACGTACGAGTCGTGGCGGGCGTTGCAGAGCCACCCGGCGGACACGCCGATCTGGACCGGGATCGCCCAGTTGGCGACGCTTGTTCACGTTGGCGCGCAACGGCTCGGCAAGGGCCGGGGCGCCAAGGCGTAGACGCTGTCACAGTAAGCAGGCGGAGCCGCTGAGCGGCTCCGCCTGCTTACTGTCGTGGGTGGTTCCTCAGAGCGTGAGGTGGCCCAGATCCTCGTCGACCTGCCGCGTGGGGTTCGTCTCGCGCTCCCCGACACCAGCGAGCAGGTCCGGGTTACGGGTCCGCAGGCTGATCGCCCACAGCGCCCCGATCACGACGAACGCGCCGACCGTACCGGGCACCAGCCAGGCTCGATGAGATCCCGGTGGCGTGCCGAGCGCCGCGCTGATGTTGATCAGTGTGAGCAGGAGGATCACCGCGATGGCGATCCCACCGAGAGTGGGTGCGATCGCCCGCGCCCACAGCGACTCACTGCGGCCGCCGCCGCGAGCGAAGAAGCGGACGGTGGCCAGTGAGCTCACCGCCATCAACAGCATCAGGCTCACCGCGGCGATGTTGGAGAGCCAGGTGAACATGGTCAGCGCCTCAGCGCCACTGACCGCGAAGAGCAGGATGACGATCAGAGCGGTGACCGACTGGGCGATCGATCCACCCTGGGGCGCACCGGACCCGCCCTCCCGGATCGTCGCGAGGCGGGCGGGCAGCAGCCGGTCCTTGCCGAGGGCGAACAGGTACCTCGCCACGCTGTTGTGGAAACTGATCATCGCCGCGAGGACGCTGCTGACCAACAGCAGGCCGCCCAGTGCCATCAACAGCACTCCGGCGCTGCCGGCGCGGGAGCCGGAGAAGACCTCGAACGGCAGTGGCGCCGCCGGGTCCCGGGCCAGCTCGACGACCCGGTCGGCGCCCACCGTGGCCACCATCGCCCAGGCGCACAGGGCGTAGAGCAGGCCGAGGCCGATGATCACGTAGATGATGCTGCGCGAGACCGCCCGCGGTGAGCGCGCCTCGGCACCGTAGGCCGCGATGGTTTCGGTGCCGAAGAACGCGGCGAAGCCGAGCGGAAGGACCGCGAGCCCGGCCACCACCCCGGTGCTGAACAACTGCGTCGGGTTCAGCGCCTCGACCGTCAGGTTACCGCCGGCCGGGTGGGCGAGGCCCACCAGCACGAACACGATCAGCAGTGCGACCTCGACGATCAGGATGGTGCCGAACATGGCGGTGCTGACGCCCGTACGCTGCAGGCCGAACGCCCCCACGATGGCCCACGCGACGAGAGCCCCGATCCACCACGGACCGCCGACCAGGCCACTGACCACCGAGCCGAGCAGACCGTACAGCGAGATTTGAATGGTGTTGTAGGCGAGCAGCACGACCGGCGCGCCCGCGACACCGACGAGCCGGGACAGTCCGGCGGCGAGGGCGGTGTAGAAGATTCCGCTGGGCTGCACGTACCTCGCGATGGCGATGTACCCCGGTGCCCAGAGGAGCATCACCGCGGCCAGGAGCAGGAAACTCGCGGCTACTGCGGTATTGCCGGTGGTCGCATAGGTGGCGACGATACCGCCGACGAGAACGGCCATTGGGGACGATGCTGTCGCCCCGAACGTCACCAGCGAACTCGTCCGCAGTGTCTTGCGTGCCAGCCCTCGTTCGGCGGACACCGTCAGGGGGGTCACAGGAGATGTGACCATAGCTGAGCCTCCCCATGCCTAAGGCAGATCGATCGGGTGACAGGACTCGATGACCTTACAGGGTCATTCCACTGTTGATAGAGCGATGAGGAGCGAAGTTGAGCGCTCCCACGCAGCGGTACGTGATTGCGTCAGCCGCCAATGATCGGTAGGTCTGATTCGTCAGGTCCAGGGCAGTCCGACGTAGTTCTCGGCGAGGCTCGTCGCCGCCGCGGGTGAGCCGACCAGATACTCCAACTGCGAGAGCTGCAGGTTCTGCTCGAACGCGTCGTGCTCGGGGAAACGGTGCAGCATAGAGGTCATCCACCAGGAGAACTGCTGCACCCGCCACACCCGGCGGAGGCAGGTGGCCGAGTACGCGTCGAGCGACGCCTCGCTCCCGGTCCGGTAGTGATCGGTGAGCGCGTCGGCAAGTACGTGCACGTCGTGGACCGCGAGGTTGAGGCCCTTGGCGCCGGTGGGCGGCACGATGTGGGCGGCGTCCCCGGCGAGGAACAGCCGACCGAATCGCATCGGCTCGCAGACGAAACTGCGCATCGGGGTGATGCCCTTCTCCAGGACTGGCCCTTCATTGAGCGACCACCCGCCGTGTGCCAGCCTGGTACCGAGTTCATCCCAGATACGGTGATCCGGCCAATTGGCGAGGTCTTCGTCGGGGTCGACCTGAAGGTAGAGGCGACTGATTGTCGGTGAGCGGAGGCTGTGCAGCGCGAATCCCCGCTCGTGGTAGGCGTAGATCAATTCGTCGGAGGAGGGCGCGACCTCGGCGAGAATGCCGAGCCAGGCGAACGGGTAGTCACGCTCCAGGAGTTGACGGCTCGAGGCGGGCAGCACGCTGCGGGATACGCCGTGAGAGCCGTCGCAGCCGGCGACGAAGTCGCAGGCCAGCTCGGTCTGCCGACCCTCGACGGTGAAGCGGAGTCGCGGTGCCGCCGTCCCGACGTCGACGACCGCCACGTCGTCCACCTCGAAGAAGACCTGGCCTCCGGTGGCCAGCCGCGCCTCGGTCAGATCCCGGACGACGTGCTGCTGGCCGTAGATGGTGATGGCCCGACCTCCGGTCAGGTCGCTCATCGGGATCCGGTGCGTCCCCCCGTCGAACAGCAGCTCGATGCCACGGTGCACCAGCCCCTCCCGGTCCAGCCGATCGGCGAGGCCGATCTCCCGGAGCAGGTCGACGGTGCCCTGCTCCAGGACACCTGCGCGGACCCGCTTCTCCACGTGGTCGCGACTACGGCGTTCGACGACGACCGAGTCGATGCCGTTGAGGTACAGCAGGTGGGACAGGAGCAGCCCGGCGGGGCCCGCGCCCACGATCGCGACCTGGGTACGCACGTCCACTCCTCGTCTCGGCACTTCAGTCACCCGCGTTCGGCTGCTCCGCGGCGGCTTCCTCCCGCAGCACCCCGGCGGCGACGGCGAAAGCGGCGTTGGCAGCGGGCACCCCGCAGTAGATCGCGCACTGTAGGAGCACTTCGCTGATCTCGGCCGGAGTGAGACCGTTGCGGAGCGCCGCCCGGACGTGCATCGCCAGCTCCGCCAGGTGCCCCTGCGCCACCAGCGCGGTGAGCGTGATGCAACTGCGGGTCCGGTGGTCCAACCCCGGCCGGGTCCAGATCTCGCCCCAGGCGTACCGCGTGATCAGGTCCTGGAAGTCGGCGGTGAACGCGTCGGTGTCGGTGACCGCCCGGTCCACGTGTGCGTCACCGAGGACCGCCCGCCGCACGGCCATCCCCCGCGTGTGCTGCTCGCTCATCGTTCCCCCAGACAGTGTTCGCGCAGGAGTGCGGTCACCGCCGTCGGCCGTTGCACGTTGGCGAGGTGCGCCGCCCGCCCCAGGATCTCCAGTCGGGCGTCGGCCACCGCCGCACTGACGACCCTGGCGTGCTCTGGTGGCGTCGCCGGGTCGTCCGCCCCGGCGATCACCAGCGTCGGCGCGGTGATCGCCGGCAGGACCGGGCGCAGATCCATGGCCGCGATCGCCTCGCAACAGCCCGCATAGCCCTCCCCCGGCGTGGACGTCAGATCCGCGACGAGCGGCGCGATCACGTCGGCGCGGCGACTGCGGACGAAGTCGGCGGTGAACCAGCGGTCCACCAGCGTCTCGGCCAGGCTCCCCGGGCCGTGCGCGCGGACGTGGGCGGCACGGGCGAGCCACACCTCGGGCGGTGGCAGGTACGCGGCGGTGCAGAGCAGCGCCAGCCGGTCCACCCGCTCGGGTCGATGAGCGGCCAGCCACATCCCCACCATGCCGCCGAGGGACAGGCCGCCGTAGTGGACCCGGTCGAGCCCGAGGTGGTCGAGGAGGTCGACCAGGTCGTGGCCGAGGTCGGCGATGTCGTACGGGCCCGCCGGGACCGGTGAGAGGCCGTGGCCCCGGTGGTCGTACACGACGACCCGCATCCAGCGGGACAGCACGGTCACCTGCGGTCGCCACACGGCGCGGGTCGTGCCGAGCGAGCCGCCAAGCACGAGCACCGGGGAGTCCGGCGGCCCGGTGACCTCATGGGCGAGCAGCACGGTGCTCCTCGAGTACGCGGTCGACGAGCAGATCTGCCGCCTCCGGCAGGACCGGCCGCCCAGCGGTGGTGATCATGCGCTCCGCGTCCACCCTCAGCGAGCCCAGCGCGGCACGGGCGTGCCCGGCAGCGGCGGCGGTCAGCCGCAGCAGCGTGGTGAGTGTCGGCCACTCGGCCTGCCAACGGCCGGCCGATCGCTGCAACTCGACAGGTTGACTGGCCAGGACCGTGGCGACCAGGCCGGGTATCTGGTGGGTGCAGGCGAGGACCAGGGCGGACCGGGCCGGGTTCCGCTTGTGCGGCATGGCTGACGAGACGCCGGCTGCCCCCTCGGCCACCTCGGCGACCTCGTCCTGGGACAGCAGGACGATCGCCGTCGCGATGGTCGCGAGCGCGCCGCCGACGGCGCCGAGTGCGGCGCCCAGCTCCGCGAGAGGACCCCGGCGGGTGTGCCACGGCAGGGTTGGCACCGGCAGCCCGAGGAGTTCCCCCAGCGCCTCGGCCAGCCGCGGTCCCGCCGCACCGAGTGTGTCGTGGACGCCGACCGGTCCGCCGTACTGCAGGGGCAGTCGTCCGCGCGCGCGGACGAGCCCGGCGACCGCCTCGTCCACCCCGGCCAGCCATCCCGCGCAGACCACACCGAAGCTTGTCGGTACCGCCTGCCGCAGGAGCGTACGCCCGATCTGGGCGGTGCCCCGGTGCCGGTCGGCGAGGTCGGCCAACAGGTCACCGACCGCCCACAGGTCGCCGAGGATCAGATCCGCGCAGCGCCTGGCGATGAGCACCAGGGCGGTGTCCATGACGTCCTGGCTGGTCGCGCCGAGATGGACGAAGCGGGCCGACGCCTGGGGCACCCGCGCCCGCAGATCCAGCAGCAACGGCACGACGGGGGTGGCCGAGGCGACGGCGCGGGCACCCAGCTCCGCGGCGTCGAACAGCTCCGGTACGCAGGCGGACCCGATGCTCGCAGCGTCATCTGCCGGAATGAGCCCGACGGTCGCCCCAGCCCGGGCCAGCGCCGCCTCCACCCGCAGCATCTCCCGCAACCACGCGTCGGCGTCGGTGGCCGAGAGGACCGCCGGGGTGCAGAACATCGCGTCAAACATCGAAGAAGACGGTCTCGGAGGCGCCGCGCAGCCGGATGTCGAACAGGTATCCGTCGGACGTGGCGGCGGCGACAAGCGTCCCCCGCCGATCCGGGTCGGGCAGGGTGGTGAGCACCGGGTCGGTGGAGTTTGCCGCTTCGTCGGGGAAGTACAGCCGGGTGACGAGGCGGTCGAGCAGCCCTCGGCCGAAGATGGAGACGTTGATGTGTGGGGCCTCGGTCGCGCCGTCCGGGGTCGGCAGCGGTCCGGGCTTGACGGTGCGGATCCGGTAGAGCCCGTCCGGGTCGGTCGGGCAGCGGCCGAAGCCTCGGAAACCACCGACCGGGCCGCGTGGGTCGTCGGGGTGGGCGAACCGGCCGTCCGGGTCGGCCTGCCAGGTCTCGATCAGCGCGTCGGTGACCGGCTCACCGTTGCCGTCGGTGACCCTGCCGCTGATCAGGATCGCGCCCGGTGTGTTCGGTGGCACCACGTCGGGCCCGTCCGGCCAGGGCAGCCCGATGTGCAGGAAGGGACCCACGGTCTGGGAGGGGGTCAGCTCACTCCTCATGCGGCTCCTCCATCGGTGTCGCCGCGCTGCCGCGCAACACGATGTCGAACTCGTACCCCAGGGCCCAGTGCGGGACGGTGGCGTCGAGGTCGAAGCGTGCGACCAACCGTTTGCGGGCCCTCTCGTCCGGGATCGAGTTGAGCATGGGGTCGTACGGGAAGAGCGGGTCGTCGGCGAAGTACATCTGGGTGACCAGCCGCTGGGTGAATGCCCGGCCGAAGAGCGAGAAGTGGATGTGCGCCGGCCGCCAGGCGTTGTCGTGGTTGCCCCAGGGATAGGCGCCCGGACGGATCGTCACGAACCGGTACCTGCCCGCCTCGTCGGTGAGCACGCGACCGACGCCGGTGAAGTGGGGATCAAGCGGCGCCGGCCAGGTGTCCCTGGCGTGTCGGTAGCGGCCGGCGGCGTTGGCCTGCCAGATCTCGACGAGCGTGTGCGGGATCGGTCGGCCGTCGCCGTCGAGGACACGGCCGTGCACGATGATCCGTTGGCCCTGCGGCTCGCCGCCCGGCGCGGCGGTCAGGTCGGCGTCGGTGTCGCTCACCCGGCCCGCACCGAGCAACGGGCCGGTCACCTCCGTCAGGTTCTGGGGCAGGAGCACCAACTGTCGGCTCGGCGCGCGGAGCACCGTGCTGCGGTACGCCGGGCTGTAGAGGGGTGGGTGCAACCCCTCGGTTCGCTGGTACGAGGGCAGCCGCAGGCGCATGAACCCTCCTAGCGGGAATCAGGTTCCTCGTGCCTCATGCGCACGATCGTTCTCAGAGGGAACGTACGGGTCCCCACTGGTTCAGTCAACGATGCACGTCGACGTCCGGACGGGCAGCGAGGTCAACGGCAAGGTGGGACCACAAGGGACGTTTGACGGGTATCAGCCCCGTCCGTACTGTCGCCGTAGCGCACAGATGTTCACCTGGCGCACAGAGGAGTTTCGATGGGGGAAGTCGCAAGCCTGCGTGCTGCCATCGCCGCCCTGGTGCACGACGGCGACACGGTGGCATTGGAAGGGTTCACCCATCTCATCCCGGTCGCGGCCGGTCAGGAGATCATTCGCCAGCGGCGTCGGAACCTCACCCTGGTCCGGATGACGCCGGACATCGTCTACGACCAGATGATCGGCGCCGGGTGCGCCCGGAAACTGGTGTTCTCGTGGGCGGGAAACCCTGGAGTCGGTTCACTGCCGCGGTTTCGCGACGCCGTGCAGAACGCCTGGCCCGTGCCGCTGGAGATCGAGGAGCACAGCCACGCCGGCATGGCGAACCGGTACGTCGCCGGTGCCTCGGGGCTCCCCTTCGCGGTGCTGCGGGGTTACGCCGGCACCGATCTGGCCGGGCTGACCGACACCGTCAAGCCGATCACGTGCCCCTTCACCGGAGAGACACTGACCGCGGTGCCGGCGTTGAACCCGGACGTCGGCATCGTGCACGCCCAGCGCGCGGACCGCGCGGGCAACGTCCAGTTCTGGGGCATCACCGGTGTGCACAAGGAGGTCGTCCTCGCCGCCAAGCGCTCCCTCGTCACCGTCGAGAAGATCGTGGACCGGTTGCGGGAGCGCCCGGGGGCGGTGGTCCTGCCGCACTGGACGGTGACGATGGTGGCCGAGGTTCCGGGCGGCGCGCACCCGTCGTACGCACACGGCCACAGCGACCGGGACAACGACTTCTACGTGACGTGGGATTCGATCAGCCGCAGTCGTACGGCGTTCCAGCGGTGGTTGGACGAGGCCGTGTTCGCGACGACCGGAGGCGTCGCACCGTGACCGTCGATGGAAGCGGTCAGGCCGCGGCGACCTGGACCGACGAGGAGATGATGATCGTCGCGGCGGCGCGAGCGCTGCGCGACGGCACGCGGTGCTTCGTCGGGATCGGCCGACCGAGCGTCGCGGCCAACCTGGCACGCGGCACCCACGCACCCAACCTGGTCCTCGTGTACGAGTCCGGCACCATCGGCGCCAAACCCACGCGCCTTCCGCTGTCGATCGGGGACGGCATCCTCGCGGAGACGGCCGACGCGGTGGTCTCCGTTCCGGAGCTGTTCAACTACTGGCTCCAACCCGGGCGGATCGACGTCGGCTTCCTCGGTGCCGCGCAGATCGACCGCTACGGCAACATCAACACCACGGTCATCGGCGCGGACTATCGCAACCCGACCGTACGACTGCCTGGGGCCGGTGGCGCGCCCGAGATCGCCGCGTCGTGCCGCGAGGTGTTCGTGATCGCCCGGCACGACCCGCGCACCTTCGTGGACCGCGTCGACTTCGTCACCTCGGTGGGGTACGGCCGCGGTCCAGGCGACCGGGAAGCGCTCAACCTCAGGGGTCGCGGTCCGGTCCAAGTGATCACCAACCTCGGCGTCCTGGAGCCCGACCCGACCACCTGCGAGCTGACCCTGACCCAGGTCCATGAGGGCGTGGACGTCGACCAGGTGTGTGCCGCAACCGGTTGGCCGCTGCGGGTGGCCACCGCACCCACGACCAGCACGGCACCCACGCCCACCGAACTGACGGCGCTGCGGACACTGCGGGCCACCATCGGCTCGGGCGCCCCTTAGCACCAGGTCGTCGGCGTGCGCCGCCCGGCGGGAGAGGTCTCGGGCGTGACTAGGCTGATCCAGCGGTAAGATACCATGGAGGACCACCGATGGCCGACCCGGCACGCGAGACACACTTCGTGCAGTCCCTGGAACGTGGGCTGGCGGTCATCCGCGTCTTCGACGCCGCGCACCCCGAACTGACCCTCAGCGAGGTGGCCCGCGCCTGCGACATCACCCGCGCCGCGGCCCGGCGTTTCCTGCTGACGCTCGTCGACCTGGGCTACGTGCAGAGCGACGGCCGGATGTTCCGGTTGGGCCCGCGCATCCTGGAGTTGGGCTACGCGTACCTCTCCAGCATCGGGCTGCCGGACATCGCCCAACCGCACCTGAAGCGGCTGGTCCACGAGGTGCACGAATCGTCCTCGGTCTGCGTGCTCGACGGAGACGACATCGTGTACGTCGCCCGCGTACCCACCAGCCGGATCATGACCGTGTCGATAACCGTCGGCACCCGCTTCCCGGCCTACCTGACCTCGGTCGGCCGGGTCCTCCTGGCCCACCTGCCCGAGCAGGAGGTCGAGCTCTACCTGAAACGGGTGCCGCTCACGCGGCCGACCGCGCGCACCGTCGCGTCCACCTCGATGCTCCGGACCGAGCTGCACCGGATCCGCGACCAGGGCTACGCGATCGTCGACCAGGAGCTGGAGGAGGGGTTGCGGTCGGTCGCGGCCCCCATCCGGGACGGCAACGGCGGGGTCGTCGCCGCGGTCAACATCCCGGTCCACGCGAGCCGGAACTCCATCGACTCCATCCGGCGCGACCTGGTGCCGGCACTGGTGGCCGCGGCCTCCCGCATCGAGGCGGACCTTCGCCTCATGCCCGGTCCGGCGACGCGGGCCCGCGCCTGACCCGTCGCGCCCGACGCACCCGCGCCGCCCCTGGCCGCCGAGCGACAGCGGGTGGCCCGGGTCAGGAGCGGGCCGGGTCGCGTTCGTCGGGTCACTCCTGCGGGGCGATCAACCGGTCATCGCTGGTGTCGCGGACCGTGATCGCCTCCACCGGGCACGAGTCGGCGGCGTCGAGGACGACCTCAGCCGGGGCGACGACCTCGACCAGCGGCGCGGAACGGCCGTCGACAAGGCGGAAGTGCTCGGGCGCGGTACCGGCGCAGATGCTCGTACCGATGCAACGGCGCGAGTCCACCCCGATCCGCCACGCGTCAGTCACCAGATCACCGGCATGGCCAGCAGGCCCCGCACCAACATGCCCCGCTTCCATTTCAGCTCGCCTTCCGGCACGGCCAGCCGCAGCCCGGGTAGGCGAGTCACCAGGGTGGAGACGGCGACCTGCAACTCCATGCGGGCCAACTGCGCGCCGACGCAGTGGTGCACGCCGTGCCCGAAGCCGAGGTGTGGGTTCTGCCCACGGTCGAGATCCAGCCGGTCCGGGTCCGCGAAGACGGTCCCGTCCCGGTTCGCCGACGACAGGGAGCCGAGAACCGGCTCTCCTGCCCGGACCAGCACTCCGCCGACCTCGACGTCCTCCTTGGCGTACCTGGCGAACGAGGAGCCGACGCCGAGCGGCACGTACCGCAACAGCTCCTCGACCGCGGCCGGCACCAGCGACGGGTCGGCCCGCAGCCGAGCGAGCTGGTCCGGATGCTGCAGCAGGACGTAGACGAAATTGGGGATCTGGGTCACCGTGGTCTCGTGGCCGGCCGCGAGCAACCCCCCGGCCAGCTCCACCAGCTCGGTCTCGCTGAGCCGATCCTGGTTCTCGTCGCGGGCCCGCACCAGCGCGCCGAGCAGGTCGTCGATGCCCGGCTCCCGGCGGCGCTCCGCGACCAGAGCACCGATGTAGCCCCAGAGATTGTTCAGGTACTCCTGGATCGTCTCCAGGGGCAGCGACGTGGTCGAGACGATCGCCTCGGACCAGAGGTGGAAGCGGTCGCGGTCGGCGTACGGGACCCCGAGCAGCTCGCAGATCACCTGGATCGGCAACGGCGTGGCGACGTGCTCCACCAGGTCGGCCGGAGGACCGAGTCGGATCATGTCGTCGACAAGCGTTTCGGCGATCTCCTGGGCACGTGGGCGCAACGCCTCCACCCGACGTGCCGTGAACGCCTTCGCCACCAGTCGGCGCAGCCGGGTGTGATCGGGCGGGTCCATCGTCAGCATGCCGCTGTACTGCTGGCGCGGGGTGAGCCTGGGCTCGTCGCGCTGGACGGCCGGGGCGCGGCCGAACCGCACGTCGCCGAGGACCGTGCGGACGTCCTCGTACCGGGTGGCGAGCCACGCCTCCTCGCCGTAGGGCAGTTTCACCCGGGTCATCGGCTCGTTCTCGCGCAACTCGCCGTAGGTCGGATCGACGACGAGGCGGTCGGGCACACTGAACGGGTACGGTCGCGCGGGTGGAACGGCTCGGCTCTCGGTGGTCTGGGCGCTCTCCGTCATCCGGATTCCCTTCGTCGAGACGGCGTGGCCTTCGGGCCGGCACCACGCGCGCAGCGGCGCCGAATTGCCAGCGTTCACGGCTTTCGGGCACCGATATTTGACGCTGGGCGATGTCTCGATGTCGGATCGTAGCGGCAGATGTCGATGATCGCCATGGCGGAACCGCCGACGGCCGGCGCCCGTGGGAAGGGCCGGTCCGCCCTTCCCACGGGTTACCGCAGCACCGTCAGCTGATGCCGCCGCCCAGGTCCTGCCACGTCCAGTGCCCGTCGACCAGATAGTCCTGCCACAGCGCTCCGTCCGCGCCGCGAGCGAAGACGCGGGGCACGTTTCCGTGCATCACCGCGCCCGGCGCGCTGGTGATCGCGCCGCCGAGGTCCTGCCAGGCCCACTGACCGCCGGTGTAGTAGTTCTGCCACAACGAGCCGTCGTCACCCCGCGCGAAGACCCGCAGCATCGAGCCGTCGAGCACCGCCGAGGGAGCGCTGCTGATGCCGCCGCCGAGGTCCTGCCACGTCCAGTGCCCGTCGACCAGATAGTTCTGCCAGAGCGACCCGTCGTTGCCCCGGGCGAAGAGTCGCACCACATTGCCGTGCATCAGCGCCGTGGGCGCGCTGCTGATGCCGCCGCCGAGGTCCTGCCACGTCCAGTGCCCGTCGACCAGATAGTTCTGCCAGAGCGCACCGTCGTTGCCCCGGGCGAACACCCGCAGCATGTCTCCCTGGACGACAGCGGCCGGCGCACTGGTGATGGTGCCGCCCAGGTCCTGCGTCTTCCACTCGGAGCCGGTCCAGTAGTACTGCCACAGCGCACCGTCCGTGCCCCGGGCGAAGACCCGCAGCAGGCCGTCGTAGTACACCGCGGCGGGTGCGCCGACGATCGCCCCACCGATCCGCTGCCACGTCCACGTGCCGTCGGCCCAGTAGTTCTGCCACAGCGCACCGTCGTTGCCGCGGGCGAAGGCACGAAGCACCGAGCCGTGCATCACCGCGCTGACGCCGCGCTGGAGCGACGCGTTCTGGGACTCCGGGCAGTTGTTGCTGGTCCGGATCACCTCGTCCGACGTGTCGTCACTGGTGATGCCGGACGGGACGCCATCGAACCAGGACTCCACCTTCTGACCGTCACGGCGCTGCTCGTGGTGCATGTGCGGACCCGAGGACCGGCCCGTGCTACCGACCCGACCGAGCAACTGGCCCTGCACCACGCGCTGGCCGGTGCTGACCACCGGCCGCGCGACCATGTGCAGGTACATGGTCTGCCAGCCGCTGCCATGGTTGATCTTCACGTAGTTGCCCGCGCCGTCGTCCCACCCGGCGAACTCGACGGTGCCGCCGTAGGACGCGAGGATGTCCTGACCCGCGGTCGTACCGCCGACCCGGATCATGTCGATGTCGTAGTCGTCGTGGCCCGGATAGGTACTCAGCTGCCACCGTTGTCCACACTGGAACGGGAGCTGGAACAGCGGACGCGGTCCCGCCGCCTGAGCAGGTGGTGCCACCACCGCCAGGCCCCCCAGAGCGCAGGTGATCGCGGCAAGAACGGCCAGCAGTGGCCTCTTCGCCATGGTTTCCCCCTCGAATCGGGCGGCCGGTCTGACCGCCGCCCGGAACCATCCGGGTCCGCGCTGTAGTCCCGCTGCACCTCGACTGCAGCAGGACTACAGCGTCGCCACGCAGCCTCTTGCCAGGCATTGACCGATCTTGAAGGGGAAGCCTGATGAGACAATTCCGGGCGGGGTGGCTCAGCCTCCTCGCCGTTACGGCGGTGACCGCCACGGTGCTGGTGGCACCGGCCGCGACCGCATCCGTGGTGCCCAACTGCACGGCCGCGGCACCGACCGCGGCCGACTCCGCGTTCGCGGCACGAATGAACCAGGTCCTGACCGAGCAGCTCAGAGGTGCCTTCACCGCGACCCGGGCCGCGTGCACCCGGGTGATCGTCAACGTCGTCCGCCAACGCAACCTGCCGCAACGGGCCGCCGAGATCGCGATCACCACGGCGATCGTCGAGAGCGGGATCACCAACCTGGACCACGGCGACCGTGACAGCCTGGGTCTCTTCCAGCAGCGACCGAGCCAGGGCTGGGGAACGCCGGCGCAGCTACAGGACCCGGTGTACGCCACGAACGCGTTCCTCGACGCGGTGCTGCGGAAGTACCCGAACAACTCCTGGACGACCGGGGCGATCGGCCCGATCTGCCAGGCGATCCAGAATTCCGGGTTCCCGGCACGCTACGGCGAGGAGGCGCCCGACGGGGTACGGATCGCCGCCGCCATGTGGGGTTTCCCGGAGGTGGGAGTCGGCGCGGTGGTGTACGACAACCTGCTACGCGTCTTCGCCCGGGGCACGGACGGCGCGCTGTGGCAGTACTACTGGACCGGCACCGAGTGGAAGACCCAGGACCTCGGCGGTGGCTTCGTCGGAACACCTGCCGCCGTGGTGCACGGCAACACGCTCCGGGTCTTCGTCCGCGGCAACGACGGCGCGCTCTGGCAGAACTACCTGGTCGACGGCCACTGGACCTGGCAACGGATCGGTGGTGGCATCACCAGCGGGCCCAGCGCCGTCGTGCACGGCTCGATGCTGCGGGTCTTCGCCCGCGCCAACGACGGGGCGCTGTGGCAGGCGTACTGGGCCAACGGTGAATGGAACTGGCAGGACCTCGGCGGGGCGATCAGCAGCGCACCCGGCGCGGTGGTGCACGGTTCGGTGGTGCGGGTCTTCGCCCGGGGCACCGACGGGGCGCTGTGGCAGAACTACCTGGTCGACGGCCACTGGACCTGGCAGGACCTGGGCGGCACGATCACCAGTTCACCGTCGGCGGTGCTGCACGGGTCGGTACTGCGGGTGTTCGCCCGGGCCAACGACGGTGCGCTCTGGCAGAACTACTACACCGGCGGTGAGTGGACCTGGCAGGACCTCGGCGGCGGGATCAGCAGTGCCCCGTCCGGGGTGATGCACGGTGACGTGCTGCGGGCCTTCGCGCGGGGCAACGACGGAGCGCTGTGGCAGAACTACTGGACCGGCGGTGCCTGGACCTGGCAGCGCATTGGCGGATCGATTACCTGATGATCGGGGACAAGAGCATGAAGACAAGAAGACACCTTCTGCGTACGGCCGGACTGGTGGTGGTGACCGCGTTGGCGATGACCGCCCTGCCGGCGCTCACCACACCGGCGACGGCCGGACCACGCCCCGCACCGACGGCCGACCCGATCACCGGCGCGGCCCCGCAGGGCGGCTCCAGGATGGCTGTCCAGGCCGTCGAGCCCGGGCCGGCAATCACCCGCAGCGAGATACTGGCCCGGGCGCGCACCTGGGACGAGGTGCCGTACAGCCAGGAGAAGTACTACAACGGCTACCGGACCGACTGCTCGGGATACGTCTCGATGGCCTGGAACCTGCCGGACAGCCTGAACACCGGCAACCTCGACCAGGTGGCCAACCGGCTGTCGTCCTACAACGACCTGCGCCCCGGCGACATCCTGATGTACCACATCGACAACCCCTGGGAGGGGCATGTCGTGATCTTCGGCGGCTGGGTCGGTGCGGTCGGCGGCAACTTCTACATCCACGAGCAGACCCCGCCGCACACCAAGCACCGAACCTGGTCGGCCGCCGGATACAGCCGCAGCCTCTACAAGCCGTACCGTTACAAGAACGTCGTCGACGACGTCACCAACTCCGGCGTCGGCGCGGTCTACCACGACGGCATGCTGCGGACGTTCGCCCGGGGCGCCGACGGCGCTCTCTGGCAGTACTACTGGGACGGCACGGCGTGGCGTACGCAGGACCTCGGCCGCGCCATCACCAGCGGCCCGTCCGCGCTCGTGGACGGCGCGACCCTGCGGGTCTTCGCTCGCGGCACGGACGGCGCGCTGTGGCAGAACTACCTGGTCGACGGTCACTGGACCTGGCAACGGATCGGTGGCGCGATCGTCGGCCAGCCGGCCGCGGCGATCTACGGCGGCATGCTCCGGGTGTTCGCCCGGGGCACGGACGGCGCCCTGTGGCAGTACTACTGGAGCGGCGGCGAGTGGAAGACCCAGGATCTCGGCGGCGGCATCACCAGCGGGCCCACGGCCGTCGTCCAGGGGAACACCCTGCGGGTCTTCGCACGGGCCGCTGACGGCGCGCTGTGGCAGAACTACCTGGTCGACGGCCACTGGACCTGGCAGGACCTGGGCGGCCTGATCACCAGCGCGCCGTCGGCGGTGATGCACGGATCCGTGCTCCGGGTGTTCGCCCGGGGCGCCGACGGCGCGCTGTGGCAGAACTACTACACCGAGGGCGCCTGGACCTGGCAGGACCTCGGCGGGGCGATCACCTGATCAGCGGGTAGCCCGGTGCGGTCCTCCGCCGCCCGTTCCAGGGCGACGAGCCGGACCAATTCGTGCAGCCGGTAGCAGACGCCGCCGGGGGACCCTCCCCCGGCGGCGTCGAGCAGCCTGGCGTCGAGCAGCCGGTCGGCCAGCCGCTCCGCGGTCGCCATCGGCAGACCGACCACCTCGGCCAGCAGAGCCGAGGTGAACTCGGTGCGACCCGACGCCGCCAGCCGGGCCATCGCCTGGCGCTCGGCATCGTCCAGACCGGTGAAGCTCGAGGCCAGGGCGGTACGGACGTCCAACCCACCGGTGGCCAGCCGGTCGAGGCGACCCTGCTCGTCGCGGAGCCGGGTCGCGCAGGCCAGTAGGGGCCAGCGACGACGTCCCGCCAGCCAACCGCCCGCCGCCCGCAGGGCGAGCGGCAGACCGCCGCAGTGCTGCGCGATCTCGGCCGCGGCCGCCGGCTCAGCCTTCGTCCGGGCGCGACCGGCCACCGCGGCGAGCAGCGCCACCGCCGCCGCAGGCGGTAGCACGTCGAGGTCGACCCGGGTGTGGCAGTCCAGCCCGGTGAGCATCCGCCGGCCGGTCACCAGGACGGCGCCACGAAATCCCGGCGGCAGGGCCGCGCGTACCTGGTCCTCGTCGACGACGTTGTCGAGCACCAGCAGGGCCCGTCGGTCGGCGAGAGTCTGGCGCAGCCGCGGGTCGGGCAGCGCGCCACCGTGCAGCGGGTCCGGCTCCGGCAGGCCGACGAAGTGCACGCCGTCCGGATAGTCCGCGGCGACCGTCTGCGCGACCGTCACGGCCAACGAGGTCTTGCCGACGCCCGCCATTCCGGAGACGGCGGCAACCACCATCCCACCCGCCGGTGTGCCCAGGCTCCGACGCAGTCGCCGGACCTCCGCGTCCCGCCCGATCAGCGGGCTGACCACGGGCGGCAGGGCTCCCTCCGACGCCGGTGTCCCATCGGCCGCCAGCACCTCGCGGTGCAGTCGTTGCAGCACCGGGCCGGGTTCGATGCCGAGTTCGGTGCGCAGAGCCTGGCGCCCCTCCCGGAAGACGGCCAGCGCGTCCGCCCGACGACCCACCTGCCACAGCGTCCGGATCAGCTGTTCCCGCAGCCGCTCCCGCAGGGGGTGTGCGCAGACCAGCTTGGACAGCTCGCCGACCAGCTCGTGCAGGCGGCCCAGGCGCAGCTCGGCGGCGACGCGGTCCTCGATCGCGGTGAGCCGCAGCTCGTCCAACTGGGCACCGTACGCGCGCAGATAGGGACTGTGCAGGCCGTCAAGCGCGGGGCCACGCCACAGCTTCAGTGCCCGGCGCAGCCGGTCGGCCGCGACCTCGTCGTTGCCGGCCGTGGCCGCCGCCCGCCCCTCGGCCAGCAGCGCCTCGAAACGGTGCGCGTCGCAGCGCTCGGGCGACAGCGCGAGCCGGTAGCCCGGCGCCTGTGTGACGATCGTTTCGGGGTGGCCGATCATCCGGCGCAACGCCGAGACGTACGTCTGCACCAGTGCCTCGGCGGTCGCCGGCGGCTCCTCCCCCCACACCGCGTCCACCAGCCGCGCGGTGCTCACCACGCGGCCAGCGTTGAGCGCGCAGGCCGCCAGCAGCGCCCGCTGTTTGGCTGCGGTCAGCGGCACCGGCCCCTCCGCCAGCACCACCTCGACCGAACCCAGTACCCGTACCTCCATGCCCGCCCCCCAGCGTCACACCTAAGTAGACGGACAGCTTGCGGTGATCACCTGACTCCGGGCTGGAGGGTCGCTACCCGTAGCGCAGCCGTACTAAGGTCCCCATCCGTGGACTTCGCTGCGCTGCTCAGGGCGTACCGGGAATCGGCCGGTCTGACCCAGCGAGAACTCGCTGACCGCAGCGGCCTGAGTGCCGCCGCGATCTGTGACCTGGAGCAGCGGCGTAGCCGTACACCACGAAGCGGGTCGACTCGCGCGATAGCCGTCGCGCTCGGCCTGAACCAGGCCGAGGCCAGGGCCTTTCGCGCCGCCGCCGGTTCGGCCCGGCCGGCGGCGCGTACGGCCGATCCGCACGCGCCAGTCGGAGTGTGTGTGCTCGGGCCGCTGGTGGTGCATCGGGGCACGACCGAGGTGGCGCTGGGCACCGGACGGCATCGGGTGGTGCTCGCCCGGCTCGCGCTCACCCCGCGCGTCGCGGTACCCCGCGACGAGCTGATCGACCTGCTCTGGGGCGACCGGGTGCCGCCCTCGGCCGTCAATCTGGTGCAGACACATGTGAGCCGGCTGCGCCGGCTGCTCTTCCCGGGCGCCGTCGTGTTGACCGCCGGCGGTTACCGGCTGGACCTGGGCGGCGACGACGTCGACCAGGCGAAGTTCCGGGCACTGACCGGCGCCGCGCGGACGGCCGACCGGCCGGAGGCCGCGCTCACCGTGCTCGACCAGGCGCTTGAGCTGTGGCGCGGAGAGCCGTGCGCGGACATCGAGGAGGTGCGGGGACACCCGGCCGCGGCAGCGTTGCAGGAGGAACGGGCGAGGGCCGCGGTGTGGCACGCGGACCTGGCCGACGCACTGTCCCGCAGCGACCTGGCGCTGCCGAGGCTGACCGCGGTGGCCCACGGGCGGCCACTCGACGAGCCACTGCACGCCCGGCTGGTCACCGCGCTGGGCGCGACCGGTAGGCGGGCGGCAGCGCTCTCCGCCTACCACGACATCCGGCGACGGCTCAGCGAGGAACTCGGTGTCGACCCGGGGACCGAGCTGGTGGAGGCGTATCGGGCGGTACTGCGACAGGAACCGGACGAGACGGCGGCGGTGAACGCGACGCCCCGCCCGTGGCAGGCCCCCGCGCCGCCCGCCGACTTCACCGACCGGACCAACGAGGTCACCACCCTCCTCGAGCTGCTGTCCCTACAGCCGGCGCCGGTCTGCCTCGTGTCCGGGGTGGCCGGAGTCGGAAAGACCACGCTTGCGCTGCGGGTGGCGCAGTTGGTCCGCTCCGCGTACCCGGACGGCCAGCTCTACATCGACCTGGCCGGCGCGGGGGCCCGGCCGATCTCCCCGGCCGAGTCGCTGGCGCGCTTCCTGCGCGCGCTCGGTGTCGAGGACCGCCGCGTCCCCAAGCACCAGGAGGAACGTGCCGGGCTCTTCCGGAGCATCGTCGCCGAGCGACGGGTGCTGGTGATCCTGGACAACGCGCGGAACGCGGCGCAGATCCGCCCGTTGTTGCCCGGCGCCGGCGGCAGCGTCGCCGTCGTCACCAGCCGGTGGCGGCTGCCCGACCTGGCCGGGGCTGCCGTCATCGACCTGGTGCCGTTCTCGCCGGACGAGGCGGTCAGGCTGCTCGCGGCGACCGCCGGCGCCGAGCGGGTGGCCGCGGAGCCGGAGGCGGTCGCCGAGTTGACCAGCGCCTGCGCGGGGCTGCCGATCGCGCTGCGGGTGGCCGGCGCACGCCTGGCCAACCGCCCGGCGTGGACGGTTCGCGACCTGGTGGACCGGCTGGACGACCAGCGTGGCCGGCTTGCGGAGTTCCAGGTCGGTGACGTCGGCGTCGCGGCCAGCTTCGCGCTGAGCTATCTGGAGCTTCCGGTACGCACGGCTCGCGCCTTCCGGCTGCTGGCTCTGCTGCCCGGCACCGACTTCGGCGCTCCGATCGCTGCCGCCGCCCTCGGCCTCGACGTCCCGGACACCGTGCGTGAGCTGGACGACCTGATCGACGCGAACCTGCTCCAACCGGCCGCCGACGCCCGCTACCGCTACCACGACCTGCTCCGGATCTTCGCTCTCGGGCGGGTGGACGCCGAGGAGCCCACCGACCGGCGGGCCGAGGCGCTGCGGAAGATGCTCGACGGCTACCTCGGCCGGGTGGCCGCTGCCGCTGATCTGATCTACCCGAGCATGGTCCGACTGCCGGTGTCGGGCGCGGACGTCGGCGCCTTCCGCGACGCCGCCGATGCCACCGCGTGGTTGGACACCGAGCTGCCCGCACTCGTCGCGGCGGTCGAGGAAGCGGCCGCGCGAGGGGCCCACCGTGCGTACGCCTGGCAGTTGGCCGACCAGTTGCGGGGCTACTTCTTCGTCCGCCGGCACTCGCACGCCTGGTTGGCCACCGGGCGGGCCGGCCTGGCCGCCGCCGAGGCGGCCGGGGACGGACGAGGTCGGGCGGCGATGCACCAGACCATCGGGCAGGCACTCTGGTCGGTCGGTCAGGCCGTCGAGGCGCTGACGGAGTACGAGCGTGCCCTGGCCCTCGCCGAACGGCACGGGTGGTCGGAAGGAGAGGCGTACCTGCTGCACAACATCGGCCTGGTGCAGAAGTTGCTGGGCCGACTTCCGGAGGCCCGGTCGTGGTATCAGCGGGCGTTGACCGTCAGCCGGGCGTACGGCTGCACCCATGTCGAGGCGGCCACCCTCAACGACCTGGGCACGATGCTTGTCGACGAGGGCCGGATCGAGGACGGGGCCGCGCTGTTCGCGGCGGCCCTGCGGATCAACGAGGGCCGGCCAGCCGGTCGGCAGTCCGCCGCGGGCAACCGATCGAACCTGGGAATGACGCTGCGGATGCTGGGGCGGATGACGGAGGCCCGGGAGCACCTGCGGGAGGCGTTGGCCTATTTCGTCGAGGCCCACTCACCAACCGGCCAGCTCTGCGTGCTGGACGAGTTGAGCCAGATGCACGCGACGCTCGGCGAACACGACGCCGCGGTGGACACGGCCCGTCGGGCGCTGGCGCTCGCCAGGTCGACCCGGGACCAGCGGACCCAGGCGGAGTTGCTGCTGACGCTGGGGAACGCGCTGCTCAGCGTGGAATCGCTGGCCGAGGCGGAGCGCTGCTTCGTCGAGGCGTACGCCCTGTGCGAGCAGCTGAGTCATCCGATGCCACGGATCCGGGCCGGCCTCAAGCTGGCCCACGTCGAGGTGCGGACCGGACGGGAAGCCGAGGCCGTGCGGCGGGCGCGAACCATGCGCGAGGAGGCGGTGACGGCCGGCTTCACCACGCTTGCCGAGGAGGCCGATCAGATTCTGGGCACTGCCGTGCGCTGAGCACTCACCGGCGCGGCCCGGGCGGTGGGCGCAGGTGTCAGTGAGCCCGGCCCTGGCGAAGGAATGCGGACAGCAGTTGCCGGAACTCGTGCGGGTGCTCGATCGCCGGCACGTGCCCGCATCGGGCGAGCACGTGCAGACGGACATCGGCGAGGTGTTCGAGCAGAGGCCCGGTTGCCGTCCCGAGCGGGGTGACGCGGTCCTCGTTGCCGTGCACGAGCAGCACGGGCGCACGGACCGCGGCGAGGGTCCGCGGCGAGAGGGTCAGATCGTCGACCCATCGTGCCCTGGGTGCGGGAAACAGTGACGCGAAGGCTGCCGCTCCGGCCCGCATCGCGGTCGCACGGGCATCGACTGCCGCCTCGGTCACGAGCGCCTGGTCGAGGACGAGGCGACTCAGCATGTCTCGTGCCCCGGCGGGGTCGGCGGGGGCGGCCCAGAGCGCGTCGAGATCGGCGGAGAGCGGGGCGCCCGGGGCGCCCATCGTCGCGACGGCCACGACACGGGTGACCCGCTCGGGGCGCGCGGCCGCCAACGCCAGCGCCACGGCACCACCCATGGAGTGCCCCACCACGGCGTACTCCTCGACACCGAGAGCATCCATCAGACCGGCGGCCTGCTCCGTCCACAGTGCGAGCCCGCCCCGGGACCCCGCCGGGACGGGTGTGCTGCCGAAGCCCGCCTGGTCCGGGGCCACCACGTGCCAGGACGTGCCCAGCGCCTGCGCCGTCGTCGCCCAGGCTCCGGACCCGGTCGTACCGGGTCCGGAGCCGTGCAGCATCAGCACCGCGGGGCCGGCACCGCTCTCCAGGACGTGGACGGGACAGTCGTCGACGGTGACGGTCCGACGTGTCGTCACCGGGGCAGGCCGGACGTGCTCATGCCGATGCGGGGTCGACGGACTTCGAGAAGACCTCCATCATCGCCCGGCCGAACTGCGGCATGTCGGGCCATCCCCGGCAGGAGACGAGGTTGCCGTCGACCACGTCGGGAGCGTCGATGACCGTCGCGCCCGCGTTCTCCATGTCTCCGGTGATGGGCGGGAAGCACGCGGTCTTGCGGCCCTTCAGGAGCCCGTACACCGCTGGCACCTGCGCGCCGTGGCACACCAGCGCGATGGGCAGGTTGCGGGCGAAGAAGTGCTCGGTGATGCGCCTGACCTCGGCGTCGACCCGGATCCACTCGGGAGCACGCCCGCCGGGAATGATGAGGGCGTCGTAGCGCTCGACGTCGACGTCGGCCCAGGGCACGTCGACCGGCAGCTTCCGGCCGTTCTTCTCCACGTAGGCGTCGGAGTTGGGGTCGAACTCGTGGATCACCAGTTGCACGTCACGCATCGTCCGGGACGAGACGTCGACGTCCCAGCCGCCCTCCTGCACGCGGTAGTAGGGATACATGGTGTCGAGTTCCTCGGCTGCGTCGCCGGTCAGGAGCAGCGCTCTGGGCACCTGCTTCTCCTCGCATGTGGGGGCTGGGGTGGTGGATCCAATCCGATCCGATTCGGTGGCGATAGCATTCCTCGACCCAGCCCGCCCGTCAAGCCTTCGTCGCCATTGCGTCGGCGCCCTCGACCTCGTCGAACAATCGACGGAACCGCTCGCCGGACCGCAGGATGTGTCGACGCATCGCGTAGGCGGCGGCGTCCGGGTCACGCGCGGCGATCGCGGCCACCACGTCCTCGTGCTCAGCCATGGCCAGGTGGGTGACCTGGGTGTCGTGGTGCAGCCGGAAGAGGTGCACGTGGCTGTGCAGGCGGGCGAGCACCTCACGGATGACCTGGTTCTCCGCGCTCAGGGCGACGAGATCGTGGAAGGCGGCGTCACGGAGCCCGAAGGCGCCGTAGGCCGTGGGCCCGTCGCCCCCCTCCAGCTCCGCCATCTCCTCGAGCATCCGCCGCAGGCCGGCCACCTGATCGGCGGACGCGCGTTCGGCGGATCTGCGCGCCGCCGCGGGCTCGAGTAGCAGGCGAACCTCGAGCATGTCCTCGAATCGGTGCCGGGTGATCTGCGGAGGGATCCGGTAACCGGCGTGGGGTACCCGCACGACCAGACCCTCGGCCTCCATCCGGTTGAGAGCGTCCCGGATCGGCGTCTGCGAGACCCCCAGCTCTCGCGCCAGGACGTCGATCGTGACGCGGGAGCCAGGCTCGATCCGTAGCGACATCAGCTGTCCGAGCAGCGTGTCGTACACCTCGTCGGCAAGTCGGCCGCCGGCTCTTCCCGGTGACGTTCCACCCGTCACGGCCCGCCGGCCCCGCGAGACCATCGCTTCGTCGTCCATTGTGACGTGAGGTCCTCTCTTACGCCTTCGGGAACCTGTTGACATCAGTCACCCCACTGCGACATGCTGACGCCCCCGCACGATCGTATAGGAAAAGTGTCGGACGACCGCCATCCTGCACCACCGCGGAACCACCGCCACTGCTCTACTCCGATCACCTGGAGCGTCCGTGAGCAAGCTCGACGGCATGGCGACCCGGTACCTCGCGGCGCACTCGTGACGCCGGTCCGCGGGTCGTCCCCCGCGACAGCCCGGCGACACGTCTGAACAACCAGGTAACTGCTCGGCGAAGCACATAGCGAGGCTTAGAAGTTCCTACCCAGAAAGCAGGCAAAAATATGCGGTATACCCAGCGAACAGGGCGAGCGTCCGGTACCGGACGAAGGGTGCAACTGGCGGCGGCGGCCATGCTGCTGCTGGCCACGACCGTGACGGCTTGCGGCGACAGCAAGGACGACGGCGAGAAGGCGAGCGCCCCCAAGGCGCCGGCGGCCATCCCGGAGCTCACCAAGGACCCGCTGACCCTCAGCTTCATCTGGTTCGACTGGCCTCCCGCCAAGGCGCTGGAAGCCTTCGCGAACGCGGAGTACAAGAAAGAGCGGCCGAACGCGACCATCAAGGTCAACACCGTGCCGAACGCGAACTGGCACGACGCCATGTTCACCCAGTTCGCCGCGCGCAAGACCGACTTCGACATCGCGATCCTGGACTCGCAACACATCGGCGAGGCCGTGACGAACGGCAACATCCTCGACCTCACCGACTTCGTCAAGAGCAATATCGAGGTCGCTGCCTACGACCCCTACCTGCTGGCGGCCTACGGCCAGTTCCCCCAGGCGGAGACCGGCAAGCGCGACGAGAACGCCAGCCTGTACGGGCTGCCGCTGCTCGGCGACACCTGGACGATGATCTACCGCAAGGACCTGATCGGCGACAAGCCGCCGCAGACCTGGGACGAGATGATCGCAGCCGCCACGAAGTGCCAGGCGGACAACCCCGGCGTCAGCGGGCTGGCCTTCCACCAGGCCAACGGCTCCGACGCCGCAGCCGTCACCTACAACACCGTCAACGGCGTCTACGGCGGCAACCTGTGGGACGCCAAGGCGCGCAAGATCGACGGTGTCCTCAACGACGCTGCCGGCCAGGAGGCGATGGACGTCCTGGTCAACAAGATGAAGCCGCTGACCGCCAAGGGCTCCGGCAACTGGTTCATCGACGAGGTGAACGCGGCCGTCGCCCAGGGCAAGGCCTGCATCGCGTTCAACTGGATCGCCGCGAGCGGCGGCCTGCTCGACCCGAAGCAGTCGACGCTCGGCACCACGCGGGAGCAGATTCTCAGCAAGCTGGGCTTCGCCACCCTGCCGAGCCAGAAGACGAACCTGGTCCCGCTCGGCGGCATGGGGATGCACGTGTCCGCCTACTCGGCCAAGGACAACCAGGCCGAGGCCCTGAACTTCATGAAGTGGTTCGAGCAGGCTGACATCCAGAAGAAGTGGGCCGCGGCCGGTGGCGTGCCGTCGCGTACGGACGCGATCCAGTCACCCGAGTTCCTCAACGCCGGGCCGTTCAACAAGGTGTACGCCGACTCGGTCCCGCGGATGCGGGACATGTGGAACGTGCCCGAGTACGCGCGTCTCGTCGACATCGAGAACACCAACGTCAACGCGGCTCTCAACGGCGCGAAGAAGCCGAAGGACGCGCTCGACGACATCGCCAAGGAGCAGCAGAGCGTGCTCGACTCCAGCAGCCGTAAGGGCGGCGGCGGACTGTGAGTGACGCCCCTCTGACGACGGACCGTCCCGGGCAGGTGGCGTCCACGACGCCACCTGCACCGGGTCGGTCCCGGCGGCTGACCGACCGCGGGCTCGCCGTGGCCTTCACCTCCCCCGCGCTGCTGCTGTTGCTCGCCATGTCGGTGTTCCCGTTGCTGTGGGCGCTGTACCTGTCGTTCACCGACTACTCGGCCACCCGTGGTGGGCCCGCGGAATTCATCGGGTTCGGGAACTACACCGCGATCCTGACGTCGGCGCAGGTCCACCAGAGGGTCCTGACCACGGTGATCTACGTGATCGGCGCGGTCGGCCTGCAGACCGTGCTCGGCTTCACCATCGCCTACCTGATCTCCCGGCGCACGCACGGGCGAGGAGTGCTGACCACGCTGTTCCTGGTGCCGATGATGCTGTCACCGGTCGTGGTCGGGCTGTTCTGGCGGTTCATGCTCGACGCGCAGTTCGGCGTGGTCAACAGCATGCTCGGCTCGGTCGGCCTGGGGCAGGTGGAGTGGCTCACCCGGCAGCGGACGGCCCTGGTCTCCCTGATCGTGGTCGACACCTGGCAGTGGACGCCGTTCATCATGCTCATCGCGCTCGCGGGCCTCACCGCGGTTCCCAAGTACCTCTACGAGGCGGCCTCGATCGACCGGGCGTCCGAGTGGTTCAAGTTCCGCACCATCACCCTTCCACTGGTGTGGCCGCTGCTCCTCATTGCCGTGATGTTCAGGGCGATCGAGGCCTTCCGGTTGTTCGACCTCGTCTACATCCTCACCAACGGAGGCCCGGGAGTCTCCACCGAGACGCTGTCGTTCCACGTCTACAAGGTCGCGTTCCTGGGCTTCAACACCGGAACCGCCTCGGCGTACGGAATCCTCATGGTCCTCGTCGTCATCGTCCTCACGCAGTTCTACCTGCGCTACCTGAACAAGCTCAAGGAGGACTGATGGCCGTCTCCGTCGACGAGGCCGTGTCCACAGGTCCTGCCCGGGACCACTCACCCCCCACACGCCGCCGGGGTGGCCGGGGCCGCTCCGGGTTGGAGGTCGCGCTGCTGGTCCTGCTGGCCGTCGTGATGCTCTTTCCGGTGCTGTGGATGATCGAGACGTCAATCAAGGAGAACCGGGACGTCTACGCCATTCCGGCCAAGTTCTTCGGCTTCCAGGTCACCCTGGAGCACTTCAAGGACGTGTTCGTCGCTCCCGGCGGCGGTCGCTCGGCCCTGTCCGTCTCGTTCCTCAACTCCGCCGTGGTCGCCGGGGTCTCCACGGTGCTGGCCACCGTCCTGGGGGTGCCGGCGGCCTGGGCCTACTCACGCTTCGCCGTGAAGGCCAAGAAGGACCAGCTCTTCTTCATCCTGTCCACCCGCTTCATGCCGCCGGTGGTCGTCGTGATCCCGATCTTCCTCATGTACCGCCAGGTCGGGCTCATCGACAGCAAGCTCGGTCTGATCCTCATCTACGCCGCGTTCAACGTCCCGTTCACGATCTGGATGATGAAGGGCTTCGTCGACGAGGTGCCCGCGGAGTACGAGGACGCCGCCATGCTCGACGGCTACACCCGGTTGCAGGCGTTCTGGCGGTTCACCCTTCCCCTGCTCGTGCCCGGCATCGCCGCGACGGCGGTCTTCGCACTCATCTTCTCCTGGAACGAGTTCGTGTTCGCCATCTTCCTCACCTCAAGCGACGAAGTGCGGACGGCACCACCGGCCATCGCCGGGCTCATCGGTGGCACCACCACGGACTGGGGCCTCGTGGCCGCCGCCTCCGTGGTGTTCGCCCTGCCGGTGCTCGTCTTCGCGTACCTGGTCCGCAAGCACCTCATCGCCGGTGTGACGCTCGGGGCGGTGCGACGCTGATGGCGGGCATCGAGGTAACCGCGTTGCACAAGCGCTACCCGGACGGGACGGTCGCGGTCGAACACGTGGACCTGTCCATCGGCGACGGCGAACTGTTCGTCATGCTCGGCCCGTCGGGTTGTGGCAAGACGACCACGCTGCGGGCCATCGCCGGCCTGGAGAGGCAGACCTCGGGCGACATCCGCATCGGTGACACGCTCGTCAACGACCTGCCGCCCGCCGAGCGCGACATCGCCATGGTGTTCCAGTTCTACGCCCTCTACCCGCACCTGAGGACCCGCGACAACCTGGCGTTCCCACTGCGGGCCGAGGGGCTGCCCAAGTCCGAGGTGCAGGAGCGGGTCGCCGAGGCCGCCCGGCTGATGCGCCTCGAGCCGCTGCTGGACCGGCGACCGCGTCACCTGTCCGGCGGGGAGCAGCAGCGCGTCGCGCTTGCTCGTGCCCTGGTGCGACGACCACGCGCATTCCTCATGGACGAACCCCTCACCAACCTGGACGCGGAGCTGAGGGCGGACATGCGGACGGAGATCAAGCACCTGCAGGGGGAACTCGGCACGACGATGGTCTACGTCACCCACGACCAGGTCGAGGCGATGTCGCTCGGTCACCGGATCGCCATCCTCAACAAGGGCCGCGTCGAGCAGATCGGCACCCCGCTGGAGGTCTACGACCGCCCGGCGAGTCTCTTCTGCGCCGCGTTCATCGGCTCTCCGCCGATGAACCTGGTCGAGGTGGAGGTGGCCGACGGGAAGCTGCGCGGTCAGGGCGGGTTGGTCCTCACCCCACCGCCCGGCCTGCCCCGCGACCGTCGCCTGGTCGCGGGCGTCCGCCCGGAGGCGCTCGAAGTCACCGCACCCGGGGCGGAGCACTCGGTTCCGGCCCGCGTGGTCTCCGCGGAGTGGCTGGGCGACGAGATCATCTACGTGGTCGACCACAGCGGTGAGCGCGACGTCCGAGTGCGGATGCCACCGACTGTCCGTTTCGCCGCTGACGCATCGGTCGGGCTGCGGCACACCGGCGGGACCCCGGCGGTCTACGACGTGAGCACGGAAGAGCTGGTGGCCTGATGGGAACCGTGGCAGCACAGGGGCTGAAGAAGTCCTTCGGCAAGGTCCAGGCCCTGGACGGGGTGACGCTCGACGTGCCGGACGGCTCGTTCTTCGTCGTCCTCGGGCCATCCGGGGCGGGCAAGACGACGACCCTGCGGGCGATCGCCGGCCTGGAGAAGCTCGACGCCGGGTCGGTGCACCTGGACGGGCGGGACGCCACCGGGGACACCCCGGCCGCACGGGACCTGGCCATGGTCTTCCAGAACTACGCCCTCTACCCGCGGCACACGGTGTACGACAACATCGCGTCGCCGCTGCGGGCACGCCGCTGTTCGTCGAGCGAGATCGCCACCGCCGTCGAGCGGATGTCGAACCTGCTGCACATCGAACGGCTGCTGCAACGGCGCCCCGCGCAGTTGTCGGGCGGTGAGATGCAGCGGGTCGCCCTGGCCCGGGCGCTGGTCCGCAGCCCGCGCGCGTTCCTGATGGACGAGCCGCTGACGAACCTCGACCTCAAGCTCCGCGTCGAGATGCGCACCGAGCTCACCCGCATCCACCGCAGCCTCGGCGCGACCTTCGTCTACGTGACGAACGACCAGGTCGAGGCCCTGTCCATGGCCGATCAGGTAGCGGTCCTCAAGGAGGGGACCGTGCAACAGGTCGGCACACCGACCGAGGTGTACGAGCGGCCCGCCAACAAGTGGGTCGCCGGGTTCGTCGGGAGCCCGCCGATCAGCCTGCTCGCCTGCCGCGCCGAGGGAGATCGCCTGGTCGGTGCGGACGGCTGGACGTTGCCTCGGCCCCACTGGAGCACTGCCGAGGAGGGTCGTGCGCTGCTGCTGGGCCTCCGCGCGGAGGACCTGTCCGTCGAGCAGCGTGGGCACGCGTCACTGTCGGGAGAGCTCTACGGGCTCGAGCCGCTCGGTGACCGGACGGTGGTCGACGTCCGAGTGGGAACGGAGATCCTCAAGGTGAAGGCACGACCCACCGTCACCGGTACGCCGGGCGAGCAGCTGCACGTCACGGTCGACCTGGACCGTGCGCACCTGTTCGACGCGGACACCGGGCTGTCGTTGTCCGAGGCGGGGCGGTAACCGCGCCGGGCGGTGACGGGACCAGGCGTCCGCACCTGGCGGTACAGCCTCGACGGACCGTCGCCGCCCGGCGACCTCACCCCGCCGAGCGCGGGTGACCCGTCCGTCCACGCGCACCGCGCGATGGTGCGGGCACGCCGGACATCAGCAAGAAGATCACAGGAGGCGGCGCAGTGAGTGACCCGATGAACGTCCTGGCCCCCGAGCACCGGCGGCTCCGGATCGGCGACGCCTGGCGCGACGCCGCGAGCGGAGCCACCTTTGCCGTCGAGGACCCGGCCACCGGCAAGACCATCGCCGAGGTGGCGGACGCCGACGTCGGCGACGGGCTCGCCGCGTTGGACGCGGCGAGCGCGGCAGCGGCGCAGTGGGCGGCGACCCCGCCGCGGAAACGGTCGGAGTTGTTGACCGCGACGTACCGGGCCCTCACCGAGCGATCCGAGGAGATCGCCCGGCTGATCACGCTCGAGATGGGCAAGCCGCTCGCCGAGGCTCGGGCGGAGGTCGCGTACGGCGCCGAGTTCTTCAGGTGGTTCGCCGAGGAGGCGGTACGCGTCGAGGGCCGCTACAGCACCGCTCCCGCCGGTGGGTACCGCGTCCTCACCGTGCCCAAGCCGGTCGGACCGTGTGTCTTCGTGACGCCCTGGAACTTTCCGTTGGCCATGGGTGCCCGCAAGATCGCTCCGGCGCTGGCCGCCGGCTGCACGACGATCACCAAGCCGGCCGGTCAGACGCCCCTCACCATGCTGTTGCTGGCCCGCATCATGGAGGAGGTCGGCGTACCCCCGGGGGTCGTCAACGTGGTGACCACCAAGCGCTCCGGCGCGGTGGTCTCCACGCTGCTCGCCGACTCCCGGACCCGCAAGCTCTCCTTCACCGGGTCGACCGAGGTCGGGCGCGTGCTGCTCCGCCAGGCTGCGGACAACGTGCTGCGTACCTCGATGGAACTGGGCGGCAACGCGGCCCTGATCGTGTGTGCGGACGCCGACCTGGACGTCGCTGTCGACGGCGCGATGGTGGCCAAGATGCGCAACATCGGGGAGTCCTGCATCGCGGCCAACCGGATCTACGTCGAGGAACCGGTGCGCGAGGAGTTCACGGCGCGCTTCGCCGAGCGGATGGGGGCGCTGTCGGTGGGCCATGGGCTCGACGACGGCGTGGACGTCGGGGCGTTGATCGACGAGGCCTCGGTCGACACGATCGACGACCTCGTCGCCGACGCGGTCGGTCGTGGCGCCCGGGTCCTGGTCGGTGGCGAGCGTCCGGACGGGCCGGGCCACTTCTACCCGCCCACGGTCCTCGTCGACGTGCCCGACGACGCGCGGATGCTCAAGACCGAGATCTTCGGCCCGGTGGCGCCGATCATCTCGTTCACGTCCGACGACGAGGTGCTGGCGAAGGCCAACGACACCGAACACGGCCTGGTCGGATACGTGTTCACCCGCGACCTGGGGCGGGCGCTCCGGTTCGCCGAGGGGTTGGAGACGGGGATGATCGGCATCAACCGTGGTCTCATATCGGACCCGTCGGCGCCGTTCGGAGGCGTGAAACAGTCCGGGATCGGCAAGGAGGGGTCGCACGAGGGCATCCTCGAGTACCTCGACGTCACCTACGCGGCGATCGACCTGCCCTGACCGGCCTCCGGCTCTGAGCGCACGCCCCGCACATCGTCGCCGACGTTCCGAGAGAGGCACCGACATGCTTGAGACCGTCCGCGGACCACGCCAGCTCATAGTGGGCGAAGGGGTCGCACAGAACATCCCCCGAGTGGTCGCCGAGAGTGGCTCGCGGGTCCTCATCGTGACCGACCGGGTTCTGCTGGGGCAGCCGGGCGTGGCCGGGATCGTCGCCGCCGTGCGGGAGAAGGTCGACGTCGTCGAGGTGTTCTCGGACGCCACCCCCGATGTGCCGCTGACCGATGTCGCCCTGGCCGTGTCGGCCGCCGCCAAGGTGGACGCCGACGTGATCCTCGCGATCGGGGGTGGCACGGTGATCGACCTCGCCAAGATTGTCGGCGTCATCCGACGTCACGGTGGCACGCCGCGCGACTTCTACGGCGAGTCGAAGGTGCCCGGGCCGACGATCCCCCTCGTGGCGGTCCCGACGACGTCCGGCACCGGCTCCGAGCTGACACCCGTCTCGGTGTTGACCGACCCGGACCGCGCGCTGAAGGTGGGGGTCTCGAGCGTCCACATCGTTCCCGACTTCGCCATCGTCGACCCCGAACTCACCTACACCTGCCCGGCCACCGTCACCGCCCACTCCGGCATCGACGCGTTCTGTCACGCGGTGGAGAGCTACACCGCGCGACCCCGGCCCCACGGCCCGCGCGACCCGGTGGAACAGGTCTTTCTCGGCCGCAACCCGATCACCGACCACTACGCGCTGCTGGCCGCGGAGCGCATCGCCCGGAGCCTGCGTCGCGCGGTCAGGAACGGCGGCGACACGGAAGCTCGCGCGGACATGTCCTACGGGTCCATGCTCGCCGGGCTCGCCTTCTCGCACGCGGGCAACGCTGCCCCGCACGCTCTCCAGTACCCCATCGGCGCGGCCACGCACACGCCGCACGGCCTGGGCGTCGGGCTGCTCCTGCCGTACGCGCTGCGCGCGGCCGGGGACGCCGTCGACGACCGGTTGGCCGCCCTCGCCAGGGTGTGCGGGCTCGACGTGACCGACGCCTCGGACACCGAGGCGGCCGAGGAGTTCCTCACCTGGCTCGACGGGCTCCTCGCCGACATCGGCATCCCTCCCACCCTGGCGGACATCGGGGTGGCCCGCGCCGACCTACCCCGCTTCGCGGAGATGGCAAGCGGCGTCACCCGCCTGATCCAGAACCACCCTGGTCCGACCGACACCGCAAGCCTGACCGCGATCCTCGAAGCGGCCTGGACCGGGGACCGGAGCCGACACGTCCTGACGGACGACCGCCGCTGACCCACCGCCATCGAAACGGACCGACCGACCAACCCCACCGGCTGACCCCGGCGGCCTAGGATCAACAATCTGCAAGCGAAGTGCGGGAGCAGAGAAAGCGGACCGAGAGCGCGTTCGCGCCTTGGCACCGTCCGAGGTACCGGGGGACCAACTCATGGCATGGCGTCCTGCACGGCTGATCGCCGTTCTCACCGCGTCCCTGATCGCGTGCGGTCTCGTCGTCGCGCCGCAGGCGGCGTCGGCTCCGGCCGCCGCAGCGGCCACGCCCGACACCTTCACCAACCAGGACGTCGGGTTCGCCGAGTCCAGCCTGATGCCCCACGTGGACAGCGACCAGGAGGTCGCACGGCACCTCGACAAGATGGCCGAGTTCGTGCCCGGGCGGTCGCCGATCGTGCGGGTGTGGTTCGACTGGTGGTACGTCGAGGGGGCCCCGGGTGAACTACGGTGGGACCGCGTCGAGCGCCAGGTGGCAATGGCGCGGGCCCGCGGTATGCGGGTGATGCTGATGTTCGGCCTCTCCGCGCCCTGGGCCAACGGCCACCGCAACGACGAGAAGCAGCCGGAGCTGTGGCTCCCACTCCGTGACGAGGACTGGCGGAGCATCATCGACCGCACCATGGCGCGCCTGACCGCGCCGGACGGAACGCCACTTATCGACGCCTTCGAGGTGTGGAACGAGCCGAACCTGACTGGTTTCGGCAAGTGGGACGGCAACGGCGACGGCACGTTCGACAGCGCCGACTACGACGCCATCCGGTTGCGGTACTGGCAGCTGGTCGATGTCGCCTACCGGGCCGTGCACGCACGATGCGCGAGCTGTGTCGTGGTGGCCGGTGGGTCCGGCGGGCTCCATGAGATGACGGGGCACCCGGACCGGACGTCTTCGGCCTGGCTCGACTGGGCGTACGAGAACGGTTTCGGCAACTCGTTCGACGCGGTGGCCCACCATCCCTACTCGGATTTCCACGCCGCCGACGAGCCGAACTGCGCCCAGCCGTGGCTCAACGCATTCGGCCCGCCATACCCCGACGCGCAGGGCCGGCTCTGCGGCGAGCTTGCCCGGCTTCACGACGTCATGGTCCGACATGGTGACACGACGCGGAAGATCTGGGCCACCGAGTGGGGCTACAACATCGGCAAACGCGGCGATCTCAACCAGCCCGCCGCGTTGTTCCGGGACTGGATGGTCAACGGAATCAAGCTCTGGCGCTCATTGCCGTACACCGGGCCGCTGTTCCTGTTCACGTTCAGCGATGTGTCGGGGTGCCCCGGTGAACCGGCGTGCGAGTACGGCATCGTCGACGAGGAGTACGTCCCGAAGGACCAGGAACTCTATGACGCGGTTTCCGACACGCTGACCTACCCGGACTGGCGGCCCTCGTTCACCTCTGCGGGTTCGGGCATCGGCGGCTTCGATCTGAACAAGACGCAGGACCGGATCGTCGCCTTCGACTACCTGCACCGGGGGAAACTCGATCACCTGCTGATCTACCGGCCGGGCACCGGCATCGTGTGGATCGTCGAACGCAGACCCGACGGGACCTTCGCGCCCGTGTTCACCTCCACGACCGGCATCGGGGGCTTCGACCTCAAGGGGCCACAGGACCAGGTGATCGCCTACGACTACTACCACACCGGCAAGCTGGACACGCTCGTGCTCTACCGGCCCGGACAGGGCGCGGTCTTCATCGTCACCCGCGCACCCGACGGCACCATGTGGCCCGTACACCGCAGCGCCTCCGGCGGCATCGGCGGCTTCAACCTGAACAAACCGCAGGACCGGATCGTCGCCTTCGACCACCAGCACACCGGCAACCCCGACCACCTGGCGCTCTACCGGCCCGAAACCGGCATCCTGTTCGTCGTCCAACACCGACCCGACGACACCTTCGCGGCCGTGTTTCGGGCACGTCAGGGCGTGGCAGGGTTCAACCTGGGGGACGCCTCGGACCAGATGATCAGCTACGACATGGACCACGAGGGTCGCCCGGACCGGCTCCTGATGTACCGACCCGGCGACGGCGACGTCGCCATCACGGGTCCGTAGGTCTCCTCGCCGGGGCGCGGCGTCACCCGCATTCGAAGCGCTAGCCGCCGGTCGCCTCACGCTGGATCCGCTCGAACTGTGCGGCCATCGCGGCGGCCAGGGCCTGCGCTGCGGACAGCGGACGAACCATGCGCTGGCCTCGTCAGAGGTCCTCGGTGATCGTTTCTACCCAGGGGGAGTCGAGGTCTCGGTCGCCGAGCGTGGGATCAATCCTGGTCATGTTCTCCAGGAAGGTGGCGCGGAAGCGGTCCACTTCGGCGTGGTGGTGTTCGTGCTCGTGCAGAGGAGCGGTGTAGTGCGGTTCGGGGTATGCGCGAAGCAGTTCGACGGCCGCACGCCACCGCCAGGCGATCTCCACAAACGCCGCCACGGAGGAGTTGAAGTAGCACACGGCCGGGTGATAGAGGTTCGGGTGGTAGGGGCGCAACTGTTCGGGGATGTCATCGGTGGTCAGCGGCCGACCTCGGATGCCCAGCACGCGTCCGGTACCAGCAACAGCTCCCACGCGAATCGAGAGGTTGGTGTCGAAGGCGGCTCCGTAGACGCCTAGGAGATACAGCCTGTGATCTGCTGAGATGAGCCGACGTTCGAGATCGCCAGCGACGTTGGGCGTCAACGCCGGGCTCGTCTCGGCCTGCGGCGCTGCGCGTAGCAACGGACCGACAGGCAGGCCGAACCTCCGCAGCGTCAAGCGATCTGACGTCGGCAGATCCCACTGATCAGTGACCGCACCGAATCGAACCTGAGCCTGTAACTCGATCAAGGAGGACAGCGGCGCAGCGAGCATGGCCACCATTGCGTCGTGCAGGCTTGGCACCTCGGCAACCCCATCTTCGGCTGGAAGAGAATCGTAGCCGCCGCCCTGTTCCTCGACCGCCCACGGGCGGGCCCGTCGGCGGGCCACCCAGCGTACGGCTCGTCCACCGTCCACCGGCCCGTCGTCCTCTTCGGATCCCTCCGCCAACGCCGCCACCGGGCCCAGGTGATGTTCAGCCGCCACGCCATGATCACGATCCCCTGCTGGAGTACTAGGCTCGGCGGATGTCCGAGCACCGGCCCTTGCCGCTGTGGGCGGGACGCACGGCCGCGCTGCTGGGCATCGTGCTCGTCGCACTCACCCTGCGCCAGGCTGTCGCGGCGATATCGCCGATCCTCGACGACATCCGGGTGGACATCCCGATATCGGACATCGGCGTCGGGCTGCTCGGCACGTTGCCTCCGATCCTGTTGGCGACGTCCGGGTTCATCGCGCCGCGCGTCGCCCGCGGCCTCGGCCTGGACGGCGGCATCATGCTCGCGCTGCTACTCATGACCCTTGGCCATCTCGTGCGCGCCGTCGCCCCGGGCTTTGCGGTGCTGCTCGTCGGCAGTGTCGTCGCGCTCGCCGGGACGGGCATCGGCAACGTCCTGCTGCCGCCGATCGTGCGGCGCTACTTCCCCGACCGGGTAGCGCTGTTGACCGCCGTCTACGTCTGCGTCGTGGGCGTGAGCACGGCCGTGCCCGCTGCGGTCGCCGCTCCGGTCGCCGAGCGGATCGGCTGGCGGTTCTCGCTGGGTATCTGGTCGGTGACCTCGGTGGTCGCGCTCGCTCCGTGGCTCGTCGTCGTCGCGCGCGAGCGCCGCAAGCGACTCTCGGACGACGTCGCTGGCGGGTCCTCGCCTCCCGCCGTCGTCAGGCGACTGTGGCGGTCACGCGTGGCCCTGTCGATCACCGTCGTGTTCTCGACAAGCACGATCTGCACCTACGCGGCTTTCGCGTGGCTGCCCGAGATCCTCGGCGACGTCGCCGGCGCGACACCGACCGAGGCCGGCGTGCTGCTCGCCGTCACCGGCATCATCAGCGTGCCCGGCGCACTCATCGCGCCTCTGCTCGTCGCGCGGCTGCGCAACGTCGGTTGGCTGATCGCCGCCGGAATCGCGAGCTTCGTGCTTGGCTACCTCGGCCTGCTGCTCGCACCCGTGACACTCACACTGCTCTGGGTGCTGCTCATCGGTTCGGGGTCGATCCTGTTCCCGGTCTGCCTCGTGCTCATCAACGTTCGCACCCGATCCCAGGGCGGCACCGTCGCGCTGAGCGGCTTCGCCCAGGGCGTCGCGTACGCGCTCGGCGCGCTCGGTCCGCTGCTCGTCGGGCTGCTGCACGACGCGAGCGGCGGGTGGACCCTCCCGCTGCTGTTTCTGCTCGCTGTCGCCCTCGTGTCGACCATCCCGGCGATCACGCTCGCCAGGCCCGCGTTCGTCGAGGACGAGCTCGCCCGCTGACGCACCCATCCGCCGATGCCGCCACCGAACCCGGGCGATGAACAGCCACCACGCCCGCCCGCGCACGTCGCAGACGAAGTCCGGTGGGGCCACTACCATCCGAGCGTGGCTCACGTTGCCCAGGTTCGCCGACCGTACCCGCTGCTCGCCGCCCTGGCGGTCCTGGTGGCGCTCGGTGCCGCCACGGCCTGGGCCGTCGGTGACACGCTGGGGTTGAGCCACTCCCCCGCCGCCGTGCCGCGCGAGGAGACCGTCGCCGCACCAGCACGGACGCCCGCGCCGGTCCCGCCGTTGGCGTCCCTCGTCGTACCCGACGATGTGCGGGTCAGGAAGGCGGCCGCCGCCGTCGCCGACGCGGTCGTCCTGCGCGGTCTGCCCCGGCCGGTGCTCGCCCCGGCGAAGCCGGGCGGGTCCGCGACGGCCGTGTCGGGCACCGGGGCGGTTCGGGACCTGTCGGCGGTGACCACGCTACGCGCGGGCGTGCTGGCCACCCTGAGCGCGTCGCCCGAGTCGTACCGGCTGGACGTGCGCGGCGCCGAACTGGCCGTCCAGGGCGGCGACGTCGCGGGCGTGACGGCCGGGTTGTACCGGCTGGCCGACCGGATCCGCTCCGGTGCCGACGTGCTCCCCGCCGCGGATGCGGGTCGGGTGGTCGTCCCCCGGCTCGGCCTGCGGTTGACCGACGCGGGTTCGGTGGGGCGCGAGCCCGACCCGGCCGTCTTCGCCGCCGGCGACGACTACGGCCTGAACACCGACGTGGTCAGGTCGGCGGTGCTGCCTGACGCGCCGTGGGTGGACGCCGACGCGGTGGCCCGCATCGACACCCAGTTTCGGCAGTTCGTCGACCACTCCGTGGCGCAGGGGTTCAACGGCGTCGTCGTGCCCGGCTTCCTGGAGTACGTCACCTTCGCGAGGGTCGGCGACGGGCGCGCGGTCTACCCACCCGGCGACCCGCACGTCGACCGGGCACGGGCGATGGTCGCGGCGTTCGGCCCCGTCTTCAGGTACGCCGAGGACATGGGCGTGCGCGTCTTCCTGCTGACCGACATGCTCGCGGTGTCGCCGCCGTTGCAGGCGTACCTGATCCGGACCGTCGGCGGCCTCGACGTCGCCGACCCTCGATTGTGGGCCATCTACCAGGCCGGGCTGGCCGAGCTGTTCGAGACCATGCCGTTCGTCGACGGTCTGATGGTCCGCGTCGGCGAGGGTGGCGAGGTGTACGCGGGGACCGGCTGGGACTACTCGTCGCGGCTCGCGGTCACCACGGCGGCGTCCGTCCGCGCGATGCTGCGGGCGCTGCTGGACACCGCGGGCCCCGCCGGGAAAGAGATCATCTTCCGTACGTGGACGGTGGGCGTCGGCGCGGTCGGCGACCTGCACACCAACCCCGACTCGTACGCCCAGGTCCTCGACGGGCTCGACGACCCGCACCTGATCGTGTCCACCAAGTACGCGCTTGGCGACTTCTACAGCCACCTACCGCTGAACACCACCCTGCTCGGTGGTGGTCACCGCCGGATCGTGGAGTTCCAGGCCCGGCGCGAGTTCGAGGGGTTCGGCTCGCTGCCCAACGACCTCGGCCCGCTGCACCGCCAGGCGCTGCGCGCGTTCCTCGCCGCCAACCCGAACGTCGAGGGTGTCTGGAACTGGACCCAGGACGGCGGGCCACTGCACGCCGGGCCCATGTCGCTGTACCTGCGCGCCGGGTTCTGGCAGCTCTACGACCTCAACACGTACGCCGTCGGCCGGCTGGCCGGGGATCCGGACACCGACCCGGCGCAGGTCACGGCGGACTGGGCGTACCGCACCTTCTCCGGCGACCCAGACACCGTCGCGGCGATCGGGCAGGCCATGGCGCTGTCCCGGCAAGCGGTCACCAAGGGCCTCTACATCGGCCCGTACGCCGACCGGTCGGTGCGGGCGCTCGGGCTGGAACCGCCACCCATGATGTGGATCTTCGAGTGGGACATCCCGACCGGTGACTCCGCCGCGTTGAGCAGCATCTACGCGGTGACCGGCGGTCGGGTCGACGAGGCGATCGAGGAGGGCACGGAGGCCGTGGTGCTGGCCCGACGCATGCGCGACGTGGTCGCCGCGACCAACCCGGCGACCTGGCGGGACGCCGAACTGCGCGGGCGCTTCACCGCGACGCTCGACTACCAGGTCGACCTGTTCGAGACGCTCAGCGCCTACCGGACCATGGTGCTGCGGCACGCGCAGTGGTTGGACACGGGTGCCCCGGCGGCCCGGCACGACTGGCGGCTGGCCACCGCGGCGTACCGGGACGCACGCGACGCGCACCGGCAGCGCTACGGCGCCGACCTGGACCTGCCCGCGTACAACTTCACCGCCGCCGACCTCGGCGCACAGCGCGCCGACCGGGACCCGGCGATGGCGTGGGCGGCCCGGGTGCTGCTCGGCGCGATCCTGCTGGTTGTGCTGCTCGGCCGGTACGGGCGCGGGTTCGGGGCAGCCGCCGCACGCGGGTTGCTGCTCGGCGCGTTGCGGCCCTGGCGGGTCGCCGCGCTGCCGACGCCCGGGACGCGGGCGGACCGGGTGTTGGTGTGGCTGGTCCCGGGCGTGGTGCTGGTGGCGAGCCGGCTCGTGTCGACCTGGTTCGCCGCACCGGCGCACCTGCTGCTCACGGTCGGTGGGTGGGCGCTGTTCGCCCTCGTCGTACGCCTCGTCGTCGGCCGCCGTGATCCGTTCCACCTGTGGGCCGTGGTCGGCGGGGTCGCGCTGCTGCGCAGCGTGCTGCTGCTGGCGGCGCTCGCCGGACGCGGACCGGGCGGGTACTGGTTCGCCTTCTGGACTGAGCCGGGGCTGCGGGCGGCGTACGTCACCGTCGCGTTCGCGGCGTTCGGCTGGCTGTTCGTGGCGGTCGCCGTGGTTCTGCGGGACCGGTACGGTCTGCGCCGGCGCAGCGCTGTCGGGCTGACCCTCACCGCCGCCGGTGTGCCCCTCGGCGTGCTGTCCGCGGTGGTCGCGGCGGTGGGCCTGGAACGCGCGCTGACGGTGTGGAACGACCAGCTCGCGCTGCTGCCCTGGGGCCTGTCCCGCATCCTCGGCATCACGGTCCACCTCGGCGTCCCCACTCAACTTCCCGCCTACACGGCCGCCGCCGGAACCGCGCTGGCCACCGCCGGCCTGCTCCTGTCCCTCGGCCGGGGCGGGCCGGAGCCTCAGGCGCACCGGGTCGAGCCCTGTTCAGCCAGTCCGTCAAGAGGGGAACCGTGTCGCTGAGGGTGTCGACACAGTGGTGTGCGGCGGTCAGTTCGTGGGCGGGGTGTGTGGTGCGGACGGCGATGACCGTCATGCCGGCAGCCCGGGCCGCTTCGATGCCGGCGGGAGCGTCCTCGACGACGAGGCAGTTCGCCGCGGTGGTCTCGAGAAGGTGCGCCGCGCGCAGATAGCATTCGGGGCCGGGCTTGCCGCGCCGGACCTGGCTGCTGTCCACCAGAACGGGAGGGTCCGGCAGCCCGCCCGCGCGCAGCCGCTGCAGCACCGTCGACGTCCGGCCCGATGTCACGACACCCCACAGGTGACCGTCGAGCAGCCTCAACACGGCCGCGGCGTCGGGGTAGACGGGGAAGGCGTCGCCTTCGGCCGCCATGATCTCTCGGACGAGCGAGTACTCGGTGTCAGCGTCGAGGTGCGGGGCCACCACGGTGATGGTGTCGACGGGCCGGCGGCCGTGGGTGTGGGACCAGACGAGGTCCGGGTCGAGGTGGCGCAGCGTCGCCCACCGGCTCCAGATCCGGCGGTATGCCGGGTAGGAGTCGACGAGCACGCCGTCGACGTCGAACAACACCGCGGACTGGAGGGACATCAGATCACCGGGCTCTGCAGCCTGTCGATGGTGGCAGCGGCCTGGCCGGCGATGTCGCGGAGCAGGCGGGCGGCGGGCGAGACGTCGCGGACGAGGCCCACGGACTGGCCGGCGTACAGGGCCATGGCGGCCAGGTCACCGGTCATCCCGGGCAGCGGCATCAGGTCCTCGTATCGGCGATGGCCCTTGCCGGACGCGTCAGCGGCGACGACGTCACCCTCGCCGGGCCGCAGTGGGGCGGGCGGCGAGCCGGCCGCCTGCCAACGCCGCAGGGTCGTGTTGCGCAGCGCGCGATGGGTGGCGTTCGGCCATCCGCCGTCGAAGCAGAGAGTGTGCGCGGTGTCCGCCGCGGTGGCCGCGATCAGGTGCTGCCGGTACACCTCATGGGTGGCTGCTTCGGTGGCGGCGAGGAAGCGGGTGCCAAGCATGGCGGCCTGGGCGCCGAGCGCGAGCGCGGCCGCCACGCCGCGCCCGTCCGCGATCCCACCGGCGGCCACGACCGGCACCGGCCCGACCGCGTCGATGACGGCCGGCACCAGTGACATGGTTGTCGTGCCGCCGCGGACGTGACCGCCCGCCTCCCACCCTTGCGCCACCACGACGTCCACGCCGGCCGTGACGGCGTGTACGGCCTCGGCGAGGTCACCGATCGTGTGCAGGTGCAGCGCGCCGGCCTGCTCGATCCGGCCGTGCACCGGCGACGGGTCGCCCCAGAAGGTGGAGATGATCGGCAGATTCTCCTCCAGGCACACCGCGAGCAGATCGTCCACCGGGAAGTCGAGAACCAGGTTCGCGCCGAACGGCCGGGTGGTGAGCTGCCGGGTCCGCCTGATGCTCCGCCGTGCCTGATCGGGGCCCTGCCAGGTCAACGCCAGCATGCCGAGACCGCCGGCCTGGGACACCGCCGCCACCAGTTCCGGTGCGGCGGCGGAACCCACAGGCGCCTGAATGATTGGCAGATCGACGCCCAACCGGTCACACAGCGCAGTGCGTAGTCGCCTCACGAAGCCTCCCCCGATCGCTTCGAAAATCGAATCGTTCCACCGGACGGTACTGTATCGGATATCGAAGCATCAAGAGGGGCGGCACAGGCGATGACGGCACCCAGACCGGGCCAGCCGGTACGCGGATCGAGCACCGGACAACCCCTCATGGCCGCCCTCGACCTGTTCGGGCGTCGCTGGAACCTACGCATCGTCTGGGAGTTGCGACACGGGCCGGTCGGCTTCCGCGCGCTACAGCAGCGCTGCGACAACATGTCGTCAAGCGTCCTCCGGCAGCGGCTGACCGAACTTGTCGACGCCCACCTCGTCGCCCAGCAGCCAGACACGGCCTACGCGCTCACCGACCTCGGCCTCGGCGCCTACCAGGCCCTGCGGCCGCTCGTTCGCTGGTCCGACGCCTGGGCCGCGGTCCAGAGCGCGGACGACAGGGCCTGCTGATGGCCGGGCCGGCGCTGACGGTGGTGAACGCCTGCACCCGCCACGGAACGGGCGGCAGCCCCACCACGGTCGTGATCGACGATGCCGTGCTCACCGACGACGACCGGCACGCCATCGCCCGGAGGGCCGGCACCTCCCATACCGCCTTCGTCGACACCGGCACCGCCGATGTCTCCAGGGTGCGGTTCTTCACCAGCGCCGGAGAACTCACGAACTGCGGGCATGGCACCATCGCCGCGCAGGCCGTCCTGCTACAGCGCAGCGGCGGCACCGAGCACCACGGCCGCCAGCTCACCGCGGGCCGTGTCTTCGCCACGAGCGCCATTCGGCGCCACGACGGCATCGAGGTCTGGTTCGACCAGGGCGTCATCGCCCTGCCGGACGGCGCCGACGCGACCGGCGGTGGCATCATCGCCGCCCTCGGCCTGCAACGTACGGACATCGCCGCCGACCTACGGGTCGCGTCGAGCGGCGCGCCACGACTCCTCGTCCCCGTCCGGGATCGCCTGAAGCTGCTGTCCATACAGCCCGACCACGTTCGGCTGGCCGCCGAGTGTCGGCGACTCGGTTATCTCGGCTGCTTCGCCTACGCGCTGTCGCCGACCGGAAGGACTGGCGTCGCCCGGATGTTCGCCCCGGCGATCGGCGTCGACGAGGACATCGCGAACGCCAACAGCGTCGGCTGCCTCGCCGCACACCTGCTCGACACGACCGGCAGCGGCGCGATCGACATCCATCAGGGCGACCGGCTGCAGAGCCCATCATCCGTGTCCGCAAGCGCGACACACACCGCGGAGGGCATCGTCGCCAGAATCGGCGGAGTGGTGGGAGCGTTGACTCGTTGCTAGGAAAACGCAATCCTTTGGAAGCGCTCCCATCGTCGAGCTTCTATCCGAAAGGAATGCTCGTGCGACCCACCACCGCTCTACTCCCGGTCGTGCTCGCCACGGCCCTCGGCGGCCTGGCCCTGCCGCAGCCCGCCCTGGCCGCGGCCGGCCCGGCGCTGGCCGTGGACACCACCGCCGCCCGACACCAGATCAGCCCGTACGTCTACGGCATGAACTTCGCCGACGAGGCCCTCGCCCGCGACCTGCGGCTGCCCGTGCACCGCTACGGCGGCAACGCCACCACCCGCTACAACTTCCGTGCCGACACCACCAACCGTGCGGCGGACTGGTACTTCGAGAACATCCCCAACGACAACCCGAGCCCGCAAGACCTCCCACAGGGCTCGGAAACCGACCGTTTCGTGCAGCGGAACAAGGCCACCGGCGCGGCCACCGTCATGACGGTGCCGATGCTCGGCTGGATCGCCAAGGATCGGTCGCGGGCGTGTGGCTTCAGCGTCGCCAAGTACGGCCCGCAGGAGTCCACCGACCAGTGGGCGCCGGACTGCGGCAACGGCAAGAAGCCGGACGGGTCGCTGGTCACCGGCAACGATCCGACGGACACCAGCATCGCCGTCGGTCCGGAGTACGTCACCGACTTCGTCGACCACCTCAAGGGGCAGTTCACCTGGACCGGATGCGGGAGTACGAGCAGCAGCACGGCACCCGCATCCTGGACTACTTCGACGTCCACCTCTACCCGCAGCAGTCCGGCGTGCTCGGCGACGCGGCCGGCGACGCCGCCACCCAGGCGCTGCGACTGCGCTCGACCCGCCAGCTCTGGGACCCGACCTACGTGGACGAGAGCTGGATCAACAGCCCGGTCCGGTTCATCCCGCGCCTGCGTGAACTGGTCGACCAGCACTACCCGGGCACGAAGGTCGCGATGACCGAATACAACTGGGGTGGATTCGGGTCGCTCAACGGCGCGCTCGCCCAGGCCGACGTCCTCGGCATCTTCGGCCGCGAAGGGCTCGACCTGGCCACCCTCTGGACCGCGCCCACTGCCGACCAGCCGGTGGCGAACGCCTTCCGCGTCTACCGCAACTACGACGGCAGGGGCGGCGCGTTCGGCGAGACCTCCGTCCGGGCGACGAGCGCCGATCAGGGCAAGCTGGCCGTGTACGCCGCCGAGCGCAGCGCCGACAAGGCGCTCACCGTGGTGGTCGTCAACAAGACCGGCGACGACCTGACCAGCCAGGTCGCCCTCACCGGCGCCTCCGCCCGCACCGCCCAGGTCTACCGCTACAGCGGGGCGAACCTCACCGGTGTCGTCCGGGAGGCCGACCAGCCGGTCAGCGCCAGCGGCCTCACGGCCACCTTCCCGGCCAACTCGATCACCCATCTGGTGCTGCCGCGCGACACCAGTCCCGGCGACACCCAGGCGCCGACCGCGCCGGGCAAGCCGACCGCCGGCACCATCACCGCCGACAGCGTCGCGCTGGCCTGGACCCCGTCCACCGACGACACCGCCGTCACCGGCTACGACGTGCACCGGGTCGACACCACCGGCCCGGTGAAGGTGGGCAGCACCACCGGCACCACGTACACCGTGGCCGGGTTGACGCCGGACACCCCGTACACCTTCGTGGTGACCGCCCGCGACGCGGCGGGCAACGTCTCGGCGGCCTCTCCCGGCCTGGCCGTGCGAACCGCGCCCACCACCCCGACCGGCCATTGTGCGGTCGCCTACACGGCGAACAGTTGGCCGGGCGGCTTCACCGCGACGGTGACGATCAAGAACGCCGGTACCTCCGTGATCGACGGATGGAAACTCGGCTTCGACTTCCCCACCGCCGGCCAGAAGGTCGACCAGGGCTGGTCGGCCACCTGGAGACAGAGCGGCACGAGCGTCACCGCTGACAGCATGAGCTGGAACGGCAGACTCGCCGCCGGCGCGTCCACGAGCATCGGCTTCAACGGCACGTGGAGTGGCACCAACCCGGCGCCGACCGCCTTCACCCTCAACGGTCAACGCTGCGGGTGACCTGAACGACCCTCCGCCGCCGCACCCCGGCGGAGCAGCCGGAGGGGGCCGGGCCGCATGGGCACCGGCCCCCTCGCTCGTGGGTGACCACCAGGTGCACGACGACCTGCGCGGGTGAGGGTCATTGGTGGTCCCACGACTCCCGGTCATCCGGTGAGCTGTGGTCCCGGGGGCGGCCTCCTGCGACTCGGCGCGCGGCGGGCCCCGCCGGGACCCCGAGGGCTCAGCGCAGGGCGAGGTGGGCGTCGGTGAGGAAGCGGTCCTTCTCGTCGCCGTGGGCGATCGCGGCGTTGTAGACGGCGTCGATCGCCGCGGCCAGCGGGTCGTCGTTCGTCAGGGCGAGCAGGGCGGGGAACGCGGCGGCCTGCTGGAGCATCTCGGTGGCGGCGATCGTGCTGAAGACCCGTGGGTCCGGGCCGAGCGTCACGGTGGTCCGGGGCACCTCGGGGTCGGCCAGGAGCCGTTGGAACGCGGCGGCGCCGCCCTGCTCGGTGAAGGACCGGGGCAGCGGACGGTCGGCCTCGGCGTCGGCGAGCGCGTCGGCGACCCACCCGATCTGCTCGAGCCCCGCCACCCGCATCGCGCGGCGGGCCGCCCAGCAGGCTGCCTGCCGCTGACGGGTGGCGGGCAGCGCGTCGATGCGGTCGAGCAGCCGCCGGTCGAGGCGGGCCAGGGACTTCGCCTGCCCGCGGAGTGCGCGGACACGATCCGACGGTGGAGGGCCGCCCCACCGCTTGGCACCGCGTTCGGCCTGCAGGCGGCGGTGCTTCTCGGCCAAGGCGGTCGCCTCGGCCGCCTGACTGTGCAACGTCGTCGCCCACGGATGCGAGCCGGCACCGTCGAGCAGGTGGTCCCAGATCAGGCCGAGGGCGAAGGCGTGCCGGCCCAGCACGCCCTCGTGCCGCAGGACGAAACCATCGGGGCCGGACGTCAGCCGTACGGCACTCGGCTCGTCGTCCGGCAGCGTCGTCAGCGGGTGCGGGAAGATCGGTTCGTCGGCGCTGGACCACGACCACCGCCGGGTCTCGTCGTCGACCCGCTCGAGCCGGACCTCGAGGTCGCCGGCGGGCAGCACACCCACCGGGACGTCGACAGGTGCGGGCCAGTGACGGACCACCGCCACCCGGGGCAGGCCGGCGTCGTCCTCGTACGGGTCAGGTGGCAGGGTCGACGGACGACCAGACGGGCGCGGTACCAGTGACAACATCCCCCACTCGGCGGCCTTCGCCGGCTTCTGCTCGAAGGCGCGGCCAGCCGGGTCGGCCAGCACCGTGCGCCACGGCGTCTCCTCGGTGACCGCCCAGATGTGCAGCTCGTGCTGCTCGGGCGGGTCGTCGTCGGTGCGTACGGACTCGTGCAGGCGGTTGCGCGCGTGCACCCGCACCCGGATCAGCCCGCGCGGCACAGCGATGTCGGTGAGGCCCTCCGCGGCGCCGCCCATCAGGCCGACGACCGACAGCCTGCCGCTGGGGCTCCACAGGGGTGCCTCACTGATCGCGTCCCAACCGCTGTCCACCTCCAGCGGTGGCCCGGGCAGGACACGGACGCGTGCTTCGACCGAGCCGGTGTGTGTGCCGCAGAAGCCGGTGAACTGAAATGGCCCGCCGACGTGGATGAGGTCGTCACCCAGAACGTAGATCCCCATGCCGGACGCGCCCGGCACGGCCGACACGTCGTACTGGCAGTAGCTGACGGACAGCTCCGTCCACAGGCCCCCGGGTGCCGGACTCCGGTGATCTGCGTCAGTCACATCGGCCACTCCCGGATCCTATGGCCGACCGCACCACGCCCGGGGCCCGTGCGTGCTACGCCTCCGGCTCCCAGGCACGGAGCAGGTCGAGCAGCCCTGCGTCCCCGTCAACGTGTAGGGACCCGGCCGGGATGCGGTCGTAGAGGTAGAGGACCAGCTCACTGGCTGTGCCACGGACGGCGACGCCGGCTGCGTCCAGGCCCCCGCCGGTGGCGGAAATACGGGCGGCGCGTGCGCCGGCACCGTCGACGGTGAGGCGCCAGGAGCGGCCCTCGGCGCTGTGGAAGTCGAAGGCGGTGGGCTGGTGCGGCCACGCACTCGACGTGGCGCAGACGGTGAACAGGAACTCCTCCACACCGTCGAGCGCCACCTCGACCGGCAGCGGCTGCGGGGCGCCCGCGGTGAGCTGGACGTCGTACGTGTGCACCGCGCTCTCCTGGGCCCGGTGGCGGGCGACAGCGCCGGAGGTCTGCGGTGACTGCGACGCCGGCCACCACGTCCAGCAACCGCGCCCCGGTCCCGCCTCGCTCAGGGCGCCGAGCAGTAGCTGCGTCGACGCGGCGAGCCAGGCCAGCAGGGCCTCCCGCTCCTGCGGCACCTCCAGCGCGGCGCGCGCGGCGGCGGCGTCGGCCGGCGGAGCGTCGGCCGGCCCCGCACCGACGATGGCGGCCCAGAAGCGGTCTCCCCCACCCAGGTGCTTCACCAGGTCGGAGAGCGTCCACTCGGGGCAGGTCGGCACCTGCGCGTCGAGGCTGGGCGCGGCGGCGACCGCGGCACGGAAGGCGGTCGACCGTTCGTCGATCAGTCGCAGCAGGTCCGGGAACTCAAGATTCGCTTCCACGCGGGTTGTCTACCACCGCGCTCCGGTGGTCGGACAGCGGTTTTCGCAGTCGCGCTCACCGATTGGAAATCCTGCGCCACGTCGTCGGTCCTGGTGGACCCCTCGTACCGATGGAAGGATCGCTGACCATGACCGACGCTGGACTGCTGGGCACCGATGAGGCCACGTTCATCGCGGCGGCCCGCTCAGGCGACGCGGCACGGTTCGCACGATTCACGGAGCGTCACCGCCGCGAGTTGCAGCTGCACTGTTACCGGATGCTCGCGAACTACGAGGACGCGCAGGACATGACGCAGGAGACGTTCCTGCGGGCATGGCGCAGGCGAGAGTCGTTCAAGGGGAACGCGACCCTGCGGACCTGGCTCTACCGGATCGCGACGAACGCTTGCCTCGACTTCCTCAGGAAGCGCAACGACCGCACACTCGTGACCGCCGAGCTGCCGGGCGCGGATCCGGGCTCGGGCTCGGAACTGCGACACCTGCAGCCCTACCCGGACCGGATGCTCCCGGAGGACCCGCAGGAGTCGGTGGTGGCGCGGGAGACGATCGAGCTGGCCTTCATCGTCGCCGTCCAGCACCTGCCGCCACGGCAGCGGGCGGTGTTCATCCTGCGCGACGTCCTCGGCTGGCCGGCGTCGACGGTCGCCGACGCCCTCGAGCTGACCGTCGCGTCGGTGACAAGTGCACTGCAGCGGGCGCGCGTGACGATGCGCGAGCGGCTGCCCGAGCGCCGCCTCGACTGGCGCATCCCGGCGACGCACGAGCTGTCGGACGACGAGCGAGCGGTGGTGAAGTCGTACACCGACGCTCATGAGCGCAACGACCTCGACGGGCTGAAGGCCCTGCTCCGCGACGACCTGCGTTTCGTGATGCTCCCCGGGCAGATCACCCCGATCGTCACGGCCAGCGACGCGGTGCAGGGTTGGGTCTCCCACGGGCTCTTCAAGCGCGGCTTCGACGACTGGCGCTGCACCACCACGACAGTCAACCGGATGCCCGCGGCCGTGCTGTACCTCCGCACCCCCGACGACCCGACGTACCGGTTGTTCACCATGGCGGTCCTGCGCATCGTCGACGGGAAGATCGCCGAGCTGACCGGATTCGACGCCACCGACAAACCATGGCTGGACCTGCCCCCGACACTGTGATCGCCCACGCCACCACCGTCGTCGAGCCCGGCGCACGGGCCGGCGTCATCGCCTCGTCTCGTACCGGGTCAGCAACTGGCCGCCGGGGAAGGCCCGCGTCTCCACCAGGTTGAGGTTCACCCAGGTGTCCAGTGTCGTGAAGAACGGCGTGCCGCCGCCCACCAGGACCGGGTGGGTGACCAGGGCGTACTCGTCGATCAACCCGGCCCGCATGACCGCCGCGGCAAGCGTCGCGCCGACGATGTCCATCGGCCCGCCGTCGTCCTCGGCCCTGAGCCGGGTGATCTCGGTGACCGCGTCTCCGGTGACCAGGCGCGTGTTCCAGTCGACAGTGCGCGTCGTCGAGGAGAACACCACCTTCGGCATGTCCCGCCAGCGGCGGGCGAACTCGACCTCTGCCGGTGTGGCGCCGGGCTGCTGGTCGGCGGTCGGCCAGTGGGAACTCATCGTCTCCCACAGCTTACGCCCGTACAGCGCCAGGCCGGTCGCCCCCACCCGGTCGGACCACCACTGGAACAACTCGTCGTTCGCCGATCCGTCCGGCCCGTCACCCCCGCTCCAGCCGAGGTCGTCGCCGGGCGCGGCGATGTAGCCGTCCAGGGTCACATTCATGCCGAAGGTCAGTTTCCGCATCCTGCCAGCCTCCCGTACGTCGATGACACAGGTACAGACGGGCGCGGCGCGGAAACCTCATCGGTGCGCGATCTACACCAGCGGGTACTCCTCGCGTTCCCGGAGCCCGTCCCATCGCGAGCGGGCTCCCGAAACGGCTATTCGGGGCGGCCGTCGGTGAGCCACTGGGCCAGGCCACGCAGCCCGACCGCCCACCGCCCGAGGTCGGTGACCTCCGCGTGCCCGGTGACGACGGTGAGCAACTCGGCCACCGCCTCGTCCGACCGGTGGGCGTCGTTGAGGGTCAGCGCCCGGAAGACGCGTACGGAGTCGGAGTCGGGGAACTCGCTGCGGGCCCGGTCGAGCACCGCGAGTGATTCGCTCAACTCGCCCAGCCACCGCAGAGTACTGGCGTACTGGCACAGGCACCGACGTCTGACGTCGCCGTCGAGGCCGAGAGCGAGCGCCCGCTCGTAGTAGCCGCGCGCCATCTCCTCCTGGCCCGCGGTGTCGTAGGCGCCACCCACCTCGTACACCAGGACGGGGTGGTCAGGGTGTTCGGCGAGCAGCGCCTGGAAGTAGGCGATCGTCGGCGCCATGTTCGCCCGGTCGCGCTGGTCGTAGCCGCGCTGGATCGCCTCGGCCAGTTCGGGCGTCACGTCGGTGGCCACCGCTCTGTCCCCCACAGGTACGAGTTCGAAGATCCACTCACGCTATCGCAGCCTCGTCGGCACCGTGTCGCACCCCGGGAGGCACCCGTATGGTCATTCGGCGGGCCGTTCGCTGGTCACGCCGCGGTGGTGCACAGTCGGCCCACCGTCTGCGTGATCGCCGCCTCCAACTGGTCGACCGGACCGGGGAACGTGAGCTGGTGGAAGATGAGACCTTCCAGGTAGTCGAGGATTGCCGCGCATTCGCCCTCCGGGTCGGTGGAGCCGATCACGCGCAGCCACTCCGTGCCCCACATCCGGATCGAGTCGGCCGCCTCGGCAAGTCGCGCTTGCAGTTTCGGGCGCACCGCGGCCTCGACGAACAGACCGTATCGGGCGATGGTCAGGGCGCGATCCGGGCCGAGCGCACGGTGCACGTATGCGGCGAGCGCAGCCGCCAGTTCGACCGCGGTCGTGGGGCGGACGAAACCCGCGATCGCCTGCCAGGTGGCACGATCGCGGTCGGCGAATCGGTCGACCACGGCGCTGATCAGCATGTCGCGGGTCTTGAAGTAGTTCGCCGTGGAGCCGGTTGGCACCGCGGCGGCCGCGTCGACCGCACGATGGGTCAACGCCCGTACGCCTTGGCTTCCGAGGACGCCGATGGCGGCATCGAGCAGGTCTTCTTCGCGGGATGGCACGCCGACACCTTATTCGATACACAACATCCGTAGTTTAAGAACAACAGATGTTGTAGCGTGGCGACAATGGAGAGACGTGCGGTGATCATTGGCGGAGGCATTGGTGGGCTGACCGCGGCCATCGCGCTGCGGCGCGCAGGCTGGCGGATCACCGTCCGGGAGCGGGACAGGAGCCTGCCGATCACGGGCACGGCGCTCGGCATGTGGCCCGGGGCGCTGCGCGCGCTTGACGCGATCGGGGTCGGCGACATGGTCCGCCGGGCGGGGCGACGACAGCAGGCCGGGGTCTTTCTTCGTCCGGACGGCTCCCGCATCGCTTCGATCGACGTCGAACGGCTACACCGGCGCACCGGCGACCATGTCTACCTGTTGTCCCGGCCGGGACTGCTCGCCATCCTGCACGAGACGGCGACGGAGGCCGGGGTCGAGCTACGGACCGGCGATCCGGTGCACGACGCTACCGAGGTGGGCGACGTGGATCTGGTCGTGGTGGCCGACGGCGTGTTCAGCCAAGCCCGCGAAAAGGTGTTCGGCCCGGCCTACCGAGCACGGTTCTCCGGCAGCACGGCGTGGCGCGGCGTGGTGGAAGACATGCCCACCGACTGTTTCGTGGAGGTGTGGGGGCGGGGCCTCAAGTTCGGCGTGACACCGCAGGAGGGCGGTCGCACCAACTGGTACGCGTCCGCGGCGGCACCGGAGGGCCAGTTCCATCCGGGCAAGGAACTTGCCGAACTACGGAAGATGTTCGGCCGTTGGGCGCCGCCGGTCCATGCCGTCCTGGACGCGATCAACGAGTCCGCCGTGCTGCGACACGACGTGTACGTGACGCCGCCGCTACCGTCCTTCACCCACGGCACGGTGGCTTTCCTCGGCGACGCCGCCCACGCCATGACACCCGACCTGGGGCGCGGCGCGTGCGAGGCGATCATCGATGCGGTCGCGCTGGCCGCCCACCTGCGTGAGACGCTCACGGTCGAGCAGGCCCTGCACGATTACGATCGTCGGCGTCGGCCAGCCACGCAGAGGCTGGCCCGCATGGCTGGCCTGGCCGCACGGATGACTCACCTGCGGTACGCGATACCGGTTCGCGACCAACTCCTGCGCGCGAGCATGCTGGCCGGCCCACCCGGTTGATCGTCACCTGGACGCCGGGGATCCGCGTTCAGGGCGTAGTCGCGGCGCCGAGGCTCCAGCAGGATGCTGAAGCCTCGACGCCCGTCGCTCTGCTCGACAACGGTACGACCTGCGGGTGCTCGGTCGATCAGGCCTGCAGGTGTACGCGGCGGCGCCGTACGGCGAGCACCAGCACGGTGCCGACCGCGACGGCGACCGCAGCCGCGCCGACGAGCAGCATGGTGTTGTCACCGGTGATCGGCAGGCCCGGACCGGCGCTCGACGACGGCGACGGCGCGGGCGTTGACGGCGATGACGCCGACGCCGACGGGGACGGCGACGGCGAGCCCACGGCGACCTTCTTCGCCGGCACGAAGACGCGCGGCTCGTCGCTGTCGTCGGCGCTGATCTGCGTCCGAGTGTGGTCGTCCTCGCCGTTCTCGCCGGCCAGGATCTTCCAGCCCGCCGGGACAGTGAACGTCAGCACGACGTCGCCGGCGGGGAGGTGAGCGAGACGGAACAGGCCCTTGGCGTCCGTGACGGCGTCGGCGTACGTCGTCTTGCCGTCGGTACTGCTGACGACGACCTTGACACCCGGGATGCCGGGCGTCTGGGGCGTCCACTCGGCGTCGAAGGACTCACCCTGGTAGACGTAGCCGCCGAGATCACCGAAGGCGCCCGCCACCGGCAGCCGCGCGATGGTGTCGTTGTCGGCGTCGTTGGCCTCGCCGTTGTCGGCGGCGAGTGCGAAAGCGACGTATCCGCGGCCGGTCTGCCACGCCACATGGTTGGTCTTGCCGGTGAGCTGAACGGTCCTGGTGGCTCCGGCGGCGAGGTCGAAGCCGGTCGACAGCACACCGTAGGTGACACCGTCGACGCCCTCGCTGTCGCCGCCGGTGTAGTGCACGCGCTTGGCGTCGACGGAACTCTTGTTCTGCACCGTGACCGTGATGGTGAAGGTCTCGCCCTCGGCGTAGTTGGCCTTGTCGGCGGCGGAGGTCACCGCGATGTCCGGCTTCGGGTCGGCGGCCAGAGCGGCCGTTGCCGGAAGGACGGCCACGAGCACGCCCGTGAGGGCGGCAGCGGCAAATGTGCGCATGAAGGTCTCCGTAATGGGGGTCGGGAATCAGCGCGATGCTAGCGGCCGATCCAGTCGCCCCGCTGTCCCAAGATCGAGAATGTGACCGGAAAGGTATCCGATCATGGTCAGTTGGATAATCGGGCGAGCAATTATCGACAAATGCGGATGCCGCCGCAGCGGCGATCGGGTGCACCGTGGCTGACGCCTTCGGATCCGCCACCGAACGCTCCGTGGGCGGCGAGGTGTCGCACCACATCCGTGTGGGCCTCGACAAGACCTATGCGACAGCCGACCCGTCACCGCCCTTCTGCTTCAACCAGGTGATGAATGAAAGGCCAGATCAATCGCTCAGGTCGAGGCCCATTTTGGACCGCGTCGCGCCAATCAGGTCGCTCATGTACGGCGAGGTATTGCTGCACGATCCGGTCCCGCTGCTCGGCATAGCAACCACACCTTTGTGGACGTCTGGCCACCAGATAGTCGGCGATCATGGCGGCGTCGACATACCTATTCGCGGTGTGGTCGCGACCTCGCCGGCTAAGTAGCCGTTGACGTAGTCGCCGTCGCAGGCATGGCGCAGCAGCCATGGCCGGGAACTGGCAGCGCCCTTCCGGCACAGCGCCTCGGCCTGCTCGACGAGCGCGATACCGGGCGAACCTCGTTGTCAGCTGTCGTCAGGGCCGAGGCGCCGCGTCAGCACCAGATATCCGCGCCCCGAGCCGACGAAGCCGAGCTTGCCGTAGAGCGCGAGAGCCCGCGGGTTGCTGTCGCTCACCTGAAGGCGCACCTGTGCGAAGCCGGCGGACCGGGCTCGGCGGAGGGAACGCGTGATCATGGCGGTAGCGAGGCCACGGCGGCGCCAGGGAACCCGACTGCCCAGACAGTGCAGCACGACGTTCGGATTCTCGTCGTCGTCGTCGGCGAGCGCGAACAGGAAGCCGGCCACCGGGTTCTCGCCCTCGTCCACCTCGGCGAGCACCAGGCAGGAGAGGTCGGGCAGGAAGCGGGGGTGCGCGATGGCGTGCGCCGGCCAGGTGCGCTGGTCCGGCTGGATGGCGGATGGGCTGTCGGCGTACGCCTCGTTGTGCGCCAGCCGCGCCAACTCCTGGTAGCGCTCGTCGACCGGCTCCACCACCAGGCCAGGCGGCAGCACCTCGGCGGGCAACGGTTCCGACAGTGCCAGGACCAGGTCGCGCTCGTGTCGGGTCAACTCGAAGCCGTGCCGGATCAGCAGATCGCGTACGACGTGATCGTTCTCGGCGCACCGGGTGCCGAGGACAGCCGTCTGGGCAGTTCCGCGGGCCTGCCGCACCTGCTCGGCCTGCCCGAGGAGCCAGTCGTACGACTCGGCACGGACGTCGCTCGGAGCGTCGGGATGGACGACGTTGGCCAGCCGGATCCGGAGGACACCGTCGACCTCACCCATCTCCGCGACCTCCCCGTACGCGACGACGGCCCCGTCGCCGTCGCGTCCGACCCGGGTTTGTGGCCCGAGCTGCGGCCCGAGGGCTGCCAGTCGCGCCATGACCTCGTCGGCGCGCTGCTCCAGGCCGACGGGCGTGACCGCCTCGACTTGCTGGAACAGGGTGGCCAGCGACACCGCATCGGCAGGCGTGGCGGGTGCCCATGGCATGATTTTCATCGATGGCATCTTATGGGGCTGGTGCCTCGTGCGGAGGCCGGTCGGGGTGTCTTCTGCGGTGGCTTCAGGAGAGCGGTTTGCATGAAGTTCCTTCTCACGTCGTCGGGTGTCAGTAACCCGAGCATCTCCGACGCGCTCGTCGACCTGCTGGGCAAGCCGATCGCCGAGTCCACGGCCCTGTTAGTCCCCACCGGCGTCCACCCCTTCCCGGGCGGAGCGGAAAGGGCGTGGAAGGCGGTTCACGGGCACGCCACCATCCCGCTGTGCCAGTTGGGCTGGAAGTCCCTGGGGTTGCTGGAGCTCACCGCGCTGCCGACCGTTCGGGAAGAGAACTGGGTCCCGGCGGTCCGGGAGGCCGACGCCCTCCTCGTCTGGGGTGGCGACGTGCTGTACCTGACTCACTGGCTGCGCCAGTCCGGCCTGGCCGCCCTCCTGCCGTCGCTGACCGACACGGTCTATGTGGGCGTCAGCGCCGGGAGCATCGCGGTCACCCCCTACAACTGCGACGCCGAATTCGACCTCGGATTCGTGCCCGATGGCAGCGACATGGCGCAGGACGCCGACCGGGCGCTGGGGCTTGTGGACTTCACGCTGTACCCCCACCTCAACCATCCGGAGATGGAGGACACCGCGCTGTCCCACATCCAGAAGTGGGCGTCCGGAATCCCGGTGCCGACCTACGCCATCGACGACGACACCGCCATCAAGGTGGTCGATGGCGGTGTCGACGTCATCTCCGAAGGCGAGTGGAGACTGATCAACCCCTGACCGAGCCGCCGTTGCGCCGAGCCCGACTCAAGGATGGGGGCTCGGGTTCCGAGGGCGGCTGTTCACCGTCGTCGCCGGTATCGGGCCGGCCCTGAGCTTCGTTCACGCCCGGTCATGAGCGTCCGCGCGCGGACCGCCGCGCGATGCAGTCCGGGGCGAGGCCAGCGTGCCTCTCGCACCGGTTCAGGCCCACGGCGCAAGGGGTTACCGGAACGGCCCTCCAGGAGATGTCGGACCGGGACGTGACAGTTCACCGTGATCGTGCTGGTGCGGTCACGGAAGACGAGGGCGGCCGGAAACAGAGTGTCGAGAAGTTGGCCGTGCGCACTGACGCGACACGTGCCGTCGCCAGTGCTGGCGAGGCCGGATGGGCAGTGGACGCAGCGGAACGCGAGCAGCGGAACGCGCGTGCGCAGGGTCCGGAACGAGGCGATACGAGGACGCGTAGACATGATCCCTCTGAAGACCTGACGGAAGGCATGGAAACAGAGCCGACGGCGGACGTCGGCGACCAATGCGCGGGAAAGTTGTCAGGGCTACAGAGCGGGCGGTGTCACGCGGGGTGCGGTCCTCTCGTGAGTGGGTCGCGGAACAACAAGGTAGGGCGGGACGGGCTGGCGCGGCTACCCAATTCGTCGTCGCGCCGTGCACGGAGGGGTCGGGGAAGCGGGCGTCGGCAGCCCTCGCGACTCTGGCAGGAAGACGCCCCCGATAGCCCGGTCGAGCCGCGTCGCGGTCTGAGCCATCAGCCGTTCGGTTAAGCGAGGGTGATGATCGGTTATTTCCATGGGCGATGGATGCCCTCCGACGCTTAGGAAGGAGGTATGGCCAACGAGCGAACCGTTCCCCTGCTGCCGTGCCCCTCCATCGACGACATCGAGAGCTTCTACGAAGTGCTCGGTTTTCACACCACCTACAAGCAACGCAAGCCCTACGCGTGTGTGGGGGTGCAGCGGGAGGACCTGCATCTGCAGTTCTTCGAGATCGCCGGATTCGATCCGGAGCAGTCCTACGGCTCCTGTCTCGTACTCACCGCCGACATCGAGGGACTGCACCGGGCCTTCGTCGCCGGTATGCGCGCCGCGTACGGCAAGGTGCTGGTGTCCGGAACGCCGCGGATGACCCGACCCCGGGCGCGGAAGAACGCCGACGGGTTGGGCGGATTCAGCGTCATCGACCCGGGCGGCAACTGGATCCGCGTCTTTCGGGACGCCGCGACCGCACCCGTGCCAGCCGAGGCGCCTGCCGGGCGGCTGGCCAGGGCCCTGGCGAATGCGGTCGTGCAGGCCGATTCCAGGGGAAGCGCCGGACAGGCCGTTCGCATCCTCGACAGCGCGTTGGCCCGCCCACATGCCGATGACGACCCGGTCGAGCAGGTGGAGGTGCTTGTCTACCGCGCCGAACTCGCGATGGTGCTCGACGATCCGCAGACTGCGGCCGAGATGCTGGCCCGCGCCCGGTCCGTCACGCTCACCGAGGACGAATCCGAACGGGCGGCACCCGCGTTCGACAACGCCGCCGACCTCGCAGCGGCACTGCGGTGACTCACCAGACGAACGCACCCTTCAGCTCGGCTCGTCCGGACGGCCTCGGCACCAAGGTGCGCCGGTGCCGCACTCGGCCCGATAACTGGTCCCACCCGTTCGAGCGCGACTGGTAGCGTCGCCGAACATGACGATCATGGGGGAAACATCGATGAGTCGAACCCGACTCGTCCTGACTGGCCTGGCTGTTGTGGCGGTGATCGCGGCGTCCGGCTGCGATCCTCAGCCCGACTCTGCGAACACCGCAGCGCCGCCGTCCCCGGCGGCCTCGAGCGCCGCCCCGACCAGCGGTGCGCCCACCACCACGCCCAGCGCCGCAGCCAACGACGCGGCCACGGTGAAGGCCTGCGCCGACATCAAGAAGGACATCAAGGACAACGCCGCCAAGATCACCAAGGCCGAGAAGATCGGCCCGCCGGCCGGGCACTTCGCGGTCAGTGCCCAGTGGGCCGCCGGGTCGGTCGCGATCCTGGCGCACGCGATGGGCGCCAACGAGGCAGTCACCGCCGCCTCCGAGAAGGTCCAGGACGAGATGATGGGCCTGAGCGACGCGTACAGCAAGTCCGCCGACGCCAAGCCCAGCAAGAAGGCCCTGGAAACCGCAATCAAGGAGTTGGACACCGCCTGCTCCGCCGCCTGACCGGCCCGAGCACGCAATCGGCGGTGACTTCCCACCAGGGCAGTCGCCGCCGATTCGCGTGTCCGTGCGGCCGGTGATCGTGGCGCCCGAACCGGATCACCGGCTCCGTGGCAGGACGGCACGTGATCCCGCCGGTCCTCGGCGCGTCGATTGTGGGCAGAGGGTGACGGTGGCGGGCGTCCGGCTTCAGAGGTCGTCCGGCCACCAGTGCGGGTCGAGGCTCTTGCCGTGGCCCCGGGGGCAACGTCCGTAGCCCGTGCTGGAGACGTTCCAGTGCTGAGAGCAGTACGGGGCGTCGCACTGCCCGCAGAATCCAGCGTCGTCGTAGAAGCCCGCCGTGGTGACAGCGACGTAGCGGTAGGGCTTGGCGAACGCGTCGGCGATGCGTTGTGCCTCTGCCGGGTCCACCGGTCGGCCGAGTCCGTTGCCCGCCACGATTCCTGAGAACAGCAGCCACCACTGCTGGCCGTCGTGACGCTGCCGCGCGGCGGAGTAGGCGTCGCGCTGCGCTGGTGACCAGCGCTGCCAGCTCACCGGTTGGGAGGCGGGGGCGACGAGTTCGAGGTGGGCTGTCGCTCGCCCACACACCGCGCACGGTGGTTCCGCGACGAAGGCCTGGAGCATCACCCCATCCTCCTCCCTGGACCGTCAAGTGACGACGCCCAGTCGTCGGACGGTGCCATGCGCTGTGAGGCCGCCCCCAGCGCGGGCCCGCGTCGAGGACCACGTGGACGAAGCCCACCAGGCGGCTGCCGCGCTTTGCGAGCACAGGTGCCCGTGCCGTCACGACCGTCGCTGGCCAATCTGGCACGGGTGTGGCGTCGGGCACCCTGCCCTGGCGGAGTCAGTCCGCGGTGGCGGCCCGGGCCCGCCGCTCGCGCCGCCAGACCAGCGCCACCATGGCGACGTTGACAGCGCCGAGGATCAGCAGCGACGCGTCACCAGAGTCGGTGGAACGGTCGATCGCGAAGGTCTCGCCGTCCGCCATCAGGGTGTTGACGGTCGTGAACAGGACGTTGTTGGCGACGTGGAAGGCGACCGGCGCCTCGATGCCACGGCTGATGACGGCCATCAGGCCGGTGCTCACGCCGATGAACGTGTAGTACCCGAACAGCCAGGGATCGGCCGACCCGTGCACCACGGCGAAGCCCAGGCCGGAGACGGCGAGCCCGACGCCCAGGGCCGGACGCACCGCGCGCACCCAGGACGCGGCGGCGGGCAGCACGGCACTTCGGAACATCAGCTCCTCGCCGGCGGCCTGGATCGGAGTGCTCAGCATGATGATCACCAGCATGCCGATCGTCGTGCCGCTGACATCGAAGGTGGTCCAGCCCGGGGAGTCGGGCGCGACAAGCGCCACGACACCGGTTCCGGCCCCCACGAGCAACGCCGCGCCGATCAGGTAGTACGTCAGGCGGCGGGCGTCGAAGGCGCGGGGAAAGCTGATCAGGCTTCGCCATGGCACCTTGGCGATCCACCCGAGGAGCAGGATCGCCAGGACGCCGGCCGCGCCGATGCTGATGTTGATGGCCAGGAACTTCAACGGTGTCATGGTCGCCGACATCGGGTCGTCGCTGCCCTCGATGACGCCGACGACCTGGTAGAGCAGCACCTGGAGGACAAGCATCACCAGCGACGGCACGACGATGACCACGAACGGCTTCCACCAGCTCATGCGCAGGTGGGCGCCGAAGGGCCGGGAGCTGTCGACCACCGGCCCGGATCGCTCCGACGTGCGCAGGTGCGGGCGTCCCGACTCGGAGCGGCTGGGGTGTTCCGTCCCTTTCCAGGGTCCAACGGGTGGTACGGCGCTCATCGGGGGGTTCCTTTCGACGGTGCGGGACATCCCATTGCAGCGCGCACCCCGGTATGTCATGCAGTGCCACCGTGTCACCAGCTCACCGTGACATTCCAACGTCCGCGTCCCACCCGCTCGACCGGCAAGCGCCGCCGGTACGGGCGCGAGATCGACGGACGCGCCGCCCACGGCCCAGGGTTGTGAACCCCTTCGTGGGGTACGCCCGTTCCGCCACGCGGGGGCCGTCGGAGAAGCCGAGCGGGCCGTGTGCGCCTCGGACGCGCCGGGGGGCCGGTACCGGATGGATCAGCGGGAGGCGGGCGGGCGCCCTCGGGCTGGCGGCCTGGTGGAACTGCGGGTGCACGGGGTGTCCGCCACCGGCCCCGCTGAGCTGTTGGACCAGCCACACGTGCGGCAGGTGGCGGGTGACCACCAGGGTGGCTTCTACCGACCCCGACCGGGGATCCACGAGGGCGGCGAGGCGGACGGGGTGACGCTGGAGGCCTACCGCTGGAACAACCTGCCGGCTGGAAACGCCGTGCGAACGCTGTCGATGGTGATCCTGCTGCCGTTCATGCTGATCAACCTCGCCATCTGGATGCGGCCGGCCGGCCCCGGGGGCGACTCGGTGATCAAGGCTCTCTGCCGGTTGCTGGCGCTCACCCTGACCTCGATGTACGTGCTGAGCATCGTCGGGGTCGCGCTGGATGTGATCGCGTGGAAGTGCATGTCCTCGCCGGAGTGCCTGGCCGGACGGAACTGGCTGTCCTGGCTCGGGGGACGTCCGGCCGGACTGCGCCTGGCGGCGCTCGCGCTCGTGCCAATGGCCGCGATCGGCCTCGTGTGGGCGATCACCGCTCGCTCGGCACTGCCGCTGCACGTGCCCCGTTCGGCCGACCAGCCCACTGCGGCCCCCCGCCTCACCGCCATCGGCCGGTGGGACAACGAGCCGATCGTCGGTCGACTGCGCTCGATCCACGTCGCGGTGGCGTTCGCCACGCTGGACCTCAGCCTGCTCGGCGCCCGAGCCGCTCAGGGCTCGTCGACCGGCACCGTCGCGCTGACGACGGGCACCGTACTGCTGCTGGTCACGTGTGCGGCTCTGCTCTGCACCCCACCCCTGTCCGCGGCCACCGAACGGCGGCTCGACCGGCTGGCAAGCCTGCTGCGCGCGATCGCCCTCGGCCTGACCGTGCTGGTCTGGATCCATGTGCTGACCAGTTCGGCCTCCTGGCCGGAGAGGAACGGACTACCCGGCTACAACCTGACCGTCGTCGGGTTCTACATCGGTCAGGCGGTACTGCTGGTTGCCCTGGGGGCGGCGCTGTTCTGGCACCGGAATCGACGGCCGGACGCCGCGCCCTCGCTGGGGTTCGGCGCGCTTGCGGCCGCCGTCGGCTCGATCAGTCTGGCGCTCACGTTCTCCGCCGAACTTGTCTACCGGGTGTCCGACATCCTGAACCGGGGCGCTCCGACCGCACAGGCGCTGATCACCAGCCCGCCACGGGCCTGCATGTGGGCGATCCTCGGCTTCTCCCTGGCGGTGCTGGTGACGCTCGCCGCCGTCGGCGTGACATCACTGGCGTCCCGACCGGGACGGATCCGTGCCGCGTCGGCGATCGTCGCCCGCGACTTCCCCAACGCGCCACCCGACGCCGCGCCCCGGCTGCGGCAGGTCCGCAGAGCCATCGCCCATGCCCGGTTCACCGAGCGGCTGGTGCCGCTCGCGGTGCTCTACGCCGTCCTTGCCGGAATCGGCATGGCAGCGGTCGCGTTCGGCCTGGTGCCGACGTCCCCCGGCGAACTGATCCAGCGTTACGTGGGGCTGCCGGTCAGCTTCGTCGACTTCGCCATCGGCGCCGGCAGCTACCTGATCGCCGCCATCTTCATCGGTCTGGTCGTCGGCGGCATCTTCGCCTACCGCACCCCTGGATTCCGCCGGTACGTGGGCGTGCTGTGGGACCTGGGCACTTTCTGGCCCCGAGCCGCGCACCCGTTCGCGCCACCGTGCTACGCCGAGCGGGCCGTACCCGAACTGACCTACCGGATCACCTACCTCGTCGACTCCGGCAACGCGGTGGTGCTCACCGGGCACAGCCACGGCTCCGTCCTGCTCGCCGCGACCGTGCTCCAACTGCCGGCACGGGTCACCGACCGGATCGCGCTGCTGACCCACGGCTCGCCCCTGCGTCGGCTGTACGCCCGACTGTTCCCCGCCTACGTCAGCGACGAGGTCATCCGCGAGATCGCCGAGCGGGTCGACTGGCGGTGGGTGAACCTGTGGCGCGACACCGACCCGATCGGTGGGCGCGTCCTCCCGCCCCAGCAAGCGAACGAGGTACCCGCCGCCGCCCCCGGGCGCCCGCCGGTGGACCGACGGCTTCGCGACCCGTACGGCGTCACCGCGGCGACCGGAGACATCTTCCCGCCCCCGATCAGGGGGCACAGCCCGTGCGAAGCCGACCGGACGTTCGACGAGGCGGTACGTGACCTCGGCACCCGGCTTCGCCGCCCTCACAGCGGACCAGACGGATAGGCAATTTCTACCGATGCGATGTCGAGCCCCGCTACCGCATGGTCTCTGTGTCCGAGACCTGGAGGATCTGACGTGGGCTCTGCACGCAAAAGGTTGGCCACGATCATCGCGGCGACGACGGCGGCGACGCTGTTGTCCGCGGTCGAACCGGAGACACCGGCGGTGGCGGCCCCGCAGGACCGGGTCACCGCGTCCTGGAACATGCGGGGCCAGCGCCAAGGAGGGGAAGGGCCGTCGGAGTCGCGGTGGCTGACCGGTATACAGCAGATGTTCCGCCAGGAAGGAGTGCAGGTCGCCGCGCTCCAGGAGGCGGGCAACGAACCTCCCGAACGGGCGGTGTGGACCGATCGCCAGTTCGCCCAGGCCGGCATCACCGAGCATCTGTACAACATGGGCACGTCCGAAAGCCCGGACCTGTTGCAGATCTACTGGGCCGACCCCGGTCAGCAACGCAACGGCCTGGCCATCGTCACCCGGGAGACGGTGACCGACGCCGTCATCCTGCCGGTGCATTCGCGGTTCAACTCGCGGCCGATGATGGGCGTCCAGATCGGCACCGACTGGTACTTCACCGCCCACGCGCAGTCCAACGGCCCGAACAGCGCCAACGACGCCCCCGACATCATCGAGACGGCTCGGCAGTTCATGGCCCGTCGCCCCACCGGCGAATGGATGGTGCTCGCCGACTTCAACCAGGAACCGGCACGGATGCCGGCGGCGTTGCACAGCCACATGGTCACGGCGGGCCAGCCCACCCACGAGGGCGGCAGAGAGCTGGACTTCGCCTATGCCAGCGACGGAAACAACAACACCATCAACGCCGAGGTTCTCGGCGGAACCTCTGACCACGCGTACGTCCGTTACGTCGTGAACGCCGGCTGTGGCGCCGGCGGTGGCCTCGCGCCCCGGACGACCACCGAGCGGGACTGCTACGCCCCGGTCCCCGGTGACACGTACCGCTTCTTCGCCCGTCACCTGGAGCACGCGGTGATCGCGTCGAAGACGAACGACGGCGACGACATCGGACCGCACGTCAGGACGCCGCGCGGCAGCCTCGACGAGGCCCTTCAGGTGCGCTTCAGCACGGTTGCGGGCCAGTACCAGCTCGCCTGGCCGCAGGCCGATCCGGCGACCGAGCGGTGCCTGTCCTGGGCCGCGAACTCCCGCAGCACCGGCAGCACCCTCTGCTCGGAGCAGGCCGAGGTGTCCCGGTGGCAGTTCAAGGACGGGCAGATCTTCACCCCCGGGCTCGGCGGCTCCCTGCAACCCTCCCCCAACGCCCTCGGCGCGCGGCTGGTGGTCGGGCAGGACTTCTACCAGTGGCGACCGGAACCCCGCAACGGCATCGGCCCGCGCTGGGACCCGATCGGGGAGTTCCGGGACGCCGCCCCGGCCGGCTCGGAGACCCACTTCCCCGACCTCGACGGCGACGGCGACGCCGACCACGTCATCGTTGCGCCCGACGGTCGGATACCGGCGTGGCGCAACAACGGCCCCCGATCCACCTGGACCGCCCTCGGTGACATCAGCCCGCCGGACCGGGGTCTGCCCAGTACTGTGCACTTCGGCGACCTCGACGGCGACGACCGGGACGACTACCTCCGGTTGCGGACCGCCGACGAGTCACCCACCGGGTACCGGGTCATAGAGATGTACCGCAACGAGTCCGACGCCGCGCAGATCCGGTTGGGAGCACGCTCCTTCGTGGCCAACGACCTGCGCTACGAGAACCCGCGCTTCGTCGACATCGACGGCGACGGAGACGACGACCTGATCAACTCGGACCGGCAGAGCCACGCCAGCCTCTGGGAGAACCGGTCCCAGGGCCGGACGCCGGTGCCGGGCGACTGGCACTCGGTCAGCGGCTTCGCGACCCCCGCCGACGGCTATTACCAGACGACGTTCACGGATGTCACAGGTGACCGCCGGGCCGACGTGCTGCGCGTCGACTACCCCAGCGGCAAAGTGCAGGCCTGGGAGAACACCGGCGCACCGTGGAGCGCGACGACCGGCTGGCGGTCGTTGGGCCCGATCCGTGACGACGGCCCGTTCGCCGGCACCACCGGCCTGTTCGCCGACCTCAACGCCGACCTGATCAGCGACTTCGTCCTGTTCAGCGCCGCCTCCGGCGGCCTCGACGGTTGGCTGCTGCCCCGCTACGGCAGCGCGGATCCAGGCCCGGGACAGCCCGGCCAGGGCGGCGGGCAGGACCTACCGGCGGGCACGCTGCCGGCGTACGGGGGTGGGCCACCGCGACCGCAGCTCGACGGCCGGCTGTTGCAGAACAGCACGTTCACCGGCACGGACAAGCCGTGGTGGACCAACGCGGGGATGACGCCGAAACTGGCGGGCGGGACGTTCTGCGTGACCGCGCCCGCGTCCACCAACCCGTGGGACGTCCTGGTCGGGCACAACAGCATCTACCTGCCCGGCGGCGCCACGTACACGCTGCGGTTCCGCGCCCGCACCAACACGGCGGCGAACCCGCTGATCTACCTCGCGCCCTTCGACAACCCGACGAACGTCACGTACCTGAACAAGGGCTTCACCACCGGCACCGCCTGGAAGGAGTACGAGTACACCATCACCACGACCTACCCGGAGCCGTACCGGTTGGCCCAGCTCCAGTTCCGGCTCGGCAAGTCCAGCACGCCGTACGAGTTCTGCATGGACGACGTGACGCTCACCGGCGCCGAGTACGCGTACCGGGCCGACACCGGGCCGGAGGTCAAGGTGAACCAGCACGGCTACCTGCCCAACGGGCCCAAACGGGCGACGTTGCTGTACGGCGCGTCCTACGCGGTGCCGTGGACGCTGCGCCGGGCCGGCGGCGGCGCGACGGTGGCGACGGGTCGAACCACCCCGACCGGCTTCGACGCGTCGGCGAGCGCCAACACCCATGTGATCGACTTCAGCCAGGTCACGGCCACCGGCCGGTTCGAGTTGGTGTACGACGGCTGGGTCGACCGGCCCAGTCACCCGTTCGACATCCGCGCCGACCTGTACGACCGGCTGCGCACCGACGCGACCCGGTTCTTCTACACCAACCGCAGTGGGATCGCGATCGACGGGGGCATCGCCGGGGCCGCGTACGCCCGCCCGGCCGGGCACGTCGCGGACTCGCCGAACGGTGGCGACACCCAGGTGCCCTGCCAGCAGCCGAAGTCGTTCCTGAACAACTGGACCTGCTCCTACCGGCTGAACGTCACCGGCGGCTGGTACGACGCCGGTGACCACGGCAAGTACGTCGTCAACGGCGGCATCGCCACGTACCAGCTCCTGTCGACGTGGGAACGCAACCGGCCGGCGGCGCTCGGCGACGGCACCCTGGCCGTACCGGAACGCGGCAACGGCGTTCCGGACATCCTCGACGAGGCCCGCTGGAACCTCGACTTCATGCTGAAGATGCAGGTGCCCGACGGGCTGCCGCTGGCCGGCATGGTCCATCACAAGGTGCATGACGAGACCTGGACCGGACCGCCGATGCTGCCGCACCAGGACAAGAAAGCACGGGAACTGCACCGGCCGTCGACCGCGGCCACCCTGAACCTGGCCGCCGTCGCGGCCCAGGCGGCGAGGATCTACCAGCCGTACGACGCCGGATTCGCCGCCCGGCTGCGCGCGGCGGCCGAACGCGCGTACGCCGCGGCCCGGGCCAACCCGGCGCTCTTCGCACCGTACGAGGACCGCAGCGGCGGCGGGCCCTACAACGACGGGGACGTCTCCGACGAGTTCTACTGGGCCGCCGCCGAGCTGTACCTGACCACCAGGGACGCCAGCTACCTGACCGCCATCCGGGTCAGCCGGTTCCACACCGCCGGTGCGGCCTTCAGCCAGAACGGCTTCTACTGGGGCTCGGTGGCCGCGTTGGCCCAGCTCGACCTCGCGCGGTTCGGCACCGAGCTGAGTGACCGCGAGCAGATCAAGGGGTGGGTGGTCGCCGCCGCGGACCGGTTGATCTCGTTCCAGAAGGCCGAACGTTTCGGGCAGACCTACACTCCCACCACGGGACGCTACGACTGGGGCTCGAACGCGTCCATGCTGAACAACCAGGTCGTTCTCGCGACCGCCTACGACCTCACCGGCAGTGCCAGGTACGCCGACGCCGTCTTCGAGGGCCTCGACTACCTGCTGGGCCGCAACGCCCTCGGGCAGTCGTACGTCACCGGCTACGGCAGCAACGACGCGAAGAACCAGCACAGCCGGTGGTACGCGAGATCGTTCGACGCCCGGTTGCCGAACCCGCCGGTGGGGTCGGTCGCGGGTGGGCCCAACTCCAGCCTCCAGGACCCGCTCTCGGCGAGTTGGCTGCACGGGTGCGCCCCGCAGCTCTGCTACGTGGACAATCTCGAAGCCTGGTCGGTCAACGAGATCACCATCAACTGGAACTCCGCGTTGACCTGGGTGGCGGCGTTCGCGGCCGATGTGGCCGGCCGTCGGTGATCGAGAGGCCGGCCGGATCGGCGAGCCTGCTCGTCGGCCGGGGGCCGGAGATCGCGGTGCTGCGGGACGCCGTGCACCGGCTGCGCGGCGGCACCGGCACCGTGGTCTGGGTCGAGGGTGAGCCGGGGATCGGCAAGTCGTCGGTGGTCGCGGCGGGTCTACGTCTCGCCGCGCAGGCGGGTTGCCAGACCGCGGCGGGCCTCGCCGACCAGCTCGCTCACCCGCCCCTGCTCGGCGTACTCCTGGACTGCCTGGGTATCGGGCCGCGGTCGAGCGATCCGCGCCGGGCGCGGATAGCGGCGTTCCTGCGGGACAGACGGTCCGCCCTCGACCTCGCCGACGGCGCCCACGCGGCGGCGGCCGTGGAGATGGTCGTCGCCCTGGTCGACGAGTTGTGCACCGCCGGCCCGATGATGCTCGTCGTCGACGACGTGCAGTGGGCCGACGACGCGTCCCTCGACGTGTGCCGCCGGCTGGCCCCGGTCGCCGTACACCTGCCGCTACTGCTGGTCCTGGCATATCGCCCCGGCGTACACCGGTCGGCCGTGCGGCGGCTGCGCGACGTCGCACGGCGGCCGGACGTGGTCCGCATCCCGCTCGGTCCCCTCGGCCCGGAGGCGGTCCGCGACCTGCTCGCCGCACTCGTGGACGCGCCACCCGGGGCGGGGCTCGTCCAGCTCGCCAACCAGGCGGCCGGCAATCCGCTCTTCCTGCGGGAACTTGTCGAGTCACTGGTTCGTGAGGACCTGGTCGACATCAGCACGCAGGCCGAGGTGCGTCGATCGGCCGGGGGTGTGCTGCCGAGGTCGTTGGCCGCGACCCTGGAGGGCAGGCTGAGTTCCGTTCCGGCCGGCACCATCGAGCTGATGCGGGCGGCGGCGCTGCTCGGCGGTGAGTTCGCGGTCACCGACCTCGCCGCGCTGCTGGGCCGCCCGGCGATCGACGTCACCGCCGACATTCAGGAGGCGGTGACGGCGGGCATCCTGGTGGAGGCCGGCCCCCGGATGCGGTTCCGGCACCCGTTGCTGCGGCAGGCCCTCTACGACGGGATACCGGCTGCGCTGCGCTCCGCCCTGCACCTGGACGTGGCGCGGGCGTTGCACGCCGCGAGCGTCGAGCCGCAGCGCGTGGCCCAGCACCTGCTCACCTCCGGCGTCGCCGGGGACCGCTGGGCGCGGCGGTGGCTGGCCGATGCCGGAGCGGTGCTTGCGGGCTGGGCGCCGCACCTCGCGGCCGAGGTGCTCCGGCGGGAGGTGGACCACGACCCGGGTGACGAGGCCGACGGGGTGGCTCTCGGCATGAACCTGGCACGAGCCCTCATCGCCAGCGGCGACCACGAGGAGGCCGCGCACCGGGTGCGGCAGACCCTGGGGCTGGTCGTGGACCCGGACGACCGTGGACACCTGCACTGGATGCTCGCCCGTGCGCTGTTCAGCGGCGGGCGCAACGATGCGGCGATGGCCGACCTGCACCGGGCCCTCGCCGACGCCGACCTACCCGACGCCTGGCGGGCCCGGCTGCTCGCCTCGCGGGCGATGTTCCAGCGGGCCGGCTCGGGGGACCTGGCCGGGGCGGACGCCACCGCTCGGGACGCGCTGCGGACGGCGGCCGCGACCGGAGACGCCTTCGCGACGGCGTACGCGCTGACCGGTCTCTGGGCCGGCCACTCGGTGCGGCGGCAGCACCGGCTCGCCCTGCGCAGCGTGGAGCGGGCGATCGAGACGTTGGGACCGGTCGCCGACCACGTCGACCTCAGGGCGTTCGTCCTGCACGCGCGGATCTTCTCGTTGCAGAACCTGAGCCGGTGGTCGGACGCGGAGGAGGCGCTGCGGGACGCCCGGGACTTTCTGCGGACGGCCAACCGCACCGACGACACGACCGCCGGGGTGACCGCCGCCGTGTTGTTGTTCTGGCTGGGCCGGTGGGACGACGCCGTGGCCGAACTCGACGCGGTCGCGCAGGACACCTCCGCGTCGACGTACCGTGGGCTACGCGAAGGCGGCCCGGGGTGGCTCTGGTACGGGGTGTCCGCGCTCATCGCCGGCCACCGGGGCGAGCGGGCCCGGGCCGCCGCCCACCTTCGGGCGGGATTCGACCGCCCGGTGGTGACCGTGGCCGACCGGGAGAACATCGACTTCCTGCTCGTGGCGCGGTCACTCGCCGCCGAGCAGGACGGCGACCTGCGGTTGGCGCTGGACCAGCTGGGCGGTCTCCTCGACCGGCGGCCGGGCGAGATGACCCTGACCCACCAGTGGCTGCCCCGATTCGTCCGACTCGCTCTGGCGGTCGACGACCGGTCGGCGGCGGAGGCCGGGGTGCGGGCCTGCCTGGCCGAGGCGGCGGCGGAACAGGTGCCGGCCCGAGCTGCCGCGTCCGCCGACAGGTGTCGCGGCCTGCACGGCGGCGACCCGGGGGCGCTTCGTTCAGCCGTGGCCCACTACCGGGCCGGCGGCGTGCCGGTGGAACTCGCCGGGACGCTCGAGGACCTCGCCGTGGTCCTGGCGGAGCGGGGCGACACGGCGCAGGCGCGAACCGCCCTGAACGAGGCGATCGACCTGTACGGCGGATTCGGCGCCGCCTGGGACATCCGCCGGGCCGAGGCCAGGTTGCGCAGTCGTGGGGTTCGGCGTGGGGTGCGGGGTGCCCGGAGCAGACGGGCCGGACACGGCTGGGACGCGCTGACCCCCACCGAGCGCAGGGTCGCCATGCTTGTCGCCGCGGGTCGGTCGACGCCGGACATCGCGCAGAGCCTGTTCCTCACCCGCCGGACGGCCCAGACGCACATCTCGCGGATCCTGGCGAAACTCGACATGCGCAGCCGGGTGGAGATCGCGGGCGCGGTGCTGCGTCGCTCTGCGGAGGAGGTCGTCGAGCGGTGACCGGCGGTGGCATCCGGGGTCGGACCGGATGCCACCGCCCTCGGGTCAGCTGGCCGGGCCGATGAGCCGCCAGGGTTCCAGGTCCGAGTTGGCCCCGGTGCCGGGCACGTTGCCCTGGGTCCACCACTTGGCCTGCCAGACCTTGCCGGCGTACTTCACGGTGATGTTCTCCACCGACTGGGTCGCCGGGTTGTAGACCTTGCTGGCGTCCCACGCCGGCGCCGAGCATCCGCCGGTCGCCGGGATCACCTTCGCGGCACCCCGATTCTGCTCCGGCACCGAGGAGAACGTGGTGCCGCCCAGCTTGAGTGTGGTGTTCACCGGCCCGGTCGCCGGGATGTAGTAGATGATCGGCACGTCCAGGCTCTGCCCGGCCGGGATGATCTGGCAGTAGTCCAGGGTGAGGCTGACCCGGTGGAAGGCGCCGGACAGCCCGGTGCCGACATTCGGGCCGGTGTGCCCGGCCTGCACCTTCCACCGGCCGCCCTGGGCGCCGGTCTGCCAGTTGCCGTCCTTGATCAGCGGGGGCGTCGAGGTCGGCAGGTCGAAGGAGATGACGTTGTCCCGGCCGCCACCGATGGTCACCCCGGTGTTGTTGCTGATCCGGACGGTCGGGGTCAGCGGCCACAGACTCGCCGTGTCGGTCGGGTAGCGGATCAGGTCGACGCTCACGTCGAGAGCCAGTGCCGGACGCTGCACCGAACTGCCGGCACTGCGACTGTCGCCGTACGCGGCGGCGCCCTGGAGCCGCTCGTGCAGCCGGTTGGTCAGGGTGTAGCCCATCACGCAGGGGTCGTCCGGGGTCGCCTCGGCCGGGCATTCGTAGTCACCGGAGAGTTCCCACATCATCACGCCACCCGCGCCCTTGCGGTTGACGTAGTCCACGACGTGGTCCAGGCCCTCGGTGTCCTGGATGGAGAGGTACGTCTTCTTCTCCGGGTTCCACAACCAGGCGGTGCGGGTGGTCGCGTCCCAGTGCCGGTCGTACGTGCCGGTGCGCCTGTCGTTCGGGTCGCTGTCCGGGGTGAGGCCGACCGCGTTGGCGTAGCGGGGGGTGAGGTCGCGTTCCAGGTTCTTGGCGTGCCACATCGGGTTGACCCCCGCGCCGACCTCCCGACCGTTGGCGTCGCGGTCGTGCCAGATGTTGTCGATGCCGACCGCGCCGTCGCCGCAGGGGCGGACCAGGCCGGTGCCCGGCTGGCAGGTGCTGCCGACGGACCTGCCCCACATGCCGTTGCTGCCGCCGGTGACGTTGCGCCATCCCCGGCTGTAGTACGGGATGCCGATGTTGATGCGTCCGGCCTGCATCGCGCCGCGCAGGTGGTGAAAGGCCCAGTCGGTGTTGAAGTAGCCGATCTTCTGGTATTCCGGCGTGGAGTACAGGTCGCTCAGCTCCGGGTCCTTGCCGTCGTCGTGCAGGGCGGCGTTCGGGCCGACCACGTCGTTCCAGGAGCCGTGGTAGTCGTACGCCATGAGGTTCGTGTAGTCCTGGTAGCGCAGCGCCTTCTGGTTCTCCATGCCCCGCACGAGATAGCCGGAGGCCGACGTGGCGGAGGTGAGCAGGTAGTAGCGACCGTTGGTGGCGGACGCCCGGTCCAGCTTCTCCCGCAGCGTCTTCATCAGGGCCGTGTACGAGGTCGGCAGTCCCTTTCGGCGCGACCGCGCGTCGCCCCAGTCGTTCGGGTTGCCGGTGTCGTCCAGCACTGTCGGGTACTCGAAGTCGATGTCGACGCCGTCGAAGCCGTACCGGCCGAGGAAGTCGACGACCGAGTCCGAGAAGGTGTTGATGCCGGCCTGGTTGGTCGTACCGTCGGCGTTGGTGGTCATGCCGTAGAAGCCGCGGCTCTCCGCCCAGCCGCCCACCGAGATCAGCGTCTTCACCCGGGGGTGCAGACGCTTGTAGGTGGTCAGCAGGTTGAAGTGCCCTCGGTAGGGCAGGCTCTGGTCCATCTCCGTGCCGGGGACGGACCAGGTCATGCCGGTGGCCGGGTTGTTCGGGCCGTCCGCGCCGACCGAGATCCGGTTGTTCTCGACCCGGGCGAACGCGTAGTTGATGTGCGTCAACCGGGACCACGGCACGTTCTTGACCAGGTAGGAGGGCGTGCCGTCGGCGCCGGTGCGGCTGCCGTTGAAGTAGCCGATCACCCGGCGGCTCCGGCCCTGGCCGAGCCACTCCCGGCCGTCGCCCTGGTAGACCCGGCAGTAGGGGGTGCTGGTGCCGGCGGTCGGGATCATGCCGTCCGGGCGGCACTGCGCGTGGTCGGTCGGCACCACCGGACGGGTGCCGCCGTTGTCGCCGCCGGCATGCTGCTCCATCGGGTCGCCGGCACCGCCGTTGCGGCTGCCGCCGGCCCGGCCGGCGGGATTGCGGGCGACGATCTCGTCGATCAGCTTCCCGCCCGGGAAGTCCATCATCACGATGCCGAGCCGGTCCATTGTCTGTCGCCCGCCGAAGTTGCCCGCCCGGTTCGGGTAGAACTCCGGGCACCTGTCGTTGCTGGCTCGCAGGCACTGGATGAGGAACTCGTTGACCCCGGTCGCCGACGGGGTGCCACCGGCGACCGTGTACGGATGGGCCAGGCCCCCCGTGCCGCTGGTGTAGTTCATGTAGAGCGAGCCCGGCTCGTGGTCGTGTCGGGTCTGCTCGCCACGGTTGGCGTCCCACACCCCGTTGGTCTTGCGCAGGTGCGTCCGAACACTCTCCCACTTGTCGTCGATGTCGCTGATCTGGGTGACGTTGAAGTTGTCCTGCACGTAGCCCTCGTAGGAGCCGCCGGCGGGGTAGGGCTGCCCGATGCCGTAGCCGCCGTAGATGCCGCCGGCGGGTCCGCGGAACCCGAGCAGGACGATCTTCCCGCGTACGGCGCCGAGGGTCGGCGTGGTCGTCTGCTGGACACCGTTGACGGAGTCGGCCCAGAACAGGCTTCCCCAGGCCCTGCCCTGCCGGGTCTCGTCACCGTTGCCGGTGTGGTAGCGCCCGGTGAGGTACGAGTCGAAGACCTTCCGGCGCCACTCGGTGCTGTCGTAGCTTTGCGCGTCGGCACAACTCGCTCCGCTGCCCAGGCACTCGGCCTTGAGGTTCAGCAGGACCGTCTCGGTCGGGTTCGCCCGCAGGAAGGTCTCGATCTTCGTGAGCACGTCGGTGAAGTTGGCCCACTGGTAGTAGACCCCGTGGTGGACGGTGAACGTCAGTCCGGCGTCACCCTTGTCCACCCGGACCCGGATGTCGATCGACCGGATGCCGGCGTCCAGTTGGGTGGCCAGGGTCTCGGCGCTGTACCCGTGGCGTTCCTGGGTCTGGGTGAGGCTCGTCGAGATGAACTCGCAGTCCCCGTTGCCCGCCGACTGACCGCATAGCGCGAGGGTGTCGTGGGTGCCGGGAATGGACAGGTCGGCCAGGCTGGCGTCGTCCGACACCCGGGCCATCCAGTCCCGGTTGGCTTCGGCGGCTGATTCGATGGTGTTGTAGTGGTCGTTGGCGAAGGCCGGGGCGGCCGGGCCGGCGACGGTTGTCGCGGTGGTCGCGATCAGGGTGGTGGCGAGTAACGCGATGACCAGCCGTGGCTGTCGTGTGCGCCGCGACCACCTGCGGATCGGCCTCTTCGCCGAGCCCGGTGGGGCGGATGCTGAGTGTGTCGTCGACATGGCAGACCTCCGGCAGGCGTGGTCGCGCGCACGACCATGCATCGATGCAACTGCCTGAAGTCTTGGCACCGCGCCGCGTGGAGACATCTGTCAGATGACGACTGGCCCGTGCCATCGACGCGGCCGCACCGCTCGCCGAAGAGGAATCCATCACGGATCGCCGCCGTGTCAGGTCGCTGACGCAGCCGAGTGCGACCACGCCGACCGGATCCGGATCATGCCGGGAGCTTAGCCCGACGTGGGTCGCTACCAGGGTCAGCCGGGGACGCGTCGGAGACGGACGTCGGGGTGTCCGTGAACCGCTCCAGCAGCCGCATCGCCCCGGGCCGACCTCGTTCGGCACCCGGCCGTCCGCGGCGGCGGCCGTGATCCACCTCGCAGTACTTGCCCCTCACATCAACGTGAGGTTCTAGCGTGTTGGCATGCAGATCAACGGCTCAACAGCACTCGTGACCGGCGCCAACCGCGGACTCGGCAAGGCCTTCGTCGAGGCACTCCTGGCCCGCGGCGCCACCGTCTATGCGACCGCGCGTCGCCTGGAAAGCATCGACATCCCCGGTGCGACCGCACTCCAGTTGGACATCACCGATCCAGCGTCCATCGAGGCCGCGGCAGCCACGGTGGGCGACCTCGACATCCTCGTCAACAACGCCGGCACCTCCACGCAAGCCCCGCTGCTCGGCCCTTCGACGGAGAACATCCGCCGCGACTTCGACACCAACTTCTGGGGCACCCTCAACGTCACCCGCGCCTTCGCGCCGAAGCTGGCCGGTGGCGCCATTCTGAACGTCATCTCGGCGCTGAGCTGGTACACCTTCGCCCCGGGCAGCAACGGCTACGCCGCCTCCAAGGCCGCCGAGTGGTCCCTGACGAACGGCATCCGCCTCGAGTTGGCCGACCAGAAGACTCTGGTCACCGCTCTGGCGCTGGCAATCGCGGACACGGACATGATGGCGGGCATCGACATCCCCAAGCTCCCGCCGCACGAGGTGGTCGCCCAGGCTCTCGACGGACTGGAAGCGGGCAGGATCGAGGTCGTCGCCGACGAGCCCACCGCCAGGGTCAAGGCCTCCCTCTCACGCGACCCGGCCCTCTTCTACGCCGACATCACCGGCAACCTCTTTGGGTGATTCCGTGAGCATTACGCCTTCGGGAGCAGGCGGGCTGGTCGACTCCCCGCACCCGGCCCCGATCACGGAGGTCGCACCCGACTCGAAGCCGGCCCGGATCTGATCCGCACCCTCGACGCAAACTACCTGCACGACATGTCCCGACCGGCGACGGCACGGGCGTTGGGTGTGCACACCCGCACGCTCGACTATCGCCTGCGACGCGTGGAGGAGCTGATCGGGCTGCGTCCGGCCTCGACCCGCGGCGTTAGGATCCTGACCGCCGCCGTCGCCTGGGCGTTCGCCGACCGGCTGCGGGAGGCGTGACGACTCCGGGCGTAGCCGGTCGACCGCCGCTGACACCGCGGCGGTCGACCGGTTCATCGGTGCAGCCTCCTCAGCAGGTGACCTCCACGATGGGCGACTGCGTTGTCAGCGTCAGTGACGGGGGGTAGTAGCCGCCGGGAGCGGTGTACGTATGGATGCCCTTGGTGACGTAGTAGTTCGGCACACTCTGGCAGATCGTGAAGGCGACACCCGTGTACTTCTTGTTCCCCGGGCCGGAGTTCAGGCCCCCGACCGACACCAGGTAGAAGCCGCTGCCCGGGACGTACTGGTACAACTCGGCCTGAGCACCGATGTACGGGATGGCCGCGTCACACCACGAATCCGCCTTGCCGTCGATGCTGCCCGGGATGCCGTTGCCGCCGGTCGACGCATGTGGGTACTGGGCCCGCGCACTGCAGGTGATCACATTCGCGGCGGCTGCCGTGGCCGGCCCACGAGCCGTCGACTTCCGGCTGAACGTGGGCGTCGTCGCTGCGGCCTGCTCCCCGGCCAGCGCCTGTGCCGCTGCGAGCACCGGCTGTGGGATCGTCCCGGGAGCCGTCGCAGACTCCGCCGCACTGGCTGGCGAAGCGACGGTGGCCACGGAGACCGCCAGCAGTGCGGCGAGCCCGATGCCGAACACGCGACGTCTGCGCATTTCCCCTCCTAGAAATCGTTCCCCGAGGTGGCGGGGGAATCGGAAAACCTGGTGAGGAAACTATTCAGCGACAGGTGCGCCGGCGTCTTCGTGAACAATCGCAAACCTGCGCCCTGGTCGACTCCTGTCATTGTCACGCCGCACAACGGTCGGCACCGGCCCTGACATGCGGGCACCCTGGCGTAGCGGACGAGACCCGGAATGCGGTCGGCCTGGAGCGGCAGTCCGGTTGGCGGATCATGAGGGCGGGGCGGCATGATCCTTGCGTGGATGCCCGTCGAACCGTCGTTCTGATCGATGACCTTCGTTCATTCGTGGACGGCCGCGACGCCGAGGTGGCCCGGACGAGTGCTGCCGGAGTCGAGCTGGGCTATCGCGTGCACATCGCGTCCGGCTCCACGGACGTCGGCTACCTCGACGGCCGCTCGGCGGGCTGACGCACGGATGAGCTTGGTGTCGGCGTTCGTACCGATCTGGATCCTTACCGCCGTCGGCTACGCGGCCTGTCGTTGGGGCCTGCTGGGCGAGGCGGCAGCGTCGGTGCTCGGCCGGTTCGTGTTCCACCTCGCGATGCCGTCCGCCCTCTTCCTGGCCCTGTCCCGGATGCCGCTGTCCGGGTTCGCCGACCGCTCGCTGCTCGCCTTCGCGGTGAGCACGGCCGCGGTCGTCGGGTTCGGGTGGGTCGGCGCGAGCTGGCTGTTCGGTCGCGAGCCCGGCGAACGGCCGATCTGGGGCATGGCTGCCGGGTACGTGAACTCGGCGAACCTCGGCATCCCGATCGCCACGCAGGTTCTCGGCAACGTGTCGTTCCTGGCGGAGGTGGTGCTGCTACAGGTGCTTGTGGTGACGCCCGTGATCCTGGTCGCCCTGGACCGGCACAACGACCCGGCCGGGCGGGTACGGGTCGCCCGTATCGCCTCCCTGCCGGTACGCAACCCGGTGATCCTGGCGTCGCTGCTTGGCCTCGCGTGCTCGGCCGCCGGCCTGCGACTACCGTCGGCGGCCGGCGCTCCGCTCACCCTGCTGTCAGGTGCCGCGGTGCCGGCCGCCCTGGTCGCGCTCGGCGCGTCGCTGCACCGCACCGGACCGTCGCGGGCCGAGCCGACCCCGCTGGGCGAGCTGGCCGTGATCACCGCGCTGAAGCTCGTCGCACAACCGGTCATCGCGTACGCGGCCGGGCTGGCCCTACACCTGTCCGCGCCCCAGTTGCTCGCCGTGGTGGTGTGCGCGGGCCTGCCGACAGCGCAGAACACGTTCATCTACAGCCAGGAGTACGGCGTGGGCGAAACGATGGCCAACAAGGCGGTGGTGGTGACCACGACGCTGTCGCTGGCCACCCTGACCGCGGCGGCCGCGTTACTCGGGTAGGTCCGTCACCGACTCGCCGTGCACGACCAACTGCCCGGTGGAGTCGCGCGTGATCCGCGTGGGCCGGGGCGGGGTCTCCGCCCCGCCGTCCACAAGTTCGTACTGCCGCGCCCCGGAGGGGCAGCGCCGCACCACTTCGGCCAGGCGCTCGGCCTCGGCGCCATCGGGCCGGATCCACGGGCGCTGGTCCGTGTCGAAGACCTCCGGTAAGCCGCGGACGCACTCGGCGGCGTGCAGGCAACGCCTCGCCTCGAACGTCACGGTGATCTTCTGGCCCTCGTACGCCTTCTTCGTTGCCCGGCCATGCCCGCGCTCGCTCCCCCCCATGCCTCTGAGGTGATCGGCAGCGGCGGCGGCGATGCGGCCGATTGCCCGTGGCGCACACCATAGCCGGTGTGCCCCACGGGCAAGCGATCACGGTCAACCAGGTCAGGAGATGCAGAACGGCGCCGGCTCCTTGAGACCAAGATCCGCGCAGTCGTACCCGCTGCCCTCGCCGTAGTACTTCCAACCCGTACCGGCCACATAGTGGAACAGGTAGACCCCGTCACCAGCCTTCGAGCCCTGCGGATCGGCTCCCGCCCAATCCTTGACGCACTGCACACCGCCGAAGGACACACCCTTCGGCAGCTCGACCAGAGTCTGAAGAGTCTTCGCCGAAGGGCACTTGGCGCTCGTGGGCGTGCTGCCGGCCGGCTTCGCCGTCGTCACCGGATCCGAGATGCAGAACGGCGCCGGCTCGCTGAGGCCAAGCTCCTTGCAGTCCCATCCACTGCCCTGGTCGTAGTACTTCCAGCCCGTGCCGGACGCGTAGCGGAACAGGTAGACGCCGTCACCCGCGGTCGGGCCCTGCGGATCGGCCGCCGCCCAGTCCTTGACGCACTTCACCGTCGCCAGAGACCAGCCCTTCGGCAGCTCGACCAGCTTCTGCAGGGCCGCCACCGAGGGGCATTCGGCACCCCCGGCTGCGGGGGTTGCCGGGACGGGCGACGCACTGGGGGCGCCACTGGCCGCAGCGGTCGACGTCGGAGCGGACGTGGTCGGACCAGTACCCGATGGCGCTGCGGAGTCGCAGGCTGACAGTCCAATGAGGACGGCGACAGCGGGCAGCAGCAGGAGGTGACGTGCAGACATTTCCGAGCCCCTATGGGTCGTGGCGATCGTCGCTTACAACCGGGTACATGCGATCCGTCGCACGCAGGTTGCCGTCTACCCGGAAATTTCTCAAAGTTTCTTGGCGGCCCAGCTCAGACCGCTGCGGACCTCGAACCGGGTCTCCGCCACCGCGTACACCGGAGCGGTGCCTGCCGAGATCACCAGCCGGCTGCTGGCCGGCGACGGCCAGCAGGGTGCCTACACCCCGGCCGCCCTCTTCGGTTCCGCTCTCGCCGAATCCTGCGGCGGCGAGTATCTGCTGGCCCGCGCCAGCCGGCAGTGATCCGCATCCAGCCCGCGGGGACCTGTCCATGAGCACGACCGACGTCACCAACGGTCGGGCGGTGCCTGCAACACACTCGGGGTCGGCGGAGGACCACGGAACGCCTTTCGGGCCGCTCGCTCGGTGATCGCGGCGACTTCCTGTTTCGCGGCGGCGGAGATACGGGCGGCGTCGGGCTCCTTGTACCAGGGACGCAATCGGATCACCGCCGGGCGGATGCCGGTGGCCAGCAGCAGCGCGGTCCCCTTCGGCAACGCGCGGATCTTGTCCGGCGGCAGGATGTTCTCCTGCCGGAACGAGGTGGAACGCGAGGAGCCGTCACGGCTGCGCGAGACGCTGAGCGTGCGCACGTCGTGCTGACCGACGAGCTTGGAGATCTTCTCCACGAAGTCGGCGTCGTCCAGGCCCGCACCGAGCAGCTTGATCGTGGCGGCGCCCCACAGCGCGTCCATCCCCGCATCGCCCCAGACCCGCGAGCCCTGCCGGTAACTCTGCAGCAGCGTCACCACGTTGATCCCCCTGGAGCCGAGGTGGGAGTAGAGGTCGGGCAGGTCGGAGATCCGGCAGACGTTCGCCGCCTCGTCGAGCACCGCCGTCATCGGCGGGTCCAGCCGCCCACCCATCCGCTCCGCGGCGACCACCCCGGCCCGCAGCGTGGCGTCGGCGATACCGGCGATCACACCGGCTGCCGAGCCGCCGCCGTCCTTGGAGAGCAGGTAGAGCGTGTCCCGACCGAGCACGTGCAGGTCCGGGCGGAACTGCGGCAGATTCGGGTCGTACGACACCCAGGCGAGGATCTCCGGGTCGAGCAGGCAGGCCACGCACTGGCGGGCCGTCTCGTAGATGCCGTCCCGGGTCTCCACCGCGCCGCGCACCGTGCCCTGCAACTGCTCGGCCATCGCGCTCATCCGGGCGTCGCGGAGCAGGTCGATCGGCGTACGGTCGGCCGGGTCGGCCAACCAGCCCAGCAGCTCGGAGACCGTCGCCCCGCCTCGGGCGGCGGCGAGGAACAGCGCGGTGAGGGTGTTCTGCGCGGCCGAGATCCAGAAGTCCTTCTTGGCCGTGTCGTCGTTGACCGAGGCCACGAAGTGCCCGGCGAGCCGCCGCGCGCCCTCGATCGTGACGCACTCGGCGAGCATGTCCCACCACATCTCGCGAGGCGTGTGCGCGATGCCCTGCGGGTCGAAGGTCCAGACTATGCCGATGCGCGCCCGCTCGGCCCGGGTCACCGAGTACACGTCGGACTTGTTCGAGGTGAGCAGCACCGCGCCGCGGGCCCGGAGCACCCGGGGGATGGCGATCCCGGTCGACTTGCCGGCGCGCGGCGCCATCAGGTCCAACTCGACGTCCTCATAGGAGGAACGCAGCTCGGGTCCGTTCGGCATCAGGTCGCCGAGCAGGTTACCCCGCTCATCCGGCGGCAGGTCCCGCATGCCTGCCAGCGAGGGGCGCAACTCGCGGGCGCGACCCGCGATCCCCGCCGGGGCCAGCGACGCCAAATCGTGTGCGCCGGCGAGGCCCTTGCCACGGCCGCGCAGTTCCACGACCTTGCGGACGCCCAGCGCGGCGGACAGGACGAGCAGCACGATCGACACCACCATGCCGCCGTAGACCGCGAACGGTGAGACCCCGGGCCAGAGCACCTCGATCCGTCCGGAGACCAGGAGGCCGTACGAGTGCAGCGTCACCGGTGGCGGGTGCCAGCCGTGCATGGTCACGGCAGCGCCGGCAGTGCCGCCGAACCAGGCCACCAGGAAGATCGCCGCGTTCGCGAACACCATCACGGTGAAGGCCCAGAAGAACAGGTCGGCGCCGTGCGGACGGCCACCGGGTGAGCGGCTCACGACGACCACCCCTCGCCGTCGGATACCAGCTCCGGCCGGGTCGTCAGGTTGCCCAACTCGGCCTCGGCCTCGAAGGCCACCATCCGGGCAGCCGCACGCTCGGCGGCCTGTTCCTGCGCGTACCCGTTCTGCACCCAGCGCAGGTTCGTGTCGTGCAGCCGCCGCTCGGTGTCGGTGATGGTGACCCGGATCGGGATACCCGGCCGTCCACCGACCTTGATCAGGAACCGGCCGCGACCGGGTGGCTCCTCGTTCGTGCCGGTGCTCGCCCAGCCGGGCGGGGACGACCACGACGACACCAGCTCGATCTCCCGCCGGGACATGCCCACCACCCGGCCCAACTCCTGCATCTCGGCCATCGGCAGGCCGGCGCAGGCGACGATCCCGGCCCGCTCCACGAAGCCGCGCGCCTTCGCCCGGTCCGAGTCACTGCCCAGCGCCTCGGCGTCCTTGAGGGTGTGGGTGATCTTCGCGTCGCCAAGCCCCAGCGAACGGTTGAGCCGGGTCAGGGCGTCGATCCGGTCGACGATCCCGGAGGCCGCCCGCAACGGACGCCACAGCTCGTCGAGGATGGTGAAGAACCAGCGGCGCGGCGCCAACCCCGCGTCGGCCAGGGCGTGCGAGGCGGCCACCGTACCCAGACCGTCGGACCAGGCCGCGAGCATCGCCGCCGCGGTGAGCTGGGTGTCCGCCTCACCGATCCGGGAGATGTCGATGCACACGGCCGGGGCGTCCGGGTCGATGCGGGTGGAGGTCTCCGAGCCGAAGGTGTCCCCCAACGTCCCGTCGAGGATGCCCAGCAGCGACCGGTGCAGCGGGTCCACCGCGTCCCGGTAGCGGGTCTCCTGGCCCCGGTCGAGGGTCACCGCCCGGACCCGGTCGGGCCCCTCCTCCAGCACGCGCAGCAGGTCGGGCAGGAGGGCCGCGCGGTGGCTCGGCGTACGGTCGCGCAGGTGACGCAGGCAGGCGGAGAGCACTGCCTGCTCGTGGTCGTCCAGCGCCCGACCCCGCACGATGGTCAGCAGCGCCGCCACCATGTTCAGCACCCGGCCGTGGGTCTCGGCGGCGAGCGCCCTGCCCGCCTGACCGCCGATCCGCTCGGCGGCGATGCCCATCGCCCCCGGGTCCAGCACGTTGATGCCGCCCACCCCGCGCCCGATCGGGATCACCTGGCCACCGAGCGCGCGGACCGTGTCGGCGTAGTCCGGTTTGAGGTCGCCGAGCACCAACGGAACCACCCCGGTGGCGGCCAGCCCGACCGCCATCCGGTTGATCAGCGTGGACTTTCCCAGACCGGGCATGCCGAGCATGAACAGCGAGGGGTTCGAGATGTAGCGGGCGCGGGTGAACCAGGAGAGCGGGTCACCGCAGACCGTCGCGCCGGTGAAGAGATGCTGCCCGATCGGTACGCCGGACATCGGCGCCCCGGAGCCGGCGGAGAACGGCCACAGCCCGCACGCCTGTACGGTTGTCGCCCGCCACATCGTCGGCGAGTCGAGATAGCCGACCCGGCCGCCACCCCGCCCCGCCCAACCGCGCGTCGACTCCGGCGGGGCCGGACGTCTCCTGGGCTGCTTGCTCCGGCTCACCGGGGCACCCTCGGCCGGGTCGACGGTGAGTCCGGTCAGTGCGGTCCGCCCGCCCGAGTAGCCGGCCGGCCAGCCGGCACCGAGGTCGACCGCCCGCGTCGCGGTGCCGGTGGAGAGCGCTCGAATGTCGGTCACATCGCCTCCTGGAGTTCGTGCGGTAGCAGGGTCTGCTCCCAGGGCAGGATCCCGACCGGGAGCGTGCAACTGAACGCGGCGGCCTGCATACGGTTGGCGGGGCGCATCGCGATCCGACTGGAACCAGTCATGTTGCGAACGACCACCGAGGCGTCGTCGAGCTGGTCGGGGGTGTCGACGGTGATGGTGAGCATGAGCGAGAACTCCACCAGCCCCGCCCCGGTCGCCTCCTCGGCGGCGGCCTGCTCGGCGGCGCGTACCTCGGCGCTGGCCCGGGCCTGCACCATGCCACGCTTGGACGTCGCCATGAACTGCGCGGTACGCCGGTCGGACTCGACGATCCGCGCGGAGGTCGCCGGGTCGAGCGGTCGGTAGAGCAGGGCCACCCGTTTGCGGCGGGTTCCGTCGGAGGCGTCGAGCATCGTGCGCAGCACGCTGGCGCGCACCGTGCCCCGGGGTGCGAGCGTCAGCAGCCAGGTCCGGGAAACACCGGAGTCATGGTGGTAGGCGTCGACCGACTCCACCGCCGCGACCGGCCCCGCGTCCTCCCACTCCAGTCCGGTGTGGCCGTGCTCGGCCCGAACGTTGAGCACCTCGGCGGCGCAGGCCGGGTCGTAGGCGACGCGGACCATCTCGGCGATCTGCTCGGCACTCAACGGTTCGGCGACGCCTCCCCCCGCGCTGACCAGCCCGGTCAGCAGGCTCGGCACCCGGATGGCCAGGTCGGCGACCACGTCCTCGGGGTCGCGCCGTGGCCCGCCGGACGTGCCGTAGGTGAGGGTGATGTAGGAGTTCATCTCGGACGAGGCGGACGGGTAGTCGTTGACCACCTCCTGCATGACGGCCCGAGCGGCGGCCGGCGCGTCCGGGGCGAGGCGGGGCAGGATCTCGTTCGCCAACCGGGTCCCCGGATCGGGGGCGGTCTCGACGACGACCGAGGCGCCCCGCAGCGCCGGTTCGTGGGCGAGCCGGGCCAGCCACTCACCCCAGAGCGCCACCCAGGTGTCGACCTGGTCCGGGTCGACCAGGGAGCCGCCGTCGGGCTCGCACCGCAGGACGATGGTGTACAGGTTGCGTCCCTTGTGGTGCAGCACGCCGAAGGCCCGGTCGTAGCCGTCGCGGCCCTCCAACGCGCTCACCCGGGTGAGCAGGCCGGGTGGGCGGAACCGCCCGCCGGGGCGGGCCGACAGCGGGCCCGAGACATAGAGGTGCTCGCCCCGGGACTTGCGCTGTGACCAACCGATCCGCAGGGACAGGAGCTGATACACGTTGCGCCCGTCCTGGGTACGCACCGCCAGGGGCGTCAGCAGGACCAGGAACGGGACACCCACCACCACCGCCGCCGCGAGCGAGATCATCGACGCGAACAGCACCACGACCAGGCCACCGAAGACGCCGACCGTGCCGACCAGACCGAGCGACCCGAGGCCGGCCCGGCGCGGTCGCCGCCAATTGCCGTACGTGGGTTCGACCGCGGCTTCCACCGACATCAACCTGATTCCTCTCGTTCATCGGGACCCGCCTCGAACAGCAGGGCCCTGTCCGCCCGTGCCCCGACCGTGGTCCGGGCACGGGCGGCCTTCAGTTGTTGTGTCCCGCGTTGCCGTCGGCACCGTCCACGGCGCCCGTCACGATGGCCCTGCCGTGCCGCCCGGCGCGGACCGCCGCGTCGGTGGCGGCCCCGGCGACGACGCCGGCCGCCCGGACCGCGCTGGCCCCCGTACTCGCACCGCTGCCCGACGCGCCCCGGTCACCCTGGTCGCCCTTCGGCCCGGGGGCCCCGCCGGCCCCCTGGCCACCGGTGGGGCCTCGTCCTCCCCCTCCGCCCTGGGAGGATCCTGCGCCGCGCGCACCGGACGGACCGCTCCCACCGTTGTAGGACATCGCGGAGCCGGCGACCTTCTTCGCCCCGGAGGCGACACCACCCACCACGGAGGACGCAGCGGCGCCGGATGGGTCGCTCGTGCCGAGGGCTGCCGTTGCCGGGACAATGATCTTGAGTAGGGCGGGCATCGCGATCGCGGACAGCAGCAGTACGCCGACACCGGCGATGCGCATATGGGCCAGACTGGTCCGGTTACCTTCGGAGATCATCGCGGCACCGGAGAACATGATCAGACCGACGGCGGGTTTGTAGATGAGCCAGGCGATCAGCCAGCCGAGGTGCTTACGCCACCACCCGGTACCCCAGTTCGTCATGGAGGCGGCAGCCGCCATCGGCAGCGTGCCGAGCAGCATGGTCACCACGCCCAGGCGGATGTAGAGCATGAGGACGTGCACGATCGCCGAGAGCAGCAGCAGGAAGGCGAGAAACAGCAGGAGAAATGCCTCCGTGGTGGTGCCCAGGTCGATGCACGGCACGCTCTTGACGAGATTCAGCGCCGCGCTCTGGTAGAGGTGGTCGGCATAGTCGTCGGAGAGCTTCACGACATTGGCGGCGACGTACGTGCCGGCGCCCGCGACCAGGATGACCCGGAGGAAGCCCTGGATCGCGACCTTGCCGGCCTCGCCCCGCCGGTCGAGCGCCATCTTGGCGGCGGCGAAGAGCACCGATCCGATGGCCAGGTAGGTGACGATCCATTCGACCTGGTCACTGATCTGCCCCGGGACGCCGGCGCTGTTCTCGCTGAAGCCGGGACCGAGGGTCGGCACCGACTCGCTCAGCTCCCCGAAGATCTTGATCGCCGCAGCCAGGATGATGTTCGCCACGATCCGCATGAGCGTCCCGATCGGGTCGCCGAGAAAGTCGAAGAAGCCCGTACCGCCGCTGTCGAGCGCGTCTCCGGGAGCGCAGTCCATGTCTCCCTCTCTCACTTCGTCCACATGGTGAAACCCGCGTTCGCCAGGACCGTCTCCGACGGCGTACGCACCTCACCGACCCGGGACGGCTGGACCTTCCAGTCGCCGGCATCCCACCGCAGGTCGACGTCGGTCGCGACGTGTTGCCCGGCCGTGGTCCTGACGAGCAACCGCACCAGCGCGGCCTCCGGCGAGTACGTCACCACGCGGAAGCCGACATAGCTGCCGTGCCCTCCACCGGTACCGGGCGTGGCGAAGCCGAGGCGTCCCGCCAGGACGTCCCGACCGGTTCCCGCCATCACCTGGTGGTCCACGGTGGCGCGCCAGCCGCGCTCGCCGAGTTGGGTCGGGACCACATGCGCGGCCAACACCGCGCCCATCGGGGTGTGCGTGAAACACCGCAGGAACTGCCCGTCGGCGTCTCTCGGGCCGCTGCTCGCGGAGATCGGTATCCGCTTCCCGCTCTCCAGCACCCGCCAGGTCAGATCCTCGGGAGGAACCGTCGATGTCGGTGCTGCCGGCACCCCGGACGCGCATGGGACCGGTGGCGTCGTCGCCTCGCCCTGTGTGGTGGACCCTGTCGACGCCCCGCCACGACCCGTCACGCCGATAGCCACGGCGAGCAGGGCCGAACCCACGATGAACGCGACCGAGAGGATCCACCCCTGCTGCCGCCAGAACGGCGGATCCTCGCCGGAGTGCCGCCTGCTGTTGCCGAACATGATGTCTCTCGTCCGCTGGCCGGTCGACCGTCAGAGGAAGAAGTCCGCGAGCGGGCCGGCGGCCGAGACCAGGATGCAGCCGCCGAGCACCATGCCCAGCCGGGACATGTGCTCCGAGCTCTCGCCCCGCTTCATCGAGATGGCCATCATGACCCCGGTGATCAGCACCCCGGCGGTACCGGCCGCGGTGCCGGCCCAGGCGATCAGACCGAGCAGCAGGTCCACGAGCTCCTTCAGCTTTCCCGGCGCGCCGGGTTTGGGGTCGAAGACACCCGCGACGGGCCCGGGGAGTTCCGGCACGCGGGTGGAGATGGAGGCGGCGAGGATGTACGGAAGGTCCGTCAGGTGCATGGGTGCATCTCCCTTGGGCGTGGGTCATCGAAGTGACCGCATGGGTAGGGCTTGATTCGGATGAACAGGAAAGAGGGGGTCAGAGTCCGAGGTCGCCGAACCAGGTCACCAGCGGTCCGGCACCGGAGCCGAGCAGGCAGGCGAACATGACGATGGTGAAGCTGCGGAAGTGTGCGCTCTCCTCACCCGGAGTGCCTCGATTGAGCTGAAGCATCATCAGGATGCCGACGATCATCAGTCCGGCGACGCTGGTGGCCGTGACCGCCCAGGCGAGCAGGTTGAGCAGGGGCTCCAGTCCGCCGCTTCCCAGCGGGTCGTACTGGGGCAGCGGCGCGAGCGACGGCATCGGCCCCCGTCCTGGCGCCGGCACGCCATGTGGCGCTCCGGCAACGTGGATCACCGCTTGCTCCCGGGCCGCTCGCGGCCGGCACCGACGACACCGGCCAGGCTGGACAGTTCCTTCGGCACCTGCCTGGGCGGGATCCCCAGTCGCCAGGAGGGCATCCACGGCACGCGGTGCACCGGAGCGATCGATCGCAGCACCCGGATCCGGCGCGCGAGCGGCAGGGGAAGCCGACCGGGCGCGTCCGCCACCAGCACCAGGCCGGTCAGCCGCATGTCGGGCGGGTGGCGGCCCTCGCGCAGCGCGTTCAGCGCCCGACCGGCGGCACCCATGCCCTCGGCGTTGGTGCGCGCCACCAGCAGCACCGTCGCCGGCTCCCCGAGCGCGGCGTCCGGCCAGCGACAGCCGAGATCGGTCCCGCCGAGCATCCGGGTGAGCGTGGTGGTCCCGGCACCGCCGTGCGCCGCGATCCACCCGACCCCCTGCTCGGAGAGGGCTCGCCGCGGGGCCGCGACGCCGCCGTAGGTCACCGCAGGACCGGCCGATCCCGGTGGTACGCGCGGTGCCGTACCGACCGCTGATGAGACGCCCATCCGAATCACCACCCCCTTCCTGTCCGCATCGCTGTCGACGTCCGAGGCCATCGGTCCGGCCGGCATTCCGGCCGCCGCCGTTGAACCACACGCTGCTGTGTCCCGTTGGACCGGCGACCCCGGACCGGATGACGGACGCCTCTACGGCGGTCCCCTGCCCCGGGTTCAAGGCGGGTTCGACATTTTTCGCGCACCAACGATCCCGAGGGAGTGGACATGAGCGGTTCGAGCAAGAACGACGGCGGTTCGCAGAAGAGCTACGCGGTTCTGGTCGGCGCGGCGATCACCGCGGCCACCACCTGTCTGATGAGCCCGATCGCCGCCGTCGTCGTCGCCGGGGCGGTGCTCATCATCGGCGGACTCGGCGTCCTGCTGTTCCCGCTGATCGTGCTGATCATCCTGTTCACCAACCCGGGCAGCAGCGACAGCGGCGACGCCTGGGACCGGGCCGACGAGTCGCTGGCCGCGTTCCAGGGCGACGGCAAGGGCACCCTGGATCGGACCCAGGTGCCGGTGCTCCTGGCGGACACGATCGAGGACGCGGGCACCCTCTGCACCTCGATCGGCCCGATCGTGATCGCGGCGCAGATCGAGGTGGAGTCGGATTGGGATGGCGCGAAGGTCGGCACGGACGGCGAGTTGGGCATCTCACAACTGCCACCCGCCGCCTTCGACCGGCACGGCAAGGACACCGACAAGAACGACAAGACGTCCGCCCTCGACCCGAAGGACTCGATCATGGCGCAGGGCCGGTACCTGTGCGCCCTGGCAGACGAGGCACAGGGGCTGATCGACAGTGGGGAGGCGATCGGCAGCGCTCTCGACCTGGCGCTTGTCGCGTACGACCAGGGCATGGTTGCCGTACGCGAGGCAGGTGGCATTCCGGCCACCGCCGAGGCCCAGGGTTATGTGGCGAAGGTTCGGGCCCGTTTCGGCCAGTACCAGGGCCTCGGCGGCCCACCGCCCTCCTTCCCGTCCGCCAGCCCCACCTGAGTCAGTGCGGGGGGTACGCCGTCAGAGTGTCGCCGGCCGCGGCACAGCTCGCGTGCGCAGGTGCGGCGGCAGGTGCGGCGGGTTCCGACGTTCAGCGCGGTTCAGCGCGGACGTCGGATCGGCGCGCAGGGACTCCAGGGCGGCGGCGGCGGCCTCCCGCATGTTGGCCCGTCTGATCACCTGCGGCGGACGGTGCCTCGACACGGTGTTCAGCTGGCCGTTCGACCAGAGCGCCCGCAGGGCCGGGCTCTGGTCGAGCAACTCCCCCAACCGCGTGCTCGAACGCCGGTACAGATCGCTTCGGGGGTCGATGCCGCCCAGGCCCCGCACCTCCCCCGGGTCGAGCGGACGTGGAATGCCCGGCACGGCCGTGGACGCCCGATCGGGTTGGTCCGGTCCGTCCTCCAGCTCCCTGATCCAGACCTTGACCTTCCTGGCGGCCCGCACGAGGAGGTCGAGGAATTCGTCGTGCCAATGAACGTTCCCCTCTCGCTCAGCGGGGCTCGGTGTGGTCGACGCCGCGGCCGGGCCGGCCACGGCCGGTTGCTCAGGCGTCTTCGGCTCCAGACGGGCCAGCCTGTCCCTGACGAACTCGATCGCCTCGATCTCGTAGCGGGACAGGTGCTGACCAGCTCTGATTCGGCCATCCACGATCATCTGCAGATCATTGCCCAGTGTCACGAGCGCCACGGTCTCGGCGCTGACGTCCATCAGGTGATCCGCCTCGGAATGGCGGGGCGGTGGCGACCACTGTGGGTCACGTCGCGGTGCGGGTGTTACCTCGGGCATGGTGGCACCTCCGGGCGAGCGTCGGATTCCGCTGTCCGGGGCACTACGGCTCACCCCGTACGCGGGTTCACCTCGTTCAGCGCGGAGAGCCGGCGCCCCGGATGATCGGGGCGGTGACGATCCCGGCACCGTCGCGGGTCCCGACGGTGATGAAGGCCAACTCGTCGACCGGCAACGACGTCTCGCCGGTCACCTCCTGCGGACCGCTGGAGGCCATCCAGTCCCGTACCGTGTGGGTGGCCCCGTCGCGGGTCACCGCGTAGAGCCGGTAGTGGATCCCCGGCCGTAGGCCGGTGACGGTGACCCGGATGGTGGAGCGGTCGCTGTCGTCGGTGTTGATCGAGACGGAGAGGCTCGCGCCGTAGCCGGGTGCCTCACCTGTGGCGGTGAGCACCGGTTGGTCGGGGCCGTCCAGCACGTTGACCATGATGGCCCCACCGGCGAGGGCCAGTCCGAGAACCACGGCGGCCGCGCCGCCCACGACCCGCCACCGACGAGCGCCCCGGCGATCGGTGGTCGGGCCACGATCCGGGCGCGCACCGCGCGCACGATCCCGACCGGGCCGCGCGTCGGTGGGTCGAACCGACCCGGCCGGACCACGACCTGGTCGATCACCTGAGCCGCGCGCCGGGTCGGGCACGACGGTGCCGCCGGCCGGGCCGTCGGCCCCCAGCGGCGCAGCGATCGCTGCGGGATCGACGGTCGCCACCGGGTCAGCCGCCGACACCGGCTCGGCAGGCTCGGCACCTGTCGTCGGGGCAGGGGCCTGCGGTGCGGCGGCCTCGGGCGGAAGCTCCCAGTCGACGTCGGCCAGACCCACCAGACCGCTCGTCGAGGCCCCGATCGCTGTCGCCTCGTTCAGGCAGTCCCAGCAACCGGCGAGGTGCTCCTCGAACGACACACGCTCGGCCTCGTCGAGGGCGCCGAGCAGGTAGAGAGCGAGCCTGGACTGCTCCTCCGTGGCGTGCTCACCGCCTGCACCCATCACGCTTCTCCTCAACGCGTCGACACCGCGCCCGATGGTGGGACCACCGGACGGCTTGCGGGCTGGTCAACGGGCCGAGGTCGGGACGGCCGGGCCGGGATCACGACGACTCCGTCGAGCCGATCGCCGCGTGCAGCGCGCGAACCGCATAGTACGTACGGGATTTTACCGTACCCTCGGGTATCCCAAGGCGCTCCGCCGCCTCCGCGATGGAAGCCCCCCGGTAGTACATCTCGATCAACACCTGCCGGTGTTCCGGACTGATCTGCTTCAACGCCACCTGCACCGTGTGGGCGCTGACCACGCGATCCATCACGTCCTCGGTCGAGGAGATCCGGTTGAGGTCCGGCAGGTTGACCTCCTGCGGACGCGCCTGTCGCGACCGGATCGCGTCGATGGCCACGTGCCGGGCGACCGTGTACAACCACGGGGCGATCCGCTGCGGGTCGGTGGCGAGCGTGTCCAGGTTCCGCCAGGTACGCAGGAACGTCTCCTGCACCAGATCCTCGGCCAACTCCCGCTGGCCGAGGACGAGCCGGGTGAGGAACCGCAGCAGCGGGGCCCGGTGCTGGTCGAAGATCTGCCGCATCAGAGCTTCGGCAGCGGAGGGGCCGTTGGCGGCGGAGTCCGCAGCCCACGGGCCGAGCGCTTCGTTGTGCACCGCCGACACCGACCGCCTCCCCTGACGTACGGGATGGACCCGTACGACCGCACCGCCGCCTCGCCCGCCGTCGGCCGGGCGCTCTCCGGGGAGGATAGCCGCACCAACCGCTCGTCATGTTTCGGCCAGCGGTTGATCGATGGTGGAGGGTCGGGCAAAGGTCCACAGTGGAGGAACCGATTCAGCGTGCGAAGCGCAACCACCTGACGTTCAGATACTCCAGCGGCTGGCCGCTGGCGAAGGTGAGGTACACGTCGTGCCGGCCAGTCACCGGTGCCATGTTTCCCGGGATGGTCAACCACTGCTGCCACCCGCCGGTGTTGGCCACCGCGATCGTCCCGATCGGCGGACTCGTCTCGCTGCCCAGGCGCACCTGGACCAGCCCGGAGAGACCCAGCCCGGCGCCTGAGGCGACCCGGACGACGAACTGCGTCATCGGCTGGTCACCGAACTCGACTCCCTGGTAGGCGACCCAGTCGCCGTTGGCGACGGCGCAGACGTTCTCGCCGCCCTCACCGCACGGCTCCCGCCGTACGCCGTACCCACGATCGAAGCCGGCGGCGGCGATCTCCTGATCGGCGACGCGGGTCGGGCCGACGACGGCCGCCGTCGCCACCGCACCCGTCGCCACCGCCGCCGGCACCGCGGGCGGGGGCTGCGCGATCGGGTACGACGCCTCACCCCCGGCGAAGGGCGTGAGGGTGATCGTCACCTCCCGTGGCGCCGAGTCCTGGATGTACGAGGCGTCCCCGACGATGTCGTCGTAGGGGAAGCCGTACACCCGGCCGTTCGCGGAGTGGTTGTGCAGAATTCGGGAGTAGTGGTTGGTGATCGGGTGCTGGTAGAAGGCCGCCCGGTCGTCGACGGGCTGGTACGGCCGGTCCAGCACCGACCTGTTGAACCCGGCAGCCAGGGCCGCGGCCACCTTGCCGCTGGCGTCGTTGGGCCTGCTGAACGTGCCGTTGCACATGAGCACGTCCATCGTGGTGGGCCGGTCGAAGGGGGTGATTCCACCGTCGAAGTGCAGCCTCCCGTCATCGCGCACCCGGCCCGTGAACGCACCGAACTCGTTGGAGACGCGCAGGTCGGTGCCGCGGTACCGGTCCCAGATCTGGGTGATGTAGCCGTCGAGGTAGGTGGGCGAGAAGCGACCGGCGATGATGCCGTGCCCAGGTGCGATGACGCGAAGCCCGTCACCGATGATGAGGCGCTCGAAGCCAGGTTGCCGGGCCACCTCGGCGAAGATCGCGTCCCGGCCGCCGTCGGTGAGCTTCCCGGCGGTGTGCTCACCCGCGCCGACCAGCCGGGTCGAGATCGGGATGCTGAACATGTCCACCATGGTGGTGTTGCAGTGCATCCCGTTCGGGTTGTAGGTGAATTCCCAGAAGTCCCACAACACTGCGAAGTTCGGATCGCCGTCCACGGCTCCCGCCGGCTCCTGCAACATGGGCCGACCACCGCCGTCCACCACCTTGAACCGCAGCCGCCCGTTGATCGAGAAGTAGACCCGGCCACCGTCGAGCATCGGTAGGACGAACGACGTCGCCCCGGAGCCGGCGAGGGGGATGGCGAGGTCCAGGAAGCCGTCCGGGCCGTTGTCGGCGAACGAGGCCGGGGTGAACGTCCCCGGGCTTCGGACGTAGCCCATCTCCCTGGTTTCCGGGTGGTAGCCGGTGATGTACATGTGGATCGAGTCGTTCGGGTAGCGGCCGGTACTGTTCACCACGGTCAGTGGCAGTCCGCCCTCGGCCCTGGCCCGTGCCAGCAGCGGTGTCGCCACCAGCGGCACCCCGACCACCGCAGCCCCGAGCCCCATTCCGAGCATCTTTCGTCTGGTCAGCAAAGGACCCACCTCCATCGATCGGCATGCTGGGCGGCGCGGCGCATCGAGGCGCCGAACCGTCGGAGACAGCCACGTCCACGGTGCGGACCCCCCTCCGGTTCAATGACCGGCGAGACAGAATTTGTTGGATTCGTGGTCGTGTGGTGAACATAAGCGGCAGCTGATCCGTCACGAGAGTGATGCCGCCACGCCGAAAGGGATGGCCCGTGACAACCGATCCCCGCACCATCCGGCTCTGGTTCAGCCGGGCGCCGCGCCGACTCGTGGCTGCCGCCGCCGCTGGCCTGGCCGTCGTCTTCGCGGCCGTCGCCGCGATCAGCTGGGGCGTCGCCTCGGCCCGCGACCAGATGATCGGCGAGGCGGTCTCCAACGACCAGTTGGCGGTCATCGTGGCAGCGGCCCGATCCTGCCCCATGCTCACGCCGGCCCGGCTCGCCGGCCAGCTCATGGCCGAGTCGAAGTTGTCCCCGAGAGCGACGGACACCGCCTCCGGCGGTAGCGGCGTCGCCGGCCTCGACAACGAGGACTGGAAGCTCTGGAAGCCGTGGCCGAACGCGGAACGCTCGGACAGCGCCGCGAACATCGTGGCGCTGGCCCACCAGGTCTGCGACTACAGCGGAAAGCTGCGGCTCGCCAAGGTCTCCGGTGACCCGTGGCGGCTGTCGGTGGCCGCCTTCCACAGCAACCTGGAATCGGTCACCACGTCCGGTGGGGTGCCTCCGGACGCCGTCGACTACGTCGACGAGGTCAGCGGCTACGCCGCGTACTACGGCAAGCGGTCCCAGTTCGGCGGGCCGGGCGGCACCGCGCCGACCGGGCCGGCGACCGACGCCAAGGGCGTCCCGGCCGAGTACGTCGACCTGGTCGTCCGGGCCGGTACGGTCTGCCAGGGGGTCACTCCCCCGGCTGTCGCGGCACAGCTGATGGCGCTCTCCGGGTTCGACCCGAACCTGCTCGGGCCCCTCGGCCAGCGGGGAATCGCCCAGTTCCTCCCCGAGGTGTGGCAGACGTACGGCCCCAGCGACGCCTCGGCCTGGGATCCTGCTGTCGCGATCCCCGCCGTCGGCACCGCGATGTGCGCGATGACCGGGGAGCTGTCTCTGCTTGAGGGTGACCCCTACCTGCTCGCGCTCGACGCCTACCGCAGCGGGCCGACAGCGGTCCGACAGAGCGGGGGCGTCCCGGACGCCGGCACGAAGGCGTTCCTGAAGTCGGTGAAGACGCTCACCGAATTCTACGCACTCGACGGACGGCTCGCGGTCGGCACGACCACACCCCCGCCCCCGCCCGCGCCGCCCGCGCCGCCGACGGCCACGCCGGTCATCCCGACGCCGGCCGGGCCGGGCACGCCGACGCCGGCGGCCGGTGACCCGCCGCCCCCGCCGACGCCGTCCGAGCCACCCGTCCGCCCCGCCGGCACCAGGCAGCTCTACCACCCGTTGAGCAAGCTCTGCGTCAGCACCAACGGAACGGACGTGGGGACGCGGATGACCCTGCGGACGTGCGACGACGACGACCCGACCCAGTGGTGGGCGGTCCTGGCCGACGGGACGTTCCGGGCCGCCGGACTCTGCATGGACCTCGCCGAGGGCCCCACCCAGGACGGCACCGCCGTCTACACCGCCGCCTGCGACGGAAGCCCGACCCAGGTGTGGCGGATGAACAACATGGGTGGCGTGCTCAACCTGCACAGCCGCAAGGCGCTGGACGCGAACGTGAACGTGCCGAACAAGCCGCTGCTCGTCTGGACCTTCGTGCAGAACCGCGAGCAGATCTGGGCCTGGCGGTAGCGCCGACGCGGGTACGCGGACTGTCCGGGTACCCGCGTCGGAACGTCAGGAGGAGCGCGGCAGACCGCTACCCGCCGCTCGCGCGACGGCGCATGCGCGTCGCGAAGACGACACCACCGGCGGCGACCAGCCCGAGGCCGAGCAGGACAACGAGTGCCGTACCACCGCCGCCGCCCTCGGCACTCTGGGCGTCTGCCACCTGCCGCTCGTCGAGCTGCCGAGCCACAGCGGCAGCCGGGTTGATCATTCCTGCGCCGTAGCGGTCGGCCGCCTTCCCCTCCTGCATCGCGTCGGCAGTGCTCCGGATGCGCTCCTCCACCTGCACGGCGGTCAAGTCCGGGTAGGCAGCCCGGACGAGCGCCGCCTGCCCGGCCACGAATGCCACCGCGTACTGGGTTCCGGTGTTGCTCAGCACGCCGGTGTCACCGGTCCCGAGAGTCGCCACGTCGATGCCCGGAGCGACGACCTCGACAGTCCCCGGCTGGTACTCCTCGGCGAACTGCCCGTCGGCACCGACACCGCCGGCCAGGAGCAGGGCCCCTGTCGCGGACCGTTCTCCGCCCGCCGGGACCGTGACGGGTTTCGTCGGCGCCCCCACCACGACGACAACGTCGTGGTTCAAGGCCGTGGTGATCGAGGCCACCACCGTGGAGTCGCCCAGGTCGACGTGGGAGCCCAACGCGACGACCGAGGCACCCGCGCTGACCGCCACCTCGATGGCGTTCGCCGCGTCCATGGCCCGCCCGCGCGGGGAGTCTCCGACCATCCGGATGGGCAGGATCGTGGCGTCCGGCGCGATGCCGGCCGGGGTGTTGTCGCCGCCGGCGCTGGCGGCGATGATGCCGGCCATCGCGGTGCCGGTACCGAGGCAGTCGGTGTCACCGCGCCCGTTCCCGACCGTGACGTCCGCGCCGACCGCGACCCGGCCACTGAGCTGCGGCAGTTTGCCGTCGACTCCGGAGTCGAGGACCGCGACCATGACACCGTTGCCCCGGCTCAGGTCCCAGGCCCCATCGGCGGCCATCCGCAGCTGGGCCCAGTTGGACCGGCGACTCGACCCGGCGGTGGTGGTGCAGCCGGCCGGCGTGCCGCTGCCGCTCGGTGGCCCGGCCGACGACGTGCTGGGGCCCGGCTTCGGGGAGAGCGAGCCGGTGGACTCGGGCTTCGGGGCGGGCCGGGTCGGCCTCGGGGCGGGCGCGAGCTGACCGTACTGCACGCCCTCTCCCGCGGCGTCCCACGGCAGCACGAGGCGCCAACCAGGGTTGAGCTTGGCCGGGTCGGTCAGGCCCGCCCCGTCCGCCTGGACCCGCCCTGCGTTCAGGTTGTAGATCTCCGCGGAGCGTGCCCCAGCGCCGAGGAAGCGGTTCGCGATCTCGGTGAGGTTCTCCGGCTGGCCCTGATGCTCCGCCGCGACCACGTAGTACTTGACATACGCCTGCGGGTCCGGGGTCGGCGCCCGGCCCGCCGACGTCCCCGCCGCCGCCACGATCACACAGCAGGCCATCGCCAGGACCGCGATCAGGCGAGCAAGAGTTGGGCGCTTCGCCAGCACTGGTGCCTCCTTCAGTCGCCGCGGCCGACCGGCCCGGCTGTCACCATCTATTGCGGATCAGCGCGCGGTTCGTTCAAATCAATCTGAACCTGAGTTCCATCACCTTCGTGGTGTGGGCAGAACTGGTGTGGGCGGACCGAGGGTACCGAGGCCGCAAGGTGCCGTGGACTGCCGGTCGACTGCCGCGCACCCTTGTGTACGAACATGTGGCCAATGGACGGTGGTGAGCGGGTGGACCCGGTGCCGATGACGATCGACGGAGGCGTTGACGAGCTCCCGGCCACCAGCCGGTTCGACCCCCGCAGGCACCTACGGATTCCCGGCCTGTTCGACCTCTGGCTGGAGCCCGGGCCGCGGGGCGGGCTGGTGGTGCCAACGGAACCCAGCATCACCCTCAACGCGCGGAGCATCGCCGACCTGGTCCGACGTTCCGGGGAATCGGCGGACGACGTCCGGATCCTGACCGGTGACGGCGCCCGCAACGGCGACCTTTTCAGCGAGGTCGCCGGGATGCTCGGGCACGACGTGCTGGTCAGCCCGGACGGGGCCGAGATTCGACACCGGCACCTGAGCCGGGGGAAAGCGGAGGTCGGGCCGTTGCACGCGATCCCGCTGGACCGGGTCACCCGGCGTCCGAAGGACTGGATGGTGATCCAGCCGCCGGACCTCGCCACCGCCCTGCCCGGCTGGTTCGCGGTGGACCGGGGCGTGGTTCGTCCCCGGATCGGCGTGGTCGGTCTCCCGCTGCCGGCCGGGCTCGCCCTCGCCACCCGGGCCGACTTCGTGACCCGTCGCGCCACCGCACACCGGCTCACCGCCACCTCGGACGGGCTGGTCACCGTCGCGGTGACAGCGCGGGCGACGGGATTCCTCGTCGGGGACTACGGCGGAACGCAGCAGGTGCACGGTGGCGAACAGCTCGCCGCGCTCCTCGGCAACCTCCCCCTCTACGGCAGCGACCTGCGGCTGTGGATGACCTGGCCCTCCGATCCACAGGCGCAGCGCGGCCTCGCCGAGCAGACACAGGAGTTCGCCGAGCGGACCGGCGCCACGGTCTGGACTCCACCACCCGGCGGCAGCGCCGAATTGATAGACGGCGATCGCGACCTGCGCGCGCTCGACCCCGCGGGTAGCCCTGTCGAGTGGCAGGCGCACCGTCCCACGTCCGCCGCCGGCCCGCTGGCGATGCGCGCCACGCCGGACGGTCTCCTCGTGCCAGCGTCGGCCCGCCCCAGCATCACGGTGTCCCCACGACTCGCGAAACCTCTCATCGCATCGCCGCACCTCGACACGCCAGGCACGGCGCAGGGGCCGGTCACGGTGCCGGCCACGACTCTCCCACGCCCCGAGCTGATCACCGAGGGTCGCCGAACGCAGGGGTACGGCCCGGCATGGTTGCCACCCGGGCAGCAGGTGAACGCCGAGGAGTTCGAGGCCTTCGTCGTCTGCCCGGTAGACCCCGCCCGCGCGGTCGCCGATGGGGTGCCGAGCGCGGAGCTGTTCCTGATCGCCCTCCTGGACCCCGGTTCGGTGCCGGACGACAGCTACCTGCTCCGGGTACGCGTCGCGCCCGGGGGCGCGATCCCGATGGCGACGCTCCGCTCGCACATCCCCGCGCGTCTCCAGCATCTGCGGGGAGTCAACGACGCCTATCTGCTACCGGCGGCGCGACTCGACCGGGTGTCCCCGCTCGGTGGCTTCCGCACGTACCAGTTCGGTCGGCTCCTCCCGACGGCCGAGTGCGGGCACGGCGTGCTGCGCATCCACTGTTCGTCGCGGGCCCGGACAATCGCAGGACTGCCCAACGATGTCCGCCGCTGGCCCAAGGTGGGCAGTCGTCGGGCGTACGTCCTCGTGCCGGCGTCGGGCGGCCGTCTTCCGCGCGGCTGGCTGCGTCTCTACCGGAAGGCGCCGCCGGCCCGGCCCGGCCGGCTCCTGTTGGAGGTCCGGGTGCCCCGCGGCCGCACGATCAACGTCACATCGACCGCCGGGATGCTCGCTCCGCTCGACCGGGTGCACAGCCAGGCGGAACGGCTCCGCGCCGCTGGGGTGGAGCTGATCGTGGGCAGCCGCTCGTACGAACGTGTCCAGGTCCGCCGCGCGTTCGTCGTTCAGGACAACGCCTGGCGACGGCTGCCGGGGACGGAGGCCGGGCCCCTTCCCGCCGTACTGACCCGGGTTCAGCCTCTGGTCCCCACCTGAACCGACCACCGGCTGCCGGGAACCGGGCCTATCACCACCGGCACGCAGCGTCCGCCGGTCGCGGCGGCGAGCCCTCGTACGCCGTCCGCCGTGTCTGCCGGCAGACCGGCAACGAAGATCACGCACGGATCCGGCAACTGCTCGTCGGCGGCCGGCGGCTCCGGCAGGACGGTCAGTGTCTGGTAACCGTCCAGGTCCACGGTGCCGAGCGCGTCACCGACCACAGCGACTCCGACCCCGCCGGAGTGGAGTCGCCGGGCCAGCGCCGCGGCCAGCCGCTGACAGTCGTCGAGGGTTCCGACCAGGGTGAGGACGTCGGGGGTCTGACCGAGGTCGACATGGAGCCGCCACGGGCCCCGGCTGCCCAGCACCAACGGCACGATCGCCGGGGGTGCCGGCTCGGTCTCGGCGAGCCAGGCGTACGCGGCCGTCTCCCGCCGGCTCGCCATCCCGACCAGTTGGACGTACACCGGGCCCTGCGCACTGAGCAGGTCCGTCCGCAGGTACGGCACTTCGCCCGAGGCCGGTGACGTCGGCCTGGACTCCGGCGGACCCGACGGCATCGGCGGCGAGGACGGCGGGCCGGTCGGCGGCGCGGGCGGCGGCGCGGTCGGGGGCGCGGGCGGGGGCGCGGGCGGGGGCGCGGGCGGGGGCGCGTCCGCAGCGGTCTCGGCGGGGATCGGGGTGTGGTGCCGCTCCGGTGGCCACTGGCCGGTGTCGTCCAGAGCGACGGCGCGGACGCCGTACCTTCCCCGGCGCACCATCAGCACCGCGAAGACGGCGAACACCGCCGCGAGCAGGCCAGCGCCACCCCTGATCAGGGTGGACGTCAACTGATCGGTGTCGGATGCGCCGGACCCCGAGGGACGCCGGGCCGCCATCGTGACCGCCACCGTCGGTGACTGGGCAACGGTCCTCGACGTCGTAACGCTGGGCACGGCTGACGTGGCACTCGGCTTGGGCACGGCAGCGCTTCTGCGTGGCAGTGGGGACTTCACCGCGGTCGGTGGCAGGGCCCCGGTCCGTACCCTGGAGCCCTTGGCATCGCGCGGCAGCACGAGGAGCCAACCGGGTCGCAACTCAACGCCGTCGGTGAAGGTGCCACCGTCGGGCTGCTTTCTACCGACGTTGAGTTGGGTGATCTCCCGAAACCTGTTGCCGTTGCCGAGGGTGCGCAGGGCGACGTCGTAGAGGTACTCCCGCTGGCCGTTGACCGGCGGCCCGACCACGTAGTACCTGCCTGTCTCGTCAGGCACCGCGGCCGCGGGCAACGCCGGGGCGAACAGCACGAACCCGACCGTCAGCAGCATCAACGCCAGTGCTCGCCGCATCAACACCGCCGCCCTCCACGTCCTCGCATCATCGCCACCCCTCCGCCTCGGCCCCCTTCTACGGAGCGGCATCCGGGAGGTTCAACCGGAGAGCGGATTCGGGCCAGCATTCACCATTGCGAAGAGTCTGCGCGTGCACGGCCCCCGATCACACGGTCAGCGACTGCGTGACAGGTATCCGCACCGTGAAGGTCGACCCGATGCCGAGGGTGCTCTCGACCGAGATCGTTCCGGCGTGCGCCTCGGTGAGCTTGCGGGCGATCGCCAGGCCCAGCCCGCTGCCGCCGGTGCTTCTGGTGCGCGAGCTGTCCGCACGCCAGAACCGGTCGAATATCCTGGGCAGGTCGTCGGGTGCGATGCCGACGCCGGTGTCGGCGACCTCCACGGTGAGCTGGCCCCTGACGACCTGGGAGGCGATGGTGACGGTTCCGCCGACGGGAGTGTGGCGGACGGCGTTGGACACCAGGTTGCCGACGAGTTGGCGCAGCCGCACCGGATCGGCGACCACCTCCGGGTCGCCCCGCGTCTCGACGACCAGCCGCACGCCTGCGGCTTCGGCGGATCCGCGGTGTGCGTCGGCAACCTGCGCGAGGGCGTCGTTCAGGTAGACCGGCTCGAGGTGCATGCGCAGGGTGTCCGCGTCCGCGGACGCCAGGTCACGCAGGTCGTCGATGATGTGTTGCAGCTGCGCGGTCTCGTCGAGGAGCAGGGCGAGGAGGTGCGGGTCGGCGGGGGCGAGGCCGTCCTGCGCGGCCTCCAGCCAACTACGCAGGTTCGTCAGCGGGGTGCGTAGCTCGTGTGCGACGTCGCTGACCATCGCTCGTCGTTGCTGTTCGGTGCGCTCCCGACGCTGCGCCAGGTCGTTGAGCGCGGCGGCGAGGTAGCCGATCTCGTCGTTGGTGGCGACCGGCACACGAGCCTGGTCCTGAACCGGTCGGCGGGCCGCCTCGGTGAGTGTGCGCAGTGGGCGGACCAGGCGGGCCCCGACCAGGATCGTGACCAGGATCGCCAGCAGCAGGACAGCGCCGGTGACCGTGGCGATGCGGATGATGTTGGGCCGGGACAGGTTGAATGTCGGCTCTGTCGTGCCGTCGCCGGGATCGGTCACGAACAGCAGCGCCGGCGGGGCGACGTACGGTTGAAGCTGGGTCTGCCGCGACTTGAGCACGCAGGCGTTGACCTGCCGGGCGCGGGTGACGTTGCCGGGCTTACCGTCCTCACCGAACGACGTGGTGAAGTCCGGCCAGATCGCCAGCTTCGCCTGTAGGGCGTCGGCGCCCAGGCAGGCCAGAGTCATCTCCTCGAGTTTGGAGAACGCCGCACTCTCGGTCACCGTCCGCTCGTCGAGTTTTCCGCCGGCGTCGCAGGACAGCGGTGTTCGCCGCGGGTCGCCGTCGGGCCATCGGACCATCGGCCGCCCCGTCGCCGTCTCCACCACCTCGGCGGCCATCCCTTCCCTCTTCAGGCAGGAGACCTGCTGGTCTGCCGCGGCGCGTAACTCCTGTCGCTCCGCGTCGGTCAGCAGGTACGGCCCGACGACGCGCGGGTCGATGTGCTGTGTGCCACCGGCCAGCTTCAGGTCCAGGCGCAACGGGTCGACCGTCGCCGAGGGCCGCGCCGAGCCCAGCGACGGTCCGTCGGCGGAGTCGGCGAGGACCTGCCGGTCCTCGGTGGTGAGGGTGATCCGGCGGCCGAGTCGGCGAGCACGCTCGTCGACGACAGGACCCACGTCGGACCAGTCGGTGTGTGTCGCCGCGTAGCCGAGCAGCAGGTCGTACACGCTGGTGTCGTCGGACAGCGACCGGCCCTGTTCCTGCCGGACCGCCCGGGTGGTCGACTGCACGACGAGCCAGGCGGTGGTCACGGTGGCGCTGACCGCCACCAGGATCGAGGTGGCCAGCAGCCGGACGATCAAGCTACGCCGCAGCGGCACGCGGTCGCCGCGCATCAGCCCAGGCCGCTGGTCAGCTTGTAACCGATGCCGTAGACGGTCAGCAGTTGGGCCGGACGCCGTGGATCCGCCTCGATCTTTCGGCGCAGATTCATCACGTGCACGTCGATGGTCCGCTCGGTCGAGTCGCGGTCCAGGCCGCTTGTGTGTTCGAGGAGCTGACCACGGGTGAAGACCCGGTCGGGTTGCTCGGCCATGGTGGCGAGGATGGCGAACTCGCCGGGTGTGCAGTCGACCCGCACCCCACCGGCGGTCACCTCGTGGCGCTGCGGGTCGATGCCGAGGCGGCCCAGCCGGCGTACCGCCGTGGGGTTCTGGGCGCGCTGCGCGCGGCGCAGCAGGGTCCGGACCCGGGCGGTCAGCTCGCGGGGACTGTAGGGCTTGGTCAGGTAGTCGTCGGCGCCGAGTTCTAGCCCGAGAATGAGGTCGTCCTCGCTGGAGCGGGCCGTCAGCATCAGCATCGGCACCTCGGATTCGCCGCGCAGGATGCGACACACGTCGAGGCCGTCGAGTCGAGGCATCATGACGTCCAGCACCACCAGTTCCGGTTGCCGGGCACGGGCCTGGTAGAGCGCGGTGCGACCGTCGTGCACCACCACCGTGTGGTGCCCGTCGGCCTGTAGATACCGGCGCAGCACCTCGGCCTGCCGTTCGTCGTCCTCCGCGACCAGCACGTACGCGCACATGCCGCCGACTATAGGGCGGTGGTGGTGCGGATCTCGCCGCCCGAATCGTGGCCGTGGCCTAACAGGTTCCTCATAGTGCGCGGCCATCATCGCCGCCATGTCGAAGACAGTTCGGGCGTTGCTGGCCGGCCTCGTCGCGCTCGCCGGGCTGACCGCTGCGGTGGTGGCGTGGGTGGGCCGGCCAGCAGTGACATCGGCGGCGACCGGCCAACCGGTTGCCGTCGACACCACACCTGTCGTCAGAACGGACCTGTCCAGCACCGAGATGGTGCCCGGCAGCCTCGGCTTCGGCACCGCCCGTCCGCTCAAGGGCACCCAGGGCGGCGTCGTGACGTGGCTGCCGGCGCCGGGGTCGACGATCACGCGTGGTAAGCAGCTCTACCGCGTGAACGACCGCGCGGTGCCGCTGTTCTACGGCGCGGTGCCCCTGTTCCGGACGCTCGGTGAGGTCAACACCGTCGGCCGTGATGTCCGCACGGTGGCCGCCAACCTCCAGGCGCTGGGTTACCCGATCGGTGCGCAACCACGTACCGGTGCCACGGTTGTGGTCACCGACCCGGAACCTCCACCGACCGCCGTACCGGTTCCCGAGCCTCCGTCGTCGCCGTCGACCGCGCCGGGTGCCACGGCTACCCGGCGCCCGCAGACCAGACGCGTCGTCGTCCGTGCCGGCGAGGATGTGCTGACCACCGCCATGATCAGGGCGGTTCGGCGCTGGCAACAGGACAGCGGACTGCCGGTCACCGGCCGCATCGATGTCGGCGACGTCCTGGTGCAGCCCGGGGCGGTCCGGGTCGACTCGCTCGCGGCGCAGGTCGGTGACCCTGCCCAGGCACCGCTGATGTCGGTCACCCCGACCGAGAAGGTGGTCACCGTACCGGTGGAGGCGGCCCGAGCGGCCACGATCGACAAGGGCGATGTGGTCACTGTCGTGCTACCGCAGGGCACCACCGCCGGCAAGGTGACCACCGTCGGCACCGCGCTGCAGGTCGCGGATGGCGCCTCGGAGGGGGCGCCGCCGAAGCTGACGGTCGCGGTCACGGTCGACGATCCGAGGACGGTCGCAGACCTGGACTCGGCGGACGTGCAGGTCGGCTTCGTGGGCGAGACCCGTCAGGGCGTGCTGGCAGTGCCGGTCGGCGCCCTTGTCGCGCTCAGTGAGGGAGGGTACGCCGTCCAGGTCGCGGGCGGCGGTCTGGTCGCGGTCGAGACGGGCATGTTCGCCATGGGTCTGGTCGAAGTCACCGGCGGCGGCCTCACCGAGGGGACGGCAGTGGTGACGACCTCATGACGGTGCTCGCCGTACGGCACGCAAGCATGGTCTACCCCGGTCAGGTGACCGCGCTCGACGACGTCAGCCTGGAGATCGAGGCTGGCGAGCTGCTGGCCATCGTCGGGCCGTCCGGTTCCGGCAAGTCGACGCTGTTGAACATCATGGGCACGCTGGACCGGCCGACAAACGGGACGGTCGAGATAGCCGGTATGGATGTCTCGCGTCTCTGCGACCGGCGGCTGTCCGCGCTGCGCGCCCGCATGGTGGGTTTCGTCTTCCAGCAGTTCCACCTCACCGACGGGCTCAGCGCCGCGGAGAACGTCGCCACCGGCCTGCTCTACGCCGGCGTGCCGCGCCGCCGCCGACGCCCACTCGCCCTGCAGGCGCTCGCCCGGGTCGGCCTCGCACACCGGGTCGGCCACCTGCCTCACCAACTGTCCGGCGGCGAACGCCAGCGGGTGGCGATCGCCCGCGCCCTGGTCAACGAGCCGGCACTGGTCCTCGCGGACGAGCCGACCGGGGCCCTGGACAGCCACAACGGTCACGCCGTGCTGAACCTGCTGCACCGTCTGCACGAGGAGGGCACCACCATCGCGATCATCACCCACGACCGGGACATCGCGGACGGGTTACCCCGCACGATCGAGATCCGCGACGGCCGTCTCGTCAGCGACACGGCCTTGAGAGAACGCCCATGACGCGCGAGGACACAGTCCGTCTGACGCCCCTGGACCTGCTCGGGCTGGGCCTGCTCGGTTTGCGTACCCGAAAGACGCGGGCGGCACTGTCGGCCCTGGGCATCTCCATCGGTATCGCCACGATGATCGTCGTCACCGCCATCCCCGCCTCCAGCCAGGCGGCCCTGATGCGGGAACTCTCCGCCCTGGGCACGAACACCCTGCAGGCCGTGGGAACGCCGAATCAGGACCCGCCGGTGCTGCTGCCGAAGGAGTCGGTGGGCATGGTGGCCCGGATCGGCCCGGTCACCCGGGTGAGCGCGGTCGCCAACACCCACACACTGGTACGCCGCTCCGACCGCACCGATCCGCAGGATGGCTCCGGGCTGACCGTCCTCGCCGCCCGCCTCGACCTCCTACCCGCCATCAACGCCCGGGTCCACATCGGGCACTGGCTGACCGCGACCACCGAGCGGTTCCCGACCGTCGTGCTCGGCTCGGTGGCGGCCACCCGGCTCGGCATCGGCGATGTGCCCCGCAGTGGGCCGGGTCCGCAGGTACTGATCGGCCGAACCTGGTTCACCGTGATCGGCATCCTCGCCGCCACCCCGCTGCTGCCCGACATCGACAGGTCGGTGCTGGTCGGCTGGAGCGCCGCCGGGGAACACCTGAACTTCGACGGTCACCCCACCGTCCTCTACGTCCAGTCCTGGGAGGCGTCGGTGGAGGCGGTACGGGCCGTCCTGCCGCAAACGATCTACCCCGAGCAACCCGGACAGGTGCAGGTCAGTCGCCCGTCAGACGCGCTCGCTGCGAAAAGGGCCACCGAGAACGCCTTTTCGGCGCTGTTCCTCGGCCTGGCCGCGGTGGCACTACTGGTTGGTGGGATCGGCGTGGCCAACACCATGGTCGTCTCGGTACTGGAACGGCGCTCGGAGATCGGCCTACGTCGGGCACTGGGGGCAACCCGCAGCCAGATCCGCGGCCAGTTCCTCACCGAATCGGTGGCACTGGCCACCCTGGGCGGCATCGTCGGCACCGCCCTGGGCGTGCTCGCCGCCGCCGGCTATGCCGCGTACCACGGGTGGCCGGTGGTCGTCCCACTGACCTCGACGGTGGCCGGCCTCGCCGGCGCGGTCCTGGTGGGCGTCCTCGCCGGTGTGTACCCGTCGATGCGCGCCGCCCGGCTGACCCCGACCGAGGCGCTGGCCACCGCGTGACCAGCGCCTCGACACCACTATCTACCCGCAGCGACCGAACGCTGGCAGTCGTCCAGCAGGTCGCCCGTCATCGAGATGGAACCGGCGTCGTTGCCCGAGCCGCCCGCGACGACACCGACCCCGTCCGCAGCGGCCGCGACGTCCTTGACCCCCTTGCCCTTCAGGCACTTCACCACCTCGCGGGTGAAGTCTCTGGCTTCCGGGTTCGCCGGGTCCAGCTCCCACGGTGGCAACGGCCAGTAGCTCGTGCAGGCTTCCTGCGCCTCGCGCTGCTTCTTCGGGACGTCCGGACCGCTCGCGAATCCCGACATCTCCTTCTCGTTGGTGACGCCCTGGGCCTTCATGCACGTCCGGTACGGCTGAAGGAGCGCCTGATAGTCCGCTTCGGTGTCATCGAGGCGCTGCCGGGGGCGTTCCTTGGCAGCCGCCGACGGGGACGCGGCCGCGGAGGTCGAGGGCTCGACGCGGGTCGCCACCTGAGGCGGTGGCGCCTCGGTCTTCCCGTCCGAGCAACCAACCAGGCCGATCACCGCGACAGCCGCCATCGATCCAAGCCGGGCAGATCTCACCGTCACTGTTTCTCCTTGCTGAGCGTGGGCGTGCAGCAAGGATCACGAAGAGTTGTCAGGAAGCTGTGAGGAAGACCGGCCAGCGCGGAACCGGCCGGCGGAGTTACCGCGGTCGGTCAGTCGTGGCGTCGGGGTGCGGGTGGGTGACCACTGTTCGGGTCGTGTTGTCGAAGGGAGCCCTCGCTCTCGTCGGCGAGTCGTCGTAGCAGCCACTCGGTTGCGGCGTGCACCTCGGTGGCGGCGCCGAGCGGGGTCTCGACCGGCGGGCTGGTCCGGGCGTCGATCTGGTGGACGCCGCAACCGATCGGGTCGGAGTCACAGCTGAGGGAGATCGTCGTGTGCACCTGCCATGGTGGTCCGGGGCGGTGGTAGGGCGCGCTGCCCGCCGGGGCACACAGCACGTCGACCCAGATGTCATCCGCTCCCCCTTCGCCCACAAGTATCGTGACCGAGAACTCCGGTTCCGGCCCGAGCCGTTGATAGTGGAGGCGGTTCAGGGTGACGCCCCAGAGTTGGGCGTCGGGTCGTGCGCCCAGCCGCTGCCCAACCCGGAACAGGGTCTCGTCGGCGGATCGCAGAAGCTGTCGAACGGCGTCGCGTTCCCCCCGGTCCGCCAGGGCGGGGAACAGCCAACCGGGTTCGCCCAGCGGCAGCGGGATGTTCCGAGAGGTCACGACTCAGTCTGTGGTGCCGAACCATGCCGCGTCCACCTGCTACTCGCCAGCAGGGCCTGCCGAGCCGGGCGATCTCAGTTCGCCGGGATGCCGCCGCGGTGCGCCAGCAGGCCCGCCTGGGTGCGGTTGTCGCAGCCGAGCTTCTCCAACAGTCGGGAGACGTACCCCTTGACCGTCGCCTCGGAGAGGCGCAGTTGTCGGGCGATCTGCTGGTTGGAGCGGCCGGCGCCGAGACAACCGAGGACCTCGACCTCCCGGGCGGTGAGCGTGGCCACCAGTTCGCGGACCCGTTCGCCGTCGTGCCGGCTCGCCACCAGCCGCTGGGTCGCGGTCGGGGACAGCACCGTGTGCCCGGCGGCGGCGGCCCGTGCCAGGGTGACGAGATCCTCCGGCGCCGTCGACTTGAGCAGGAAACCGACGGCACCCGCCCGCATCGCCCGCAGCACGTACTCGTCGAGGTCGAAGGTGGTCAGTGCGACGATCCTCGGCGGCGCCGAGGACCGGGTGAGGTGCTCGATGGCGGTGAGCCCGTCGACGCCCGGCATCCGCAGGTCCATCAGGACCAGGTCGGGCCGGTGCCGGGTCACCGCCTCCACGGCCTCCGCCCCGTCGTACGCCTCCCCGACGACCTCGACGTCCGGGGCTGCTTCGAGGATCGTCCGCAGGTAGGCGCAGACCATCCGTTCGTCGTCGACGAGCAGGATCCGGATCATCGCGGCACGGCCGTCGGCACGTACCCGGGCAGGGTGGCCCGCACCGCGAAACCGCCCTCCGGGGTGGCCGACGCGGCCAGGGTGCCGCCCAGCACGTCGACCCGACTCCGCAGGCCGGCCAGGCCGGAGCCCCCACCCGCGGCGGCGAGGTCCGGGTCGGGGGCGCGCTCGGGCCGGCCGTTGGTCACCGTCGCGTGAACCAGATCCGGCTGGTAGCGGATCGACACGGTCACCTGCGAGCCCGGCGCGTGCTTGTGCACGTTCGTCAGCGATTCCTGCACCACCCGGAAGAGCGTGCGCCGCATGGCCGGTGCCAGCGCCGACGGGTCTCCCTCCTCGTCGAGGCGGACCGGCAGACCGACCGCGCGCGAGTCGGTCACGAGATCGTGCAGGTCGCCCTCCGCGGCCGGGTCCTGCGCTGCGACGCGGGTCGTCGGTGGGTCGCCGTGCCGCAGCACGCCGACCAGGTCGCGCAGCTCGGCCAGCGCCTGGCAGCCCGTCGTCCGCAGTTCCTCGGCGGCGCTGCGAACGGCGGGATCCGTGGTGCTGGTGCCGAGCGCCCCGGCGTGCAGCACCATGAGGTTGATCCGGTGGGTCACCACGTCGTGCATCTCGCCGGCGATCCGGAGCCGCTCGTCGCTACGGGCCTGCTCGGCAAGGAGCAGCCGCTCCTGCTCGGCGCGTTCGGCGCGGTCGATCAGCTCCGCGACGAGCCGGCGGCGGGCGCTCACGTAGAGGCCGAGCAGGGCCGAGATGGCCAGCACTCCGGGCCCGCTGAACGGGTCGTCGACCGTCCAGAGCCGCGCGCCGAGCAGCCAGCACACCGCGAGCGTCGCGATCACCATCCAGGACCGCCGACGGTCGCGACCGTAGACGATCACCGCGTACGGCGCGAGGAAGACCGCCGACGCCGGCACCAGCAGGCTGACGCCGGCGATGACCAGGGCCATGGGGTACGGCCGGCGCCGGCGCAGCAGCAGGGTGGCCGCCGCGCCGACCTGCACCGCCGCGTAGAACCAGACGGGGGCCGGGAGATGCCTCGACCCGGCGCTCGGGAAGGCGACCTCACGGGCCACGCCGGCCGCCGCCGCGACGACGACGATCAGCACGTCGACGGCGAGTGGCGGCACCCTCCGGCGGTCCACCGCGCTCATGCGTTGCAGGTTAGTCGGGCTGGCCCGCATCGGCGCGGCGAGCGGCGAGAGTAGCGACGAAGGGACCGGGGGCCGCGACGAAGGTAGGTCACGGAGGCGACCTCCGGGTCTGCCCCGACCGGGTACGAATGCGGTGGCATTGCCGGATGGCACACTCCACCGATCCTGCGGCGCAACCGGCCGGGAGCCGCCGCATCGACGAACTTGACGCACTGCGCGGGCTCGCGCTCCTCGGCATCGTCATGTTCAACATCGTCCAGATGACGCACCTGACCCGGGTTTCCGGACCGGCCGACGAGCACGTCGGCGCGTACGTCTGGGAGCTGCTCTTCGTGCAGCGACCGTTTCCGATCTTCTCGCTGCTCTTCGGGATCAGCTTCTCGCTCTTCCTGCGGACGGCGGCTCGGCGCACGGACCGCCCCCGGCTGGTGCTGCTGCGTCGGCTGCTCTGGCTGGGTCTCTTCGGCGCGCTGCACACCCTGATCCAGCCCGGCGAGGTGTTGAAGTTCTACGCCGCGTTCGGCCTGGTCGTGCTCCTGCCGGCGTCGTACCTGTCCCGCCGTTGGGCGCTCGGGCTGGGCATCGTGTTGACCCTCGCCGCCGCGCTCACGTTCAACGGCGTCTTCATCATCCCGGGCGTCTTCCTGCTCGGCCTGGCGATCGCGGAGTACGGCATCCCGGACACGCTGCCGTCGCGAGGCCGGCAACTCGCCCTCGCCCTCGCCGTCGCGGTGCCGGTCGCCGCGGTGCTGGGCTGGTTGCAGTTCCGCGCTGGAGTCGGACCGACCGCCAACTACCGCATCCTGCCGGCCGGTCTCGCCTTCGCGTTCCTCTTCACCGTCGGCTTCCTGCTGCTGATGCGAACCGCCCTGCGACGCCCGCTCGGCGCGTTGCTGTCGCCGCTCGGTCGGGTGGCGCTCACCAACTACATCGCCGCGTCGTTCCTGATCGTGGCCGGTGATGCGTTGCTCGACATCGGCTCTCGGTCCTCGTACGGTGCCGTGGTCGCACTGGGCCTGGCGATCGGGGTCGTACAGGCGATCTTCAGCCTGCTCTGGCTGCGCTCCTTCCGTTACGGCCCACTCGAATGGCTCTGGCGGTGCCTCACCTGGTGGCAGTGGATGCCGATCCGCCGCGCCTGATGCTCATCTGCCGGTCGCGGCACCTCCTGCGGATGCGGGTCGACGTGGACACCGTCCGCCCCTCGCGAGGCTGCTGACCATCGAGCAGCGCCATGGGGGCATCGTCCGGCATTAACATTCACTCACCTCGAACTTCGGTCCGATTCGGGGCATGGCCGGGACAGCGGCCGACGCGGCGCCCTCCCCCGGCGCCTCTGCTCAACTCCGAAGGAGTCGATTCGTGCGGAAAGCATTCAGCATGCTCGTGGCGCTGCTGATCATCACGGGCTCCGCGCAGGCCGCGCAGGCGGATGCGGGGCCGGTTACGAGGGTGACGCTGACAGGCGGGAACAACTTCTACTCGAGAGTCGAGGAGCGCCTGCTGAGCCGAACGGTCACGCTCTCGGCCGGTGAGTCGAGGCACGTTCGGGGCCGTCTCGAGGCGACGAGCAGCGTCACACAGGTCGTCGCAATGAACAACACGCTCAAGTGCGTGGACGCGGGCGGCGCCGTGGTCGGCACCACCTCGACGTCATCGCGCAACCACGAGGGCTCGGACACCACGTACTACGCCACGCCTGGGCATCTACCGATCTACGCCGACCTGCTGTTCACCGCGCCGTCGGCCGGCACCTACACCTGCGGCCTCTACGGATACACGGCCTCCAGCTCGCTCACCGACTACCATCTGACCGCCGTCGCCACCAACACCTGGCTCGAGGTGAGCGACACCAACCAGGTGGGCGCACGCTGGTGGCAGAACCCCACCTGCAACAGCACCGGGACGTCCAGCACCTGCACCTACGTCGGCGCGGGCACCTCCACGGCCTGGGTGTTCTACAACGACGGCACGCCCGTGTACAAGTGGAACGCCCACAGCAACGCCACAAGCGTCCAGGCGCTGGCCAATCTCGAACTCACCACCTGCTACACGGGTACCGCCTCGTGCAGCAGCAGCATCGACGCCTACGAAATGCCGCGCGGCACGAACGCTGTGGTGGATGTGCGCTTCGAGATGATCCAGTTGGACACCACGGCGCACACCTGTCGCACGACGAGCACGGCGACGTCCCGCAAGACGATCCGCGACGACGCGCACCACTACGTCGCGAACTTCGCCCTGTCCGGCATCCCGGTCGACCCGACCTGCGGCACCCGTAACTTCATCATGCGGATCTTCGTGCAGCACGTCTCCGGCAACCCGATCAAGATCGACGGCGTGCAGAGCACCACGTCACTCACGAACGGCATCGCCATGAACATTTTCTGACGGGTCGCACGCTCGTCGGACAGCGGTCCAGGAGCCCCCTCGTGAGGGCTCCTGGACCCGTTCCGTGTCTGGACGTATGAAACAAGTCCCACCATGTCGTTTATCAATGCGTAGGACGTCGCCGCCGCGATCGGGACTATACGATCACCGCACCATCCGGGCACCATCCACTAAGGAGGCTCCATGCGTAAAAGCATGGTGTTGCTCTGCTGCCTAGTCACCACGATCGCGGTCACACCGTCCACCGGTCAGGCGAAGGAATCTTCGGCCGGGCGGGCCCCGCAACCCGGCTTTGCCGCGGCAGTCGACGTCGAGGCGATGACCGCGCAGTTCCACCGACTGGAAGCCGCTGCCGCCGCGCACCCCGAGGGCGCGGGCGGCACCTACTTCGACGAGGTGACCGGTCAACTGGTCGTCCGCCAGGTACAGAACGCCGAAGGTGCCCGGCTTCGCTCCACGGTGGGCTCCCGCTCGCGGCAGGCGGGAGAGGTCCCGGTCCGGTTCGAGACCACCGCGGTACCGATCAAGCGGCTGGAAGCCGCAGCCGAGCGGCTGGCGAACAGCCGCTCCTGGGCTGGCTCCCACGCGGCCAGCGTCGACCGTGTGAAGCTGGACCGCCTGGCCGGGGAGGTCGTCATCCACGCTTCCGGGGACGCGGACGCACTCGTCGCCGCCGCCGTCAAGGCCACCGGCGTGACTCCCCGGGTGTCGGTCTCGCAGGCCGGGATCACGCCCGCCAGCCGCCGGGTGGACACCAGCCCGTACTACGGCGGGTTGGCGATGTTCAACTACAACGTCACCGCCGCCGGAGACAACCCGCGTACCGTGAACGCGTACTGCACGACCGGCTTCCGGATGACTCGCGGGGGCACGAACAGCAACTGGGTGACGACCGCGGGGCACTGCGGTGCCAATGGCACCACCTTCTGGCACAACGGCGGCTGGAACCTCCGCGTCAGCTCGAACTACCTGACCCTGGGCACGGACGTCTCCATGGTCGCCGGCGAGAACGGGGCCTACTTCAGCCGGTTCTCCTGGTTCGGTGAGCGCGACACGTCGACGGCCAACCCGGTCACGGCGAAGCTGACCGGGTGGCCCGCCATCGGCTCCGCCGTCTACATCTCCGGATCCAACGGCGGCCTGGTGTACGGCAGGGTCACCGACACCGGCAACACCGGATGCACCGGCTCCCCGGTGGTGGAGGTCGACACCGTCACCGGACACGCGCAGGACGGCCCCGTGCTCGGCGGCGACTCGGGCGGGCCGGTGACGAGGTGGAACACCGCCACCTCAGCAACGAACGACCTCGTCGCCGAGGGCAGCGTCACCTGTTCCGACCGTAGCAGCTACGCCGAGTTCGACCCGATCCACCGCATCGAGGCGGCGACGGGCGCCGTCGTCGTGGTCGCCGGCACCTGACAGAACTTGTGCGGGCGGCGTGCTGCCTGACGCCGCCCGCACACCACTGCGACGTTCTCACCGCCCAAACGCCGCGAACGTAGGCCCCAGTACGCCGCGACGGGCCGGCACTCTTCCTACATCGTGTCGCGCACCTGATGACGAGTCCCGCATAGCCGTCTCGGATCTTGAGGGCCGCCACCGGCTTGAACAGCAGGTCGATCGTCGTCTCGTGCTCGTCGTCGACTGGATTGCTGCGCAGCAGCAGCTGGCCGTTACTTGCCGAGTAAGCCTCCATCGCGAACCGGCGGTCGCTCCGGAAGATCTCGACTCCCGGGACCAGCTCATGGTCTTGCCTGAGCCAGGTACGCACAATCATGAGGCCGTGATCAGACCGCGGACCGCCGTGGTCGACGTGACGTCACCGCAGTTCGGCCTGACCAGTCCCGCGATCGACTTCGTGCGCCTGGCGGAGTCCTTCGGCGTGCCCGCCACCGGCGCCACGACCGCGGAGGAACTCACCGAACAACTGTCCAACGCCCTCGCCGAACCAGGCCCACACCTCATCCAGGCCGTCGTCCCACCTGCCGCCTGAGCACCGGCCGAGCCAGGGTTGGTACTGGCGCGAAACAAGCGGGCAGGAGCTGCTGCACCACGCCAGAACATCTGGTGAAAGATCGAGCGAACCAGCGCCACCAGCAAGTGGCAGTGATCGACGAGGGCCGCAGTCGCGGCGGGCAGGAGGCCCGGCGGTACCCGAGTGGCACCGCTGGCCCCATCGCGGCCGCTCATCGCGGCGGACACGCACGATGACTCATGTCGCCCCGCGGAACCAGCCAGATGCTCGCGCGGCGCTCGCACCCCCACAACCTCAGGATCGCCCCCGCGTTACTCGGATAGCATTTATCCGGGTATGATCGCGGACAGAGATATCCCAATGAAAGGCGGAAAGTCGTGCGCATCGTCGTCGCCGGGGGAACCGGACTGATCGGATCGAAAGTTGTCGCGCTGCTACGGGGCCAGGGTCACGACGCCGTGCCCGCAGCACTCCAGACCGGCTTCGACACCATCACCGGCCACGGCGTACGAGACGCCCTCAAGGGCGCAGAAGCCGTCGTCGACGTGACAAATCGGGTGGTCTTCGAGCCGGAGGAGGTGATGAACTTCTTCACCACCTCCACGCGCACCTTGCTCGACGCCGCGCGTGAGGCCGGGGTCCGGCACCACGTGGTGCTCTCGATCGTCGGCGTCGACCGGCTCGCGTACCCGGGCTATCTCAACGCCAAGGCCGCCCAGGAACAACTCGTCGCCGCCTCCGGCATCCCGTTCACGACCGTCCGGTCCACGCAGTTCTTCGAGAACCTCAGCGCCATGGCGGCCGGTATGGCCCAGGACGACCAGATCGTGCTGCCGACCGCCGACCTGCAGCCGATCGCTGCGGCAGATGTCGCCGTCGCGATGGCCCAGGTCGTCACCTCTCCCCCAGTCGGCGGGGTGGTCGAGATCGCCGGGCCAGAACGCGGATCCTTCACACGGTTCATCGGTCCGGTCCTGGCTGCGCAGGGAGACGCGCGCCCCATCAGGGCCGACGTGAGCGCCGACTACTTCGGCGTCCCGATCGTGCACGACTCGCTGGTCCCGCTCGGCGCGGCGCGCACCGGCCGGACCAGCTTTGCGGACTGGTCCGCTTCGCAGGCTTCCTGACTTCGCCCCACTTCCAACCACCGAACCGCACCCAGAAGAGCTCGTGACGACGCACGCACACAACGGCCAACCCCGCCTCGACCTGCGGACGGCTGCACCCAAGGCAGTCAAGGCGCGGTATGCCACCGACCAAGCTGACCGAACACGGAGTAAGTGACGAGACTTGGGACGGCGTCCGCGACATCCTGACCGACGAGGAACTCGGCGCGCTTGTCATCCAGGTAGCCCCCGGACCGTCCTCCCACAGCGCTGCCGGCTCGTCCGGCATGGCCGCGTCGAGGACCCGGGCGCGATGCGCGACCGGCACGGTCCCAGCATCTGCGACCGTACGGACAGCCGGAAACGCGGTTCTCCCGATCGGCGTCGCCTGCGTAGGATCTCCGGCGATCAAGGGGGATGAACGGTGGACGATTTTCAGCAGTTCGTGACGGATGTGACGTCACGTCTGTCCACGATGTCCAAGGGTGAGCTGTACACCGTGGGCGACGGTCTCGACCGGGACTCACTCTGGCTCACCTTCCTCGATTCCTTCCCCGCCGGCACCAATCCGCGGTTCCGTGAGCGATCCGAGTACGACTGCTCGACCTGTCGCGGCTTCATCAAGCACTTCGGCACCGTCGTCGAGATTCACGACGGGCGGGTCCGTACCGTCTGGTCCGGGGTGTCGGCATCCGACCCGGTCTTCTCCGTCGTCGCCGCCGCTCTGGACGAGTTCGTCCTCTCGCTGCCGCTGTCCACCATCTTCCGTTCCGGTCAGGAGCGGTACGGAACGAAGACCACCCGAACGTTGCGCGACGGGCAGGTCGAGGTGTGGCAGCACCTGCACGGGCGGGTGGAGCAGCGGCATCGCACCGAGAACGTCGGCGCGGCCCAGGGCGACTTCCACGCCGCGGTACAGGTGTTCCAGCGTGGTCTGGCCGAGCTGACCGGGCCCGCGCTGGACACCGTCGTCGACCTCGTCGACAACAACGCCCTCTACCGCGGCGCGGAGCATCGCCGGGCGGTGACCGAGTTCCGCTCGCTGCGGAACCGGTGGACCCAGGCGACCGACCGGCGTGCCTTCGTCTTCGCCAACGCCATGAACCCGGCGGCCCGGTTCCGCAACACGGTGATCGGCACCCTCGTCCAGGATCTCTCCGCGGGCGTCGACCTGGAGCAGGCGGTCCGGTCGTTCGAGGCGAAGGTGGCGCCGCAGAACTACCAGCGCCCCACGGCGTTGATCACGCCGGGCATGGTCACGGCCGCCATGCGGACCATTGCCGAGCTTGGCATCGAGGAGTCGTTGCAGCGACGGTTCGCCCGGCTCTCCGACGTGTCGGTCACCAACGTGCTGTGGGTCGACAACGACGCCCAGGCGCAGATGAAGGACGGTATCGAGGGGCTGCTCATGCAGGCGGCCACCACCCGGTCGCCAGGTGCGCTCCTTCGCGACGCCAAGCCGGAGGAGATTCCCGTGATCTCCTTCATGAAGGACATCCTGCCCGGCGCCGCCACCATCGACCTGTGGGTCGCCAACACCCGCGAGCCGCACCTCGTCAGCCTCACCACCGGCCAGAGCCCGGATGCTCCGCGGTTGTTCAAGTGGGACAACGACTTCGGCTGGTCGTACGGCGGCAACGTCACCGACTCGATCAGGGAGAGGGTCAAGCGGGCCGGCGGCAACGTCACCGGCAAGCTGCGGGTGAGCCTGTCCTGGTTCAACCACGACGACCTGGACCTGCACGTGTACGAGCCCAACGGGGACCACATCTGGTACCAGGAAAAGCGCAACAAGCTGGACGTCGACATGAACGCCAGCGCGCCGCTCTCCCGCGAGCCGGTGGAGAACGTCACCTGGACCGACCGGGTCCCCGACGGCGAGTACCGGATCGAGGTGAACCAGTACCGCAAGCGGGACAGCAACCAGGTCGGCTTCGTGATCGAGACCGAGAGCAACGGGAAGATCGAGCATTACCGCCACGAGCGCGCGGTCGGCCACAAGGAGACCGTCGAGGTGGGCCGGATGACGGTTGCCGGCGGGGTGATCACCGCTTTCCGACCGGGTAGGGACGTGCAGTCGGGCAGTGCGAGCAAGGAGCTGTGGGGCATCACCACCGAACAGTTCGTGCCGGTGTCCACCATCATGTACTCGCCGAACTACTTCGACGACAACGAGGTCGGTAACCGGCACTACTTCTTCATCCTCAAGGGGTGCGTCAACGACCAGCCGACGCGGGGGATCTACAACGAGTTCCTCCGTGGCGACCTGCAACCGCACCGCAAGGTGTTCGAGGTTCTCGGCGACCGCACCAGGTGCGAGCCGTCCACAGATCAGCTTTCCGGCCTCGGCTTCAGCTCCACCATCCGCAGCTCCGTCGTCGCGAAGGTGACCATGACCGGCGGCCGGCGCCGCCTCGTCAGCATCCAGTTCTGATTCCCCACCCGGATATTCCAGAGAGGCTACCCGTGACCATTTTCGAGAGGGCCACCCGGGAGAAGTTCCGCTATCCGTCGGCCAAGGGACTGCTGACCACGGAACAGCTGTGGGAGCTTCCGCTGACCGCCAAGTCCGGCTTCAGCCTCGATGACGTGGCCAAGGCGGTCAACGCCGAACTCAAGGCTGTCGACACCGAGTCGTTCGTGACCACCGAGGCCAATCCGGCCAAGGCAACCCTGGAGACCAAGCTGGAGGTCGTCAAGCACGTCATCGCCGTCCGCCTCGCGGAGGACCAGGCGGCGAAGGCGGCGGCGGCCAAGAAGCTGGAGAAGGAGAAGCTGATCGCGGTCCTGGGCCGCAAGCAGGACGCGGCCCTGGAGAACCTGACCGAGGCGGACCTCCTGGCCCGTATCAACAACCTGTAGCCGGCAACAAACGTCTGCCAACGGGCCCCGCACGTCGTCGGCTCGTGACGTGACACCGCGACGTAAGATGGGATCTTTGCCCGGTGATGGACGGTGCGCGTCACGAGCTGGCCCGAATGCGGAGCTCCTCGGCCCGGTGGCAGGAGCTGCGCTACGAGCGGGCCACCGATGCCGAGGGTCATGACCACGACGGCCACGCGGCGCGGCGGGCGCTGGTGTTGTGGGCGTTGCAGTACGACCGGCGGGTAGAGGATCTCCCGCTGCTGCGGTGGTTGGCCGAGCAGGAGGCGGTGTGCCGACGTGCGGCGCCGTTTCAGGGGCTGACTGAGGAGACCGAGCTGGTCGGCTTCCTGCTCGCCGAGCATCAACGCGTACCGGATGTGTGGCGGCACTGGGAGATCAAGCGGGCCAACTTCGACACCTGGTGTGGCTACGACACCGAGCACCTGGTTGCCGCCGGGGTGCAGGCCACGCTGGATTTCGTACGCGACAGCGAGCACGCCGACAGGGACCAGGTGCTGGAGCGCCTGCTCGACGACGCAGGCCAGCCACTCGTACCCGAGGACGACGTGGCGGAGTGGTTGCAGTGGAAGCGGTCGAGTTTCCCGGTCGACCCGGCCGCCGAGGACCCAATTCGGTGGGTGCGCCGGGCCAAACTGACTGGCGACGTCGAGCTGGCTCACCAGTGGCTGGCACGTTGGGCATCCGGTCGCCAGCGGGACCGAGCCACGCTGAGCCAGCTCCGGTACCAGTTGGCTGACCTCGGCGCGTTCGCCGAAGCAGCCAAGGCCCAGCGGGAGAGCCTGGTGTACGCCGATAATCCGTGGGACACCGCTTCGGCGTGGCAGACCCTGGCGCAGCTGGAACGCCAGGCCGGCGGGCACGACGCCGCCTGGAAGGCGCTGTGTGAGTGCCGCCAGGCCCTCGACGGCGTGGCCGGCTGGACAGCCGTGGGCCTCGGTCGGATGTACGTGCAGGAGCTGTTCCTCCTGGCTGGCGCCGCCGACGGTCAGTTGGCCAGGGCGGTGTTCACCGAGGCGGACAGGCAGGCGCTCCACTTTTCCGAGTTGCCTCTGGTCACTCTGCAGGCCGCCGCCGAGGCCGCCGACAGGATCGCCGACCAGGCCAGGGCGGAGCACTACCAGCAGCTACGCGACGCCGAACGACGGCGCATCGACGACGAGATGGGCCGGATCTGATCCTGACCCTCCAGCCTGGATGCCGACGACCGGCACGAAGGGCCGCGCGGGAGAACGAGCGCTTCGCCGCAGTTGGTGGCCTACGCTCCAGCGTCCTCGTCACACGGGCCAGCAAGCGTCTCGATCGCGAAAAACTGCGGCTCTGCTTCCTCCCGAGTGAGGCTCGCCAAGCACTCCGAGGGTTCATCGCCCCCGCTCACCGCGTCGACGTACGCCTGGGCGTGGCGCGGGCTCATCCGCGGCGCCTGCTGTCGGACATACCGCAGCGCCGCCATCCTGTTCCCACCCTGGATGAGGGCACGGACTTCGGCGAGCAGCGGATCTGGTGGTCGGACGCCCTTGTACTGCCGGAGATAGACGTCAACCCATCGATCCGCGCCGCACATCACGACGGGTATGTGGTGGATGCTGCCGTCTTCCCCGTCTACGAAGTAGGGGCCCTGTCCTACCAGCATCGTGCCGATGTCACCGGACCGCAGGTACTCGACAGCCTGCCAGCCGACCAACCACCCGAGGACGTGCTCCTCGACACCGCAGATCGCAACCTCGGGCACATCAGCCAGCTGTCCCCCCCTTCGCTGCCTGATCAGCAGGGCCTCGACGAGCGCGACAGCGCGCTCTCTGGTGATCATGTCTGGCATCATCCACCACGACGACCAACACGCGTGTCCGCTATACACTCATCCACGGCGGCCTGGGCAAACAGGACCTCGACCATCCTTTGCGGGTCGAGGGTGGTCGGTCGGTCACTCACCTGCCCGTCGCCGAGTTCGATGACCCGCCATACGCCGTCCGTACGAAGGGCGAGGTCCACGGTGACGAAGGGCAGACCGAGCCCGGCGATCATCGGTGCGATCGGGGTCGGGTCGAAGTCGACCGGCGCGGGATCGTCTGGGCTGTCGGGGTGCGCTCCGGTCAGGACACAATCGCCGTCGATCCACCACGTGCGTACCTCGGCGGAGGTGAGCTGCTCGAAGCGCCGCAACACGAACCCACCGACAAAGTCGTCGTCGCGCAGCTCCAGGAATCGGCTCGCCGTGCTCCACGCCGACCCGGCGTCCGCAAGGTCGGGGATGAACGCGGCTTCGTTCCAGTAGTGCTTCATCGACTTGCTGTAGTCGCGCAGCACCGCCGGCCCCGCGCCGAGCTCGACGCGGGCGCGATCGAAGTCGGCCCGCTCCGAGCCGGTCGTCCACACCGACGGTGGGGTGACCGCCGTCAGGGCCACGTACCAGCCAGGCAACTCATGTGCCCGGCGGTACTGTTCACCGTCAGTCCTCAGCACCACTCCACGCTCAGCGAGCGCTTCAGCGAACATGGTGTACCGCTCGCTGCGCAGCATCCAGCCGCGGTAAACGGCCATGCCACTGCCGGATACCGAGGCGACCGCTCGGCGTACATCTGCGCCCCGCGCCAACGCGTCATGGTCGACCACCGCCACATCGAGCCCGGCAGCACGCGCCGCCTGCGCCTCGGCCGCAAAATGCTCGTCCGGGCGGCGCGGCCGTAGTGGGTCTGCGGGAACCAACAGGATCACGGCTACATCCTGGGCCCCGGACCGATCGACCTCAACGCGTTAACCGGGCCCAACCCGGTCGCTGCCCGGGCCGAGATGACCCGGGCTAACCCGGTTGGTTTCGCTTGGGAACCGATGCCTGGGGTGCCAACCGCACCACGGGCGGGAGCGGCGGAACATCCGGGGAGGCTTGGAATGCCGAGATGGCGAGTGCGGCGAAGCGCCGGGAGGCGGTGACCTGGGTCGTCGGCGAGGCCGCGTGGATACCGCTGTTGGCCATGAGCACCAGGAGGACATCGTCCAGGACAAAGTCGGGGCGCAGGCGGCCCGCCTCCTTAGCGCGGCGGGCCAGTTCGTCGATCGCGGTGAGCGCATATTCACGGCGCGCTTCGAAATCAACCGCGTTGGGGAAGGTCGAAATGAGAGCCGCGGTAAAGCCTCGGTCGTGCGCCTGCAGTTCACACATCTTCTCGATAACCAGACAGAAACCGTGCCACGGATCCGGATCAGCAAGGCCCTCGTCGACAACCGCGCGACACGCGTGCATCTGTTCGGCGAATGCCTCGGTGACCAGCATCTCCTTGGTCGGAAAACGGCGGTACAGGGTGGCAGGTGCCACACCGGCGCGCCGGGCAACCTCGCGCATGGGCACGTCCAGACCCTCAGCGAAGAGAGCGCGGGCGGCCTCAAGGATACGCTCGCGGTTGTCCAGAGCGTCGGAGCGGAGAGCGTGAGGCAAACGGTCGGTCACGACTCTCACTTTAGTGAGGCGGACGGCAGCGTGCGTTAGCGTCCGTCCGCATGAGGGCTTTGCAATTTTCGAAGTATGGTCCGGCGAGCGTCCTTACGGTCTCGGAGGCGTCGGAACCGCACGCCGGACCCGGCCAGATACGGGTGGCGGTCAGGGCCTCGGGTGTGAATCCGGCCGACACGTACGTCCGCGCCGGCCAATTCCAGGACTGGATTCCGCTCCGCCTGCCGCACGTGCCCGGCGTCGACGCCGCCGGCGTGGTGGATGAGGTCGGTGACGGGGTGACCACCGCTCAGGTCGGCGATGAGGTTTTCGGGATAACGGACTACGACCAGATGGGCGGAGCGAACGCCGAATACGCCGTCCTGGCCGCGTGGGCACCGAAGCCTGCCGCCCTGACCTGGGAGCAGGCCGGCGGCGCGGCGGGGAACATCGAGACGGCCACCCGGGTGCTCGACCGGCTGGGCGTCAAGGACGGCACCACGCTGTTGATCGAGGGCGCGGCCGGCGGGGTGGGTACGACCGCGATCCAGCTCGCGGCCGCTCGCGGCGCGGCAGTCATCGGTACGGCCAGCGAGCGCAACCACGAGTTCGTCGCCTCGCTCGGGGCGATCCCGACCACCTATGGCCCCGGACTGGCCGAGCGGGTTCACACTCTGGTGCCCAGCGGGGTGGATGTCGTCCTCGACTGTGCCGGCTCTGGTTCTCTGCCCGATCTGGTCGGCCTGGTCGGGAGCCCGGACAGGGTGGTGAGCATCGCCGACATCAACGCCACGGCCCACGGCGTGCACCTGTCGCGCGGTTCCGGCCCCGGTGCCGACACACCGGCTCTCGACGGAATCGCTGCCGCTGGCGAACTCGCCGAACGGGGTCGTTTCACGGTGCCGGTCGCTGCCGTGTTCGCTCTGAACGAGGGAAGCGCCGCCCACGAGTTGAGCGAGTCCCGCCATGCGCGGGGCAAGATCGTGCTGATGCCGTAGGTGCCCGACCGAGCGTCTGTGCACCTGACCGGAGAACACCCGGGTTCGGGGTCGTCGGAAAACCCCCTGGATTCGACCGACGGGGATCGCCCACAATGCCACCGTGGAACGCGAGCGCCTGGTGAAGTTGAGCAAACGGATGTCGAAGGCCCTCCGGCACAATCCCGAACGGGCCGGCCTGGTGCTCGACCCGGCCGGTTGGACTCCCGTCGACGGACTGCTCGCCGCCCTACGGATCGATCGGGCCGAGCTGGACGCGGTCGTCGCCGGCAACGACAAGCAACGGTTCGCGGTCGAGCGCGGCACCGACGGGGTGCTGCGGGTCCGGGCCAACCAGGGCCACTCGGTCCCGGTGGACCTCGGGCTGCCCCCGGTGACCCCACCGGAGCGCCTCTACCACGGCACCAGCACCGGTGCGCTGGAGTCGATCCGGGCCACCGGCCTGCACCGCGGCGGGCGGCACCACGTCCATCTCTCCGCCGACACCGAGACCGCCCACCGGGTCGGCGCCCGACGTGCCGGTCGAGTCGTGATCCTCACCATCGACGCAGCGGCGATGGCCGCCGACGGGCACGAGTTCTACCGCAGCGCCAACGGCGTCTGGCTCACCGACGCCGTCCCTGCCAGCTATCTGCTCGACTGAGCCCTGGCCCGACCCAGGCCAGAGCCCAACCCCATGCAGGTACTGCCGCACCCGCACCCGCAGCTCGGACCGCCGGCACCGAGACCCGATCCGGGCAGGCAACCGGTCCAACTCCCCAAGCCACCGTTCGACTCGCGTCCGTCAGTGTCGAACCAACGGACGCGAGTCGAACCCGTGTCGCCTACTGCGGTTCTGCAGGACTAAGGCGTCTCCTATCGCGTGCCGATGGTGACGGCGCGCCCCCCGGGCCGGTACAGCAGCAGATGGTCCGGCTTGCCGGTCTGCCCGAAGTCATAGGCGACGATACGGTCCTGGGCGTTGCGCAGGTCGAACCAGCCGACGCTGCCGACGCCCAGGTGGGAGACGTGGACCGCCGAGTACGTGTCCGCGGGGTCGTGCCGCACCACGTCCAGGTAGCCGGTGCCGGGCCGGTAGACGGCGAGGTGGTCGGCCATGCCGGTGTGGGCGTAGTCGAAGGCGACGATGCGGTCCCGCGAGTCGGCGAGGTCGTAACCGCCGATGCCGTTGGACGAGATCAGGTGCGGCCAGAAGGTGTTGCCGGCCGCATGCCCGACGATGGTGACGAGCCCGGCGCCGGGGCGGTACAGCAGCAGGGCGTCCTGCTTACCGGTGTGCGCGTAGTCGTAGGCGATGACCTGGTCGTTCGGGCTGGTCAGGGCAAAACCGTCGATGCCCTGATGCGACCCGACGACCGTCTCGAACGGCCCCGCGGCGCTGTGCTGCAGGATGAACAGCACGTTGTCGCCGGGCCGGTACGCCACAAGGTGGTCGAGCTTGCCGGTGTGCTCGTAGTCGTAGGCCACGAGCCGGTCCTTCGTCGACGCCAGGTCGTAGCCGCCGATGCCACTGGTCGAGGTGAACACCGGCCAGAAGCTGCCGTCCGACGCGTGGCCCACGACGTGCACTATGCCCGTACCCGGCCGGTACAGCACCAGGTAGTCCTGCCGACCGGTGTGCGCGAAGTCGTAGCTGATGATCTGATCGTTTGTGCTGCTCAGACTGAAGCCACCGATCCCGTTCGTGGACCTGAACACCGTCTCGAAGCTGGGCCGCTCGGTGCCGGCCGTCGCCTTCCGCCGCAGCACGTACACGATCCCGGTGCCCGGCCGGTAGACCAGCAGGTGGTCGAGCTTGCCGGTGTGCTCGTAGTCGAACGGCACCACCCGGTCTCGGGGATCGGACAGGTCGTACCCGCCGATCCCGCTCTGCGACTTGAACGGCACCCGCAGGTCGGGGTTGGTGAACGCCAGGCTCAGGTCGTCGTAGAGCGCCACGTCCTTCTTGACGAAGCCTTTCTCCTCGACGATGCCGTACTGGTTGCCTTTGGAGTCGCGGTACGAGAACAGCACGAGCGGGCCGGTGTAGTCCAGCGCCTGCCACATCCGGACACCCTTGACCAGCTGGTCCCGTTTCGTGGCGAACCACCAGCCGGGATTGGGGCTGATCAGCCCGTAGCCCCACTCGGTGCCCCAGATCTTCTTGTCCGCGTCGCCCCTGCGCACCATCACGTCGCGGAGCGCGGCCAGCTCACCACAGATCTGCCCGGGCGTGTCCTCGGCCGGCGGTCCGAACAGGTTCTCCCAGGGCGCGCCACACTTCGGCGTGTCCGGGGCCTCGTTCATCTCGGAGTACGGATGATGGGCGACCGCGTCGAACGTGTCCTTGTAACCGTGGGCGTACCCCCAGTCCAGCCACGCCGACGGCGACCTCGCGGCGTCGCCGTGGATAGCCCCGAGCCCTGCCGACCCGCCGGCCAGCACATAACATTGGCCGCACGAGGTGCGGATCTCCGTGGACGCGATCTTCACCACCTCCCAGTACCGGGCCAGTGTCGCGGTCGCGTCGGCGGCGGTGTCGTAGCGCCCGTCCCCCGGCCGGATGACGCCGTCGTCGCCGTACACGCCGTCGTACTTGCCGAAGCCGTCGATGTTCGGCTCGTTCCAGATCTCGAAGGCGTCGACGATGGGCGGGGTGCCGGGCGGCGAGCCCGGCGGCGGCCCGTAGTGCTGCACCGTCAGGTCCACGAGTGTCTTCCATGCCTCGCTGTCCGCCGGCAGCCAGGTCTCCGGCGGATCCTGGCTCGAGTCGCCCGTCCAGAGGTGGCCGCCGTTGAGCCAGGAGGGCGAGCCGAACAGGGTCACGAGCGGTCGCATGCCTTTGCGGTGCGCCTCCATCACCGTCCGGTCGAGGTGGGTGAAGTCCATCTGGACGGCACCCTCGGAATCTTTCGACGCGTACGTGTGAAAGTCGGTCCATGCCCTGATGATCGGCGTGCGGCCCGGGACGAACGACTGCATGCGGTCCAGATGGTCGCTGATGCCGCCCGGAGTCTTGAAGTCCCAGCCGACCTCGGAGAAGCCGACGTCACGGTTGCTGTAGGGGTAGCGCGACGGCGCCGGGTCAGCGGACGCCGGGGCGGCGCCGGCGGCGCCGAAGACCGTGGCCGCCAGCGCCATGAGGGCCGCTGCCGACAGGGATATGAGGCGTTGTGCTCGAATCATGGGTGGCTGTTTCCGCCTTCCGCTGTGAGCGCGCCGTAAAACGGTCGCTCAGACACACGGACCCAGGGCGGACAGGCTTGTCTCCACGCAACGCACCCGCGACGCCCCGTGTTGACACCCCGTATGTCAACCGCCGCGCGAGGAATCTAACTGCACTTCGCAATATGAATCAAGAGCGCAAGGTGAACACTTCACTACCGCCCGCACGCGAACCGCCGCTACCGGCCTGACCTACCGGTGCCGAGGACGCGTCGTTCCTGCTGGTAGGCCACGGTCAGCCGGGCGAAGCCCTCGTCGAGCGTCACCTTCGGTGACCAGCGCAGCGCCTCTCGGGTCCGGCGTTGGTCGAACCAGTGCGCGGTGGACAACTGCTCGGCCAGGAACCGGGTCATCGGCGGTTCTCCGGTGCGCCGAAGTGCCGGCCACAGACGCTGCACCGCCGCGCCGCCGGTCTTCGCCACTGCCACCGGTACCCGGAGCCTCGGCGGCGTCGCCGCGGCGGCGACACAGATCCGTTCGACGAGTTCACGCACCGTCCGTGGCTCGCCGTTGGTCACCACGAAGGCCCGCCCGTGTACGTCCACTTCGGCTGCCCGGTCGAGCGCGGCGACAAGCGCGTCGGCGGCGTTACTCACGTACGTCGTGTCGATCAGGGCGGCACCCTGGCCGACAAGTGCCAGCCGGCCGGCTCGGGCCCGCTCGACGATCCGGCTCACCAACTGGGTGTCACCCGGTCCCCAGACCAGATGCGGCCGGAGGGCCACCACGGCGAAGTCGGCCGAGTCGGCGGCCAACGCGAGCAACTCGGCCGAGGCCTTGCTGCGGGCGTAGTCGCCCCGCGCCCGGTCCGGGTCGGCCGGGTCGGCGTCCACGCCGACCAGGCCAGCGCCGTGGTGGGCGACCGACGGCGAGGAGACGTGCACGAATCGCGTCACACCTGCGGCTCGGGCGGCGGCGAGCAGGGTGGCCGTGCCGAGAACGTTCGTGTGCGTGAACTGCTGCCGCGGCCCGGTCATCGACACCTTCGCGGCCAGGTGCACCACGGCGTCGACGCCCTCGACGGCGGCAGCTACGGATTCCGGGTCGGTGATGTCGCCACGCCGCTCGTCGACGCCGACCAGGCGGCTCTGCCGACGTTGCAGGACGCGGACCTCGTCGCCGCGCGCCCGTAGCGCGGTGGCGACGGCGCCGCCGAGCATGCCGCTGGCACCGGTCACCAGGACCTTCACGGTCGGTTGAGCCTTCCGCCAGCGAGTACTCGCTCCGCCCAGTGGCGCAGCCGAGTCCGGTCGATCTTCGAGTTGTGCCGGATGTCCGTGGGCAGGTCCGGGACCACCAGCACGGCCGCGATCGGCGGCGTCGCCGCGGCGCGTACCGCGTCGATCAGCTCCCGGCTGGCCAGTTGGGCGCGGCGGGCCCCGGGCATGGTTTCGGCGACGACCACCACCTGCGTCACACCGGGTGGTCCCACCCCGACCACCGCGGCCCGGGCGATCTGCGGCAACGACTCGATCTGCTGCTCGATCCCCACCGGGGTGAGCACGCCGTCGGGGGTGACGATGATGTGGGCCAGTCGGCCCTGCACCCAGAGCCGGCCGTCGGCATCGAGGTAGCCGACGTCGCCGGTGCGGTGCCAGCCCGGATTGCGGGAGCTGTTCCGCTCGGTCAGCCACAGCGCGTCGTAGCGATCCTTGGTGTGCCCGGCCTTGACCAGGATCTCCCCGGTCAGCCCGGTCACGAAGCCGGGCTGCTCGGCTGGCGTGCCGGTCGGGTCCAGGGCGGCGATCGCCACCTGGACACCTGGCAACGGCCGGCCGACACAGACACCGTCACCCGGCTCGGCCTCGGTGATCTCGTCGAGGGTGATGTCGGTGACCGGCAGGACCTCGGTCATCCCGTACGGGGTGTGCGGCTGCGCCTTGGGCATCAGCGCCCGCGCCTGGGTGAGCAGCGCGGCGGGCACCGGCGCACCCGCGCTGAGCAGCAATGTCACCCCCTCCAACGCGGCGCGCTGACGATCGTCGAGGGCGTCACCGGTGTCGACGACATTGCGGAGCGCGGCCGGTGAGGCGAAGACCGACGCGGCGTCGACCGCGGCGGTCGCCTCGGCCAGAGCGGTGGCGGTCAACGTCCGCGGCGAGGTCACCCTCATGTCCGGAATCGCCGACGGGGCACCGAGGGCAGGGCCGAAGAGTGCGAACGGCGCGAACGCCGCCACGATCCCGGCGTCGGCCCGCACACCGATGTCGGACAGCGCGTCTCGCATCGCGGCGAGTTGGCGGTGGGTGTAGACCGCACCCTTCGCCGGCCCGGTGGAGCCGGAGGTGAACAACACCGCCGCGTCGTCGTCCGGGCCGGGCGGGGACGGCAGTTCGTCGACATCGGCACCGAGACGGGCGAGCTTGCCCAGGGTCAGCGCACCCCACGCGGCGGCGCCGGGGCCGGCCCCGAGACGCCGTCCGGGCCAGCGCAGGGCGCGGGCGACGGCGAGTCCAGGACCGACTGCCACCAGGTACGCCGGGTCGGCGCTGCGCATCGCCCGGTTCATCCCGGCCAGCCCCAGCCCGGGGTCGGCCACCACGATCACCGCGCCGATGCGCAGGCACGCGTAGACGGCGGCGGTCAGGTCGGCGCCGGGCGGTACGAGCAGGGCGACCCGATCGCCGGGTCGCACCCCGCACGCGGCGAGCCCCGCCGCGATCTCCCGGATCCGTTGCCACAGCAGCGCCCAGCTGACCTGCCGGCCGTTCCGCGCCAACTCGACGAGAGCGACCGAGCGGTCCTCGGCCCGCGCCGCCAACTCGGCCCACAGCGGACGCCACGGCACCGTCGGCGTCGGCGACGCGGGCGGGCCGACGGGAGGCCGGTCCAGATCGACAAGCCACTGCGCGACCGCGCCGGCCACGTCGGCGTCCTCGGCGACCAGGTGACCCGCGCCTTCGAACCGGTGCAGCCGCGCGTGCGGCAGCCGCTCCCGCAGATCCCGCAGGTGCGCGGCGCCGAAAACCGGATCGCGCGGCCCCCAGAGCAGCAGTGCCGGCGTCTGCGCCAACGTGTGCAGATTCTGCGCGACCCCTTGCAACGCCGGCCAGCTCGGATGGTCGGCGTGCAGCGGAATGTCGGCGACGAAGCCACCGATCGCGGCCCGCCGCTCCACCGTCCGGTACGGGGCGTGGTAACCCTCCCGGACAGCCTGCGGCAGCCGCGGGTTGGCCAGGGCGAGGGTGGCCTGTAGGAACGTCGGCGTCTGGACGGTCACCGCGGGCAGCACACCGGGCAGCCGGGCCAGGCGGATCAGCGTGGGCGCCGCCGAATCGGCCGGCTGATGCACGGCGGTGTTGGTCAGCACGACACCGCGGAGCTGATCGCGGTGACGCAGTGCCCAGCCCAACGAGATGGAGCCGCCCCAGTCGTGCCCGACCGTCACCACCGGCCCGGTCAGGCCCAGCGCGTCGGTGACCGTGCTGAGATCGTCGATCCGCTGCGCCAGCCCGCGTACCGTCCCGGTGCGCTCCGAGAACCCCATGTCCAGGTGGTCGACGGCGATCACTCGCCACGGCGGTGCGTCGGCCTGCGCGAAACGGGCCAGCAGGTGCCGCCACAGGTACGACCAGGTGGGGTTGCCGTGCACACAGAGCAAGGTTCCGACGGTGCGGGCCGAGGCGTCGGAGTCGGCCGCAGCGGTGTCCAGGACATGCCAGGTGCGTTGGATGCCCTGGCTGTCCCGGGCGGTGACGAACCGGGACCAGACGGGGTCGAGGCCGGGCAGCCCCGGTGGCGGGGTGGTGTGTCGATCGTTCACCAGACGACTTCCAAGGCACAGGTGTTCAGGCCGGAGCCGACGCCCATGCAGAGCACCCGGTCACCGGGGTCGAGCGACTCGGCGTGGCGGGCCAGTGTCATCGGCAGCGAGGCCGGGCCGACGTTGCCCCACAGCGGGAAGGTCTCCGGGACCTTTCGAGGGTCGAGGCCGAGCCGGTCGACGACACCACGTGTGTGGGCCACCGAGACCTGGTGCATCACGTAGAGGTCCATGTCCTGCCAGTCCCACGACCCGGCGTCCGCCCAGGTCGCGGCCGCGAGGGCCACCCCCGCGTCGAGCAGGCCCTTCGCATCGGTACGCATCTGGGTGCTGTTTCCCTCGCACAGTCTGTGATGCTGGGTCGCCGCCCGACCGACCCCACCGATCAGGCGGTGGCCCTGTTTGTGGGTGTCGGCGGCAGCCAGCACCATCGCTGCCGCACCCGACCCGAGGGTCAGCGTCGCGAACTGCTCGCGCACGTCGTCGCGGGTCGAGTCGGGCCCGCGCAGCCGGTCGATCGTCGCCTGCTGGGCGTCGCGGGAACTCTCGCCCGCCACGATCAGCGCGTACCGGATCTGTCCGGCATCGATCATGTTGGCCGCGACCTGTATTCCGTTGACGAACCCAAGGCAGGCGTTGGCGATGTCGAAGTTCAGTGCCGACGGCGGCAGCTCCAGCGTGTGGTGGATCGCCGCCGCCGTCGAGGGCTCCAGAAACGCCCGTGACACCGAGGTGTTGAGCAGCAGGCCGACGTCACGCACGTCGACGCCCGCCTCCGACAGTGCCTTGGCCCCGGCCATCGCCGCCGCGTCGGCGAAGCTGACGCCTTCCGCCCACCAACGCCGCTCCTGGATGCCGGCGATCCGCTGAAGCATCCCCCGGCGCAGCCCCAGCCGCCGGAACGTCTCGTCCAACTGCTCGTCGAACTGATCAGACGTAACGACAACCGGCGCCTCCTGGGCCACCACCGACAGTATCGCTGTGTTCCTGTAGCGATACTCAGCGTTGCCCTGCGTCATTTGGCCTCCGCCCGTCACCCATCCCGAGGGCTCGAAGCTATCCACTCGGTCCCCCCATCCACCAACGGTCGACGAGCATCGCGGTGAACATCACTCACCTGCCCACACCCATCGGACACCTGCACCCCTGAGCTGTCCATCTCGTTGCGTTGGACGTGCCAGCCGTGCAGCGGCGCATCATCCCCGACCGCACAACCCCAGGTCGCTCCGGGACACCACGCCAGGTTCGTAGGCCTGGGCCAACCTCGCGGACAGCGTCACGACGGCGGCACGCAGCGTTCGCGCCAGACCGGACATCGCACTTCAGCTGCCCGCACCTGGGTGAGTGGCAGGTCCTGCGCAACCTGCCGTCGACCCTCGGCCAAACAGGTCCCCCAGCTGACCTGGGGCCGTCATCAGCAGGTTCGCCCGACGCGGAACGCCGCCGCCGCTGGGCACACCTGACCTGGTCCGGATCAAGCCGTGAGCCTTACCCAAACGGCCTAGCGCAGATTGCCAGATGGCACCCTTGGGCGGTTTTTTTTACCGGGCCCGATTTGTTCGAGCGCGATGCGCCGGCCGTCGCGAGGACCGCGCCGAGCACGAGCCAGCCGACCTGGGCTGTCGACAGCTGCTCGTCAGCGGTTGCGAGCCCGACCGTTGCTGTTCCGGCGACGACCGCCACTGCGCGCACCAACGTCGACGCGTCAAAGCGGCGAGTGCGCTTGTTGCCGGAACGGTCGACCATGTCTTTCATGATGCCCGATCGCCGCCACCCCGCTCAAGACGCCACGGACGTGGAGGAGCCCACGCCTGCGGTGGCGCGCTGGCTGCTACGCACCCGCCTACGCCGTCTCCGCGAGCAACGCATGCTCACGCAGGAGCAGGTGGCTGAGGAGATGGAGTGGTCCCTGTCCAAGGTCATCCGGATCGAGAGCGGTGCGATCGGTGTCAGCGTCAGTGACATGCGTGCACTGCTTGTCGCCTATCTCGTCGACGATCATGCGCAGGTCGACGAGCTGCGGCAGCTCGTGTTGATCGCACGGTCCCGGCAGGACCGGAGGATCTTCCAGATACCGCCCTCGGTGCGTGCGGTGTTCGAGCAGGTCGCCCACTTCGAGCGGTCAGCGACGGTCATCGACGTCCACGCGCCAACATGGATTCCCGACCTCCTGCAAACCCGCGAGTATGCGGCCGGCCTCGCACCCCTGCGGCTCGCCAGCCACTTCGCGGCCGACGATGTCGCCACGTCGGTCGTGCAGCGCCAGGAGTGGCTGGCCCGTCGCGCAGGACGCGTCCAGACGAGATTTCTGATCCAGGAGGCGGTCCTGCACCGCCAGGTCGGTGGAGCCTCGGTCCTAGCCGCCCAGCTAGGGCGGTTGCTGGAGGCACCAACGGTCCGCGTCATCCCTGGCACCGTCGCTGCCCGGTGCGTCGCCGCCCCGACATTCGCGATGATGACGGTCGGCGACCACGGCACCCTCGCCTTCGTCCACGGATTCGATGGCAGCGTCCAGATCGTCGAAGAGCCCGAGCGGCTGACACAACTCCAAAGTGCCCTGTCCGAAGCAGGCCAACTCGCCGCCGACGCCACGACGTCGGCGCGGCTCATCAGGGTCTGTCAAGCTGCGACTGATCCTCGTTGTTGAGCTTTCGTGCCCTGTCAGCGGCACCAGAGTGCGGGCAGATCGACTCAACCTTGCGTAGGGCTGCCTCCCGGACCAGCCAGCAACGGAATGCCGAAATGGGAAATGGCCGCGGTGGCTACCTCGGTCGGTTCCAGACGGGTGTTGTCGATACGAAGGTAGTCGGCGCGATCGTCGAACCGGCCGTCCGAGGTGAGGCAGTGAAGGCGGTCCAGTTCGAGCAGGTTGCGCTGGGAGAAGGCGACATCTCGCTTGGACGGCTTCTCTGCCAGGCGTGACGGGCATTGGTTCCGCCGGAGCCGTTCCGCTTGGTCTGCCTCCAGTTCGAGGTAGAGCACACGGCCCCCGCGTCGCCGGAACGGCTCCGCGAACTGGTCCACCGCTCGTTCGTCCTCTGGAAGGTCGAACGCCCAGACGTAGGTGAAGATCAGTCCAGGCAGGTCGCTGGCGGCAACCTCTTCCATGAGGTCACTGCGAAACCGATCGACCAGCCGCCCAAACGGCGGGCTGCCAAATGGGAAGAAGCGCAGCACGGGCTCGATCGCCATGTGGTTGTGGAACAACCGCAGACCAGTTCGAGCAGCGATCCGCTCGCCCACGGTCATCTTTCCGACAGCTGGCGGACCGATGATGAATAGCAACGTCCCCGTCACGGCGGTGACGCTAACAGTTGTTGATTGCCGCGTCGATGCGTTGTGCAAGCGCGCTCTCCTCGGCAGACCGGGAGAGTTTGCTACGTCCCGGAGCCCATGTAGGCGGCGAGGATGTAGTTGGAGGTCTTGCGGGCACGGTCGTAACGCACGGTGGTTCTCGGGCCGGCGTGGCGGGCTGCACTCGACGATCACCGGGCCGACGAGCAGCGAGCGGACGCTGCCAAGCGCCCAGCGGCAGATCCGTGCACCCGCCCCTGGCCAACCGGTGCCGCGAACGTGCGATTAGGGTCTGCGCATGCGGGATGACATTGTTCTGCGGCTCGACCGCACCACCGCGGAGGATCTGTACGTCGCGCTACACGAGGCCGGAGAGCACATCGCGGCCGGCGCAGCCATCACTCCGCCCACGGCCGGCGAGGCCGAACGCCTGGGCGCTCTCCTGCGGGACCTGGGCCACGCCCTTGGCCGTCGATGCTCTCCGTACTGCGACCACCTCTAGTTGGTAGCGGATCGCGCGTGCTCAGGTAGCAGCTCCGGATGCTGGTTCGGTCCATCATCGCTCCGGCATGATGGGTCGAGATTGTCGGTCGGTGCTCCTATGATCACGGCCATCTCGGCTGCCTTCACCGCCTTGTGGACCCAGGACGTCTGCCGGGAGCTACGCAAGCACTGCGTCGGCCAGCGGCCGCCGGTGGCGTTCAGCGGGGGGCACCAGTCTCTGCCCAGTTGGACCAGCGTCGGTGTCGGCGATGATGTCTTCGCGCTGCATGGTGGTCGACGGTCGTCTCGAACGCTCCGTCAGCCTCTAGGGCGTCTATCGCCTGACCGACGAGTCCGCCGCTCGACTGGGTGCCCTGCTCGACAGTTCACCGGCCCCGACCGAACGGAGTGGACCCCTCCACGTGCATCAGGATCGGCAGCGTGGTGCGCCCGTGACGGAGTCGGCGCGAACGCTGGTCTTGCCACCGAGTTCGTCGTAGGCGTAGGCCGTGTAGGTGGTCTTGTCGAACCTGGTCGTGTCGTCGCTGCCGACGTCGGCGGGGTTCTTGTACTGCCTCAGGGCGGTGGTACGGCCTTGGGGGCGGTGGTGGCGGCGGTGCCGCCGGCCGGTGGGATCACCCAGCCAACGGAGGCCGGGCCTCTTGCCGTCTACGCGCGGCCGGATCTCACCTCGCGATCAGCGGGGACTCCGAGTCGTTTGGGTCCTCGTCAACCAGGTAGTACTGAAACGGCTCGAACTCGTACATGGACCCGGCCAGGGCGCCGCGGTGTGCGGTGCTTCACTGTGGCCGCGTCGGACGCGGATTTCACGCTCCGAGACGACAGTCATGGAGGGGCGCCACAGGTGCACCCACCACGACGGTGACCGCCAACCCCGATGGCCTGGTCGAATCAACCCTGAGCGCCGTGTCGACTCGCAAACGTATCGACGGCCAGTGGGAGGACCTTGGTCAGCCTGGCCAGCCCTTGACGGAGGGCCGAGGCGCTAACGGATGGTGAAGGTCAGCGGGTTCGAGATGCCGAGGCCGCCGCGGGAATCGTGGACCCGCACGGTGAAGGTGGACGACGAGCCGGCCGACAGGGCCGTCTGGAACTGGTAGCGCTGTCCGCTGTTGGTCGGCGTCACGGCCAGCCGGGTTGCGCCGAGGTAGAGCTCCACCCGGCTGACGAGGTCCCCGGGATCGGTGTCGGAGACGTCGGCGACTAGCGTGACGGTCGTCGGCTCGAGGAAGTAGGTCTGCCCGCCGGGGGTGCTCAACGCCACCGCCGGCGGGTGGTTGGCGCCGGTGGACGCCGGTGTCACCACGGTGACCAGCAACGGCGGCGCAGCGCCAGACAACGACTGGTCGGTGCCGGCCGAGACGTACAGCACGAAGGTGGTGCTGGTGCCGGGCTCCCCGATCGGTGGTGTCCACAGCGCCTCGTACCGGTCACCGGTCGTCCTCACTCCCTGGGCCACCGTGACGCCGTCCACCCGGAACGACACCGAGGTGATGCCGTGTCCGCCTCCCACGGTCGCGGTCGCCGCCAGCGGGACGGTTCCCGGCGTGGTGTACACCGCGCCGGCGGTCGGGCTGAGCCAGGTGACGATCGCCGGATAGTCAGCGACCGGCGGTGTGGGCGTCCGGGTCGGCGTCACGCTGGGCAGGACGCCGCCGGTGCACGTGACGCCGTTGAGCGTGAACGACGCCGGTATGGGGTTGCTGCCCGACCAGGCGCCGACGAAACCGATGTTCGCGGAGCCATTGGTGCCCAGGGTCGCGTTCCAGGCCAGATTGGTCGCGCTGACCTGCTGGCCCGCCTGGGCCCAGGTGGCGCTCCAGGTTTGCGTGAGCCGCTGGTCTACTGCAGGGAACGCGAACCGCAGCGTCCACCCGTTGACCAGGTCACCCACGTTGGTGACCGCGATGTCGGCGTGGAAGCCACCGGTCCACTGGCTGGTGACGACGTAGTTCACCCGACACCCGGCCGCCGCGCTCGCCGCACTGGCATGTGAGATCGCGGCCATCATCGCGACCATGGCAACAGCGACGGCGGCCACAGCAGTCAGCGACTTCCGCATGGCACACCCCGCCGTAGATAGCTGAACGTCTATGAGAATGTCGACTGTCCTGCTGCTCCGCCCTCCTGTCAAGGCACGCACGGCAGTCCCGCCGCCGGCAGGACAACGGACAACCCGCCCAGCGCTGACCGGTAGCGGCCACAGCGCCGAGCAGGCAGAAGAGTGGATAGCGCAGCGGTGGGGGGCCGGGATCGATGTAGGGCGAGGCTCCCGGTAGGACAGCAGTCGACCAAGATCCGATGCCCCAACCGGAAGCCTCGCTGTTGTCCTACCCTGCCGCGATTTCCCTGTCCGACCGCACCCTCATTTGCCTCGCTGACCTGATCCGCAACCACCGAACGCAGGTGGAGAATCGCGCAGCGCTTGGCTGGCGGTTCAACAAGTTTGACCCGAGTACCAGGCGTTGGATACGGCGTTGGCGCCGCCGATGTCCCACGTTCCCGGGCCGATGCACCAGGTCCAGTCGTTGCGGGGCCACGTCGCGTCGACGTAGATGATCACATGGGTGCTCCCGCAGTGGTTGTACCAGGCCGTCACCGCGTCTTCGTAGTAGCCGCAAACCTGCGCGGAGACGTCCTCGCTGCCGGGCTTGGCCTGCCCCGAAACCGCGGTGGTTTCGGGTTGGGACAGGCGGGAGCTGGCACTCGGACTTGCCTGTGCCACGGTCCCGGACAGGGTGAGTGCGCCGAGGATCGCGGTTACTGCCGAGATCCGAAACGCCGTTCTGTACAACATTTTCACAATGGTCTCCTGTCAGCCGCCGCTGCGGCCTAGATGATGCTGCTGGCTGCATGAAGTGATCGATGTACTTCCTCGCTCCCCTTCCATCGCGAAAACACGAATCGATGACTGAGCGGACTTCCTAAGGTAAGAGTGCAGGCCACAGCCGGGTCTGTCGTTACCGGTAAGCGCACAGGTCTTTAGTCTGCGCGTACTTTCGCGCACTGCTCACGGAACTGGCGTGGCGAAAGACCGTAGGCGCTGCGGAATGCCTGGCTGAAGTGCGCCGGGCTGGTGAACCCCCACTGGGCGGCGATCGCGTGGATCGGGCGCGCGCCTAGATGGGGGTTGGCGAGGTCGCGTCGGCACTGCTCCAGGCGACGCTCGCGGACCCAGCCGGCAACCGTGCGCCCTTCCTCGTGGAACAGCTTGTGCAGGTATCGCAGCGAGATGTGATGCGCTGCGGCAATCGCGTCCGGTGTGAGGCGCGGATCGCCCAGATTCTCTCGGACGAAGCCGTGGATCTGAGCCATCAACGCTCGCCGTCGGGTGTGGGAGGGCACCGCGCTGTGGACGTCCAGCGCGTTGGCCAGTGCCGCTGTCAACACGTCAATGGTGAGGGTGGACAGCCGGGCGGCGTCCAACGGACTGAGTTCGTCCATGTGCCGGGCAAGGTGCAGCAGGAATTGTGAAGATAACGCGCCGATGCCTTGGGCACCAGGGATGCGAACTGCGCTCAGGCGCCGCAACTCCCGAGCGGGCAACGGCAGTAACAAACGCGGGAAGCGCAGGAGTAGCAGCTGACTAACTGGCACATCGGGGGTGAATTCGGCCAGGTAGGGCCGGGAGGTATCATACAGTATCAGGTCCCCCACGCCGAATTCTGCGCGCTGGCCGTCTTGCGTGATCATGCCGCCACCGCGCACAAGGCAACCCAGCTTGAACACCTCGGGATCGGCCTGCCGAATGAGCTTGGGAGTGCGGTGGACCGAGTGCGGCATCGTGGTCATTAATGTCGCCTGCACGGGACCGAACTCACTGATTCCGACCTGAGCCCGAAATCCGGGCTCCCACTGCGATTCACAGCGTAAATCGTAGGGCACCCAGAGCTTCGAGTTTACCTCGCGCCAGAAGGCGAACCCGTCTTCAACCGGGACCTCGGTGGTGCTGACTACGTCCATGACTCACCTTCGCGCTGTCGCTGCAGGGGTCAGATCACGATAGCTCGGCGTCGATATGGCGGCGTTGCGATGTTGTGGTACGGGTCGGGCATTGAGGGCTTTTCATCGTGATGGGCCTGGTCGCGATCGGTGGCAGGCAGCGTGTGTCGACATAGGACGAGACTCCCGGTAGGACAGCAGTCGACCAAGATCCGACGCCCCACGGACTGCAGGGCACGCCTCATCTGGGTCTCGCCGGCCCTGCCCGGCGCCGTGCACGACCTGACCGCCGCCCGCACCCACGGCCTGATCGACGCGCTCACCAGCGCCAACGTGATGACCCTCGCCGACAAGGCGTACGAAGGCGCTCATGGCAGCTCATGATCGACTACCGTTGCTCGGGCTGCGGCCAACGCTATGTGACTTGTTCTCCCGGACGGCGGCGCGGACACGCCGGTTCGTGTGCTGTTCCCCTCCCTATTCGACTTCCTCGACGAGCCGCACGTCGGGCGCGGCCTCCGGGTGCAGGAAACCCAGCAGCGCCGCGCCTTCGGCGGTCACCGCGTCGCGGTCAGCGGCAATCAGCGGTACGAAGAGCCGAACGGTGAGAACCTCGGCTGCGACCGTCCACGCTCCCGCGGTGAACCCGTCGACAAGTACCGGTCTGGGGACCGGACCGTGCCGGGTCACCGCCCGGTTGCGGAACTCGTCGGTGAGCACCCGCGTCCGGTCCCGATAGGACAGCAGCAGGTTGTCGAAGTCGTACAGGTACCGCACCGGGGCCAGGGTGTCCGGGTCGGGCCGCGGCGCGTCGGGCAGGTCGACGTACCCACCGGGGAACGTCCGCAGTCGCGGCCGGAGCCGGTCGACCACCTCCGCGAGGTGGGTGAGGCCGCTCCAGGTCTGCGCGTCGGCCACGGTCGCCGGGCCGAACGCGGCCAGGTAACGCAGCACCAGGTCATCGATCTTCATTCGGTACGGCGGCGGGTCCGCTCGGACGTCGAGCGGCGCGTGGACGGTACGGCCGCTGCGGCCCCACACCCCGCGAGGTGGCGTCTGCACCAGCGGAAGCAGGTTGCGGGCCGCGTACGCGAGCGCTGCCGCGTTGTTGTCCGGCCACCGCCGCAGCAGTGCGGCGCCCAGCTCGGCGGGCGTCATCGCCCGCTCGGCGAGCAGGTCGTGCGCGTGCGCCGCCACCGCAGCGGTGTCGAGCCCGCGCATCCACCGCCCGTGGGTGTGATTGGCGAACAGGTCCCGGTCCAGCACCGGCTGCACGAGTGGCCGAATCCACGCGGCCTCCGCGGCGCCGATCACGTGGATGGTCGATCGCATCAGCGCGATCCTCACCACCGCCCGGCTCTCCAGCAGCGTCGCGACGTCGACCGCCCGGAAGTCGGCGAGCCGGCTCCACAGTCCCGCGTACCAGGTGTGCGGGGTCTGCGCCTGCAGGCCGACGAGGTGAGCGAGGGCCGCCGGGACGTCCATACCGGAGCGGCGCAGAAGCAGCTGGCGGTCGAGCGTGGCCCGGTTGAGCGCTCGGAGATCCATCAGCGCCTCCCCCGCGCCCGCCAGTCGTACCCATGTTGCCAGCGCCCGGCCTGCACTCGGACCCGGACCGGCGGCACACCGTAGTCATCGCAGGCACCGGGCGGCTCGTCGGCCCAGCGGGTACGGGCCAGCCGGTCGGTGAGGTCGGCCCGGGGAATGTCGGTGCGGAACTCGGTCATGCCGTGAACTCTGTCAGCTCAGGCAAGAGCCCCGGGCGCGCCCGACCTGCTCCCCCGGCGCCGGGCTGTCACCAGCCGCCCCACGGACGCTGCGTCCTGTCAGCGGCAGAGGCCTGCCAGTCCCCTGGTGCCCGCAAGGCCGCCGCCATCAGTTTCATCCTCACGGTCGGATTTGCCTACGGATATTAGGCAGTTACGTAATTGCCGTAGGCAAATGGGGGGTGCGTGATGGACAGACCAGGGCTGACGCCGGAGCGCCTGACCCGCGCGCTCACGGCAGCGGGTGTCGGAGTTGGTATCGGAATGCGCCGGCACTGTTGGTGCCTGGCGATTCGGGCGGGTCGGCCGCCTGGAGTTCTACCGTGCCCCTCATGCCCTTCGCTCCCCAGGAATTCACCGCTGGTCTCCCGCGCAAGCGGAGGGCAGCCGGACTGCTGATCACCGATCCGCAGGATCGGGTTCTGCTGGTCGAGCCGGCCTACAAAACAGACTGGGAGATTCCCGGCGGGAGGGTCGAGGCCGACGAGTCGCCGCGGCAAGGCCGCAGGGCGGGAGTGCCGCGAAGAGCTATGCATGAGCCTGACGCCAGGTCGGCTACTCGTCGTGGACTGGGTACCGTCCCGTGGTGGCCACACCGACGGTGTGATGCTCGTCTTGCCTCCAGACTCGTGCCGACGGGTTGACCCGAGACTCTCCGTTGGCGGCTGGATATTCAGCCGCCAGCGTGCTGCCGGGACGTCATTTTTGGTAGTACTGCACGACGCAGAACTCGTTGTTCTCCGGGTCGGCCATCACCAGAACCGCGCCTTCCGGATAGTCGTGCCGTTCGCCGGTCCACCGGCCGCCCAGCGTCCCGATCCGGTCCACCGCCTCACCGACGTCGGCGACTGCGATGTCCACGTGCAGACGCGCCTTGCCGACCTTGGGCTCCGGTACCGGTTGGAACGTCAACACCGGCCCGCCGTCGGAAACGATGACTCGCCGCCAGCCGGGTAGGGACTCCATCACCCGGCCGCCGAGCACTGCGGACCAGAAATCAGCCAGCTTCTGTGGGTCTTGACAATCTATCGTGACGCCGGTAAACCGGCCCAAGGTCGTCGTCATGGGCCCCAACGTAGCCGTACCACAGAGCCCCTGTCAGGGAGCACTCAACTCGGCAAGGCCGGTTTTCCTCGTCCCGAAGGCCAGGTAGGCGGCAAGGATGCCGGACGGCAACGTCCGTTTTCCCGATCATGTCCGCGCGCTCGTCGATCTGGGGTCAGACGGCGTACCTCAGGCGATGATCGGCAGCTGCTGTCCACCAGGGACGCGAGCCGATCCGTTCAACTGCACCAGGAGGGCGTCCACTGCGGGCCGTTGCGGCGTGCCACCGAGGGCGCGAGTGACAAAGAAGATGCGTCGTTCGGTGACCGGCTCGACCAGTGGCTTCACGTGCACCCCGGGCGGCAGGTGGCGCAGCGCCAGCTCCGGCACCAGCGCGGCGCCCGGCCCGGCCGCGACGAGGTCCAGCGTAAGTGCGAAGTCGACGGCACGGTGCCGGATGTCCGACTCGATGCCGGCAAGCCGACCAGCGTGCGATGTGGACCGTAGGCACGACCAGGCCGGCCACGGCGCCGACTATTCTGATCGGCATGCTGATCGGTTGCCGCCTGGCCGCGGTCACGCGGCTGGCCTGGCACTGGCCCGGTGACCCGGTCGATCTCACCACCGGGCCGGTCCACCTCGTCGTGGACGACGGCCGTGGCCTGCTGTTCGACGGGCGCAGCGACTGGTCCCTGACGATCGTGCCGACGGCTCCGGGTGACGAGGGCTGGCGGTCGACCTACGACTACGACTACGACGGGGGCCGCTGGGTCGGTCGGGACGCCTCCGGCGAGGAGCCCTTCGCCTCGGTGATCGCGGGAGTGCTCAGCGGTTGGAACCCGGAGCACGACGAGGTCGGCCAACTGGTCGGCGGCATCCTGCACGTCGGCGACCGGGCAATCCGGCTGCGACTGTGGGAGGGCGAGGTGATCTCGTACGCTGCCGGGCGTGGGTGACTTCCTCAAGACGACGCTGGCCCGGGTGCCGGACGGATTCGACCTGCCGGAGCCGCTGCGCCTGCTCTTCGCCTGGGTCGACGAGCAGGGCTTCGTGGTGAAAGGGCACGACGGGGATCTGTACGGCTCGTTGAGCGACAACGACGGGGTGGGCACCTCGATCGAGTTGCGTGGCTACACCGCCGAGCAGACCCTGTCGTACGCACGGTCCTGGTTCGACGAGTCGGTCCCGGATGCGGCCGCACGGTTGTGGCCGTTCGCGCAGACCGGTGGCGAGGGTTCGATGGCCGCGCTGTGGCGCGACGGTCAGGGACAGGTGAGGATCGTTCATCTCGGTTCGGGCAGCGGTTCGATGATGACGTGCGTGCTCGCCGACGACGCGGTCGACTTTCTGCGGCTGCTGGCGATCGGTTACCGGGAGATCTGCTGGAACGAGGAGTTCAGCGCGCCGCCCGAGCCGTGGGACGCCGACCACGAAATCGTCAATGCGCCCTACCGGGACTGGCTGCACCGCACCTTCGGTGTCACCGCCCCGGCGACCGGGCTGGAGATCGTGGCGGAGCCCGCCGAGATGGGCGACGAGGACACCACGGACCCGTTTTGTCGCTGGGTCGACAATACGGAAGTTTGAGCCCGGCACCGGGTCAGGGCGCCATGGCCGGGCGAGGACGCTCGATGAACATCCGCGCTCCGACCGTCCCGTCGTTGACCTGACCGACCAGCGGATCAGTCGCCGGCCTCACCCTGTCGAGGGGCGACGCCATCGTGGGCACCGGTGACGGTCCTGAGAAGCTCGACATTGCTCGGCGTGAGCGCCGGCGATCATCCGGGGTGGTCAAGCGCCTGGCGCCGCGTGACCACATCCTGGTCGAACAGGGCCTGCTGCGTACCTTCGGGATTGTGATGCCGGTGCTGATGACGGCATCGCTCGTGCTGGCTATCAGCTACGCAGCCCGCCTGACGGGGCGGGGTTGCCCGAGGTGTTGCGGTGGGTTGCGGTGGGACAAGGATTTCCCTCCGGAGCGCTGGCAGGAGCGCCGTAACCGCTGGGAGTGGCTTCAGGGATACCGTTCGTGGGCCTATCTCGCGGCCTTCCTGCTCGTCGCCCTCTCGGTCGCCGATACCGGATCACCTGCGACCGGCTTACCCCGCCTCATGACACTTCAGGTCAGGAGTTCGCGGGCCAGGGCCTCGGTCCACCAGCGCTCTACTCGATCGGGTTGCCAGCCGCGTTCGCCGGTCAGCGTGGTGTAGACGTCGATGTTGCAGATCGCCGCGTAGATATCGACGGCCGACCGTACGTCTGGTCCTTGCCGGAGAACGCCGCCCGGCCACGACGAGAACACCTGGATCCTGGTCTCGTCCCCCCGCTGACGGCCGTCGCGGTAGGCGCTCGCCAGCGCAGGTTCGGTGCGGCCCGCCTCGCGTACGAGCGCGATGATGTCACCGGCACGCTCGAAGAGCCGTCGGTCGTAGCCGGCCATCGCCGCGAGCTGCCGCGCCGGATCGTTCTCGGCCCCTTCCAGTTCGGCGAGCGACTGCGACGGATTTGCGGCGATGTCTGCTGCGTCGGCCAGCGCCTGGATCAGCCCGATCTTGTTCCCGTACACCGCGTAGACGGTCGGCACCGAGACCCCCGCCTCCCGTGCCACGTCACGTACCGTGGTCGCCGCCCAGCCGCGGGAGAGGAACAGTCGACGAGCGGCGCTGGCGATCTCACCCCTCGTCTCTGCCGCCTGCGCCACCCGGCGCAGTGATTCGTACCTTCGCCTGCCTGTCTCGGCGGTCAATGGCTTGCCTCTTTCATTTTTCGGGCCTTATATTGAATATATGTTGCGTAAACTCGACGTCGGAAGCGCCTGGACGTTCCCACGGATCGCCGGACTCGCCGGACTCGGCTTCGCCATCGTGATCGCCTCCACCAACGCCTTCCTGGTGCCAGCCGGCCTGCCCCACAGCGGCGCTGAGACCAACGACGTTGTCCAATTTTTCACCACCCAACAGAACACCGTCGGCCTCGCGTCAGCACTCGCCCCGATCGCCTGGGTGCTGGCCACCCTGTTCGGCGCCGGCGCGGTCTCCATACTGTGGCGTTCCGACCTCGAGCACGGCACAGCCTGGTCCCTGGTCGGGTTCGCCGGGGTGCTCATGCAGAACATCACCTTCACCGGCGTGATGGCCACCCGGCTCGCGCTCGCGTCGACGACCGCGCAGGACAGCAGCACGATCGCCGGGCTCTGGGCACTACACAACGCGCTGTTCGTCTTCAACGGCACCTTCCTGGCACTGGCCATTACCGGCCTGTCCATCAGCGGCCGACGCGCCGGCCTGATCCGCCGCTGGCACAGCGGGATCGGTCTGCTTGCCGCCGCACTCCAGTTCGGCTCGACCGTGCTGAGCCCGCTGGCCATCGACGACCCCGGTACGGTCGGTCTCCTCGGCCTTGTCGGCTGGCTGATCTGGGTCGTGTGGGTCGCCGCCTACGGCATCACCCTGATCCGCCGGGGAGCGCGCAGGCACAGCCATCCGCTCATCGGCCATGAGCGCGAGCTGCCGATGCAGGCCGGGCCGAGGTCGGAGAGGATGCCGCCGCACAGGTGATCGTCTCCTGGAGGACGGCTTCCCGGTCGGCGCCCTCGAAGATCCGCCGGAAGTGCAGGAGGCTGCCCCAGAGCGGGACATGGTCGGGTACGACCTCCGGCCAACCCACCGCTCCGGTCAGGTACCGGACGGACGCCGGTCGCATCTACTCCGGCGGCCCCTGGTCGACGGAGAGACCGAGATGCGCCCCACCGGAGGCGTCGATCACCTGGCCGGTCACCCATCGCGCGGCTGGAGAGGCAAGGAAGGCCACCACGTCCGCGATATCCGCCGGCTCTCCGACACGACGGAGGGCCGAGAGCCCGGTGACGACCTCGCGTAGCGCCGGTTGGGCGTCGAACCAGGCCATGTTGTTCTCGGTGGCGGTGGTCCCAGGCATCACCGCGTTCACCGTGATACCCCGAGCGCCCAGTTCCTGTGCCAGCGTGACGCTCAACGTGTTGATCGCGCCCTTCGTCATGGCATACGCAAGAGTGCCGGGTATCGCGACTCGGGTGGCGACGGACGAGACATTGACGATCCGGCCACCGTCGCGGAGCAGGTTCAGGCCCCGCTGGATCACAAAGAACGGCGCTTTCACGTTGATCGCGAACAACTCGTCGAAGTCGTCCGGCCGTGCGGTGGCCAGCGTCGGCGTGGCCCCGCCGATCGCCGCGTTGTTCACCAGCACGTCGATGCCGCGCGGCACACCGCGTTCGGCCGCAGGAGACCGAACGGGTCATCGCCCGGCTGCTGCGGCAGGCACAGGCGACGGGCACCGTCCGCGCCGATCTGACCGTCGCCGATTTCCGGCTGCTGATCGCCGCCCATCACGGCGTCGTCCTGGCCGGCGGGCTCGACGCCGCGACGGCTTCCCAGCGCTATCTCGCACTGATGCTGCGCACGCTCCAACCCTGACATTTCGTCGCCGTAGCTCAAGGTCGATCAGGTAGTTCGTCCGCCGCAGGGCGGAAGCGGTCCCCGAGGCCGCTGCAGCTCACGAACCGGGCGCAGGCGTCCTTTCCGCCTACGCCCGGGTTGCGCTAATCGTCAAGCCTGTTCGATGTCCGAGAACAGGCCCTTGAACGTGACCTGCGTCCCTGCGAGGGTGCCGAAGACATCAGCGGCAACGGTTGTCGCGACTGCCGCGGAGGCGTCTTCGTAGCTGTCGAAGTAGAGGTCGAGCGTCCGGTACGCGGGCGCAGCGGTGCCATCTTCCTTCGGCCACACCTTCGCGGATTCGAGTCGCCGCAGCTTCGGGAACGTCGCTGCGGCAGCCTTCACGTCCGCGTAGGCCCGCTCGAAGTCGTCGGGGCTCGCCGGGTTGTCGATGATGATTGTGATCTTGGTGGGCACCGGACTCTCCTCGAAGTGGAAGAATGTTTCTTCTATTTCGGACATAACCAACGCCGCAGACCTGAACTCAGCGGCCGTAGGTCTCCAACAGCCGCAGCCACACCTCACTGACTGTCGGGTAGGCCGGGACCGCATGCCACAGCCGGTCCAGCGGTACCTCGCCGACGATGGCGATGGTCGCGGCGTGGATCAGTTCCGCCACGTCCGGGCCGACAAGGGTGAGCCCGACGATCACCCTTCGGTCCTCGTCGACGACCATGCGGGCGTGCCCCCGGTAGCCATCGGCGTGCAGGGAAGCTCCGGCGACGGCCCCGAGGTCGTAATCCACGACCCTGACCCGCAACCCGGCCGCCTCGGCCGCAGCCTCGGTCAGGCCCACCGACGCGATCTCCGGGTCGGTGAAGACCACCTGCGGCACCGCACGCTCGTCGGCCGTCGCCACGTGCCGGCCCCACCGGCCGTCCTCGACCGTCTCGCCCTTCGCCCGGGCCACGATCACGTCGCCGACCGCCCGCGCCTGGTACTTGCCCTGATGGGTCAGCAGCACCCGCCGGTTCACATCGCCCGCCGCATAGAGCCACTCGCCACCGCCGACGACGCGCAGGGTGTCGTCGACCGCCAGCCAGGCACCCGGCGCCAACCCGATGCGGTCGAGGCCGATGTCCTGGGTGTTCGGTGTGCGACCGACCGCCACCAGCACCTCGTCAGCTTCGATCCGCTCGTCGGAGGCAGTTCTGATGTGGACGGCTCCGCTGTCGTCGCGGTCGACGGCGACGGCGTCCGCGCCGAGGCGTACGGACACACCGGCCTCGCGCAACGACTCGGTGACCAGTTCACCGGCGAACGGCTCGGCCGACGGCAACAGGCCGTCGCGGGCCAGCACCGTCACTGCGGACCCCAGGGCCGCGTACGCGGTCGCCATCTCGGCCGCCACGACGCCACCACCGATGACGGCGAGGCGACGGGGAACCGAACTGGCCGAAGCGGCCTCGCGGCTGGACCACGGCGCCGCCTCGCGCAGCCCCGGGATATCCGGCAACAGGGCGCTGCTGCCGGTCGCGACGACCACGGCGTGCCGCGCGGTAAGCGTCGTCGTGACACCGTCGACGTCGGTCACCTCGACAACGCGGGCGGAACTGATCCGCCCCTGACCGCGGTGCAGCGCGATGCCGGCCGACTCCAGCCACGAAACCTGACCGTCGTCCTGCCAGTGCGACGCGAAGGAGTCCCGCCGGCCCAGCACCGCGGCCGCGTCCAGGTCTCCCGTCACCGCCTCCCGCGCACCCGGCAGCTGGCGAGCCGCGCGCAACGCCGACGCGCTGCGCAGCAACGCCTTGGTCGGCATGCACGCCCAGTACGAGCATTCACCGCCGACCAGCTCCCGCTCGACAATCGCGGCGGTCAGCCCGCCCCGCACGACCCGGTCGGCCACGTTCTCCCCGACCGGACCGGCGCCGATCACGACCACGTCGTACTCGATTGCGGTCATGTCAGTTGCCCTTCGCGGCACGGCCGAGTCGGATGGCCGCGATGAGGAAGAAGATGGCACCGGGAATGGCGTACCCGGCAGCATTTGTCAGCGAGGGGTTGTCCGCTGCGGCGCCGGCAATGAAGGACCCGCCGGCCAACACCGAGATGCCGCCACTGATGATCATCGGCCACTGGCCGCCCATCTTCCGACGGGTGACACCGACGACCAACTGGACCAGACCGGCGACGACCGCCCAGGCGCCCCAGACCCGCAGGACGGCGGGCACACCGGACGCACCCGCGACGCCGACTCCGACCGCCGTGATCAGGCTTACCGCGATGTTCACGTACAGCAGGGTCGGTGAGCCGGTGGCCCGCGACGAACGGAGGTCGTAGATGGCAGCGCCCACGTCGAACAACGGGTAGAGCACGAACAGCGCCACCGCGAGCGGACCGAAATCCTTGGCGGCGGCGATCGTCACACCAGCCCAGACGATGGCGAACGCGAAGCGGACGAAGTACAGCCGCCGCAGCGCGGAAGCCGTCTGGGAGATACCTGGCGATGCAGCAATGGTGGTCACGGGTGACCCTTTCAGCGGAGGGGTGAGGGAGACCGAACGTTCTGTCTTGTCGAGCATGACAGGCTCCACCCACATCGTCAAGACCGAACGTTCTATCCGCTACCATGGCGACATGACGTCCACCGCACCCGGTGCCCGGCCCTCCGAGGCGCGTCACCGGCTCCTCAGCACGGCCACCAGGATCTTCTACTCGGAGGGCATCCATTCCGTCGGCGTAGATCGGATCATCGCCGAGGCGAAGGTGACCCGGGCCACCTTCTACCGGCACTTCCCCAGCAAGGACGATCTCATCCTCGCCTATCTGCGAGAGATCCATGAGATGGATCGCGGCGCGGTCGACACGGTGATCACCACCGACTCGCAGCCGGTCGCCCCACTCCTGGCCATAGCCAACTCCATCGCTGAGAGCATCCAGTCCCCCGGGTTCCGTGGATGCGCGTTCCTGAACGCTGCGGCGGAGTACCCGGACACGGAACACCCCGTACGACAGGAGATCATCGCCCACCGGCAATGGTTCCTGGACACCCTCACCACGCTGATGGCGCAGGTCCAGGAGGAGGCGGCAGAGCCCGCCGCGCGTCACTTCGTCATGCTCCGCGACGGCGCCATGGCAGCCGGATGCCTCTTCGACCCCGCGTTGGTGTCCGAGACCTTCCTCCGCGGCGTGGAAGGACTTCTCCGCATCACCGCCGAGCGACCGAAGGCCGGTACCGACCTTGATCTCACCGGCCAGGCCCCTACCGACTGACGCGTGGCCGCGACCCGTTTGTCCGGCACGGCAACGGGTAGGCGCCGAATCAGCCGGCAGGACAATTGGCAGAGGCAGGGCGTGACCATGGCGGAAGACGAGCAGTACGAGCGGGGTCTCGAGGCTCTGCGACAGGCCGACGGCGGCGCCGCGCAGAAGCTCCTGGAAGCCCTCGCCGACGTCTCACCCGAGCTCAGCCGTCGCTCCGTCGCCTGGTCCTACGGGGATCTCTACGTCCGCCCCCAGCTCGCGCGCCGGGACCGGGAACTGCTCACCCTCGGCATTCTGACCGGCCTCGGTGATGCCGGGGCCCAGCTGGAGGTACACGTCAACGGGGCACTCAACGCGGGCCTGACGCCGTCGGAGATAGTCGAGGCGCTGCTGCAGGCGGTGGTCTACTGCGGGGTGCCACGGGCCGTCAACGCCACGCTCGTCGCCAAGAAGGTCTTCGCGGAGCGCAACCTGCTCCCTGTCCCCGCAAGCCCCACCCCGGCCGGCTGACCTGGCCGTCGTCGCGCTGCCGGAAACACCTGCCGTCATCGTCACCTTCGGCGCTGGAGTCAGTTCTGCACGATTCCTGGCTCCAGCTCTCTCCCGCACCTGGCCAGCCGACACTCGTCCACCTCGACGGCCCGCACGGACGCCGCGACCCGATACGACATGACCGCAACGTCACTCCAGGCCACCGTCACCATCGCCGCGCTCATATCTAAGTTTCAACCTTTGAAGACACGGCCTAGCTAGCTCGAGCTGGGCCGCTTCCTCGCCGACGTGTACGGCCCTGTCAGACTGTTGGACGAGTACGGGCCGGAGTCCGCCCAGCGCCGGGCCTTCGAGCTACGTCCGTGCCGCAGCCCACGCGGCTCCCTTCAACGAGGAGACGCCGTGTCTAGCAAAACACCTCGTTCGCCGCTCGTCCTGTCAGTCTCGTGGGGCCGGATGGACGTCGAGGACATTGGGGTTGGCAAAGACTTCAAGCTCTACCCCGGCGGTGGCCGCCCGTGGGACTGGTCCGAAACCGGCACCCGCCACAGCCCCGGCGTCCAGCCCGACGATGTCCAGGAACTTCTGTCTCATGGTGCCACGACCGTCGTTCTGTCGCGTGGCATGCACCTGCAGCTGCGGGTCGACGCGCGCACCCTCGGGCTGCTCGAGGAGTGTGGGGTAAGTGTCCACGTGGCCGAGACCACGGAGGCAGTCCAGATCTACAACAGCCTCGCTAGGGGTGGCACCGCCGTCGCGGGGCTGTTCCACTCGACCTGCTAGACGACCACCGACGCGCCCACAGGTCACGGCGCGGTCAGGATTGTCCGGGCTACCGGCGCTCGTGTCTGCCCGGGGTGTGCCCGAAGGCGCGCCGGAAGACGTCGATGAACGCGCTGGCGGAGGACCATCCACACCGATGGGCCACAGTGGTGACCGGGGTATCCTCGGCCAGCATCACCAGGGCACGGTGCAGCCGCAGTTGGGTACGCCACTGCGGGAAGGTCATGCCGAGGTTGGAGCGGAACAGGCGGGACAGCGTACGGTCACTCCCGCCGACCTGCCTGCCGAGCGCGGCCAGGGTGCGGTTGTCGGCCGGGTCGGCGTACAGGATCGCGCAGAGTGCCTTCAACCGGGGCTCACTGGGCGTGGGCAGGTGCACGGGCTGCACGGCCGAGGATCGCAGCTGGTCGAGCAGGACGGCCCGCAGCCGCGCACGCGCGGGGCTGTCATCCTGGGGGGCGCGGGTGTAAGCGAGGACCAGCTCACGCAGCAGCGGCCTGACGGCCAGCACGGTCGGCTCCGTCAGATCCAGCGGGTTCTCGGTCGCGGGCAGGCCGATCAGGTGCAGTTCGAGTGCGCCGTGAGCCTGGTGGGCGTGCGCGGTTCCGGCGGGCACCCAGATGGCGCGGCTGGCGGGGACGACCCAGGCACCCGCGTCGGTGGTGATGGCCAGCACGCCGCGGGCGGCGTAGACGATCTGATGGTCGTCGTGGCGGTGCAGGTCGATCACGGACCCGGACGCCAGCCGCTGGGCGCGGGTCGGCGCCACCGGCCGATGGCGGATTCCCGTCATTGGTTGGCAGGTTATCGGAAGCCCGACAGGTCGGGAAGCGGCGAACATGGCGGCGTGCGGAGAAACAGAACGATCATTTTGCTGTCCGTCGGGCATGGTTGCGTGGACGTGTACCAGGGCGCGGTGGCCGCGCTCGTACCGCTCTTCATCGCCGAGCGTGCCTACACCTACGCGGCGGCCTCCGGCGTGGTGCTCGCCGCCTCGCTGCTCTCCTCGGTGGCGCAACCGCTGTTCGGTGCGTTGACGGACCGGTGGGCAATGCCCTGGCTGTTGCCGTTGAGCACGGTCCTGGGCGGACTGGGGATCGCGTGCAGCGGGATCACCGGTTCGTACCCGCTGATGCTGGCGTTCGTGGCCGTCTCCGGGATCGGAGTGGCGGCGTACCACCCCGAGGCCGCCCGGGTCGCGCGGATCGCCAGCGGTGGAAGCCACGCCGGGATGGGTTGGTTCTCCCTCGGCGGCAACCTCGGCTTCACCGTCGCGCCCGTGCTGGTCGCTGCCGTCGTCGGCAGCGGCGGTCTGCGACTCACTCCGCTGCTGGTGGTGCCAGCCCTAGCGGGCGCTGTGCTGTGCCTGCCCGTCCTTCGCGCGCTGCGCCCAACGACGGGGGCAGGTTCCGAAACCCCGCGTTGGGTCGGGACCGACGACAGGGCCGCGTTCGGCCGGCTGTCGCTGGCCGTGGTCTGCCGCTCCATCGCCTTTGCCGGTCTGAGTACGTTTCTGGCGCTCTACGCGCCGCAGCGCGCCGGTGGGGGAACGTTTGCGGGAACGGCGGCGCTGGTGGTGCTCTACCTCGGTGGGGCGGTGGGCACGGTACTGGGGGCAGCCTGGCCGGCCGCTGGGACCGGGTCACCGTCGTGCGCTGGTCGTACCTGGTGAGCGTCGCCGCCGTCGCGGGGGTCGTGTTCGTCCCCGGGCCGGCGTTCTATCTGTTCGTGGCGCTCACCTCGGCGGGGCTGTACATCCCGTTCTCGCCCCAGATCACCCTTGGCCAGGACTATCTTCCGACCCGCGTCGGTACCGCGAGTGGCATCACCCTGGGCCTGACCGTCAGCGTCGGCGGCCTGGTCAGTCCACTCATCGGCGGTGTCGCCGACGCGATCTCCCTCCAGGCGGCCCTCGCCCCGCTGATCCTCATGCCCGCGCTTAGTTGGCTCCTGTTCCGCACCCTCACCGAGCCGGCCGCGCTGAGGCACGGACCCTGAAGATTGTGGGAAACATGCGCGACGTGGTTCACGAACATTTCTGGTACGCGTTACCCGTCCTCACCGGTCGGAGGATCCGGCTGGAACCGTTGACGCTTGAACATGCCCCCGGCTACCTGGCGGCGGCCGGCACCGAACCTGACGACGCGGAAGTCTTCCGCTGGCAGAGCCCACCCGGCGGCGCGCTGGGCCAACCCGTCACCATCGAGGGCGCGACGCGGCACATCACCATCGCGCTCGCCGCCAGAGCCGCCGGCACCAGGCTCCCCTACGCCCAGATCGACACGCGCACCGAGGAGTTCGTCGGAACGACATCGTTCGCCGACCCGCAACCCGCCTTGCTGGCACTGTCCATCGGCTACACCTGGCTCGGCCGGGCCTGGTGGCGATCGGGGCTGAACACGGACTCGAAGCTCGCCATGATGACGTTCGCGTTCGAAACCCTCGGCGCGGTCCGGGTCGCCTTGCACACCGACATCAAGAATATCCGGTCCCAGCGGGCGATCGAGCGACTGGGAGCGTCTCGCGAAGGCGTACTGCGTAAACACCGGCGCCGGGCGGACGGCAGCTGGCGCGACACCGTGCTGTACGCGATCGTTGACGATGCCTGGCCAGCAGCGAAGGAAAAGCTGCTGGCACGGCAGGCGGCCCACGATCGGAACTGGCGCCCCCTACCGTCAGCAACTCATGACCCTGAGGCCAGACCGGAGGAGGTCAACCCCCCGGCCAGCTCGTCGGTCTCGCTCGGGATGGATGCGGCGATGCCACGTCGGCGTGGATAGGAACTGCTGGTCTTTGATGTGTACGCCCTGCCGGCCAGGACCCGGTCCGGACGGGTCCTCGGCCGCCCACCCGCCAACCCCGGCGAGCACGTGCCTGCCCGTGGCGTCAGGCGCGCGAAGCCGCGCCGGCAGGTCAGCCGGGCGGCTCGGCCAGCCGCTCCATCCGGTTCCAACCGGACCAGCCGCGCTCCCGCAGCCGCCGTACCCGCGGGTCGGACTCGACGGCAAGCGCGTCGATCAGGTCGTGCGGCAGATCGTCGTCGACCTCCTCACCGGGAGTCACCTTGCCGGCGGCGTATGCCTGCTCTGCCAGGCAGGCCATGATGTCGGCGGCCTCCGCCAGCCGCGGATCGTCCTCCGCGACGTCGAAGCCGTTGACCCGGGTGGTCCCCGCGTCGGCCTTGAGTAGCGTGGAGAGGATCTTCACCACGGTGGTCTTACCGGCCCCGTTCGAGCCGAGCAGAGCGAAGATGCTGCCCTGCGCCACGTCGATGTCCACGCCGCGCAGGACCGACAGGTCCTTGAACGACTTCTCCAGGCCGTGCACGCGGATCGCGTACTGCTCGGCCTGAGCTGTTGTTGGCGAATTGCTCATGGCAGTCAGCATGGAGGGTTGACGCAGCGTCAGGGTCAAGCCCACGGCGGCCGTCGAAGGCGTCGTCCGGCTTGCGTATCAGCGGTGTGCAGAGCCTGGTGGCGCACACCCCAGGCGCGATGTGCACCCGCCTGATGCCTGATGCGGCAAAATGCCGCAGTGTTCATCGTTGGATGAGGTGACAGCCGAGAGAGCGTGGAGGAGTTCGAATGCTCGTTGGCGTCGTCGTACACCCGACCAGGCCGCAGGCCGCCGAGACGGCGGAGATGGTCTCCCGGATCTGCGCCGAGCACGGTGCCGAGTCGCGGACCCTGAACGTCTGGCAGGACGAGCAGAGCCCGGCCGACGTGCTGGCAGACCTGGCGCAACGACCTCAGCTCGTCGTCACCATCGGCGGCGACGGCACTCTCCTGCGCGGACTGGCCGTCGCCGTCGAGGCCGACGCACCCGTTCTCGGCGTGAAGGCCGGCCGGGTCGGCTTCCTCACCCCGTTCGCCGCGACGGACCTGCCCAGGGTGCTCGGCGCGGCCCTGGCCGGACGCGCACCCGTCCAGGAGCGCATGCTGCTCACCCTGCGCGCGTCGCGACCGCTGCAGGTCCCACCGGAGCTGCGGACTCTGCTGCGCTACGGCCGCGGCCCCGATGCCGTCCCGCCTCTCCCCCGCCCGAGCACCCCCGACGAGGTGGGTTGGGGTGTCCCGTTGGGCCTGAACGCCCTCAACGACGTCGTGTTCGAGAAACTCGGCCGGGACCGGCAGACCAGCGTGGCCGTGTACCTGTCCGGGCGGCTGTTCGCCACCTACTCCGCCGACGGCGTCATGGTCGCCTCACCGACCGGCTCGACCGCGTACTCGTTCGCCGCCGGCGGACCCGTCCTGTCGCCGCGCCTCAACGCCCTCGTCTTCACCCCGGTCGCCCCACACATGGCGTTCAACCGCAGCATCGTCACCGCCCCGGACGAACCAGTCGGCGTCCAGGTACTCCCCCGCTCCGGTCAGGTCACCGTCGTCGTCGACGGACGCGTACACGGAATCCTCGACCCCGGCGACTGGGTGGCCGTCTACCCCGCCCGACGCCGCGCAAAGCTCATCGTCGCCGACGTCGACGACTTCTTCGGCCGGCTCCGGGACCAGTTCACCCTCGCCGACGCACCCGCCGCCCGCGCCGACACCGACAGCCAGCCCCCGCTGCTGATCTACCGACCGGACCTACCAGTACCTGAGGACCTGCAACACCTTCACCTGCCGACCTAGAAACCCCGTCAGACCAACAGTCGCCAGCGGCAGCGACGCCGCCGCGGGAACCTTTCACGCCATCCGCTCCGCCCCCGCGTGGGTGGAAGCCTCGGATCGCCCGCCGCCGTCAGATGACGGCGACGGGCGATCCGAGCGCTCAGTATCGGGGGAACGATCCCCACCGCTTGACGGCGTACGACTCGCCCCGCCGCTCGACCTCGAGGGCGGAGTGCCCGCTGAAGTGCGCCGGCAGCACCAGCGCCCGGGTGTCGGCCGCCCAGTCGAGCAAGCGACGTCGAGTGATCGCGGCCTGGGTCGGGTCCTCGCAGAAGCAACTGCTGTGATCGTGGTGGCGCAACTGGAGCGGGGTGTGCAGGATGTCACCGGCGAACAGCGCCCGCTCGCCGGCCGACTCCATCTTGATCACGGCGTGGCCGGGCGTGTGCCCCGGTGCCGCCTCCAGCCGCAGGTTGCTGTCGATCACATACGTGTCCTCCCACAGCCGGACCTGACCGTTGACGTGCACAGGGGCGATGCTGTCGTCGTACGCGTTCTCGTTGACACCGCCAGCGATGCCGGGATTGTTCCTGGGGTTCCAGTAGTGGAAGTCGACCGCGGGCATCAGATAGGTGGCGTTCGGGAACGTTGGCAACCACTGACCGTCGACGAGCCGGGTGTTCCAGCCGACGTGGTCGACGTGCAGGTGTGTGTTGATCACCAGGTCGACGTCCTCGGGCTTGATCCCCGCCTCGGCCAGCCGGTCCAGGTAGTTGACCTGCTGCTGATGCCAGGGTCCGACCGCGGGCCGATCCTTGTCGTTGCCGACCGCGGTGTCGACCAGGATGGTGCGGCCCTCGCTGCGCAGCAGCCAACTCTGCATGGCGACGTGCACCATGTCGTCGTCCGCCCCGAGGTGGTCCGGAGTCAGCAGCTCGCGTTCCGTACGCCAGGCGTCGGCCGCGATGGTGGGAAAGAACGCACCGGTCGGCATGATCGGGCCGTGCGTCTCCTCGACCCGGGCGATCGTCACGTCACCGAACTGAATCTCGTGCATGGGTTCCTCCACGTGTGGCGGGTCAGCGCAGCGGCAGGGTGGCCAGCGCCAGGTTGGGATCGACGCCGGTGGTGTACGCGGCACTGAGCACATAGACGGTGCGACCGCGCACGGCCACCGAGGTCGGGTTCTGCAGCCCGTCGGCGACGGTCAGCAGGGTCCGTGAACGACCGGCCGCGTCGATGGTCACCACCGTGTTGGGGCCGTTCAGCGTGGCGATCACCTGCTGATCACCGGCACCGACGAAGGTGAAGTCGTCGATACCGACCAGGCCGGTCGCCGCCACCCGGACAGGTCCGGGCCGGCCGTGCCGCAACGGAATCCGCAGCAGCGTGCCCTGGTCCAGGTTGGTCGCCCACACCGCGTCGGCACGTACCTTGATGCCGTTGGCGCCGAGGAAGCCCGCCGCGGCGAGTTCGGGTGCCGAGGACCACACCTCGGCGCGGCCGCCGTTCAGGGCCACGGTCGAGATCGTGCCGAGCACCGAGTCGGTGAGGTAGAACCTCTTCGCCTCCGCGTCGTACGCCAAGCCGTTGGGGAGCCCGTCGGCCGGTAGCGCCGCGATGCGGTGCGGGGCCTTGCCGGGCCGTAGCCGGTACAGCCCCGTGGTGGCGGCATCGCCGCTCGCGTAGAGGAAGTAGAGGGTGCCGTCGGGCATCCGGACGATGCCCGTGGTCAGCGCGAACGCGAGCACCGGCGTGTTGACGCCGCCGTCGGCGGGGGCCGGCAGGGTCGCCAGGATCCGCGTCCCGCCGGACGGGCTGACCGCGGCGACCTGTCGGGCCGCCGCGAAGGTGACGTAGGCCGTGCCGTCCGGGCCGAGGGCCACGTTCTCCGGCAGCTGTCCCTTGGCCAGGTCGAAGTGGACCGCGATCCGCGAGGGCACCGGCGCGGCCGACGCCCGGGTCGGCCCGACGGTGCGGGCCCCGGTGGTCGCTGCCGGTGCGGCGCTTGACGGTACGACCGTCACCACAGCGAGCCCCGCTGCGGCGACAGCGACGGCGACTGTCATCGTTCTCTTGCGCATTGTTGTCCTTACTCGGGTGTTGGTGGGCTGAGAAGGGCGCGACGGGTCCGGCGCTCCTCGCGGAGCACCTGGTGTCGAACCGGTGGGAGCGGCGCTATTCGCGCCTGGCGAGCGGCGGCGCGGCACCGGCACGGGTGGTGACGGTGCCGTGCACGAGCAACGTCATGGCGGCGTGCGATGGCGAGCCGGGTTCGGTGGTGGCGACGACCACGGTCTGGCCGTTCTCGGTACGCAGGGCCTGCTGAGTCACGTCCATCGCGCCGACCAACGGATGGCGCATCTGGTAGACGGTGTCGCCGCCGGCCTTCACCCGGTGGTCGGCCCACATCGCGGCGAACTCCGGGCTCCGCACCGTCAACTCGCCGACCAGCGCGGCCATCAGCGGATCGTCCGGGTGCTGCCCGGAGGTCATCCGCAGCGTCGCCACCACCGCGCGGGCCTTGCTGGGCCAGTCCGCGTACAGGTCGCGGGTGTGCGTGTCCAGGAACACCAGCCGTGCCATGTTCGGGTAGTGGTTCGGCCGGTCCGGGATCTCCGGGTTCAGATGGCCGGCGAACAGGGAATGACCGGCGGTGTTCCAGGCCAGCACGTCGGCCCGGCGACCGAGCACCACCACGGGTACGTCACCAAGTGTCGTGATGAGCTGGCGTACCGCCGGGCTGACCCGCTCCGGGGCCGGGCGACGCACGGCGGGCCGCCGGCGGGTTCCGGCCGCCAGCTCGCCCAGGTGGCGGCGTTCCGCGTCGTCGAGCCGCAGTGCCCGGGCGAGCGCGTCGAGCACCTCGGGTGAGGCGTTGACCGCCTGCCCCTGCTCCAACCGGGAGTAGTACGACACGCTCACCCCGGCCAGCAGGGCCAGCTCCTCCCGGCGCAGCCCCCGCACCCGACGCCGCTCGCCGTACGTCGGAACGCCGGTGTCCTCCGGGCGCAGCTGGGAGCGCCGGGCCTGGAGGAAATCGCCGAGCTGTCCTCTCGCGTTCATGACTCGAAGTATTGCGAGCCGTGCCGGCCCCAACCACTCCCTGCCAGGGGTAGGCACCGCAGCGGGAGGCATCCGGAACGCCGAACAGCCGCCAGCACGCCCGCCGGCCACCGCCGGTACGACGTGTCGGCCATCGCCCGACTGGAACTGGTCCGGACGCTACGGGAACTCGACGCCGGCCTGGACGGGACCCTGATCCGCGACGCGCAGACGGGCGGTCAGGATGTGCAGAACGACGCCGTTTCGGTCAGGCCGATCTCCTTGCAGTCCCACCCGTTGCCCTGGTCCTGGAAACGCCAGCCCGTTCCCGGGGTGTAGTGGAACAGGTAGATGACGACGCCGGCGTTCGGGCGCTGCACGTCGGCAGCCGCCCACGTTTGCACGCACTCCACTTCGCGGGGGGCGAAGGACCAGCCGGCCGGCAGCTCGACAAGCGTTCCGAGGGTCTGCGTCGTCGGACAGGTGGGGTTCTGGGGTCCGTCACCCGTGCGGGTCGACCCGGGTTGCGTCGGCGGGTCGGGGCGGTCGCGGGTGGCGGCAGCGACCGTACCGCCGATGGCGAACACCACCACCGTGGCCGCGGCGGCGGTGGCGAGCGCTGTCCGCCGTTGCGACTGACGCGACCTGCGCAGGGTCCGCTCGTACAGGTCCGCGGCGCCGCCGTGCTCGCTCAGATCGGACATGGCCTGCCGCAGGGGCCCGAGGTCATCGGTCATCAGGCCTCCTCCATCACAGCCGAGAGCAACTCGGGCGCGATCTCCCGCATCCGGGCCAACGCCTTACTGGTCTGACTCTTGATCGTGCCGACCGAGCACTGCAGCAACTCCGCGGCCTCAGCCTCGCTGCGATCCTCGAAGAACCGGGCCACCAGGACGGCCCGCTGCCGCTGAGTCAGGCGGGCAAGGGCCTGATGCAGGGCAACTTTCAGGTCGGTACGACGAGCATGATCACTACCAGGCTGCACCACGTCAGCCAACTCCCCAGGCAGGGACTCAGCCACCTTCCGACGCCGCCACCAGCTCACATGCTGGTGATACATGGCCGTGCGGGTGTACGCCTCAAAATGCCCGGGATCATTCAACCGCCGCCGACCCCGATGAGTGCGGGCCAACGCATCCTGCACCAGATCCTCAGCCAGGTGCCGGTCACCAGTCAGCAGGAACGCCGTCCGCAGCAACGCCGACGAACGAGCCCGAACGAACTCACAAAAAACATCGTCGATGGACTCCGCCATGCTCCCGCTCGTTCCCGCGTACCCCTAGGTCCGTCGGCAGCGGCGGCGGCGATGCGGCCGATTGCCCGTGGCGCACACCATAGCCGGTGTGCCCCACGGGCAAGCGATCACGGTCAACCAGGTCAGGAGATGCAGAACGGCGCCGGCTCCTTGAGACGAAGATCCGCGCCTTCGAGATCTTCCGGTGGCACGCGGGCGGCTCACCGTGATCGATGGCGCTTGGGGTCGCCGCTATCTTGTGGGCCATGAGAGCGGAGAAAGCGTCGACGTACGAGGTTCGACAGAGCCGGCTCCGAACCGCGGGCATTGTGGTGTTGTGCAGCCTGTTGCCGGTCACGGCCATGACGATCGGCCTTCAGGACCTGTCGACTCGCTACATGTTCTTCATCGTCGGGCTGGGGATCGAGGCCACCATCCTCGCCGCGTTTCGTCGTCGCGTGGGCAGCGCGGTGCGACGGGAACTGCTCCTCGCCATCGACGAGCAGGGCGTCTACCTGGGCCCGGACATGTACGGCCGGCCGGCGATGCGCGAGTCGTGGTCCAACATCGACTCCATCGTGCACTTCAGGGGCCGCGTCTGGACGACCAGTTCCAGACCAAATTCGGTCCGTCACATCGGCATCGTTCAGGGCGGCAGCATCGTCTTGTCCCGGGCGAACGAGGGCTGGTGGTTCAGCGTCCGGCGGGCCGCCGCAGCCGCCGACCACGTCGGTGGAGGAACGCCGGTGCTCAGAGCGCCATTCTTCGACCAGGTGCCGCGCGAGTGGTTCCACACCATCCGCCTGCCGCGTGAGTGGCTTGCCGCCAATTCCGGATCTCGCGCGGGCGGATGACGCCGCCCGGGGGCGCGCGACGACGGGTTCGTCGTCGCTGCCGCAGCTCGGCTCGCCGGCCCTCGAACCGGGCCTGCGCCACCCTACGTCGAGGGTGACCCGACCCGTACCGGCCGGCGAACCCGGGCCGGCGGGGCGGGCAGAGCCCGGCGGTCGACCTTGCCGTTGGCGGTGGCGGGCAACTCGGGCAGCACCACGTGGCGCAGCGGCACCATGTGGTCGGGAAGATGCTCGGCCAGGAACGTCCGCAGCGCCGCCTCGCTCACGTCGCCCACGTCGGTGTGCCGCTCGGTCACCACGTACGCCACCAGGGTCGGGGCCGCTCCCAGGTCGTCGCGGAGCAGCACCACGCTGTTCGCGACGAGCGGGTGGCTGTTCAGCACCGACTCGATCTCGCCGAGTTCCACCCGCTGCCCACGGATCTTCACCTGCGTGTCGATGCGTCCGCCGTAGTTCAGGTGACCCTGCGGTGACCACCAGGCCAGGTCGCCGGTGCGGTACACCCGCTGGGGACGCCCGGCGACGTGCACGGTGCCGAACCGCTCGGCGGTCAGGTCGGGCCGTCCGGCGTACCCCCGGGCCAGGCAGGCGCCGCCGACCACCAGTTCCCCGGGTACGCCCAGCGGTGCCAGCGCACCGTCGTCGGCAAGCACGTACGCCGTGACGTTGGTGATCGGCCTGCCGATCGGGACGGTGGGGTCCGGTTCGGGTCGGCGGCACGGCCAGGCGGTGACGTCGATGGCGGCCTCGGTGGGGCCGTACAGGTTGTCCACCCGCACCGTCGGCAGGGTGGCGGTGAGCTTGTTGACGAGCTTCGGCGGCAGGGCCTCCCCGCTACAGATCACCCTGCGCAGGGCTGCGCACGCGGCGACCCCGGGCTCCTCGACGAACAGGGCGAGCATGGACGGCACGAAGTGCACTGTGGTCACCGCCTCGCGCGCGATGACGGCGACCATCTCCTGCGGGTCGCGGTGCGCCTGGGCCTCGGCCGTGACCAGCGTCGCGCCGGCCAGGAAGGCCCAGAGCAGTTCCCACACCGACACGTCGAAGGTGTACGGCGTCTTCTGCAGCACCACGTCGTCGGGCCCGATGCGGTACTCCTCCTGCATCCACGCCAGCCTGTTGGCCAGCGACAGATGGGTCATCTGCACACCCTTCGGCGCCCCGGTCGACCCGGAGGTGAAGATGACGTACGACAGACCGTCCACCACCTCCTCCGGCGCGCGGTAGCCACGCCAGTCGACGGGCGAGGCGGGCAGGTCGGCGCCGGCCAGTGGTCGCACCGGAACGGCCGGGGCGCCGCCGCTGCCGAGCGCGGCCCGTCCCTGCTCGTCGGCGAGCGTCAGCGCGGCGTCGGCGGTGGTGAGCATCAGGTCCAGCCGGGCCCTCGGGTGCGACGGGTCCAGCGGCAGGTACGCCGCTCCGGCCAGCAGGACACCGAGCACCGCGACGACCATCTCCGGGCTCCGCTCGGTGCACAGGGCGACGACCGAGCCGGGGCCCACGCCCTCGGCGCGCAGTCGCCCGGCCAGCGCCGCTGCCTCATCGAGCAGGTCCCGATAGCTGCGGTCGCGGCCCCCGCCGCGCAGTGCGACGGCGTCCGGGGTGCGCTCGGCCTGCCGGCAGATCGCCTCGTGCACGGGTGTCCGGGGGGCGGGGGTCGGCGCGGGGTTGAAGCCGAGCAGCGTGGCCCGCTCCCGGGGACCGACGAGCACCGCCTCGCGCACCGGGCGGTCGGGATGGGCGGTGAGCCATCCGCTCAGGGTGTCCAGTCGTTCCTGGAGGTGGGTGGGATGACAGTGTTCGCCGGTAAGCCAGACCGGCACCGGGCCCACCGTTGCCGCCGTCCCGCCCGGTGGGCCGGGTGTCACCAGCACCACGTCCAACGGGGACAGCTCGGGTGACGGTGTCCGCGTCTGCGCGCGTACCTCGGTCATCGTCTGCTCCGGGTGCACGCGCAGCGTGTGGTCGCCGTGCGGGCCGCGCACCATCACCGACGTCGCGCCGCAGAGTCGGTGGGTGAGCACGGCCGCCACCGCAGCCGCGTGTGCCAGGTCGGTGTGGTCGGTCATGCCGTCACCAGCTCGGCCAGGGCGCGCGGCGTGGGTCGCGCGGACAGTTTCTCCATCGGGATGCGGACGGCGAAGCGGCGCTGCACCTGGTTGACCATGCGGATGAACAGCAGGGACTCACCGCCGACGGTGAAGAAGTCGGTGTCCGGCCCGATGTCGGGCGAGCCGAGCAGCCGGCCCCACAGCGCCACGATCTCGTCCACCACCGCGCTCTCCCCGGTAGCCGTGGGAGGTGGCGACGGTTCGGCGGTGTCCGGGGCCGGTGGGGTTGTCGCCTCCAACCAGTGCCGGGTACGGGCGAACGGGTACGTCGGCAGCGCCACCCGCCGCGCCGGTCTGTCGCCGCGCACCGCCGCCCAGTCCACAGTCACCCCGGCCGTCCACAGTCCACCGAGCCCGGCGAGGACGTCGGCGGCGTCGGCCCGCGGCGTCGGTCGCGGCTGTACGGCGAACCCGGGCACCCCCCGTCCCTGCGGCGTCTGCCGTGCCATGCCGGTGAGCGCGGCGCCGGGACCGACCTCGACGAGCACGGGGTCGGGTAGCTCCAGCGCGGTCAGCAGGGCGTCGTGGTAGCGCACCGGGCTGCGCAACTGTGCCGCCCAGTAGCCCTCGGCACGCGCCTTTCCGGTGTCGAGCAGTGTGCCGTCGACGCTGCTGACGACCGGGAGGGTGCGGGGTCGGTGGGGCACCCGGTCGGCCTCGACGCCAAGCAGCCGGGCCGCGTCGGCCATCATCCGGGTGTGGAAGGCGCGCTGCGCGGGCAGCGCCCGACAGGGCACCCCGGCCGCGTCCAGGCGTTCGCGGAACGTGGCGAGCGGGGCCGGCGGCCCTGCCACGACGGTGACGTCAGGCGCGTTGCGCGCGGCGATGTCGAGGTCGTCCAGGCCCGCGAGGTGTTCCTCCACCGTGCGCGGCCCGGCCAGCACGACCAGCAGGTGACCCTCCGGGGCGTCCTGCATGAGCCGGCCCCGGGTGGCGACCAGGCGCAGCATGTCGTCGTCGGCCAGCTCACCGGCGAGCGCGGCGGCCGGGAACTCACCGACCGAGTGGCCGATCATCGCCGCCGGACGGACGCCCCACGACAGCAGCAGCCGGCCGAGCGCCACCTCGTACAGGGCCAGGGCCGGCTGGGTGACGTCCGTGCGGTGCACGACACCGTGCGGGTCGTCGTCGACGAGGACGTCCCGCAGGTCCAGCCCGAGGACCGGGGCCAGCAGCTCCGCCCCGTGGTCGAGGTCGGCCCGCACCGACGGGTAGTGGTCGTAGAGGCCGCGCGCCATGGCCGGGAACTCGGCACCCTGCCCGGGGAACAGGAAGACCACCCGGGGTCGGCGCGCCGCCGCGCGCACCCGCGCCCGGCGCAGCCCGGAGAGCGCCGCCGGGACGTCCCGCGCGGCCACCGCCAATCGGTGCGGGAAGTGCCGGCGGTACGTCTGCGCCGTCACCGCGACGTCCCGCACGGACAGGTCGGGGCGCTGCCGCACGTACTCGTGCACCTGCTCGGCTGCCTCGCGGACCGCCTCCGGGGTCCGCGCGGACAGCACGATCAGCTCGGCGGGGCCGTCGGCGGCCGACGGCTCCGGCGGGATCGGGCCGTCGGCCTCCTCCAGCACCACGTGCGCGTTGGTGCCGCCCAGACCGAAGGCGCTTACCGCAGCGCGGCGTGGACCGCCGGCGGCCTCCCACCGACGGGCGACGGTGTCCACCGTGAACGGTGTCGAGGGGTCCAGCAGCTCGGGGCGGGCCTGCTTCAGGCCGGCGAGCGGCGGGATCTGCCGGAAGTGCAGGGCCAGTGCTGCCTTGATGAGACCGGCGACACCGGCGGCGGCGTCGAGGTGCCCGACGTTGGCCTTGACCGAGCCGATCGAGCACTGTCGCTCGCCGCGCCGGAACACCTCGGTCAGCGCGGCCAGCTCGATGGCGTCGCCGACCTCGGTCGCGGTGCCGTGCGCCTCGAGGTAGCCAACTGTCGCCGGGTCGACGGCGGCGCAGGCGTACGCGCGGGTCAACACGTCGATCTGCCCGGCGATGCCCGGCGCGGTGTAGCCGACCTTCATCCCGCCGTCGTTGTTCACCGCCGACCCCTTGATCACCGCGTACACGGTGTCCCCGTCCCGGCGGGCGTCCGCGACGCGTTTGAGCACCACCAGGGCGACCCCGTTGCCGGGCACGGTGCCGTCGGCCGCGGCGTCGAACGGACGGCACGTGCCGTCCGGCGACATGATGCCCTTCGTCTCGTAGAGGTACCCGGCCTGCTGCGGCACCGCCACGCAGGCGCCACCGGCGAGCGCCACGTCCGAGTCGCCGGCGTGCAGGCTCTGGCAGGCCAGGTGCACCGCCACCAGCGACGTCGAGCAGGCGGTCTGCACGGTGATGGCGGGCCCGCCCAGGTCCAGCCGGTACGCGATCTTCGCAGCCAGGTGGTCCTTCTCGTTGCCCAGCACGACCGACAGCAGCCCCTGCGACTCGACGACGTCGGGCTGGGCGAACACGTGGTGCAGCGCGTAGTAGTTGAACCCGGCCCCGGCGAAGACGCCGACCCGACCGAACGGCCGTTCGGTGGCGAGCCCCGCCGACTCCAGCGCGGCCCACGCCGTCTGCATCAGCAGCCGGTGCTGCGGGTCCATCGTCTCCGCCTCTCTCGGCGTGATGCCGAAGAAGGCCGCGTCGAACAGGTCCGGGTCGGCCAGGACGCCGCGCGCCGGCACGTACGCCGGGTCGTCGAGCCGGTCGGCGGGCACCCCGGCGGCCAGCAGTTCGCCCCGGGTCAGCGCGCTGACAGTGGTCTTCCCGGCGACCAGGTTCGACCAGTACTCCCAGACGTCGGCGGCGCCGGGGAACCGACCGGCCAGGCCGACGATCGCGATGTCGTCGTTCATGAGGGTGCGCCTGCTTTCTCGGTCTGCGCGTGCAGATGCTGGGCCAGCGTCTGGACGGTCGGGAAGCGGTAGAGGTCGGTGAGCGGGATGGTCCGGCCGGCCAGCCGCTCCTGGAGCAGCCGGCGCACGATCGCCAGGCGCAGCGACTCACCGCCGACGTCGAAGAACGCCTCGTCGACGTCGAAGTCGTCGGTGCCCAGGGCCTCCACCCAGGCGCCCGTCACCAGCTCCTCGAACTCGGCCAGCGACGCCGAGCGCTGGGCGGGAACCCGGGCCGACGCGGCCGAGGTCTCCGGCGGCGCTGTCGGTTGGGCCAGCGTGCCCAGCGCCCGCAGGTCGACCTTGCCGTTGCGGTCCAGCGGGAACTCGGTCACCGTCACCCACTGCTGCGGCCGGGCGTACGGGGCCAGGTCGGGCTCCACCGCGCGGCGCACGGCGGCCACGTCGACGCCGTCCGGGTCGGGCTTGAGCGCCGCGCAGAGGCGTACCCCGCTCGCCGGGTCACCGGTGGGAAAGACCACGGCGTCGAGGACGCCCGGCTGCGCCCGCAACCGGCGCTCGACGTCGACCGGCTCCACCCGGTGTCCGGCGATCTTCACCTGGCGGTCGTTGCGGCCCAGGAAGCGCAGGTGGCCGTCGGCGCCCCAGCGCACCAGGTCCCCGGTGCGGTAACGGCGTTCCCCGTCGTGGCCCACGAAGGAGGCGTCCGTCCTCGTCGGGTCGCCCAGGTACCCGTCGGCCAGACCGGTGCCGCCGGCCAGCAGTTCGCCGACGGCGCCCGGTGGGACGAGACGACCCGACGCGTCGACGACGGACAGGTCGGTGCCGTGCACCGGAGCACCGATCGGCAGCGGGTCGGGCGTCGCGTCGGCGTGCTCGACGGAGTACGTGGTGGTGAAGGTGGTGTTCTCGGTGGGGCCGTACCCGTTGGTCAGGCGCAGGCCCCGGCAGGCCCGCAACACCTGGCGCACGTGCGGCGGTGACACCACTCCCCCGCCGGTGAACAGCTGCCGCAACCCGGCGAACGCGTCCGGACGGTGGTCGGCGACCAGGTGGAACACGCCCGAGGTGAGCCAGGCGTGGGTGACCCCGGCGGTGCTCAGGACGTCGGCCAGCCCGCGTGGCGTCGGGTCCTCCGGCGGGAAGACCACCACCGTGTCGCCGGTGGTCAGGGGCACCAGCAGCTCCAGGGTGGACGCGTCGAACGCCAGTGGGGACAGCCGCAGCATCCGCATACCCGGCCGCTCGGCGAACATCCCCGGGTCGTCGGCCAGTCGCAGCACCGCCCGGTGCGGCACGACGACGCCCTTGGGCAGGCCCGTCGAACCGGACGTGAAGGAGACGTACGCGGTGCGCGCCGGGTCGCTCGGCGCCGCCTCGACCGGGTCTGCCCCGACGGGCGTCCGCGGATCGACGAGCGGGCAGTCGACGACCCCCGGCCAGGGCTCGCCCACACCGAGGCGGGCCCGTGCCGCGACGGTCGCCGCAAGATGGGTACGCCACTCGGCGGTGGCGTGCTGGTCCACGGCCACGTAGTGCGCGCCGAGTCGCAGCACGCCCAGCACCGCCACCGCCTCGGCGGCCGAGCGGGGCACCTCCAGGAGAACCGCGTCGCCGGCACGCACCCCGTGGCCGTGCAGGAGGCGGGACTGCTCGACGGCGGCGTCGTGCAGGTCCCGGTAGGTGAGCGTCAGACCGGTGTGCGCGTCGACGAGCGCGGTCCGCTCGCCCGCGGACTCCGCGTACGCCGCGAACCGGTGCCACACGTCGTCGGCGGTGTCGTACGTCCCGCCCGCGCCCAGCTCGCGCAACCTGGCGTGCTGACCCGCCGAGAGCGTGGTGACGTCCCGCACCGTCGCGTCCGGGTCGGCGGCCAGCTCCCGCACCGCCGCTTGGAACGACTCGACCAGTTCCCCGGCGTCGGCGGCGGTCAGCAGGGCTGTCGCGTACTCCAGCACGAATCGGGGACGATCCGACCACGACTGGAGGTAGAGCAGGGCGTCGAACACCGCGCCTGCGCAGTGGCCCTCGTGCACCCGCCAGCTACGGTCGCCCACCCGCAGGTCGTCGGGAACCAGTTCGTGGTGGGCGGCGAAGCCGAGCTGGGCCAGCGGGTTGCGGCCCGGGTCGGTGCCGGCGCCCAGCGCGGAGACCACAGTCTCGAACGGCACGTCGGCGTCGGCGACCGCCGCGGCCAGGGCGTCGGCGATCCCGCGGACGAACTCCCGGACGGTGCTGTCGTCGGTCGCCGCGCAGCGGACCGGGACGACCCGGGTGCAGAGGCCCACCAGGCGGTCCATGCCCGCCTCGAACCGGCCCGCCGCCGGCACCCCGAGCACCAGGTCGTCCAGACCGGCGCGGCGGGACACTGTCAACGCCCAGGCTGCCAGAGCCACCGACGTGACGGTCACCCCACACTCCCGGGCCAACCCGGTCGTCGCCTCCGCCGCCGTCTCGTCCAGGTGGAAGCGCAGCCGGGCGCCCCGACCGTCGGCCTCGGCGACCGGCGGCAGGTCGGTGGGGAGCGTCACCGTCCACGGTGCCCCGTCCAGCCGGGCGGTGACCCGGGTCAGGGCGGCCTCCAACGCGCCGGACGACTCCTGCGCGGCGAGCCGGGTGCCGACCCAGTCCGGCGACGGGGCCGCCTCGGACGGGCCGTCCCCGGCGTAGAACTCGGCGAACTCCCGCGCGAACAGTCCGATGCTCCAGCCGTCGCTTACCGTGTGGTGCACCAGCATGGTGAGCAGGTCGCGCCGGCCGGTCCGGGTCAGGACGAACACCACGGGTGGCTGCGCGAAGGGGCGCAGCAGACGCGCGGCGGCCGGGCCGTACAGGTCGTGCACGGCGCGTACCGCGTCGTCGTCGGGCAGCGTCTGGTGCAGCAGGCGCGGCTCGTAGGGCGCGGGCAGCACGATCCGGGCCTGGCGGGGGTCGCGCACGAAGCGTGTCCGCAGCGCCTCGTGTCGGGTGGCCAGCTCGCGCAGCGCCCACCGGACCCGGGCCGGGTCGAGGGGCCCGTCCGCCTCCACCGTGAACATCAGGTGGTACGGCGCGTCCTGGTCCAGCAGGTGCGCGGCCAGCATGGACCGCTGACCCGGCAGCAGCTCCCGCTCCGCCGGCCGCCGCGCGACGACGGGTGGCGCGGTGTCGACGAAGTCCACGGCGCCCGCGAGGGCCTGGGCCAGCGGCAGCGCCGACAGCAGGCGGGCGCTGTCCACGTCCGCCCGCAGCTCGCGTTGGCCCAGCGCGACGAGGGCGATGGCCTGGAGCGAGGTGCCGCCCAGGGCGACGAACGACTCGGTGGCGGCCACCGCGCGGACCTGCTCGGGGGTGCCGCCGAGCACCCGTGCGGCGAGCGGCGCCCAGGCGGCGAGGTCGGGGGCGACCATCAGGCGGTCTCCGCCGGGGGCCGCTCCAGCGGCACCTCGCTCGCGACCTTGCGCAGGTCGGCGAAGCGGGGGTTCTCCAGTACGTGGCCGAACATGACCGCGAGGTGGAGTTCCTGGCGGATCAGGGTGCTCAGCCGCAGCGCGCTGAGCGAGTGGCCGCCGAGGTCGAGGAAGTCGTCGTCGTCGTCGACGGTGTCGACGCCGAGCACCTCCATCCACAGCTCTTCGAACCCGGCCACCCAGGTCCGGTCGTGTACGTCGCGCATCAGTGTCGCCTCTCTGTGGTCGGGTCGGCTCCGGGCGCGTCCAGGTAGTGCCGGGTGGCCGCGAACGGGTAGGTGGGGGCGGGCAGCCGGCGGCGGCCGGTGTCGTGCACGGGGTCCCAGGCGTCGGTGAGACCCAGCTGCCACAGCGCGCCCACGGTCGCCAGCAGGCGGGCGTGCCGGTTGGCGGGAAGTGCCGGCTGATCGGCGTCCAGGTGTGGGGTGACGGTGGTGCCTACCTCGATCCAGAGCACCGGGTCGGGCAGGTCGGGGGGCGGCGTCGACGTCGGGGGGCGGCGGGCCGCGGCCCGCCAGAAGGCGCTGTCGTCGGGGCGCCCGTCGATGAGCAGCGGCAGAGCGGCGGGGTGCAGGCGTACCCCGGGGTCGTCGGTGTCGCGCAGCAGCGCGAGCGCGTCCGCGAGCGACATCACCCCGGCCACGACGGCGGCGGCCACCGCGCCGACGCCGTCGCCGGCCAGGGCGCGCGGGGTGACGCCCCGGCTGCGCAGCGACCGGGTCAGGCCGACGCAGGCCAGCAGCCGGTGGCCGCGTTCCCGCACCGCATCGTCCAGATCGTGGCCACGCAGCAGCGCGACGCCCTCGTCGACGGTCCGCCGGTACACCGGGTCGGCGTCGTAGTTGGGTCGGTTGCCGGTCACCGCTCCGGCCCCGGTGAGGTGCAGCGCCACCCCGCGCGCCCGAGCCGTCGAGTCGACCTTGCGCAGCCGGGCGACCCCGTCGGTCACGCCGGTCAGGACGGCGGCCCGCCAGGGCAGCTCGGCGCGGCCGGTCCGCAGGGTGTACGCGAGGTCGGCCAGGTCCCCGGGGGCGGTTGCCGCCGCGAACGCGGTGACCCGGTCCAGGCTGTCCTGCGCCACCGCGGCGGTCTTCGCGGAGACCAGGACGAGCTGCGGGACGTGCCGGCGGGGTCGGGCCGGGATCGGCGGGGCCTCCTCCAGCACCACGTGGGCGTTGGTGCCGCCGATGCCGAAGGCGCTCACCCCGGCCCGGCGTACGCCGTCGACAGGCGCCCAGGGTCGGGCGGTCGTCGGCAGCTCGAACACCGAGCCGTCCAGTCGGATCGCCGGGTTGGGCGTACGGAGGTGGGCGATCGGAGGAATCGTCCGGTGTGTCAGGGCCAGCACCGTCTTGATCAGGCCGATCACCCCGGCGGCGGTGTCCAGGTGTCCGACGACCGACTTGACGGCGCCCAGGGCGCACGGCGCCCGGTCGGGTCGGGCGGAGTCGAACACCTGCCGCAGCGCCGCCACCTCGATCGGGTCGCCGAGCGCGGTGCCGGTGCCGTGCGTCTCGACCAGGCCCACGGTGTCCGGGTCGACGTCGGCCACCTGCAGTGCCGCCGCGATGACGGCGGCCTGACCGGTCGGGCCGGGCGCGGTGAAGCCGGCCTTGCGGGCGCCGTCGTTGTTGACCGCGGAGCCACGGATCACCGCGTGCACCGTGTCGCCGTCGCGCAGCGCGTCGGTGAGGCGCTTGAGCACCACCACGCCCGCTCCGTCGCCCGGCACCGTCCCGTCGGCGGCGGCGTCGAAGGCGCGGCAGCGACCGTCCGCGGAGAAGATGCCGCCGGGCTCGTGCAGGTGTCCGCGCCGGGTCGGTGGGGCGACGGTGGCCGCGCCGGCCAGTGCCACGTCGGCGTCGTAGGTGAGCAGCGCCTGCGTCGCCTGGTGCACCGCGACGAGCGACGTCGAGCAGGCGGTCTGCACGGTCAGCGCCGGCCCCTGAAGGTTCAGCTTGTAGGCGATCCGGGTGGCGGCGAAGTCCTTGTCGCTGCCGATGATCACGCCCAGGCCGCCGGCCGCCTCGACCGCGCGCTCGTTGGGCCACACGTTGTCCAGCAGGTAGACGTTGAGCCCGGTGCCGACGTAGACCCCGACCCGGTTGCCGTCGGCGGCGACCGGCGGGTGGCCGGCGTGCTCCAGGGCCGCCCAGGCGCACTCCAGCAGGATCCGCTGCTGCGGGTCCATCAGGGCGCTGTCCGACGGCGAGTAGCTGAACAGCCGGTGGTCGAAGCGGTCCGCGTCGGTGAGCACCGCGCGGGCCGGCACGAAGCCCGGCCGTTCCACCAGATCCTTGGGTACGCCCCAACCGACGAGCTGCTCGGGCGTGAAGACGCTGACGGCGTCGACGCCGTCGTGGACGTGTCGCCAGAACCGGTCCAGGTCGCGGTCGGCACCGGGGACCCGGATGGCCATGCCGACCACCGCCACCGCTGCGCTGTCGTCCAGCTCAGCCACGGCCGGCTCCCACGCTGCGCCGCCGGTCGGCCAGCAGGGCGCGGCCCTGGCGGCGCTGCGCCGCGTTGGGGTCCGCGACGACGGGCGCGGTGTGTTGGAGCACCGCCGCGCAGCCGGCGATCGTGCCGCAGCGGAAGAGGTCGGTCACCGAGACGTCCAGACCCTCCTCGGACATTCGCTGCTGGAGCGCGATCAGCGCGAAACTGTGGCCACCCAGGTCGAAGAAGTTGTCGTGCAGCCCGACGTCGGGCCGTCGGAGCACCTCGACCCAGCAGGCCCGGATCCGTTCCTCCAACCCGGTGCCGACCACCGCGGCCGGTGGCCGCGACGGCGCGGTGGCCGTCCGTGCCGCGCGACTGTCGGCCAGCAGGCGGGGAAGGTCCACCTTGCCGTGCGCGGTGAGCGGGATGGTCGCCACGGTCAGGATCCGCGACGGCACCATGTACGCCGGCAGTGTCTCGCGCAGGTGCGCCCGCAGGTCGTGCTCGGCGTCCGGGCCGATCCCGTGGACCACGAACGCGACGAGTTCGTCGTCCTCGGCGGCCACGGCGGACGACCGCACCGCGGGGTGGGTGAGCAGCGCGCCCTCCACCTCGGCCAGCTCGACGCGGTAGCCGCGCACCTGCACCTGCGTGTCGTTGCGGCCGAGGTACACCATGCTCCCGTCGAGGCCCCACTTCACCACGTCGCCGGTGCGGTACATGACCCCGCCGCCGTACGGGTCGGGCGGGAACCGCGCCTCGGTCAGCTCCGGGTTGTCCAGGTAGCCGTGCGCCACGAGCGCGCCGCCGCAGTACAGCTCGCCTGGCACGTTGAGGCCGGTCGGCCGCAGGTCCTCGTCGAGGACGTAGCAGCGTGCCGACGGCAACGGCACGCCGATGGCACCCTCGGGGACCCGGGGCACGTCGGCGGCCGACGCCTGGAAGATCGTGACGTGGATGGTGCCCTCGGTGATGCCGTACATGTTGACGAACACCGTTCGCAGACCCGGCGCGTCCGCGATCAGCGACGCCAGCCGCGACCAGCTCAGCGCCTCGCCGCCCAGGACGACGTAGCGGATGCGGGAGGTCTCGTCTTCCTCGAGCGCCCGCAGGTACGGCGGCAGCAACCGGTAGAGCGCGCCCGGGGTCTGGAACAGCACGGTGACGGCCTCGCGGCGCACCAGCCGGGCCAGCCGTTCCCGGTCCACCAGGTCGACCCGGTCGGCGATGACCAGCCGGGCGCCGGTGGTCAGCGCGCCCCACATCTCCCACACCGACGCGTCGAACGAGAACGAGCTGGCCGCCAGCCACACGTCGGCGGCCGTGACGTCCAGGCCCGCCGGGGTCGGGCTGTTCAGGGCGTCCAGGCCGCCGTGCCCGACCAGGACCCCCTTGGGTACGCCGGTCGAGCCGGAGGTGTAGATGACGTACGCCGGGTCGTCCGGACCGGGGAAGGTCTCCTTGGGTACGGAGATTCCGTCGAGGGTGTGCGCGTCGGCCAGGGGGGTCCCGCTGTCGCGGGTGAGCGCCGCGGCCACCTCCGCGGTCTCCGGGTCCACCACGAGCACCGCCATCCCGGCGTTCGCGGCGATCAGTTCCAGGCGCTGGCGCGGGTAGTCCGGGTCCAGCGGCACGTAGACGCCGCCGAGCTTCCACACGCCCAGGATCGCCGCGACGACCGCAGGTGAACGGCCGAGCAGCAGCCCCACCCGGACGCCGGGGCGGACCCCGCGGTCGGCCAGGCCCGCCGCGATCCGCCCGGACCACCGGTCCAGCTCGGCGTAGGTGATCTCGACGTCCCGGTGGCGTACGGCCACCGCGTCCGGGGTCGCCGCCGCGTGGTCGGCGAAGCGACGCAGCACCGACGGGTGCGCGACCGGCGTCGACGCGAGCGGCGGGTTCACCCCCTCGGTGAGCTGCGCCCGTTCGGCCTCGTCCACCATGGACGGCTCCCGCTGCTCCTCGTCGACGATGGACCGCAGGAACGTCAGGTAGTGCGTGATCAGCGTGCCGACGGTCTCCGCCGTGAACAGCTCGGTGCTGTACTCGGCGCGCAGGAACGGCACGTCGGTGGAGACGTCGAGGGTCAGGCCCAGGTCGAACTTGGTGACGTCGATCTCGACGTCGACCTCGGTCAGCCGTACCCCGGCGAACTCGGGGAACGCGAACGGGAAGTTCTGCACCGTCAGCGAGGTCTGGAACAGTGGCGCGTGGCTGAGCTGCCGCTCCCCCACGGTGGCCCGCACGATCTGCTCGAACGGCACGTCCTGGTTGGCGAAGGCCGCCAAGCTGGTCCGTCGTGCCCGGTCCACCAACTCGGGGAAGCTCGGCCGGCCGGACACGTCGAGCCGGATCGGCAGCGTGTTGACCAGACAGCCGACCAGTCGCTCCTCGGCGTCGTCCATCCGGTTCGCCACCGGAACGCCGACCACCACCTCGTCCTGGCGCGCGTACCGGGACAGCACCGAGGCGTACGCGGCGAGCGTCACCGCGAACAGCGTGGCGCCCCGCGCCCGCCCCCACTCCCCCAGCCGCCGCACCAGTTCCGGCTCGACCGGGCGGCGCAGCACCGCACCTGTGGTGCCGAGCACGCTCGGGCGGGGGAAGTCGGTGGGCAGCGCCAGTTGTGGCACGTCGACAAGCGCCGCACGCCAGAAGTCGAGGCCCGAGCTGTCCCGCCGCCACGTCTCGTGCTGCCGCTCGGCGTACGCCAGGTAGGACTCGGCCGGCTCGTCGTGGACGGCCACCGACCCGTGGACAGTGGCGTCGTACTCGGCGGCCAGGTCGCGCAGGAGCAGACCCACCGACCACCCGTCGCAGGCGATGTGGTGCACGAGCACCGCGAGGCCGTGCTCGTCCGGGCCCCAGGAGCGCAGGAAGGCCCGTACCACCGGCCCGTCGGCGAGGTCGAAGGGCTGCCGGGCCTGCTCGGTGACGAGCGCCCGCAGGTGGGCCTCCTGGGTGGCGCGATCGACCCACCCGTCGGCGGTGATGTCGACGTCCACGGCGGGCGTCGACGACACCCGCTGGGTGAGGACACCGTCGACCACCGCGAACGTGGTGCGCAGCGCGTCGTGCCGGGCGACCACCCGGGTCAGGGCCGTGCGCAGCGCCTCGGGTCGCAGCGCACCGCGCAGGTGCACCGCGAGGGCCACCACGTACGCCGGGTTTCCGGGCTGGAGCTGATCGAGGAAGTAGAGGCGTTCCTGGGCGAAGGAAGCACGACCGGTACGAACCATGCACCGATCGTGCGGCCCGGCACGTCCCGCGCGGCAGAGCACGTTCTCCTGCCCCACCAGGAAAAGCTCCCGGTCGCGTCGGTGACACGTGGACGCGGGTCCCCGGGCATGGCGCGGCCCCGGTCCGACGCGGGGCGCCGTCGGACCGGGGCGGTGGTCGGTCGGTCAGTACTCGCCGCGCCCGAAGGCCGCCAGCTCGGCGGAGTGCACGGGATTGCTGACGTACGTGGCACCGATCGGGGCCGTCACCCGGCACCAGGCGTCGAGTCGGCGCACGTCGATGCCGGCGGCGCTCGCCAGCTCGTCGCGGCGACGAACCATCTCCGCGCGGTCCAGCCCCTCCAGCACGTAGTCCACGGCGTCGAAGCAGGGGTCACCGGCGCACGCCATCGGGTCGATCGCCACCAGACCCCTGCCCCCGCCGCTGAGCACGTTGCCGAGGTGCAGGTCACCGTGCAGCAGCACGGTGTCGGTGGGCACCGCGAACAGGTCGTCGCGCAGCCGCTTGGACCCGCTCAGGTCGGCGCCCCGGCGCGTAGCCGAGTTGAACAGCACGTCGATCCAGTCCGCCAGTTGACGGGGAGCGGCCGCCGGGTCGCCCGCGCCGTGCAGATCGGTGAGGAAGGCGGCGTACTCCTGCGGTGAGGGCGGCTGCGGCATCTTCTCCACGAGGGTGCCGGGGTGGATCGCTTCGAGCAGGACGGCGCCCTTGGCCGACTCCCGCACTGCCGGCACCCGCCCGCTGGAGGCGAACTGGCGCAGCATGTCCACCTCCTCCCGCACGGCGTAGCTGTCCGGGGACAGCTTGAGCACCGCGTCGCCGAGCGGGCCCACGCACCGGAACACCACCGAGGAGTTGCCGGATTTGAGTCGGTCACCCAGAGTCAACTCCCACTGCTCGACGAGGTCGTCGAGCCGCTGGCGCAGCGTGCCCACCCAGCGGTGCGCGGCCCGGCCGAACCGTGGCTCCAGTCGGTCGGCGATCGCGTCCAGGTCCAGGTTCATCCCGCACACCCCCGCACCGACCGCGCGTCGGCGTACGCGGCCGAGCCCGGCGCCACGACACCACGCCTGCCGGCCAGCAGAACGCTGCCACCAGGCACCACTGGCGCATGGGAGCCGGGCGGCCCGGGGCGCCCCAACCGCGCCCGGCGGGCGACCTCAATCGCCTCGTACCGGTCAGCGACGTTCAGTTTGCTGAAGATGATGGAAATATGATTGCTGACCGTTTTCGGGGACAGATTCAGCTTCGCGGCGATCGCCACGTTGCGCATACCCGAGGCAATCAGTTCCAGCACCTCCCGCTCGCGGGCTGTCAGCTCCGGAAAGAGCTGCTGGTTGCGGGGCTCCCGGCTCAGTTGCCCGATGAGCTTGTCGGCCACCCGGGGGCCGAGGATGACCTCACCCGTCGCGAGGCCCCGGATCGTCCGGACGATGCCGTCGCCCGGGCAGCTCTTGAGCACGTAGCCCCGGGCCCCCGCCCACATGGCCGCGAAGATCGCGTGTTCGTCCTCGACCGCGGTGAAGACCAGCACCGCTGTCGAGGGCGACACCCGGTTGATCTCCTGGATCGTCACCCCCGCCTGGAACCCCGGCAGCTCGACGTCGAGAACGAGCACGTCAGGACGGGTGGCGGTGGCCACCGCCAACGCCTCCCGTGCGGACGCCGCCTCACCTGTCACAGCGACCTCAGCCGACGGCGACAGCAGGGCGTGCAGGCCCCTGCGCACCACCGGCTGAGCGTCGGCCAGGACCACCGTCACCGCGTCGGGTTGTGTCTCCGCCGTGACTTCCTCCGGATACCGCCCCATGTTCCGAGTCAGTTCCGAGGCCGAGCCAACGCTGACCATCTATCCACCTCACCCCGTCCGAACGGCCCGCGGTGTCTTAGTCGCGCGGGGAAACGCCGCGGTAGCGCCGACCCCGCGTCGTGATGAACATCTACTCACGGCCAACAGAACAACACAAGAAGTGATCCCGGGAACGGGCTCGGTCAGCCTTTTGACGAATCGAAAAACCGAACCAAACTTTCCGTTTTGGCCCTGACGAAGCCGTCCACAGCGGACCTTTTACAGGCGGTCCACGTACCGCCGACCCGGGAGTCCACGGGGGAACTTCCCGGCCGATCCGGGACGTCGTCCCGTACGCGCTACACCTGTCGCCCTGTCCGCCGGACACCGTCGTCGCCAGGATTGACCCATGCCCTTGTCACGAGTGACGGACGTTGTCGCCGGCCTGGTACCGACCGACCCGCTCCGCAGGAAGCTGATCGCGATCCGACTGGCCGAGTCCATCGGCAAGGGGGTCTTCCTCAGCGGCAGCGTCGTCTACTTCACGCTGCGTGTCGGACTCGACGCCCGGCAGGTGGGCCTGGGCCTGTCGGCCGCCGGCCTGTCCGCCTTCCTCTCGTCGGTCCTGTTCGGTGTGATCGCCGACCGGGTGGGCGCCCGCCGCCTGCTCGTCATCCTGTTCGCCGCACTGTCGGTCGGATTCGGGCTCTACAGCCTTGTCGACAGCGCGACCGCCTTCTTCGCGCTGGTGGTCACCGTCGGTTTCCTCGAGTACGGCACCGGCCCGACCAACGGGGCCCTCATCGGCAACCTCGTGCCCGCCGAGGAGCGGGTGAAGCTCAAGGCCATGATGCGGTCGGTGTTCAACATCGGATTCAGCATCGGTATCGGCGTGGCGGCCGTCGCCGCCCTCAGCCAACGGCTGCTCGTGCTGATCCCCCTCACCACCGCCGCGCTGATGGCCGGCGCCGCGCTGCTCGTCACCCGCCTGCCCGACGTGCCGCCGCGTCCCGCACCGGTGGGCTTCAAGCGTTTCGCCGCGGTCCGCGACCCACGCTTCGTCGCGGTGATCGGCGTCTCGACGATCCTCGCCTCGCACGTCAGCATCATCCTGGTGACGATGCCGCTCTGGGCGCTCACCCGCACCGACCTGCCGCACTTCCTGATTCCTCTGCTGCTGATCGTCAACACCGCGTTCGTCATCCTGTTCCAGGTACGGGCCAGCCGGGGCGCGGACACCGTGCACGGCGCCGGTCGGCTCGCCCGGCGCTCCGGCTACTGGCTGGCCGGCGGCTGCGCGGTCCTGGCGGTGACCGCGCTCGACGACAACGTGGTCCTGGCGTCCGTGGCGATCGTCGCCGCCGTGCTGATCCTCTCCGTGGCCGAGGTGATGCAGGCCGCATCCGGTTGGGGGCTCGCGTTCGGCCTCGCCCCCGAGCACGCTCAGGGCGAGTACCTGGGGGCGTTCGACCTGCACGTGATCACGCAGAACATCATCGGCCCGGCGGCGCTCTCCGGCCTGGTCATCGCCTTCGGCTTCTGGGGATGGCTGGGCATCGCCGTCGCCGCGCTCGTCGCATCGGCGCTGATCATCCCGGCCGCCAACCGCAGCGCTGTCACGGTGGTCCGCGAGACCGCCCCGGCCTCCACGACCTGACGCTGCCTGCCGGCCCGCGTCGGTCGTCGAGCGGAGACGGGGTAGGGCTGTTCCCTACCAGCGCCTTCCAGGGTCGCCATATGCCGGCTCGGCGCGGCTGCCGGCAAGGTCATGGACATGCGGAACACGAGTGGGAACCCGGCCCCCGATGCCGGCGTGGTCGAGCTGGTCGACGTCGCCAAGACCTATCCGGATGGTGCCGGGGTGCGGGCACCTTCTCGGCGGTGATGGGCCCGTCCGGCTCCGGCAAGTCGACGTTGCTGCACTGCGCGGCGGGGCTGGACCGGCCGGACTCGGGCCGGGTGCTTGTCGACGGACCCGCCGTTCTCGGCTGGAGCGAGTGGCGGGCCATGGACGAGGCCGGCTCCACCCGTCACCTCCACGACGCCCTCGGCACGCTCATCGACGCCGGCCTGATCCCCCGACAGCCGTTGGCACCGCTGACCCATCTGCTGTCCGGCGCGATGAACGAGGCGGCGCTCTGGCTGGCGACCTCGACCGACCCGGTCGACCTCGGCGACACCAGCGCCGCACTGCGGCACCTGCTCGACTCGCTCCGTGCTCCCACCGAGCCGAGGCCGAGGCGCGGGCCGGCAAGACCGGCTACCATCCGCTACCCGGGGTCGACACCCGAGCCCCACGGCGCACAGCCCCCTCACGAGTAGCACCGCAGCAGTCACCAGTGCCCCAGCGACAGATCGGCCTTACAAGGTGCCGTGATTTTGCGGTCAACCGCGCGGCGCCCGGTCATCAGCAGGAGCGTCGCTACGCCGAGCCGCACGGCTCGGCGGCACGGGGATGGCGCCGTCGGTACCAGTCGTGGCCGCCGCGGTCGCAGCCTTGGATGTGCGGCGGTGGAGCGTGAGAGTCATGACCAGCACGACCAGCGCTCCGACGATCAGCCCGAGGATCGCGCTGGCCACCGTGTTGACGAGCCAGCCGACGAGCCCGCCGAGAACACCTGTGGCGTCGTGGGCGGCGACCTCCACATGGTGCACAGCCTCGTACAGGAAGTGCAGGTTCAGCTCGTTCGTGCCCAGCAGCAGGATGTGCCCGCCCACCCACAGCATCGCCGCGGTGCCGACCACCGTCAGCACGGTGAGGACCACCGGCATCGCCCTCACCAGGCCGCGACCGAACGTGGCGACGGCACCCGACCGTTGCGACAGGCGCAGCCCGGCGTCGTCCATCTTCACGATCAGGGCCACCACGCCATACACCAGGACGGTTATGACGACAGCGACGACAGCCAGGATCACCAGACGGGCCCAGAACGCCTCATCGATCACCTCGTTGAGGCTGATGACCATGATCTCCGCCGAGAGGATCAGGTCGGTTCGTACCGCCCCGGACACCAGCGTCGTCTCGTCCTGCACCTCTTGCTCGCCCGCGCCGTGGGAATCGTGATGGGCGATCTTGGCCCACACCTTCTCCGCGCCTTCATAACAGAGGTAGGCGCCGCCGAGCATGAGGATCGGAGTGAGCAGCCAGGGCACGAACTGACTGAGCAGCAGCACCGCCGGCAGGATGATGAGGAACTTGTTGCGCAGCGACCCCACGGCAATGCGCTTGATGATCGGCAACTCGCGCTCGGCCGCCAAACTCCGCACGTACTGCGGTGTGACGGCAGCATCGTCCACGACGACACCCGCGGCCTTGGCGCCGGCCTTCGCGGCGGCCGCCCCGATGTCATCGATCGACGCCGCGGCGGCACGGGCCAGCACCGCCACGTCATCCAGCAGGGCTACGAGTCCACCGGCCAAGGGAGGGTCCTTCCAGGGTTGCGCAGAGTTCGAACTGGCCCATTCTCGCTCAGGTCCCTGCGCGCGGCACGCCACCGCCCGGTCGTATCTCGGGCGGGGAGGCCGGGCGGCACCCGCACCTGGGCGATCAGCGCATTCAGGACGCGCACACCCTGCGCTACACCGCCTCCGAAAAGATGCTCGACGTCATCGGTGGCAGCACCACGACGGGTCTACAACTGCAGCAGTGGTCAGCAAAATGACCGTACCCACCTGTCGTGGTGCCTGCGATCGACCGCGATCGCAGGCACCACGACGTTCGCCGCCGGGGTCACCCGGGCCCGCATCTACCCGGCAACGATTGCGGACCGCACCGTCAAGCCGTCGCGGGCTGCTGGGCCAGGACGTCGCAGAGCATGTCCGCGATGGTGGTGGCGGCCAGCTCACGTCGTACGGCCTCGTCGAGTCGGCCGAACACCTGACGCAGGGCCGGTTGAATGCCGAATCCGATCGGGCAGGAGTCGCTCGGCGGTGAACTGTGCAGGGCGAAGAGCGGCTCGTCGTCCCCGACCGCGAGGTACGTGTCCAGCAGGGTGATCGACTCCGGTTCGTGGGCCAAGTGCCAGCCGCCGCCCGCGCCCCGTTGGGACCGTACGAGGCCGGCCTCGCGGAGCTGGCCGAGGCAGCGGCGGATAACCACCGGGTTCGTGTTGACGCTCACGGCGATGCGCTGGGAGGTGGCCACTGCCGCTGAATCGCGCTGATCCAGGGCCATCCATGTCAAAACGTGCACGGCCACGCACAACCTGCTGTTTCCGCTCATCGCACCCGTCTCCGCCCGCTCACTGTAACCACCGATGCTACATCTACCCCCGACCGGCATGCCCCATTTGTCGGCAGCAGATGTAACCATTATGGTTACGTTAAACGCCGCCAGGGCCCCGCCGTGAACCACGGCGATCGGCACCGGCGCCCACCATCTCGCTGGCGACAGCGACATGATCGAAAGGAAGCTCATGGGTCAGCTTCAGGGCAAGACGGCAGTGGTCACTGGCGGCACGAGCGGGATCGGCCTGGCGGCCGCCCGCCGGTTCGCCAGAGAGGGCGCACACGTGTTCATCACCGGCCGCCGCGAGGACGCCCTCGCCGCAGCCGTCGCCGAGATCGGCGGCGACGTCACCGGCGTCCGCGGCGACACCTCGAACCTCGGCGACCTGGAGAAGCTGTACGGAGCCGTCGAACAGCAGGGCCGGCGAGTCGACGTGCTGTTCGCCAACGCCGGCGGAGGATCCTTCCGTCGCCTCGAGCAGGTGTCCGAGGACCACTTCGACCAGATCTTCGACACCAACGTCAAGGGCCTGCTGTTCACCGTGCAGAAGGCTCTGCCCCTGCTGAACGACGGGGCCTCGGTGATCCTGACCGGATCCACCTCCGCGAGCGTCGGCAACGAGGCCTTCGGCGTCTACGGCGCCTCCAAGGCCGCCGTACGATCCTTCGCCCGAACCTGGGCCAACGAACTCAGGGGCCGTAAGGTCCGCGTGAACACCCTCACCCCCGGCCCCACCGACACCCCGGGCATCACCGGTCTCGCCCCTGACGCGGAGAAGGCCGCCCAGCTCAAGGGCTTCCTGGCCAGCAAGGTGCCGCTGGGCCGGATGGGCACCCCCGACGAGATCGCCTCGGCTGCTCTGTTCCTGGCCAGCGACCAGAGCAGCTTCATCACCGGCATCGAGCTGTTCGTCGACGGCGGCGTCAACCAGATCTGAGCGCCCCCCGCCTGCCGCCGCGGGGAGAGCCCCGACGCGGTCCCGCGGACGCCACGCCGTTGACGTTATTGACCCGAGACCTCGGGAACACGCCGGGTGGTCCGATCCGCGACCACCCGGGGCGACGGGCGGGCCCACCACCACTCCCACCAGAGGACATCATGCCCAGCGACACCGACGCAGGATTCACCCTGTCCCTGCACAACATCACCATCACGGTCAGCGATATCGACGCCGCCGTCCGGTGGTGGCACGACGTCTTCGGGCTCAACGAGACGACCCGGTCCCGGTTCGACGCCATCGACGCCGACGTCGCCTACGTCGACGGTCACGGCTTCCGGCTCGAACTGCTCCAGCCCGCAAACGGCTACCGCGTACCCGACATGTTCCTCGACCCGCCGGAGCACATCCGGCCCATCGGCAACAAGGCCCTCGTCCTGCGCGTCGACGACCTCGCGCAGGCCACCAAACGGTTCCGAGACCTCGGTGTGACCATCGTGTGGGACCAGTTGGACCTCGGCGACGGCAGCGTCTCCACCGCCATCCGGGACGCCGACGGCAACTTCATCAACGTCTTCCAAGACGGCGCCAGCCCGGTCGGCTGAGCCGGCCCCGGCGGCGACCGGCCGCAACGCCGTCATCGGAGCACGCTTCCCCGGAGAGGACCTTCTGATGAGAAGTGCAGGCGAACTGATGCGGGCGTACACCGCCACCATCGCCGACCCGGACGCCACTGCAGCGCTCTTCACCGACCAGGGCGTCATCGAACTGCCGTACCTGACGTCGATCGGACTACCGCCGCGCATAGTTGGCCCGGACGAGATCCGCGCGTTCGTCGTCGGCCTGCTGAAGGTGGTGCCCGACTTCGGCTTCGACACCGTCGAGGTCCTCATCGACACCCCAGACCAAGCCTTCGGCGAGTACTCGGTCGAGCGCCGGACCGTCACCGGGCGTGTCTTCAGCCAGCTGTACGCCGGACGTCTCGTCGCCGAGAGCGGCAAGATCAAGCTCCTCCGTGAATCACTCGACCTCGTCCGGGCCGCCCGCGCCATGCTGCCCCACGGAGTGGCCGACATCCCCGCCGGTCGATAGACGGATCTTGGGGCAACTGCCCGACCGCGAGTTCAGCGCCCACGTCGACATTGTTGAGCGCGGCCAGCAACTATTCACGCGGCCCCACGTGCCCGCGACGGCAGGGCTGGACGGGCCCATCGGCTGAATTCGGCGCGCAACACCACATCGATTTATTGGAGGCACAGACACATGACCACTCGTGCTGTTGTCGAGCAATTCTTTGGCATGGTCGGCGGCGGTGCCGACCCGGATGACGTAGCCATGCTCTTCAGCGAAGATATCGACTGGGACGTGCCCGGGTCGTCGTCGATACCCTGGACAGGTAGGCGTTCCAGGCGTACCGACGTCGCTGACTACCTGCGGACACTCGGCGCGAACATCGTGCCGGAGGAGAACGTCGACGAGATCGAGACAATCTTGTACGACGGGGATCACGCGGTGATGCTGGGCCGGTTCGGACGCGTCGCCCGTACCACCGGCAGACGGTACGAGATGGCCGTGGCCATGCACTTCCAGATCAGCGGTGACAAGATCGTCAAGTTCCGTCTCTACGAGGACTCGTACCAGGTCGCCAACGCGTACGCCGAGTAGCGGAATCGTGCCGGCCGGGCATGGTCGTCGTAGACGGCATTGTGGTCTGGCTCCAAGCCAACCGCGCCCGGCTCGCCGATCGCAGCGCAGACTGCACCCGGTCAGACCGGTGAGCTGCCGGCAACGATTCCGACCGCCTCGACCAGCCCGTCCGCGCCGGCCATGCCACGGTCGTGCAGCTCGCTTGGGTCGGCTCCGCGGGCCCGGACCGCGTCGGCGAAGTGCTCGATGTCCTTGCGCATCAGCGTCTGCAGATGCGGGGCGATGTCCGGGGTGATCTCGGTGTTCAATCCTCAGGCGCTGCCCGACCGAGGTCAGTCGCCTGCTCTCAGGGCATTGAGTACGGCTGTCACCTCGGGGCGTGACGCGGCCGGTCGCCGGACCCCGGCGGTGATGCGCCGCGTCAGCGGCGGGTTCAGCGGTCGGGTCACCACCCGGTATCGCGGGTCCACCGCCAGCTTCGGCAGCATGGTGATCGAGCGGCCGTTCTCCACGTGCTGGAGCGCCAGCATGTAGTTGTTGAACCGACAGATCACCACCGGCTCGAAGCCGGCCTCCCGGCACAGTCGGGTGGACAGCTCGGACATGTACGAGCCGGCGACGTCGAACGTCCAGCGCTGCTGCGCGCACGCCTCCAGAGCGACCGACTCGGCGCTGCCCAGCGGATGCTCCGGGGGCAGCACGAGCACGATCGGGTCGGTGGCGAGCGGCACCAGGTGGATCTCCGGGGAGAGTTCGGCGCCGGCGAAGTCGGCCGTCGTGATGATCAGATCGACGTCGCCGCGACGCAGCGCCGGCATGCTCTCGTGCGGCTCCAACTCCAGCAACACCACGCTCACGTCCGGGTGTCGGGCCGCGAGACGGACGAGCGCCGGTTCGGCGAGTGCCTGCACGGCACTCTGGAACGCGGCCACGGTAACCGTGCCGGCCGGCTCGTCGGCGAGGCGGCGCAGCTCCGCCTCGGCCGCGTCCATGGCAGCGAGAATCTCCCGGGCCCGGCCGGCGAGCAACATCCCGGCCGCGGTGAGCCGCACCCGCCGCCCGGTGCGTTCCAGCAGCGCGGTCCGGGTCTCCCGCTCCAGCGTGGCCAGCTGCTGCGACACCGCTGACGGGCTCAGGTTGCCGCGCTGCGCAACGGCCCGGACGGTGCCGTAGGTCGCCAGGTCGGCGAGCAGGCGCAGCCGCCATGGATTCAGCGTCATGACCGCCGACTGTACGGCTCTACTTAACAGAGACAGCGGAAATGTGCGATGGACGTGCCTGTCGGTGCTGCCTAGCGTCGATGCATGGCTGATTCGTTCTGGTCCGACGCCGATCGTCACCTGGTCCGCTACATCGGCGCGGGAAGCTTCGTACGCGAGATCATCGACCGCGCCGAGGGCAGTTTCGTCTTCACCGCCGACGGCCGCCGCCTGCTCGACTTCACGTCGGGGCAGATGAGCGCGATCCTCGGCCACTCCCACCCGGCTGTCGTAGCCACCATCCAGCGGCAGGCAGCCACTCTCGACCACCTGTTCAGTGGCATGCTGAGCCGGCCCGTGGTCGAGCTGGCACGCCGCCTCGCCGGCTCGCTGCCCGCGCCGCTGGACAAGGTCCTGTTGTTAACCACCGGCGCGGAGTCGAACGAGGCGGCGATCCGGATGGCGAAGCTGGTCACCGGCCGGCACGAGATCATCTCGTTCGCCCGGTCCTGGCACGGGATGACGCAGGCTGCGGCGAGCGCCACCTACAGCTCGGGGCGCAAGGGGTACGGGCCTGCGGCGCCCGGCAACTTCGCGATCCCCACGCCGAACGCGTACCGGCCCGACTTCACCCTTCCCGGCGGCGAGCTGGACTGGCGGCGTCAGCTGGAGTTCGCGTTCGAGCTGTTCGACGCCCAGTCGGTGGGCAGCCTGGCAGCGTGCATCGTCGAGCCGATCCTCAGCTCCGGCGGGGTGATCGACCTGCCGCCGGGGTACCTCGCGGCCCTGCGCGACAAGGTGCACGAGCGGGGCGGGCTGTTGATCCTCGACGAGGCGCAGACCGGTCTGTGCCGCACCGGAGAGTGGTACGCGTTCGAGCGTGACGGCGTCGTGCCGGACATCCTGACCCTGTCCAAGACGCTCGGCGCCGGCCTGCCGTTGGCCGCTGTGGTGACCAGCCCGGAGATCGAGCAGACGGCGCACGAACGCGGCTTTCTCTTCTTCACCACGCACGTCTCGGACCCGCTGGTGGCCGCGGTCGGCAACACGGTCCTGGACGTACTGGAGGCCGACCGGCTCGACGAACAGGCGGCACACCTGGGCTCGTACCTGCGCAAGGGTCTTCAGGAGATCAGCCGACGGCACCCGGTGGTCGGCGACGTGCGCGGACGCGGACTGCTGGTCGGGCTCGAGCTGGTCAGCGACCGGGAGTCGAAACGACCGGCCGACGCGCTGGGCGCCGCAGTGACAGGGCGTTGCCTGGAGCTGGGCCTGCACCTCAACGTGGTGCAACTGCCGGGCATGGGCGGCGTCTTCCGCATCGCGCCAGCGCTGACCTCCAGCCGCGCGGAGCTGGACCTGGGCCTGGAGATCCTCGACCGTGCACTCGCCGACGTGGTGCCGCCCACACGATCGACTGACTCGTCGTGAGCCTTGACGTCTCCCCCGCCGGCTTCGTGCTGTCATCAAGCCAACAGATCTCCACGAGCTTGTCTTTCGTATCCCTGATAGAACGGTCGCGGGAATGGATGGGCACCATATCGGTCAGGATGTCTTTCGGTCGGTTCTGCCGCACGACGTGGATTGGCAGCCGTTCGCGGGGTTCCCGCCGGCGGCCCGGCTCGCCGTCGTGGTGGGCGATGCGTCGAAGCCAGAGCCTTTCGTGGTACGGGTGAAGCTGCCCGCGGGCGAGAGGCTGATGCCGCACCGGCACCGGGAAGACAGGGTCTACACAGTCGTCTCCGGGGTTTTCTACATCGGCCAGGGCGATGAGTTCGACGAGGAGAAGTTGCAGGCATATCCACCGGGCGCGGTCGTGGTGCTGCCGGGAGGAACCCCCCATTTTCACTTGGCGAAATCTGGCGAGTACGTCACGCAGGTGACCGCGATCGGTCCCATTTCCCTGGAGTACGTCGACGCCCGCAACGATCCACGGAAACAGTGAGGCCCCTCCACCGTCTCTCCGCCCGGTCAACATCAACATGGGAGCCACAGTGGCCATCGCCGAGATCAAGACCTTCCCGCTGCGTATTCCGTTCAAGCCCGGTGTGAAATCCGCAGCTTCGGCATGGGGCCCGAAGGGCCTGAACGTGGTGGACACGCTGTTGACCCGGGTGACCACCGACGACGGGCTGGAAGGCTGGGGCGAGTCCTTCGGGTTCGTCGGCCTGCCGGTGACCCGCACGGCGATCGACGAGGTGATCGCGCCGATGTGTGTCGGAAGGGACCCCGCGCAGATCGGTCCACTCATGGGCGACCTGCAGGAGAAGCTGCACGTGTTCGGTCGCGGCGGGCCGCTGACTCATGCCCTGTCAGCGGTGGACATCGCGCTGTGGGATATCGCGGGCAAGGCCGCCGGGGTTCCACTGCACCGGCTGCTCGGCGGCACGTCGGCCACCGATCTGCCCTGCTACGCGAGCCTGAATGCGTACGGGCAGCCCGACCTGGTCCGTCACGCTGTCCGGCAGGCGGTCGACGCCGGATTCCCCGCCGTCAAGCTGCACGAGAAGCAACTCCCGTCGATCAAAGCGGCCCGCGACGAAGCGGGACCCGACGTTGCCATCATGGCCGACGTCAACTGCGCCTGGACGGTCAACCAAGCGCTGGCGTACGCCAAGGAGCTGGAACCGCTCGCACTCACCTGGTTGGAGGAACCGGTCTGGCCGCCGGAGAACTACAGCGGACTGGCCGATGTCCGTCGCTCCGGTATTCCCATCGCCGCCGGAGAGAACATCGGCACGCTTCTGGACTTCGACCGCCTCCTCGACAACGAGGCGGTCACCTACGTCCAGCCGAGCCCCGCCAAGATGGGCGGCGTAACCGAGCTGAGCAAAGTCTTCACGCTCGCCCGCCTCCGCAATGTCCCGGTCATGCCGCACACCTTCTACGACGGCCCCGGCCTGCTCGCCGCCCTGCATACCGTCGCCGCCATGGCGACGACCGACACCATGATCGAATGGCGCTACTTCGATCTCGAAGCGCAGGTCTACGGCAGCCAGTTGACCGTGCAGAAAGGTCGCATCGGCGTACCCTCGGGTCCCGGGCTGGGCATGGACCCCGACCCGGACGTGATCACCACCTACCTGCACGGCTGACGTCCTGAGCACCACCTCGCCCGGAAGTGTTCGTGCGGCACGTGGCCGGGCGGCGACGAGGGATCAGATGGACGGTCCGAAGATTTTGCGCCGCACGGCGGGAATGGCCGCACTCGCGCGCAGGAGAGCACGGAACATGGTCCGGTTCGTTGGGCCGGCCAGGGCGGCGCTCGCCGCGTTCCGGGTGGACAGTGCCAGGGCCTGGTTGGCGTCGTGTCGCATCGCGGTTTCATAGAGGCCGATGGCGGTGACCGGGTCAGTGCCGGTGGTGAGGACGTGGCGGAGGTGGTCGCCGTCGCGTAGGGCGGTGTTGGCACCGATGCCGGCCATGGGAGTCATGTTGTGGATGGCGTCGCCGAGAAGTGTGACTCGAGAGGGTGACCATTCGGGGAGCTGGGGCATGGTCCGCAGAGGCACTGTGGTGATGGTGGCGGCGTCGGTGGCATCCACCATGGTCCGCAGTGCTGTGGTCCAGTTCTGGACGCGTTCGGTGACGAGGTGCTTGAGGTGCGTGCCGTCGAGGTTCTCGACTCCGTCCGGGTATGAGTCTCGCGATCCGGCCCAGGCCCACACGACGTACTCGGAGGCGCCGTTGCTGCCGTCGGTGTCGTCGAGTTCACCGGTGGGCCAGGTGGACAGGAACATCCACCCGTCGCGGGCGGGGACGACGTTGTTGATGCTGCCGTCGGTGAAGTCGGCCGGTAGGGCGGCGGCGACGGCGCCGGCCAGGGGGACACGGCCGGCGATGTTGATGATGCCGAGTTCCTGACGTCGTAGGCCGGGGAGACGTTGGTGGCGTACTCGGGAGTTGCTGCCGTCGGCGCCCACGAGGATGTCGCCGTCGGTGTGGGAGCCGTCGGCGAAGTACGCCCGGACGCCGTGGGTGTGCAGCTCGTAGTGGGTGAACGTCTTCTCCCAGTGCACGAGAGGTTCCGCGTCCACGTCGGTGTGGGTGTTGTGCAGGAGGGCTTCGTGCAGGTTGCCGCGGCTGATCGCGCGACGTTTGGTGATCGGGTCGGTGGTGTCTTCGGGGAACCTCTTGTCGATGGTGGCCAGGACGCCGCGGCGGGGGTCGTGAAACCGGATGATCATCGGTACGGCGGTTCCGGCGGCGTCGATCATCTTCCAGTTCTCATCGGGGAGACAGGCGTGCAGGGCGCGCAGGCCGTCGGCGTTGAGGTGTATGCCGTAGCTGGCTGGTTGCGTTGCGCGGTACGACGATCGTTCGAACACTCGGGCGTCGATTCCTGCGCGTCGTAGTCCGTGCAGCAGAGTGAGTCCGCCGAGACCCGCGCCGATGATGAGAACACGCATGAGGTGGTGCCTTTCCTGCCAGCGAGCTGGCGGTAGGGGCCTGCCGTTCACCGTCGGGCGGCCCGTAACGGGCCTGATGTGGCAGGGGTGGTAGGCGGGCCGATCACGGGGCGACCATCGCGCGCAGGAGTCGCTGGAGTTGCTGGGTCTGCGCTGGGGTGAGGTGGGCGGTCGCGGCCGCGGCGGCGGGTTCGGCGGCTTGATGGGCCAGGGTGAAGACGTCACGACCGTGCTCGGTCAGGGTGACGGCCCGCAGTCGCCGGTCGCCGGGCACGAGCTGGCGTGCGGCGAGGTCCAGTCGTTCGAGGTCGTCGACGATCCGGACGATCGAGGCTTTGTCGTGGTTCGTGTGCGCGACGAGGTCACGCTGGCTGAGCGGGCCCGAGGCGTGCAGCCGCATCATCACCATCAGATGGCGCCGCTCGATGCCGAACGGCGCCAGAGCGTCGTCCATCGCTCTCGCCACGCGATCATGCGCCCGACGTAGGAGCAGACCGATCGCGAAGGGGGATCCCTCCTCAGGGTTCTCCGGAGTGCCGGACGGGGCTGACTGCTCGGTGGAAGCTGCATCTGTAGGCACCTCCCAACACTATCTCACTCGACACAGGTTTGCTAGATACTGTTTCACGTGCAACCATTTTCCCCATGAGCGACCTTCGAGCGACCCTCACGATCGGCGACCGGATGCCCGAGCACGACGCCAGCCGCCACCCCGAACCACCACCTCGATCCGGCCCGCGGCAGAGTCGCCACCAGGCAACAGAGTCGGGGTGGGCGGCGATCAGGCAGATGTGGCGCGACCCGGAGCGCTGGGTCGGGATCGGCGTGGCCGCAGCTCCGGGCCTGGTGTTCGTGGCAGCGAACGTCGTGGCATCTCTGTACCCGGCGATCGCCGCCGCAGCCGTCACCGCCGTCGCCGGCCTGGGCTTTCGGCTCGCGCGCCGACAGTCGCCACGCTCGGCGCTGATCGGCATCCTGGTCGTAACGGTGTGCGCGGTGGTCGCCGCCGTCACCGGGGACGCGCGGGGGTTCTTCCTGGTCCCGACCCTGATCCCGTTCGCCGTGATCATGGTGTGCCTGGCCACCATGATCGCGCGCCGGCCGTTGACCGGCCTGCTCCTCAACCGGGTCACCAACGGCCCGCGTGACTGGTACCGCAACGCGGCGCTGCGCCGCGTCCACCTGAGGGCCACCGGCGCGGCGATCGGTATCAACGTCATCAACGCCGCCGTACAGGTGATCTTCTATGGGCGGGGCGACACCGTCGTGCTCGCCATCGCCCACGCGGCGACCGGACCGGTCTTCGCCACCCTCGTCGCGGTCACGATTGTCGCCGTCCGCAGGACCCTGGCGTCTCAGCAATGACGGCCCCTACCGAGAGTCCAGCAAGCCGACCAGACGGTCCCGCGGCAACGAGCGGCGAGCTGACCGTGACGAGCGTTTTCACCGTTACCGAACAACACCAGGCCCAGCTATACGCGCTACTGATCGCAAACGGCCACGACGTACTGGAGCACACGCCCGGCTTTCTCGGCTCGACACTGACCCGCTCCGACGATGGGCGACATGTCGTCCACCACGCGCGCTGGAGCGACGACGGCGCCCTGGCGGCCATGCTGGCCACCCCGGCTGCCCGCGCCAGCATCGCGGCGTCGCGTCTGCTTGCCGACGTGCAGGTCTTCCGCTCCCACGACGTCCAAACCTTCGAGGCATCGTGACGATCACAGGGACCACATCGACCCCACAGCAGCCGGCCACCTCATCGAGGCGGCCGTGGCCAATCTGGCCGTTCCGGCTCACCATCACCACCGCGGCGGTCCTGGCCTTCGACCAGGCCGTCTTCGCCGGCCAGTTCCTGTCCGGCAGCTACGAGGCACTGCACCTGCACCGGGACACCGCCACGGCCACCGTCGCAGCGATCGCGGCCAGCATCGTCACCGCGATCCTGTGGCGCCGCGCCGGGGCAGGCCCACTCTGGCCACTGCCCGCGGCGATCGTGCTGTTTGTCCTGACCGCACTGCAGACCTGGCTCGGCTACCAACTGATCCTGGCTGCGCACATCCCGCTGGGCGTCACCATCATCGTGCTGCTGGTCGCGCTCACCGCCGCAGCGTGGAGGAAGACCCGATGAACAGCATCAGTCGCCGAACCTTCCTCGGCGTCGCCGGAGCCGGTATCGCCGCCGCCGGGATCGGCTTGCCCTTCATCAGCGGCATCGCCGGAGCCAGCTCCACGGGGAAGGTCCTGCCCAGCCGCGCACCCCTGCCACCGCCATTCCAACGGCGACTCACCCTCCCGCCCGTGCTGCTACCGACCCGCTCCGACGCGACCACCGACTACTACGACATCGTGCAGAGAGTCACCCGGGCCACGATTCTCCCCGGATTGACGACGAAGCTGTGGACCTACAACGGCTCCTTCCCAGGGCCCACCATCCGAAGCGAACGAGGCCGCACCGCCACGGTCCGGCACACCAACAACCTGCCGGTACCCACCGTCGTGCACCTGCACGGCGGACGGACACCGCAGGACAGCGACGGCTACCCGACCGACTACGTCTATCCGACCGACATGAGCTATTACAACCGGCACCTTCGTCATGATCACGCAGGCGGCGGCCATCACATGGTCACCGGTGGTGACACCCGGCAGGGCATGCGGACCTACACCTTTCCGTTGCAGCAGCGTGCAGGGACACTCTGGTACCACGACCACCGCATGGACTTCACCGGCCCCAGCGTCTGGCAGGGCCTCGCCGGCTTCCACCTGCACCACGACGACGAAGAGGCAGCACTGCACCTGCCCGGCGGCGACCGTGACCTGCCCTTGATGATCACCGACCGCAGCTTCGACACCGACGGATCACTGCTGTATCCCAGCCTCGACCCCACCCTCGTGAACCAACACGGAGTCCACGGCGGCTACGTCTCGGGCGTCCTCGGTGACGTCATGCTCGTCAACGGCACCCCCTGGCCCATCGCACCGGTCCAGCGGAGCACCTACCGGATACGTCTCCTCAACGCCTGCAACGCCCGGCGGCTGTCACTGCGACTCGAACCGCCACCCCCGTCCGCCATCACCCAGATCGGCACCGACGGAGGACTCCTCGCCGAACCCCTTCGCCACGACCACCTCGAACTGGCCCCTGCCCAACGCTTCGACATACTCGTCGACTTCTCCCACTACGCCCCGGGCACCGAGGTCACGCTGATCAACGACTACGACACCGCGGCGATGGGACAGGTCATGCGATTCGTTGTCGGCGACGGCCGACCGCAGGCGTTCACGGTGCCGGACCACCTGTCCACCATCCCGGCCCTACGTCCCACCGACGCGATCACCACCCGGAAGTTCGACTTCCGGGCCGGTGAGGTCAACGACCACGACGGCTGGCTCATCTCCAAAGCCCCGTTCAGCCCCGACTCCATCGCCGCGCACGTCCGCCTCGGCACCACCGAAATCTGGCAACTGAACGCCGACTTCCACCACCCCGTCCACATCCACCTCAGCCCCTTCCAAGTCCTCGCTCGGGGCAGCGGCGGCCCCGGCCCCTTCGACGCCGGCTGGAAGGACACCATCGACCTGCGCCCCGGCGAACAAGCCAAAATCCTCATCCACTTCGACGGCTACCAGGGCAAATACGTCTTCCACTGCCACAACCTCGAACACGAAGACATGGCCATGATGGCCAACTTCGTCGTCAGCTGAGTCCTTCAGCAAGGACCAGGGGCACCGTTGCCCACAGCCCGCGGTTACCCGCCTACGCCCCGGACCTCCTGCCGTACCGGGCAGTGTGGAACGGAGACGTGGGCGGTGACGATCCGCCAGCCGACGGGCAGGCGTACCCAGGTCTGGGTCTGCCGTCCGGTGGGGGCGCCGTCGGCGTACCCGAAGCGGGTCGTCACCACCGCGAGGTCCCGGCCGAACGTGCTGACCGCCGGGTCCACCAGCCGGCGACCGGCCGGCAGTGGCGGCTGCGCGGCCCGCCACTCGCGTTGCTCGTCCAACCCGTACTGGTGGTCGGCGAGGCCGAACCGCACGGTCCGCTCGGAATCCCAGAAGTACGCGCAGATCCGGTCCGCGTCGCCGTCGACAAGCGCCCGCTCGTAGTCGGCGAAGGCCGCCGCCACCTCGGCCATGACGTCGGTCCGGTCGATCTCCATCCGGTACGTCCCTTCGATCCGTCGGGTCGGGCATCGGCCGGCCCGGTCGGGAGCCGTGACCCTCCGACCGGGCGCGCCCACTCAGCCGGGCAGCGCGGACGTCCTCCGGTCGGTGTCCGTCCGCTCGCTGGCGAGGTCGGGCTGCTGGTCCGGTTCGCCCTCCGCCGGGTCGGGCTCGCGGGGCGTCGGGCGGCCGAGCGCGAAGACCGCACAGATCACCGCCACGAAGAGATAGCCCAGTGCCACCTGGCCGTTGGCGTTCCACTCGATCCGCTCGCCGTGGATCAGCCCGATGAACGACAGCACCGCGCCGGTGCCGGCGAAGATCGCGGCTCGGACGAAGCGCCTGTCGATGATGAAGACCACCACCGCGCCGAGCACCAGCCCGGCGAGGATCGCGCCCTGACCGAGCACCAGCAGCCCGTCGTAGATCACCCCGGCGCCGTTGAGCGCGTCGTCGCCGACCGCCGCGGCGGTGGTGCCGGCCGCGGCCAACGCGTTGTCGATCTGACCGGTCGCCCAGGCCGCGATGTTCGGGATCAGCGCGGCGACCACGGCGGCGGCGTGCGCCCGGGGGGTGGCCTGGAATGCCTGCGCCCCGATCAGCAGCCCGATGTAGAGCAGGATCGGCACGATGGCCGCCGTTGGGAAGATCGCGCCGAGCAGCCCGAACATGCCGAGGAAGCAGAGCACCGCGATCACCACACCGGTCGCCATCGAGTACCCGCTACGTCCGCCCGCCGCCTTCCAGCCCGGGTGCCCGACGTAGACGGCCGGCGGGAACGGCGAGCCGAGCGCGGCGCCGACCACCGCGCCCGCACCGTCGGCGAGCAGCACACTGCGCAGGTTGTAGTTGTCCCCTGCGGTGGCCGCGCTCTCCACATTGGTCATGCCCTCGGTGAAGTTGTAGACGCCGAGCGGGATCGCCGTCGCCAGCAGCGGCGCCATGTCGGCCAACCCGGTGAGGAGCAGGTCCAGCTTGAACGAGGGTACGGCGACAGCGATGTCCCGGGCCGCGGCCGTGACGTCCGGTACCGACATCGCCCCGCCGGCCCATCCGATCGCGGTGCCGAGCAGCAGCGCGGCGAGCCCGATCGGGAAGTTGAACGGCAGTTTCACGTCGGTGAGCAGGCCGATCAGCAGCAGCGCGAGGACCGGCAGGGCGACCCAGGCCATCCGCCACATCTGACCGGCCGGGTTCATCGAGATGAAGGTGATGGAGATCCCGGCGAGGGTGCCGAGCAGGGCGGCCCGGGGCGCGTACCGGCGGATGTAGGGCCCCACGAACGCGCCGATCAGCACGATCACGCCGATGATGAAGGCCCACGCCAGCCCGGCCTCCCAGGCCCGCACCGGGTCCTGGGTGCGCAGGTAGATCGGCAGCATGATGACGAAGATGACGATGAACATGTGCGGCACGCTCGGCCCGTACGGCAGGGCGGTCACGTCGGTGCGGTTCTCCCGTCGGGCCAGCCGGCGGGCCAGGTAGGTGTAGTAGATGTTTCCGGCGACCAGGGCGATGCCGAGTGCCGGCAGGATCGTGCCGAACACGTCCCCCTCGGGAAGGTTCACCACACCGAGACAGAGCCCGGTCAGGGTGAGCACGTTGACCAGGACGTTGACGCCGAAGCCGAAGAATGCGTTGGTGTCGCCGCGTACCCAGTACGGGAGCGGGGCGACTGTCGGTGTGGTCGAGGCCATGACTACTCCCAGTCAGGAGGAGGGCTGCAACACGGGGGTGGCGGGCAGCACGGCGCGCACCTGCGTCGAGTCGGCGACCCAGCCGAAGATGCCGCCCTGGGCGGCGACCATGTCGAGACCGACCCGCTGGAACTCGGGAAAGTAGGACCCGACGCAGTCGGCGAGCACGAGGCACTCGTACCCGCGGTCGTTGGCTTCCCGGACGGTCGTGTGCACGCACACCTCGGTGGTGACCCCGGCGACCAGGAGGCTGCGGATGCCGCGCTCGGCGAGCAGGGCGTCCAGGGCGGTGGCGTAGAAGGCACCCTTGCCGGGTTTGTCGATGACCGGCTCGTCGGGCAGCGGCCTCAGCTCGTCGACGATGTCGTGGCCGTACTCGCCGCGGATCAGGATTCGGCCGTTGGGCCCGGGGTCACCGATGCGCCTGCTCGGCGCACCCCGACTGAGTTTGGCCGGCGGGCAGTCGGACAGGTCGGGAAGATGCCCCTCGCGGGTGTGGATGATACTCAGACCGACGGCGCGGGCGTCGTTGAGCAGCGCCGCGAGCGGGGCGATCGTGCGGCGCAGCTGGCCGACGTCGTTGCCGAGGCTCTCACCGAATCCGCCGGGTTCCAGGAAGTCGCGCTGCATGTCGATGACGAGCAGCGCCGTGGTGGCAATGTCGAAGGCGTACGGGCTGGGTCGCGCGGTGGCGATGGTCAGCATGGGCGCACCTCACTTGGCCGTGGCGGCGATGACGTCGTCGGATGTGGTGACGCAGCCGAACACGCCGCCCTGCATGGTGACCATGTGCAGTGCCGCGTCGTGGTTGGCCTTGTCGGTGGCGCCGGTGCAGTCGGACAGGATCAGGCACTCGTACCCACGGTCGTTCGCCTCGCGCATGGTCGTGTGCACGCAGACGTCGGTGGTGATGCCCGTCAGGATCAGGTGGGTGATGCCCCGGGTCCGCAGCACCAGGTCGAGGTTCGTGGCGTAGAAGGCACCCTTGCCCGGCTTGTCGATGACCACCTCGCCGGCCACCGGGGCGACCTCGGGCACGATCTCCCAGCCCGGCTCGCCTCGGACCAGGATCCGACCGGCCGGACCGGCGGAGCCGATCTCGGCGCCGATACGCGCCGAGCGCCACCGCTTGTTCGCCGGGAGGTCGGACAGCTCAGGGTCGTGCCCCTCCCTGGTGTGTACGACGAGCATGCCGAGCGCGCGGGCGTGCTCCAGCAGGCGGGCGGTGGCCGGCAGACCGGCCCGGGTCAGCCCGATGTCGTAACCCATCGCGTCCACGTAGCCGCCCGGGCCGCAGAAATCGGTCTGCCAGTCGATGCAGAGCAGTGCGGTACGCGCGGTGTCCGCCACGCCGTCGTACGGCCATGGGTAGGGGTTGGCCGGGACCGGTCCGATGCTGCCCATCCGTTCGCCTCCTGTCGTCATCGCGGTTGTCTGTCCGCCCTAGTGCCGGACGGCCGCGCCCCGGTACGCCCGCCAGCCGCCGGCGGCGCTGATGTCCTCGGCCGGCGGGCCGGTCGCGTACGCCTCAGAGAGGAAGCCGAGCACGTCCCGCCCGTCGTGCAGCCGGACCCAGCCGAGCGAGAGCGGAGCCGGCACCCCGGCCAGCAGCCCACCGACCGCGTGCCCGGGCAGTCGCCACAGTTCGACCTCGATGGAGTGGCCGGCGGGTCCGTCCGGCGCTACCCGCACCAGACCGGGCAGCCCCTCACCATCCGGGGTGTCCATCCGGAACAGCCGGTAGAGCGGGGCGGTGTGGGCGGCGCCGACGAGGAATGCCCCGCGCCCGACCAGCTCGGCGTTACGCGACTCGCCCGTCAGGTGCCGGCCGACGACAGCCACCAGCAGCTCCGCCGATGCTGGGACGACCTCGGCCGCTGCGCCGGGCGCCTCGCCCCCGGTGAGGGTGGCGGCCAGGCGGGCCAGTGTGGTGTCGGTGAACGCCGGGCCGACCAGGGTCAGGCTCGCCGGTCGTCCGGCGCTGGTGAAGCCGTTGGGCACCGTCACCGCGGCCAGGTCGAGCAGGTTCGCGAACTGGGTGTAGCGGCCCAGCATGGCGTTACGCCCGATCGGGTCCTCGGCGATCTCGTCGAGCGTGAAGGTGGTGCCGACGGTGGGCAGCACCAGCACGTCGATGTCCTGCCAGAGCTGGTCGACCTGCGCGCGCAGCTCGCGCAGGCGGTGCTGGCCCCGGAAGGCGTCGACCGCGTCGTAACGTCGCCCGGTCTCCAGCACGGCTCGGGTGACCGGGTGCACGGAGTCCGGGTGCGATCGCAGGAAGTCGTCGAGCGCCACGAGTCGCTCGGCCACCCAGGGCCCGCGGTAGAGCAGGTCGCCCGCGTCGAAGAAGGCGCCGAGCGGCACCGACCGGGGCGACCCCACGAAGGTCCGCAATCGTTCCACCCCCGCGGCGAACCGGGCCTCCTGCCCGGTGTCGCCGAAGAACTCCAGGTCTGCTGGTTGGGGCACCCCGAGGCGAAGCGTTCCCGGCATGCGGGCAACCACCTGCTCCGTCGGCAGCGGACGCCCCCAGGGGTCTGCCGTCGTGACCGCACGGGCCGCGTGCAGCACCTCGACGGCCCCGGCGACGTCGGCGGCGAAGACCGACACGCAGTCCAGCGAGCGGCAGGCCGGGACCACGCCGGCGGTGCTGAGCAGTCCCCGGGTGGGCTTGAGGCCGACGATCCCGTTGAGCGCCGCCGGCACCCGGCCGGAGCCGGCGGTGTCCGTACCCAGAGCGAAGCTGACCTGGCCCGACGCCACCGCCACCGCGGAGCCGGAGCTGGACCCCCCGGAGATCAGGCCGCCGCCAAAGACGCTCTGGCAGCTGCCGTACGGCGAGCGGGCCCCGGTCAGGCCGGTGGCGAACTGGTCGAGATTCGTCTTGCCGACGAGCAGCGCGCCGGCGTCGAGCAGCCGGCGCACCACCGGGGCGTCCTGGGCGGCGAGGTACCCGAAGTCGGGGCAGCCCGCGGTGGTGACCATGCCGGCCACGTCGATGTTGTCCTTGACCGCGAAGGGGATGCCGTACAGCGGCAGTGCAGGGTCACCGTGACGGGTCAGCGACCGGGCGCGCTCACGCAGCCGGTCGGCCGGGACCGTGCTGATCCAGACCGGCCCCCGGTCGCGCCCGGCGAGCCCGTCCAGAACGCGTTCGGCCTGGTCCGCCGGGGTCAGGCTGCCACCGCGGTACGCCGAACTGAGGTCCGAGATCGATCGTGGTGGATCTGGCATACTGTCGATTGTCGACTGTTCTGTTACGATAAACCGCGCGCTACGTAACGACGATATGACGACGCGTGGCGCGACCCATCCCGCCGACCTTCGCGCCGCACACCTCAGCCGAGGTACGAGCGGGCCCCGTGCCCGCTGAGCACCGTGAGCACCTCCTCCGGGTCTCCCCCGACGACAGCCTCGTACAGCCGCTCGTGCCGGTGAACCCCGTCCAGCGGCTGCGCCACCTCCGCCTCGCGGCGCAGGTTGACCGCCATGTAAAGCTGCAACTTCACCAGAATCGAGCCGTACACGGCGGACAGTTGCCTGTTGCCGGCGAGCGCCACCAGCTCGACGTGGAACAGCCGGTGCGACTCGGCGACCGCCAACCGGTTGCCGGCCTGGGCCGCCTCCCTCATCCCATCCAGCGTCCCCCGCAAGCCGGCGAGATCGCTCTCCCGGCCGACGGGGATCCCCGCCCGCACCGAGAAACGCTCCAGCACGTCACGCAGCTCGTACAGCTCCCGCACGTCGCGGTCCGACAAGGTGGCCACCCGCACCCCACGCCGGGGCACATGCTCGACCAGACCCTGCTGAGCGAGCAGTCGCAGCGCCTCCCGCAACGGCGCCCGGCTGATCCCCAGCCGGCGGGTCAGCTGCTCCTCCACCAGGCGTTCACCCGGGTTGCTCTTGCCGCTGAGGATCTCCCGGGTCAGCCGAGAGACGGCGAGGTCCACCAGACTGACGCTCTCCAGCTCACCATCCACCGTCGATGCGACCCCGTCGTTCACTCGGTTGAGTCTGCCAGGCGCTACCCGAGAAGCCGTCGGCGCAGGACTGCACCCAGCCTTGTGACCTCCGAATCAGCCTGCTTCCAAACCCTCGGCGCGACTGGTGAGATCCGCCGCGATGTCATCCCAATCGGGACCGTGCAACCAGAGGTTGTACGCAGCCTCCCTCAACAGCGCCGTGCATGCCACGAACCCTACGGGCCACTGAAACTGACGAGATGCTCAGCGGATTGCGGCTCACGGAGACGACACGGGCGCCCCGCGGCTAGGTCACGGACCATCCATACTGGTGCGACCAGCCGACCGACGGTGCCACCAGGACGGACGAATCCGCCAGTTCCTCGGCGGTGAGCCGCCGCTCGCCGTGAGCGGGCTCCTGAAACAGCTCAACCAGGGCCCAGTTCAGCCACAGTCGCGCGTATCGCAGCAGATCCGGACGTTCACAGTCTCTCGGCTACGACTGGCCGCTCTTGAGTCGTACGAGCGCAGTCCATTCCCGGGCTATCGCGGACGAGGGGTCGAGGCCCCCGTCTGATCGTGCGCAGAACGGCAACCACTGCCAATCTTCGGCTCCCGGACAGGCCAGGGGGATCCAGCGGATGAGCAAGTCCTCGAACGAGGTAGCCATGGTCCGGCCGTGGCCTTCACCGTCGTCGTGGCTGAGGTAGACGACTCGACCGTACGCGTCATCGTCCAGGTCCAGCGCCAGGTAGTCGCCGTTGCCGACCTCCATGAACGGCAACTTGTGATGCCAGACCCTGTCGTAGGAGTCACTCGGATCCGGGAACACGTCCTCAACCCATCCTCGGGCTGCTGTCATCAGATCGGGCAGCCCGTCGAGTGACCAACACAGGTTTCCGGAGAAGATCTCACGGAACGGACCGGGAAAGGTGTGCTCAGCCGGCGCGAACCAGGCGAACTCCACCCGGCTGGCAACGGTTGTCAGGCAGTGGCGCAACGACCACGGCAGCTTGCACCCCAGTTGGTCCTCTACCGCGTCGACCTCGCCCGGCGCAGCCGGCGAATCGACCACCAGCGGTCGGGTGTCGAAGCCCTGCGCCGCGAGAGAATCCAGGATCTCCGAGAGCCGGCTGACTGCCACCGTCGCGTTCACGAGCGAAGTGTGCCACTGTTGCCGACTCCCGACACCTGCGCCCGGACCAGCGCGCATGCCGCAGCTGCGACCGGAAATGAGGGTGACAGGCGACGCGGGCGGCGGTGAGATAGCGCCGTTACCGTGACGCGACAGGTCTCGCCGCGTTCCGACAGGCGGCGGGGGAAGGGACAGCTGTGCAACTGGTCGCGGGCGAAGCGATGGAATACCTGGGCGGTGACATGGTCGTCGAGGTGGACCATCCGGCAGTGCGGACGTTAGCTGGTGAACTACGCGCGGCGCATCCAGACGACGTCGACTTCATGCGGGCCGCCTTCGCATGGGTTCGTGACCGGATCCGGCATTCCGTGGACGCCCAGGATCCGCGGATCACCGTCACCGCTGGCGAGGTCCTCAACGCCGGCGTCGGCCTCTGCTATGCCAAGTCGCACCTGCTGGTGGCCGTGGCCCGGGCCGGTGGCGTTCCGGCGGGGTTGTGCTACCAACAGCTGACCGACGGGAGAGCGCCCGTCCTGCACGGCCTCGTTGCCGTACACCTTGCGGGCCGCTGGCATCGCCAGGACCCGCGCGGCAACCGCACCGGCATCGATGCCCAATTCCGGCTCGGTCGTGAGCAACTGGCCTACCCGATCACCGACGGATCGGCCGGTTTCGACTTTCCCGAAGTACACGTGCGACCCTCGCCCAATGTGATCGCTGCCCTGCGCGGTGCTCGAGACGCTCTCGAATTGTGCCGGGCCGGCTTGCCCGCTACGCCCTGAGCCGGGCAGCGGATGCCGGCCCTGGGAGATCGCGGCAGCACACTCTTCTCGGCATACGCGCACTGCTCCCATCTGCAAGGCCAGGTCGACCAACGGCTCCTTAGCACGCCCATACGGCCTGCCTGCCTTGAAACGCTGAAGCTCGCTCGGCGCCCAGCCGACACAAAGGATTGGGCAGCCGGCTGCCTCGATCAGAACGCCTCTCTTCTGAACCGCTTGGCGCCGGTTGATCCGTCGCGGCTGAACGTACGCGGCTACTCACCATCGGGGACCAGGATCCGTTCGAACTCGACCCGCCCGCGCCCCGGGCCGTACACCACCATGTCGTCGTAGGCTTTCAACTGCCCCTGGGGCGTGAAGTGCAGCAATGACATGGCGAAGTGCTGGTCGTTCGCATTCAGCTGCCGTACGCCACCCCCGCCGGATCGGCCTTGCCGCAACAGCAGTGTGTCATCGTCGATTGCTGACACGCTTCGACCCGACCGCGACCCGGACAGGACGACCGGGGTCGTGGCCGCCACTGCCGTGGCGCTCTCCGGTTCGTGGAACACGGCCAGGTTCACGCCCAGCGGATTGCTCGCGTTGTGGGCGACGATCTGGTCGTTCACCGCCTTCGCTCCAGCCTCGACGGCGGCGCGGTCGGTGGCGCTCAACTCCGCCGTCGTCACCGGCGACCGCAGCGGGCTCGGCCCACCGGTCACCCGCAGAGGCCCTAGTTCGACGACTTCACCGTCGAGGACGGTGGCGTTCTCCACGCTGTCGACCGCGAGGCTCGTGCTGGTGGAGTCCTGATCCCCTCTCACCCAGAGGTACGGGACCTCGAAGGTCGAGATCTGCGCCTCCAATACCCGGTTCTCCAGGTTGCTACCCAGCGCTGTGGTGTTGCCAGAGTCGATCACGGCTGACACGTGGTACTGCGCTGCCACCTCGTGCAGTACCGACCAGGCCAGCGGGTTCGATCCGATGTCGTTGACATGCAGCACGACGAAGTCGCCGCCGGCTGTGCCCACGTCGGGCACCGTGACAACACGGTCATAGACGGCAGTCGCGGCCAACAGAAATTCGGTGAGGTTGTCGCCGAGCTCGGAGTAGCCGGATGTCGTGGTCCGTGCCTCCTGCACGACATTCGGAGCCTGCGTGAGTAGCCCGCTGTATCTCAGCGGACCCTCGATGCTCTGCGGCCGGATCGTCGCGAGCGCCACGCCAAAGCTGCCCAGAATGATGATCATTGACAGCGCTCCGCTCCAGGCGACACGTCTGGTGTCGCGGAAGGCGAGGGCCGACAGCACCAGGCCCGAGAGGATGGCCGCGCCAACCGCCCGGAATGCGGCGCGTATCGCCGCATCTCGCAGGTCGTCCCCCGCCCGGAAGGCGAAGTAGTTGAGCGCGTCAGGATTTTCGAGCAGTCGGGCGGCCCTCTCCCGGTCGATCCCCACGACCACGGCCCGCAGGTGCAGCGGTCCATCGTGCGAGTCGCTGACCTGCACCGCCCCCAGCGGTGGCACCTGAAGTTCGGTGCCACCGTCGAGCGAGAGGCTGAAGAGGAACTCGACTTCGAGCGGGCCGATCCTGGCGTCAGACTTGGCCAGGGTGGCCAACCCGATCATCACCCCCGCCAGTGCCACGATCAGCACGGAGGTGCCGATCGCCGCGAGCCGCAGGGCGTCTCGGCGTCGGATTCCGGCCAGATGACCCGGCGCCCGCCGCAGGGCGCGGCTTGCGAGAGCCGCGCGCCTGGCGAGAAACTCAAGGGGGCGCGAGCGCGGAGCAGTCATCCGATTTCCCTTCGGGCCGCCCGGTAATGGTGCCCCCACAGCGTGACCAGGGTCCGCCATGGACCTAGTTCAAAACCCATCAGTAGCAGCGACAACGCGCCGCCCAGGCCGACGCCGGCGAGGAAGATGCGTGACTGTCCCGACTGCTCGGCCGAGCGGTTGACGTAGCTCAGCCGGATGAGGATCGGCTCCACCGATTCCTCGACCTGCCACTTGAGGACATCCGGGTCCTCAGGTACGGGGGCGACGTAATCGACGCGGGCGTCCGCTGGGACCCGGTTGGTCATCTCCTGGTCGAGCACGCCCTCGCCGGCCGGGTGCAGCAGTTCGAGCGAGTGTCGAGTGGCGACCGGGCGACCCACCCTGGCCCTTCTGCCCTCGGCCAGATCCGTCGCTGCGACGAGGTCCGCGGCCAACTCCTTCGGACCGGCCGTCCGGTTCAGCCCGCTGTTCACCCGAGCCGGCATGATCGCGGGCAGTCCGTACGTCGACCGCGCCCCGTCCACGGTGTGCGCTGTGCCCTGCAGCATCCGGCCGGCGAGGCGGACCGTCAGTCGCCTGCCGTCGAAGGTGTACCAGGGCAGCGATGGGCGGGGGTCGCGAAGCGCGCCAGCCAAACCGGTCAGGCTGATCCGTGTTGGCGGCGTCGCGGGCGGCTCCGCGATGACGATGGCCTGGCGAACGCCGGTCGTGCTCTGCGCGTGGTGGAACCATGGCACGGTCGACGGCTGGTAGCGGTTGGTGGGTACGGGCGCGGCGATCGACACGCGCATCGGGCTGACGAACTCGAGGGCCACCACCGGCGGCTTGGCCAGGTGGACCGGTGACGTCACGGTGAAGGTGAAGATGAACGGGGCGAGCGACGCTGTGTCGGCCTGGAGCAGCCGCAACTCGGTCGTAGTGGCGAACGATTCGGTCGGGACGTACACCTGGATCGCGCCGACCCTGCTGAGAGCGCCGAGTGGACGGTAGATCGGAACGAGCGAGGCGTCGTAGACCCGCCAGGACCAGATGCTCAGCCCGCTGCCGAGCATCAGGCAGAGCAGTGCGGTGGCAAGGCGGGGCCACATCGATCCGATGGGCTCCTCGTCGCTGGTGGCGGGCATCCGACTCCCCTCCGCAGTGGGGGTCATCCTAGTGCCGACGTGACGGCCCGGGCGCCGACCAGGAGCCGCTGCGACGAGGAGTGAGGTGGCGGACGGCGAGCCACGGTCACGACCATGACGCAGCCCGAGGGTCGCAGAGCGTTACGGCCTCGGCATTGATCCGAAACAGTGCCGGGCAAGCATCGGACGGGTGAGCGCATCGTCCAAGATCGATACGCACTGCCCCTACTGCTCCATGCAGTGCGGGGTGTCCCTGACGATCGGCGACGGGCCGCCTCTGCTGGCGCCCACCGAGTTCCCGGTCAACAGGGGCGGTCTGTGCGCCAAGGGATGGACGGCTGCCGACCTTCTCGACCACGGTGACCGGCTGCTGAGCCCGCTCGTCCGTAAGGATCCCGACGATCGCACCAGCCCGTTGCGACCGGCAGACTGGGACGAGGCCCTCGACCGTGTCGTCGACGCCATCCGTACCAGCCAACACCGGTACGGCCCCGACAGCGTCGGGGCCTTCGGTGGCGGCGGGCTGACCAACGAGAAGGCGTACGCGCTGGGCAAGTTCGTCCGGGTGGCGCTGCGGTCGGCGTCGATCGACTACAACGGCCGATTCTGCATGTCGTCCGCGGCGACCGCGTCGAACCGCTCCCTCGGGATCGACCGTGGCCTGCCGTTCCCCCTGGCCGACATCGCCCAGGCGCAGGCCGTGCTGCTGGTCGGCGCAAATCCGGCCGATGCGCAGCCGCCGTCCATGCAGTACTTCGACGCCGGACGCGCCGCCGGCGCGCGGCACGTCGTCGTCGACCCCCGCCGGACGACCACCGCGGGGGGCGCTCATCTCCACCTGCAGCCACTGCCAGGCACGGACCTCGCACTGGCGAACGGGTTGCTGCACGTCGCGATTCGCGAGGGTCTGGTCGACGAGACGTACGTGCGCGACCGCACGAGCGGCTTCGAGGCGGTCCGGGCCACCGTCGCGGCGTACTGGCCGGACCGGGTGGAGCGGATGACCGGTGTACCGGAACGGGACCTGCGGGAGACGGTACGGCTGCTGGCGGGCGCCACGTCGGCGATGGTGCTCACCGCTCGCGGTGCCGAGCAACACAGCAACGGCACCGACACGGCGCAGGCGTACCTCAATCTGGCCCTCGCCCTGGGCCTGCCCGGGCGGCCCTTCTCCGGCTACGGCACGATCACCGGCCAGGGCAACGGGCAGGGTGGCCGCGAGCACGGACAGAAGGCCGACCAACTGCCCGGCTACCGGCGCTTGGACGACCCTGCGGCGCGCGCACACGTCGCGGCCGTCTGGGGCATCGACCCGGACGAGCTGCCCCGGCCGGGCCGGTCGGCCTGGGAGATGCTCGACCGGCTCGGGACCGACGACGGAGTACGCGTGCTGCTCGTGCTCGCCAGCAACATCGCCGTCTCGGCGCCGCACGCCAACCGGGTGATGGACCGGCTGCGGGCGCTGGACCTGCTCGTCGTCTCCGACATCTTCCTCTCCGAGACCGCAGCCGTGGCCGACGTGGTGCTGCCGACGGCTCAGTGGGCGGAGGAGGACGGCACGATGACGAATCTGGAGGGGCGCGTCATCCGCCGCAGGCGGGCCATGTCACCGCCGCCGCAGGTCCGCACCGACCTGCGGATGCTCGCCGACCTCGCCGGCCGGCTCGGCCGCGGCCGCTACTTCGACGACGATCCGCGCCGGGTCTTCGACGAGTTGCGCCGAGCCAGTGCCGGCGGGACAGCCGACTACGCCGGAATCACCTATGAGCGCATCGAGGCTGAGCAGGGGGTGTTCTGGCCATGTCCGAGCGAGGACCATCCGGGTACGCCGCGGCTGTTCACCGACAGGTTCCCGACCGCCGACGGCCGGGCGCGGTTCTTCCGGGTGGAGCACCGCGATCCGGCGGAACTGCCCGATGCCGACTACCCGTACGTGCTGACCACCGGCCGCAACATGCAGCAGTACCAGAGCGGCAACCAGACCCGCCGGGTCGGTGCCCTGACCATGGCGTTGCCCGACGCCCGGGCGGAGCTGCACCCGGACCTCGCCCGGCGGCACGGCATCGCCGACAACGACGTGGTGGAACTGCGCAGCCGACGCGGGCGGGCCTTCTTCCGGGCGCGCCTCACCGACCGCATCCGCCGCGACACTATTTTCGCACCGTTCCACTGGGGCGGCAGCTCCGCCGTGAACGCGCTCACCGACCCGGCGCTGGACCGCCATTCGCGGATGCCGGCCTTCAAGGCCTGCGCGGTGTCGATCGTGCGCGCGGGCGGCCCGGACGACACCGACCTGCTGACCACCCGACCGCCAAACCCAGCGTCTCAATGATCAAGGGGGCTCTGCTGTGCACACCACTCCCCGTTTCCTGCAAGGCGTCTACAGCTTCGAGGGCAAGGGCCTCGACCGGCCCGGCCTCGTCGACGGCACGCTCAGCTACGTGGTGCCGGGCGGCGTCGTGGCCCAGCCGGTCTACTTCCGCGGCGGCAATGCCAGTGGTGAGCTGATCTGTGTCCTGCTCGTGCGCGACGGCCAGCCGATGCGGTACTTCCCGATCGGCGCCAGGTCCGACGTCCACGTGCCGCTGCGGGTGGTGGAGGACCTCGACGCCGGCACCAGTATCGAGGTGCACGTGGCGGCGCCCGCCGGGGTGTCCGGCACCGTGATCGTCGACCTGGGTCTGGTCGAGGTCTGATGGGCGGCGTCGACAAGCGCCGACGCCTCGTCGTGGTGGGCAACGGGATGGCCGGCGCCCGCACGGTCGAGGAGATCCTCGAACGCGGCGGGGGCGACCAGTTCGCCATCACGATGTTCGGCGAGGAGCCGTACGGCAACTACAACCGCATCCTGCTCTCCAACGTGCTTGCCGGGGCCGACGACGAGGCGGGCATCTTCCTCAACGACATGTCCTGGTACGCCGAGAACGGCATCACCCTGCACGCCGGCACCCGGGTCACCCGCATCGACAGGTTCGCCCGGCGGGTCTACGCGGACGACGGCACCGAGACGCCGTACGACAAGTTGATCATCGCCACTGGCAGCCGGGCGTTCGTCCCGCCCATTCCCGGCATCCACCGCCCTGGGCGCGGCTACCACCAGGGCGTGTTCGCGTTCCGCACCATCGACGACACCCGCAACATGGTCCGGTACGCCCGCGAGCACGAGCGCGCGGTGGTGATCGGCGGCGGCCTGCTCGGTCTGGAGGCCGCGCGTGGCCTGCAGAATCACCTGCCCCACGTGACCCTGGTGCACGCCGCCGGCCATCTGATGAACGCCCAGTTGGACGCCCAGGCGGGCGCCATCCTGCGGCGCAGCATCGAGCGACTCGGCATCGAGGTCGTCCTCGGCGCGCACACCACCGAGGTGCTCGGCAAGCACGCCGTGACCGGGGTCAAACTCAAGGACGGCCGGACCATCGCCTGCGACGTCGTCGTCGTGGCCGCCGGCATCCGGGCGAACGCCGAGATGGCCGCGACAAGCGGGCTGCCGGTGGAGCGGGGCATCGTCGTGGACGACCAGATGCGCGTGCAGGACGAGGTCGACATCTACTCCGTCGGCGAGTGCGCCCAGCACCGCGGCCAGACGTACGGCCTGGTGGCTCCACTGTGGGAGCAGGCTCGGGTGCTCGCCGACCACATCACCGGGACGAACCCGAACGCGGCGTACCACGGCTCCCGACTGGCCACGAAGCTCAAGGTGGCGGGCGTGGACGTCGCGTCGATGGGCCTGAGGGAGGCGGAACGCGACGACGACGAGACGATCGTCTTCGCCGAGCCGCGCAAGGGCGTCTACAAGAGCATCATCATCCGCGACGACCGGCTCGTCGGCGCGACCCTCCTCGGCGACGTGCGGAAGGTCGCGTTCCTCGTGCAGGCCTTCGACCGTGGGCTCGCCCTCCCGCAGGAGCGGGTCGAGATGTTGTTCGACCTCGGCGCACCGTCGGCCGGCGAAAGTGCCGCGGAGCTCGGTGACGACGTGCAGGTGTGCAACTGCAACGGCGTCACCAAGCGGGCGCTGGTCGGCACCGTGCAGGGCGGCGTGAAGACCCTCACCGGTGTCATGGACGCCACCCGGGCCGGCAAGGGCTGCGGGTCGTGCAAGGGCCTGGTCGCCCAGATCGTCGAGTGGGCCGCTGACGGCAAGGTCGAGGACGACCCGGCCGCGAGCTGGTACGTCCCCGGTGTGCCGATGCCGAAGGCGGAGCTGATGGCGGTGATCCGCGAACACGGCCTGAAATCCGTCTCCGCGGTGTTCGCCACCCTCGTGCCCGGCGGCGCGGAGGACGCGAAGAGCAAGATGGGCCTGGCCTCGCTGTTGAAGATGATGTGGGGCGACGAGTACGTCGACGAACGCGACGCCCGCTTCATCAACGATCGGGTGCATGCCAACATCCAGCGCGACGGCACCTTCTCGGTCGTCCCCCAGATCAAGGGCGGCGTGACCACACCGGCGCAGCTCAAGCGGATCGCCGAGGTGGCCGAGAAGTACTCCGTACCACTGGTCAAGATCACCGGCGGCCAGCGCCTCGACCTGCTCGGCATCCGCAAGGAAGACCTGCCGGGGGTGTGGGCGGACCTCGACATGCCCTCCGGGTACGCCTACGGCAAGAGCTTCCGGACGGTGAAGACCTGCGTCGGCTCCGACTTCTGCCGCTTCGGCGTCGGCGACTCCACCGCTCTCGGCATCGCCATCGAGGACCGGTTCAAGGGTATCGAGGGCCCCGGCAAGATGAAGCTCGCCGTCACCGGCTGCCCCCGTAACTGCGCCGAGGCGTACGTCAAGGATCTTGGTGTTGTCGCCATCGACGGCGGCAGGTGGGAGATCTACGTCGGCGGGGCCGCCGGCGCCCACGTACGCAAGGGGGACCTGCTCGCCGTCGTCGACTCGCCCGACGAGGTCATCACGCTGACCGGCCGGTTCCTGCAGTACTACCGGGAGAGCGCGAACTGGTTGGAGCGCACGTACGCGTGGGTACCCCGGCTCGGCATCGACCACATCCGGGCGGTGGTCGTCGACGACGGCGACGGCATCGCGGCGCGGCTCGACGCGGCCATGGACGCCTCCGTGGCCGCCTACCGCGACCCGTGGCTGGAGCGGCGCGACCCGGTCACTCCAGGACAATTCCGCACCTCCCTGCCGTTGGCGGTCCTGCCCCAGGTGCCGGTCAACGGCGTCGCTCCGACAGCCGCGAGGCGGGCGTGATGGCCAGGCTCGTCGCCGTGGAACACCGGCTCGGGCCGGTCGACGAGATCCCCCACGGGGAGGGGCGTGCCTACGCGGTGGGGGACGACATGATCGCCGTCTTCCGGCTGCGTGACGGCAGCCTGCGCGCGGTGTCGGCGATCTGCCCGCACGCCGGCGGGCCGCTCGCGGACGGCCTGGTGGACATGAAGGTCGTCGTCTGCCCCCTGCACCAGAACGCCTTCGAGTTGGCCACCGGCTGTTCCACCACCGGCCAGTCCCCACTCACCGTGTACCCGGTCCGTGCCGACGCCGACGGACGCCTGGTGGTGGGTCTGCCGCCGGCCTGAGGAGCGAACCAGTCAAGGTGTCGAGCGGACCGAGGACTCACCTGGGAGGAACCATGACCACGGCCGTGCCCGGCAGCATCGAGCAGGACCGGAGCAGCCTGAGCCTTCGCGGGCGCTGGATCGAGGACTGGCGGCCCGAGGACCCGATCTTCTGGGAGCGCCGCGGATCCCGTATCGCCCGGCGCAACCTGATCTTCTCCATCTTCTCCGAACACATCGGCTTCTCCATCTGGACGATGTGGTCGGTACTGGTGCTGTTCCTCGGGCCGCAGTACGGCATCGACCCGGCCGGAAAGTTCCTGCTCACCGCCGTGCCCGCACTGGTCGGGTCGGTGCTGCGGATCCCGTACACCCTTGCCGTGGCCCGGTTCGGTGGCCGCAACTGGACGATCATCAGCGCGTCACTGCTGCTGATCCCGAGCCTGCTCGGCGCTCTCCTGATCCGGCCCGGCGTCCCGTACTCGACGCTGCTGCTCATCGCCGCGCTGGCCGGCGTCGGCGGCGGGAACTTCGCCTCCTCGATGGCGAACATCAACGCCTACTACCCGGACCGGCTCAAGGGCTGGGCGCTCGGCATCAACGCCGGCGGCGGCAACCTCGGCGTCGCCGCGGTCCAGCTCGTCGGCCTGTTCGTGCTGGCGGTCCTGGGGGCGGGCAATCCCGGCATCGTCGCGGGCATCTACCTACCGGCGATCGTGCTGGCGGCACTCGGATCCGCGATGTTCATGGACAACCTCAGCCACGCCCGCAACGAGAAGCGGGCCATGCGTGACGTCGCCCGCGAACCGCACACCTGGATCATGTCGCTGCTCTACATCGGCACGTTCGGGTCGTTCATCGGCTTCGGGTTCGCCTTCGGCCAGGTGCTTCAGGTGCAGTTCGCCGACACCTTCGACACCCCGGTGAAGGCGGCATACCTGACGTTCCTCGGACCGCTGCTCGGCTCACTCATCCGTCCCGTGGGCGGTGTCCTGGCCGACCGACTCGGCGGGGCCCGGGTCACCTTCGTGAACTTCGTGGCGATGGCGGCCGGCGCGTCGATAGTCCTGCTCGCCTCCCAGCAACGTTCGCTGCCGTTGTACCTGGTCGGTTTCATCGCCCTGTTCGTGTTCAGCGGCGTCGGCAACGGCTCGACGTACAAGATGATCCCGGCGATCTTCCGGGCCAGGTGCGGTGTGCGGCCGACCGCCGCCGGCGCGGCCGACCCGCACGACCGGGCGGCGGAGCACGAGGCACGGCGCCTCTCCGGCGCGCTCATCGGCGTCGCCGGCGCCATCGGCGCGTTCGGCGGAGTCCTCGTGAATCTTGCCTTCCGGCAGTCGTTCCTGACCTACCAGACCGCGGATGCGGCCTACATCGCCTTCATCGCCTTCTACGCGATCTGCTTCGTCATCACCTGGTTCGTGTACCTGCGCCCGTCGTCCGGTCGACTCGAGGGCGTCTGACCACGATGATCACGGGGCGCCGCCGGCTGGGTCACGACCAGCGGTCCGTCGCGGCCAGGATCGCGGCGCTCACCGGCACCCGGGTCAGAAAGACGCGGCGGTGCTCGGGGTCGGCCATCGTCTCGGCCTTGGCCAGCAGGATGTCCCGGGCCCGGGCGAGCGCCCGCTGCGCGTCGGCGTCCCTGCCGGCACGCCGCAGCACGTCGTGGTGCACCAGGTGGACCTCCTCGCTGCGCAGCGCCGGCAGAGCCCCCGCCTTCTCCAACCGGGTCGCCGCCTGCTCGGCCAGTGTGACGGCACCCGGGAGGTCACCGAGTTCGAGCCGCACCTGGGCGTGCAGGATCAGCGCGTTGAGTTCGCTACGCAGGAAGCCGGTTCGACGCGCGTCCTCCTCGTTCTCCACGAGCAGCCGGTCCGCGGCCGCCGGGTCCCGCCGCTCGTAGCCCGGGTGGATGAGCAGCTCGGCGAGGTAGTTGCGCAGGATCGGGCGGACGCTCGCGTGCCGGGTCTGGCGGAGGTGCCGCCACCCCTCGTTGATCGGGCCGGCCGCCTCGGCCGGCCGGCCGCTCTCCAACTCCAGCTTTCCGAGCAGGCCGAGGTTGTAGCCGAGGTGAGTGCTCGCGTCCGACTCCCGCGGCGTACGGTCGATCGCCCGGCCGAGCACCTCACGCCCCTCCGCGAAGCGGCCCGCGGCCACCAGGAGCTGTCCGAGGTAGTTGGACATCATGAGGAACTGGTCGAGGATGCCGGCGGTCTCCAGGTCGGCGAGCGCCCGGCGCAGCCAGCTCTCCCCCTCGTCGAAGTTCCCCGCGTCGAAGTGGCCGACCCCGAGGAAGCCAGCAATCCGACCCGATCGCACCAGCACCCCGATGTCGCGACTGTCCAGCCCGTCGACAAGCGCGTGCGCCTCGGTGAGCAGCTCCAGCGTGCGGTGTAGGTCCCTGCCGGCCATATGGTGGCCGAGCTCGGCGATGGCGTCGACCTGTGCCAGCGGGTCGCCGCTCACCCGGGCGTACCGGACCGCCTCCTCCAGCACGGAGATCGCCTCGGGCAGGCTGTTCGAGGCGATCAGGTACGCGCCCCGCGCGTGGCGGGCCATCGACTTCAGCAGCGGGTCGCCGCTGTCGTCCGCGGTGGCCAGCACCGCCGCCACCAACTCGGCGGTCGGCCGCTGCGGCGACCCCTCGGCGCCCCACCAGCGCTGGGTGGCCGAGAGCAGCACGTGCAGCGCTCGGACCCGGGGCTCCGGTCGCCGTACCGGTTCGGCGTCGAGCAGGTCGAGCGCCTGTTCGCACAACGCGACGGCATCCCGGTCCCGACCGTGGAAGTAGGCGAGCTGGGCCGCGCCCACGAGTTCCTCCGGTCCACTCATTCCGCACCCGCTCTCGTCAATCGTTCCGCCTCGGCGCTGAGCCATGCCGCCGGGCAGAGATCCGGGTTCGCGCCGACATGCCGGGTCGCCTCGGCCAGCCGCGCGGATGCCTCGGGTACGTCGCCGGCCAGCATCGCGGCAGCGGCGAGCGCGAGCGCGGCGGCGGCCGGCTCTTCGGCGCTACCGGCCCGTTCGAACGCGCGCCGGCTGAGCTGTGCCTCGCCGGTGGCCTCCTGGAGTCGCCCCGTCGACCAGTAGACCCAGGCGAGGTTGTACCGACAGAAGCCCTCGACCCTCGGCTGCTCGGAGGTGAAGGCGTCGGCCAGGCCAAGCTGGAAAGTGTCGGTCGCCGTCCCGGTGTCACCGAGCCCGAGCTGCGCGAGGCCCAGCACGTTGCGGGCGTACCCGATTGCCTCGGTGACCCGACTGCGCTCGTACGCGCCGATGGCGGCGGCCGCCTCGTCCCGGGCGTCCGCCCACCGTTGCCCGACGAGGTAGGCGGCGCTCTTCGCGTCCCGCGCCCGCGCCACCAGCAGGTCGTCGTCGTGTGCCTCACCGAGCTCACGCAGCCGCTCGGCGGTGCGCAGCCCGTCGCCCATGTTGCCCAGGTAGCTGTGGGCGAGGCTGACGTTGATCAGGGAGTGGCTCTCGTTGTGGTAGTTGCCGAGCCGGTGCGCCAGGTCGGCGGCGGCCAGCCCGCTGGTGATCGCGTCCTGGAGTCGACCCGCAGGCCGGTACGCGCCGGAGAGCAGGCGCAGCGCGTTCTCCACCTTCCGTTCGTCCCCGTCGGCGCGGGCCAGTTCCTCGGCGCGCTCCAGCAACGGCACCGCGGCGGCCACCGGGCCACCGATCGTGCGGGCGAAACCGAAGCCGAGCAGGTGCGCCAGGATGGTGTCGTCATCGGTAAGGTGGCCGTCGACCTCGGCGTGCATCTCGATCACGGCGGCCGTCGATCCGCGCCAGACCATGAACTCGCCGATCTGCTCCAGCAACCGCGCGGCCAGGCCATAGTCGTACGCCTTGACCCAGTGGTGAAACGCCCAGCGGTACGCCGACACATCGTCGACGACCTCCCACCGCGACTCGTCCGGCGCCTCGTGCAGGTAATACTGCGCGACACGCCGCTCCAGCGACCGCCGACCGAGCGCGCCGGACTCCGGCAGGCCGGCGTAGGCCAGGTCGGCGTCGAGCGGGTGCAGCACGAACGTGCGGGACTGCCGGTCCAGCGTCGCCATGTGGGTACGCGCCAACGTGGCGAGGGCCGGAGCGGCGTCGACGGCCGGCGCGATCGGCCGGAGCACCCAGGCGACCGCCTCCACCGACGCCGGCCGGTGAAAGACCGCGAGCACGTCCAGCACGATCCTGGCCCGCTCGTCGAGGCGGTGGTAGCGGTCCTGGGCCAGGCCGGCCACGATGTCGCCGCGGCTGCCGAACGACGTCAGCATCTCGCCCAGCGACGGCATGGTCAGGTAGTCGTCGCTCATCGCGGCGAAGACCAGTTCCAGCGCGCGGGGGATGCCGTACACCTTGCGGACCATCTCGGCGAGCTCGGCACCGCTGGCATGGCCCAGCGCCGTCGTTCCGGAGCGGTCGAGGTCGCGCAGCAACTCGACCGCCTCCTCGGTGGGGAGCCCCTGGTCCAGCCGGAGGCGGGCCTCGTAGCGGCGGACCGCCGCAGGCAGGGCCGGCGGCACCTGGCTGGTGATCAGCAGGCGTGGCGGGCGCGGTGCCCGGAAGACCAGGTCGAGCAGGAGCCGTAGGTCCTCGTCCGTCAACTCCCCCTCGTCCGTGAGGTGGTCCTCCAGGTTGTCGACGACGATCAGGCAGCGCAGCGGGGCCAGCGCGCTGAAGAGTTCGAGTACCTTGTCGGCCGCCGAACGGCCGCTGGACCAGACCTGGAGCAGGCGCTCCTCCTCGGCAGGACCGAGCAGGTGGGCGGCGTCGAGGAAGATCCGCTCCAGGCTGATCCCGGAGGTGCGGGAGCTGACGTTGACGATGCCGCCCGGACGATGTCCGTCGGCGGCCGTCATCAGCCGCTCGGCGGCCTTGGCGGCGAGGGCGCTCTTGCCGATGCCGCGCCGGCCGACGACAGTCACGACGCGGGTGTCGGGCCGCACCAGCGCCTCGACGATGTGCTCGAGCTCGTCGACCCGGTTGCGGAAGGTCTCCAGCCCGTAGGCCACCGGCACACCGACCACTTTGGTCTCGGTCGCGCGCATGGGCACCGCCCAGGGATGATGGAACCAACCTGCGGTCCGGAGCACTGGACCGTCACCGGTCCCTTCCCGACGATAACCGAGCACCGCCACCGGGGGGAATGAGGCACATGCTGGTCAGGTTCTGGCGTCTCGCCCGAGACCCCAACATCACCCTGCCGATCCTGGCGACACTTGTCGGCGCCGGGATGGTGGTGGCCGGTTGGCTGATCGCAGGCCGGTCCTACGTGCCCGGCCTGCTCCAGCAGTTCGGTTCGGCACTGGTGATGCTGATGCCGCTGCTGTTCCTCGGCCGGATGTTGGAGGCGCGGATGCGCCGTACCGAGGAGCAGACCCGATCGATCTCCAGCGACCTGGCGCAGGTGCGCACCGAGGTCTCGGCCACGGCCGCGATGATCGACGCGTTGAGCGCGACCAGCCGGGACGACATCGAGCGACTCGGCGAGCGCCGGGACGAGGCGTTCGCCGCCGCCGACCAGTCGCCGACCCAGCGCGCCGTGGCCCGGATACTTGCCGAGGCCGATTCCGTCTCGGCTATCGCGCCGCGCGGGGTACGAGTGAAGGTGCGGGCGTCCGGCGCGCGGCTGCGGGTCCAGGCGCCCCGATCCCCGGCCGAGGCGGCCAGCCTGCCGGTGCGGCTGGAACGGGCCGACGGTCAACCGATCGACACACTCGACTGGCGTGCTGGCGAGAACGAGGCGGACCTGGCAGGCCGTATCGCTGCGGCCCTGATGGTGGATGCCGACGCGTTGCTCGGCGGGTGGGCCGGCGCCCTGGTGGACACGCTGCGAACGGCGGCCGCCGCACAGACCGGCCGGCTTCCGGTGGAACTGGGGCCGGTCGTCGAGATGCCCAACGACCAGTGGGTCATCTCCGCCGACGGGCTGCACTGCGTGGAGCGGCCCTATCACATCCCGCTGGCGCGCCTGCTCGACCGCCGGGAGGACTGGCCCCGGCACATGCGGACCAAGAGTTGGGTGGCGCACGGCAAGTTCGTCGAGGCGTACGACCTGGCGCTGGCACTCGTGAACAACGGACGGCTTTGACTGCCTGCGCGGGTCGACGTCGGGCGTGCACATGGCCGCGGTCGACGCCGCCGCGTCGCACCAGCACCCGCTCTGGTGTCTTTCCTGGGTGCCCACGCGGTTGCAATCAGCGGTTCCCACCGCGCGAGGGAACAGACAGCACCGACGCTCACGGCGCTGAGGTGCTGGCGCAGGTGGATGGACGAACAGCGGCCACCGTCCACAGCCAGCCCACCGCCGAGCCGTTTCCGCGACAGTTGGCCGCAGACGCGGCACCAACCACCGAGTGGCCGCCCACCAGCCCAGGGCCCAGACCTCACCCCGGCCCTGAACCGCGAGCAGCATCGGTCATCACAACGTACTGAAGGCAAGCCGCCACACGTCGCGGAAGGAGTCCGGTGACCGTCCCTGATCCAGCGCTCAGCGCCGCGCTCGAGCTCTACTACGTCCAGAACGAGCACCGCGGTGAAACCCTGCACCGGTCCGCCGCGCAAGCCATCCACCGCGACGTGAAGGCTCTCGACGTGGGCGACGGGTCGCGCGTACTTGAAATCGGCACCGGCACGGGATAGTCCGGCGCGGTACTCGCCGCGCACGCCGGGACCAGCGGACACATAACCAGCATCGACATCAGCGATCACCTGGTCGGCTGGGCGAACCGGCTGCATCACCAACGCGGGGTCACCACGATCACCTGCCACGTCGCCGACGGCATGGCTGGCTACCCGCCGCACGCCCCCTACCAACGACTCGTGGCCTGGTGCACACCTCCACGGCTTCCCCGCGCGTGGGTCGAACAGCTCACCTTCGGTAGATACGCCCAGAGCACCGCCGTCCCCGTCGACGACGCGCTGACCATCCCCAGCCGCTGGGTGGACTGCGTCGAACAGCAACCCGACCCGGCGTGGACAGCCATCGGTTGGCGCGACCGCGACAACCACCATCACCGAGGTGCCCAGACGGCTCTCAACCTGTTACTGAACCCCGCACACATCGAAACAACTCCGGGCGCACCCGATGTCCGTTACGGCCGTTAGTAGGGCAGGTGGTTCGGTAACCAGCTACGGGGGGCCGACGCCCGACCGGAGGAGCCGAGGTGATGCGACAGGGTTACCTCGCGACGCTAGTGGTGATGGGTGCGCTGCTCGCCGGATGCAGCAGGCAGAGCCTCCCGGAGCGCGCGAACCCGCAGCCGATCTCGGGAACTAGCGGGCCTGTGCTGCCGTTGGCGCCAGAGTCACTGATCGGCTCTTGGACGATCGGCGACGTTGCCGACCCCGGCGCGGGCACGATCCTGCGCCTCGCAGGCGGTGATCTGTACCTGGTAGGCAGCCGCTGCGGCAGTCTGGGCGGATCCTGGCGGGCGAGCAGCGACGGTACCTTCCTCGCAGACATCTTCTCGGCTTCCACGGCCGCGGTCGAAGGCATCCCCGGTTGCGCGAAGGCCAGTCAAGAAACACCCGAATGGCTGCGCCGCGTCACCGCCTTCCAATTCGACGGCACCGGACTACCCGTACTGCTGGACGCACGAGCGCAGCCGGTCGCCCGGCTGATCCCCGGGGCGACACCAACCCCCGAACCCGACATGGCCGACGACGCACTGGAACCGCCAGTGATCACCGACGAGGCCCGCCGGGCCCTGAGACCAGCGGTCGCACTACCGGCGACGCTGGTTCCGGTGGACCGGAGCCGGCTGGTAGGTCGGTGGGTACCGCGTACCGGGCACAAGGCCGCATACGTGCAGTTCACGGCCGACGGTGAATGGCGCGGATCCGACGGCTGCAACGACGAGAGCGGCCGGTGGATCACCGCCGCCAGCGGCACACTACTCACGACCGAAAGAGGAACCACACTGGCGTTTTGCGCCGACAGTGTGTCGGTCGGAGGATGGCTCGGTACGGCCAGACGAGCAGGTTTCGACGGTCAGGTCCTGGTGCTCGTCAACGCCGAGGGCGCGGAGGCAGGTCGGTTGTTCCCCGTGAACTAAACGCCGCCCGTCGGCTGTGTCTGCGGCTGCGGCTGCGGCTGCGGCTGTCCACCATCTGTTGGCGGGTTGCGCGGGCGCGCGCCCCATCAGGTCCTGGTGGTCGCAGCCGCAGAAGGCTGTCGGCGTCGCGGTCGCGCTGTTGGCTGCCCAGCACGATCTCTGCGCGTTCGAGTGTCGGGTGATCAACGAAGGGTACGAGCGCGTCGACGGGCAGGTGCAGCGCGGCGACCAGGAGTTCCCGCAACTGTGGTGCCACGGCGAGGCCCTCGACGACCTAAAGGCTCCAGGGAAGTATGGGTCCATGGCCGAGCGCGTAAGCCCCACCGGGCTGATCGAGCAAAGCGGTAAGTGGCTGCTACCGGTCGGCGACGGCGTCGTGACGCAGCTGCGGATCGACTTTGCATTCACCCTCATAGTCGAGTCGTGGATCGAGATCCGCATCGAAACTGAGTTCTCCTACGGCGCACCCGGCGCCGAAAGCCGGTTCGACCCTTCGACGTCGACAGGTCTGGCACCGTTGCTCGACCGGCACCAAGCGCAAATCACCGCAGCCACGATTCGCAAGGACGGTCGGTTGACTCTGACCTTCGCCGACGACGCAGTCCTCGTCGTCGAGCCGGACGATCAGTACGAGGCGTTCACAGTCACGACTATGCCGCCGCCGGGAATCCAGGGGTTCCGCTTCGTCGCTGTCCCGGGCGGCGGCCTCGCCCACTGGGTAGCCGAACGCAGACAGTAATGCACGGGTCACTGCCTCGATTGATGGCATGAGCCCGAGCCTGCGCTTCTGGCTCAACCTCGACCACGAGGCCCGCCCAGAGTGATCGTTCGGTGACACGCACTCGTTTCGGCACGACTGGACAACGTCTGCGCCGGTCACGCAGCATCACGCTGTGTGACCCACCCGTGGCCCGCCGCCGCGCGTGCTCTGCGGCAGATCCGGAGGACCGACTGCTCGGGCTGACGGCATGGGTTTCACCAGAGGTCGAGTTGTCCGGGGAGTTCGTCGGTGATGCGGTCAGGGAGTTGCCACAGGCGCACGGTCGCGTCCGGCCCTTTGGTGAGCCAACGACCTTGGCCGTCGGTAGCCGCAATGGCGTTCTGAGTCATCTCGAGGCCGTAGTCGACGTCAGCCTGCCAACGCAGACTGCGGGTAGAGAGCAGTAAATGGTTCTCGAAATCCCCGTCGTCGGTGTTGACGGCCACGAGGACGAAGTCGTCGCTGACCAGTGCCGCTGCCTCCATGAGGCTGTAATCGCTGTCGCCGGTGTAGTCCGGGAGTTCCGTGGAGCCGCAGGCGACGACGATCGCGCCGGTGTACACGTCACGGATGGCGATCTCCGGTACGTCGCCGTGAGGTAGTGCGAGGTACCGATCGCCGGTGGAGGTGAAGCCGTTGAGGAATCCGCCGGGAAGATTGCGACCCTGGATCCGTCCGTCGGCGAGCCGGGCCAGGTGACTCAGTGGAGTGTCCTGGCCCATGGCGACGTGCAGCCCGAGCCGTTTTCCGTCCGGGTGAGGGAAGAAGTAGGCCGCGCCCACCGAGGAATCCAGCCGGACGCGGTCAAGCTCCGCACCGGTCGCCGCGTCGTAGGCGACCAACTCGTCCCCGGCGGGAAGGTACGCCCACAGAACCCCTTGGGCGTCGAGATGGCAGTTCGGCACGCAAGGCAGACCGGCGCGCGGGATCGCATGTTCGCGGCGCCACTGCACCTGGCCGAGCCGGTCGCAGACCACGATTTCGTCGAGGGTCACTGCCGCCAGGTGCCGCTGGTTCACACTAGCCTTGAACCTCTGCGCTTTCACTGGCACATCGAATCGCTTGACGACGCCAAGGTCGGCGTCCAGAACCGTCGCCGACGACTCAACTGGGTGAGTGACCAACCACCCGACTCCAGCGACTTGGCTGATCCATCCTACCGGTGGGAGAGCGACGCCGGCGATCATCACAGGGCGCACCGCCGCAGCATAACGCCGGAGCCGCCCCTCGGTCGTCACTGGATTGGACAGTGCAGACACAGGCCGAACGGACCCGAGCCGAAACGGACCTGCACGCAGGGAACTCCGCCGCACCACGCTGGATGACCCGGACAGGGATCACCACGTTGGTCGAGGCCGTCGGGAACATCGTCACCGTACTCCGCGACGCGGACCCCGCCGACAAAGCCGAGGTCTACCGCCAGCCGGGCCTGCGGCTGACATACCACCAGGAAGCGCAGACGGTGCGCGCTGAAAGCGATCTCAGCGCGCACCGTGGGCACTCAGCCGCGGCGCCCGGGCCTGGCTCTCGTACGGGTAGCGAGCGGACCGGGCCCGCGTCTGTCCGGATCGGTAGCTCGTGTCCCACCACGAGGGGATCGCGCCGACTCGAAGGCACAGACCGTGCCCCCGAGTCGGCGCGACAGTCGGCAGCCCGTTACCGGCGGCCGAACTTGGCACTCACCTCTGCCACTGGTCAGGAGGCTACGAACTGCCACTGCTGGTTGGTCCCGCCGTTGGCGGTCCACTGCACGACCTGCGCCCCGTCGCTGGTCGAGGCGGCGGAGACATCGGCTGCCAGTCCGCTGCTTCTGCTGACGATGGTGTAGTAGCCGTCACTGGTGGGCCGCAGGTACCACATCTGGTTGGTGCCGCCGTTGGCCGACCACTGCTGCAGTTGCAGGCCCTGCGCAGTGCTGCCGGCGTTGACGTCGAGCATCTTTCCGGAGGCGGTGTAGCGCAGGGTGTAGGCGTCCTGGGTGGTGCTGATCGTCCAGGTGGGGGTGCCGCTCTGCTGGACCGCCTTGGCGCCGTCGGCGGTGGAGTTGCCGGCGATGGCGAGGGGTTTGCCGCTGTTGCGGTTGACGATGCGGTAGGTGCCGGGTGTGGGTCCGGTTCCACCGCTTCCACCGAGGTTGAAGTACTCGACCGAGTCGGTGAAGACGGTGCTGCCGGACTTGGCGGTCGACAGTTGCAGGTACACGCGGCTGCCGGTGGCGGGGGCAGTGAAGGACACCGGTTGGGTGACCCGTGAGCCGAGTGGGACGGTCAGGTTGGTGCTGCCGGACGCGACGACCGCGCCGGTGGGACTGTCGAGCCGGGCGGTCCAGGTCAAGCCCACCGAGGTGTTGGTGAGGTCGTCGTTGAACACGGTGATGTTGCGGGTCACCGTGGCGTTCCGGGCGTAGGTGGGCACCGCCTGCGCCAGCGGGAAGTTGCCGTTCGAGTCCGAATTGCCGGAGGCGGACCAGTAGGGGAGGTCGATCGCGGCCACCGGGTTGAACGCCGCCTGCACGCGCTGGATCTGCGGGTTGCTCCACGGATCGGGCAGGTTGTCCACTCCGTATATCGGGTGACCGCCCTCCTCCGGGGTGAAGTCGGTGGACCGCACGCCGGGCACGACGCTGGCCCAGGCGGACAGCAGCGTGTACGGACGCAGGTCGGTGGCGCCCTTGCCGCGCTTGGCGGCAGTCGCGGTGGCGAACCACTCGAAGCCCTGCTTGTTGTTGCATGCCGGCCAGATGAACTCGCCCTCGCCGTCGGGCCGCCCGTTCACGGTGACCAGGCCCTCCCCGTACCTGCCGAAGCCGTCGACGTAGTGCGGGATCACCGCGAAGTTGGCGTACGTCATCCCGGGATACAGGCTGACATTGTTGCCGACGCCCACCTCGACAATGATCGGCCGGGTGCCGTCGGCGCCGTTCATCGCCGCGTAGAGGTCCTTCTCGAACTGTTCGGAATCCTGGCCGCTCTGGTTCGGCTCGTTGTTCTGACTCCAGCGGATGATCGCGGGGTGGTTGCGGTCGCGCAGGACCAGCGCACGGGCGTGATTGATCATGTTTTCGCGCCCGACGGAGTTCTGCCACTCCTGCGAGGACTGGGAACCGCGGATCGCGACCTCGTCGATGATCATCAGGCCCATCTCGTCGGCGACATCCAACATGTACGGGCTGCCGGGCTCCTGGTGGATGCGCACCACGTTGTAGTTCAGCCGCTGGTAGTTGTCCACCGCCTGCGGCCAGCCGCCGTTGCCTGACGACGGGGGCAGGAAGCCGGGCAGCGTGTGGTACGCGTCGCCCTTGCCGCCGTTGTTGATCCGGTCATAGTCGGCACCCTGGAGGTTGTCGCCGCGGAAGTTCACGCGCACACCGTTGAGGTAGTAGTAGTCACCGTTCTGGGTGGCCTCCCGGAACCCGAACCGGTACTCGGCGTCGCTCGTCCGGCCGTCGTCGGTGACGGCGTGCACCGCCAGCCCGTGCAACTGCGCCCGGTACCCCGACCGGTACGGCACATTGGGCCACCAGTACGAGGTGCTGTCGAGGTTCCACGCGACCGGCCCCACAGTCACGGTCGCGGTCGAGCGGGCCGCCACGGTGACCGTACGGCTGGGCAGTGCCGGGTAGCTGAAAGCCGTTCCGTTGTGGGACGACAGCGACCCGGTCAACGTCACCGACCGGGAACTGGCCGACGTGTTCCGCACCGTCACGTCGTAGGTCAGCGTCTTGTTCGCCACCGACGTACGCACGAATGTGTCGCTGACGTACACCGCCGGGTACACCCGCAGGAACGCGGAACCGAAGATCCCCTGCGGGACAGCCTCGGACCACGTGGCGGCGTCGGGCACCAGGTACCGGCCGTTGGATGCCTTCAACGCGCCGCGGCCCTTCACGTTCACCGTGATCGTGTGGGTGGTGCCGGGCGCCGCGTAGGCACTGATGTCGAAGTTCGACGGGGTGAACGCCGTCGTCTGGGTGGCGACCACGCGGCCGTCGACCGACAGTGTCGCCTGGTGGTTGACGGCACCGAACTCGATCCAGGTCGACTGCGGCTGCCCCGAGTCCGGCACGGTGATGCTGCGCGAGTACACCGCCTCGTTCACGGTGGTGAATCCCTGCTTGTACCAGCCGCCACCGGGTACCGCGATCGTGGTCGCCGCCCGGCCCGCGGGCGTGAAGGTCCACGTCCCGCCCAGGTCGACCGAGGTGATCGCGGCGTTACCGGCCGCCACACCATCGACACCGGCGGCCGCGACACGCTGCGTCGTGACCGGCGCGGCCAGGGCCGACCCGTTGATCGCCAGAGCCACGCTAGCGGCGACCACGGCTACGGCCAGTCCTCCAGCCGCTGCCGGCAACCAGCCGCGCCGGCGGGCGTTCGAACGATGCATGCCAACCTCCTGTGACTCATCCGCCAGCTCCGCAACACCGGTTCAGCGCAGCCTCAAGGCAGCCGTCGAACCGATTCGACAAATTTGCTGGCGTCGCCGACCACCCGGGAGAAGGGTGACTGCGGCCCCGATACATATATATGCATTAATGGGCATATTGAATGTAAAGTCAAGGTTTCCAGACGGTTACTTCCTGCTCCTGACGCAAAGCAGGCTTCGAGTGGCCGTCGCCAGTACGACCCTCCCGGAGTGCTTGGGCATCGCGCTCAGGCGTCCCGCGTCACTGGCTCACGGACGCGGCGCCGATCAATTAGCGAACCGATTCGCCGCTGCGACGCCCGGCCGCGTCACACGCTGAAGGCGTGGACAGCAGCATGCGGTCTTCGGCGAAGTCGACGGGCGGCCCGGCCTGACTTGTTCGGCTCGAAACTGGAGTTAGGGTGCTGGCAGGGAAACGTGCTTCGCCAGCGTCACGGGCGGGTTGCGGGCTCTTAACGGTGAGTGTCTGACTGCGTAGACATGACTGCGCAATCATACAGGACGATGGCCGGCGGTGGGAGGTGCCATGACGCGACTGGCGAGGCCGGGTGGAAGCCCTCCGACGCCGCGCAGCGTAGATGTCGCGCGGCTGGCCGGCGTCTCCCAGAAGACGGTGTCCAGGGTCCTCAACGACGAGCCGTACGTCTCGACCGACGTGCGCCGGCGGGTCCTGGACGCCGCCGCGGAGCTCGGCTACCGGCGCAACCAGGCGGCCCGGGCACTGGCCTCCGGGCGGACCCGGTCGATCGGCGTGGTGACGCTCGGCAGCGCCTTGTACGGGCCGGCGTCGTGGCTCATGGGCATCGAGCGGGCGGTTCGGAAGGCGGACTACACGCTGCAGGTGGCCACCACGATCGAGGGCGACCCGAGCGGCATCGCGAGCGCCCTGGCGTCGCTGCTGGACCAGGGCGTGGACGGCGTCGTCATTTCCGAGCCGATCGACGAGGGCGTCGGCCTCATCAGCGTGGATGTACCGGTCCTGGTCCTCGGCGCTCCGCCCACCTTCACCGCGCCGCAGGTGGTGACCGCCAGGGTCGGCGCGGGCCGGCTCGCGCGGGCCGCGACCGAGCACCTGCTGGAGTTGGGGCATGCGACCGTCCATCACCTGGCCGGCCCGCAGCGGTGGTATTCGGCACGGGACCGTCTCGCCGGCTGGCGCGAGGCGCTGCGAGCTCACGGCGCGGACGAGCCGCCGGTCGTCGAGGGCGACTGGTCGGCCGCGTCCGGCTACGCGGCGGGCCGGGAACTGGCCGGCGACAGCACCGTGACCGCGGTGTTCGCCGCGAACGACGACATGGCGATCGGTCTCATCCGCGCGCAGATCGAGGCCGGGCGCCGCGTGCCCGAGGACATCAGCGTCGTCGGGTTCGACGACATCCCGGTCGCCGCCTACGTCACTCCCCCGCTCACCACCGTGCGGCAGCCGTTCGAGGAGGTGACGCGGCAGGGCCTCGCGCTGCTGGTACAGGTCATCGAGAAGCCGGACGTCGAGCTTGCGCCGGCGGCCGACCAACCGGTCGAACTCGTCGTCCGCGCCTCGACGGCGCCACCACCGCCCCGGCCGACCCCTGGACGTGGCCGCCGAGCGATCCCCGATGCCCACGGTGGCCCACACGGTCAGCCCGCCGGCAGCGAAGTCCCAGCCACCCAGCCCTGATCAGCGTCGATCTGTCCACCTACGGCGGCACGTCCCCCGAGACTCGTACCGGCCGTCGCTGACGAGCGGCGGTAGCACCCGTCCGGCGCCGGTCGGGCTCAGGGCCGTTACCGGAGGAACTTGGCGACGCCGAACTCGAATCGCTGCTCGAAGGACGCGTCGACCAAGGCTGGCATCACGCGCTTGAGCGCGGGGCGTCGGCCGACGTCGAGCTCGATGGTGGAGCGGTTGGACAATGCCTGCTCCTCCTGGGTGAGTCCGAGCGTGAAGTAGATGAGACTCCAGCAGGCCCAGGCCGCCTGCTGGTCGGAATGTCCACCATCAAGCATCGCCGTGACCAAGGCTTCGGCGAAGTCCAACGTGGCCGGTTCTGCCGCGTAGGTGCCGGTGACGACGGCCGCGCCGTCGCGGTGGGCCAGCAGGGCAGCCCGGTAGCGACAGATCAGCTCGACGGCGCGCTCCTGCCAGTGCGCCGGCAGATCGTCGAGGGATGCTCCGGCGACGATCGCGTCGGCCATCAACTCCAGAAGGCGTGCCTTGCTCTTGGCATGCCACAAGACGGTGTTCATGCGTACGCCCAGCCGCTCAGCGATCGTCCGCATCGAGACGGCGGCGGCTCCCCGTTCGTCGAGGATGTCGAGCGCGGCCCGCACGACATCCGTTTGACTCTTGGTCACTGACCCAGTCTACTGGACACCCGCTTATTGGTCAGTGACCAAGGAGGTTCCGTGGAAGATGTCGTCGTCGTCGGTGCCGGACCGACCGGCCTGTGGCTCGCCGCTGAGTTGCGCTTGGGCGGGGCCTCGGTCACCGTCCTGGAAGCCCGGCCGGAGCGTGACCCCCACTCGAAGGCACTGACTATCCATCCCCGCACGCTCGAGATCTTCGACTGCCGCGGCGTCGCCGAGGCGTTCCTGGCGGAGGGCCTGCGCATCCCGAACGGCCACTTCGCCGGCCTTCCGGACCGGCTGGACTTCTCGGTCCTGGACACCCCTTACCCGTTCACGCTGGCGCTGCTACAGGCGCGCACCGAAGAGCTGCTCGAAGCCCGGGCCGAGGCACTTGGCGCGACCATCCGCAGGGGCTGCGAGGTCGCCGGCATCAGCAGCGCCGGCGTCGAACTCGCCAACGGGAGCGAGGTTGAGGCACGGTACGTGGTCGGTTGCGACGGTGTCCACAGCACGGTCCGGACGAGCGCGGGCATCGAATTCCCCGGCACGGATGCCACCACGTGGGGATGGCTCGGCGACGTGGTGCTTGACGCCCCGCCCACCCGCGGTATCGCGAGCACGGCAGGCGAGACGGGCAGTCTCATGATCGTCCCGCTGCCCGGCGGGATCCACCGGCTTGTCGGCGGAGATCCGGCCACCAACCAGCCGCGATGGCCCGGTGAACTCACCCTTGCGGAACTCCGGGCGACCGTCTGGAAGATCGCGGGCACCGACTTCGGAATGCGCGACCCGATCTGGCTGTCGCGATTCGGCGATGCGACCCGGCAGGCGACCACCTACCGCAGCGCAAACGTGCTGCTCGCCGGAGACGCCGCGCACATGCACTTCCCGACCGGAGGTGTCGGGATGAACGTCGGCCTCCAGGACGCGCACAACCTCGGCTGGAAACTGGCCGCTGTCGCCACTGGACGCGCTGACGAAACTCTGCTGGATACCTACCACGAGGAGCGGCACCCGGTGGGAGCTGATCTGCTGGAGCACACCCGGGCACAGACCGCGCTGATCACCGCCTACTCCCGCAACGGCCAAGCCCTGCGAGCGGTGTTGAGCGGGCTGATCGCCACCGCACCGGACCTCTCCCGCGAACTGGCCGAGCGACTGTCCGGCCTCCATGTCGCGTACCGGACTGGCAGGCGGGTGCCAAACCTGGAATTTCCGGACGGCAGCACGCTCTTCGAGCGGCTGCGCCTTGGAAAGAGTGTTCCCGTGGAAGCGGGAGTGGTCCGTCCGGACGGACACCTCGCCTGAGCGCCGGGCATCTTGACAGGCGTGCTGGGCCTGGGCGCTCCTGGGTAGCCGTGCACGGCATCTCGACGCATTGGCTGCGTCGAGATGCCCGCCCCACCCCGCTACGGCACGGGTGCACGCCGGTGCCAGTTTCTCGGACATCGGTGGACGGTGTCGGACGGACGTGGACAGCGCCGAACTGTGGAACGTGGACGCCGCTGAGCCGAAGACTCCTTGTCGAGCGGAGCCGTCACCCCCGGGACGGTTGCGACACCTAGGGGCAGGAGTGAGTGATGTCCACCGTCTCGGCGGCAAACCCGGCCGCCATCACACGGCATCCGCGTGCCGTCGTGGTCCTCGCCACCGCGCAGTTCCTGGTGCTGCTCTCGACCTCCATCGTGAACGTCGCACTACCGTCGGTGCGCGCCGGCCTCAGCCTCAGCGCAGGGGCGCTGACCTGGGTCGTCAACGCTTACGTTCTGGCATTCGGCGCGCTGCTGCTGCTCGGTGGGCGCCTGGCTGACGTCTTCGGGCAGCGACGGACGTACACGATCGGTCTCGGCGTCTTCCTCGTCGCCACGCTGGCCGCGGGGCTTGCGCCCACCGCGGAGGTCTTGCTCCCGGCGCGGGCTGGGCAGGGCGTCGGCGCCGCGCTCCTGTCCCCCGCGGCGCTGGCGCTGTTGCTCCGCCTGCATCCTGGCCCGGAGGAGCGCAGCCGCGCCGTCGCCGTCTGGGGTGGGGTGTCCGCGGCCGGGGGCGCAGCGGGAGTGCTGCTCGGCGGCGTGCTGACCGACTCGCTGGGCTGGCGTTGGGTGTTCCTGGCCGCCGTCCCCCTCGCCCTGGCGGCGCTGTTGCCCGCGGCCCGGGTGCTGCCGGCAGGCGAGAGTCGCACCCGGCGCTCGCTCGACGTTGCCGGTGCGGCGCTGGTGACCGCCGGCGTGGTACTGGCGACGTACGCGGTGGTGCAGGGCGGCGCAGACGGCTGGCTGACCGTGACCACGGCGCTGGTGACGGCGGCCGCCGTGGCGGCGCTCCTGGCTTTCGTCGTCGTCGAGCGCAGGCAGGCACAGCCCCTACTGCCCCTGCGGCTGTTCGCGAACGTCGACCTCAGCCGGGCCAACGTGGCAATGGCGTTGCTGGGCACCGTCTGGGTCGGGTTGTTCGTGGTGCTGCCGCTCTACCAGCAGCAGGTGTTGGGGTGGTCACCGCTGGAGTCCGGCGTCACCCAGCTTCCGTTGGCGCTGGCAAACATCGCCGCGGCCATGCTCACGCCCCGGATCGTCGCACGCGTCGGAGCGGCGGCGGCCACTGTCGGCGCGCTGCTGCTGCTCGCCGTGGGACTCGCCTGGCTGGGTACCGCCGGCACCGACGGAACCTTCCTGCGGGCGCTACTCGGGCCCACAGTCCTGATCGGCCTCGGTATCGGTGCGGCCTTCGTACTGCTCACCGACGCGGCTACCACGGGCGTGGCCCCCGGCGACGTCGGCGTCGCGGGTGGCCTGGTGAACACCACGCGCCAGGTGGGCGGTGCGATCGGTCTCGCCGCCATGCTCGCGGTGGCGAAGGCGCGTACGTCGGCCGCGCAAGCCCTGCCTGCCGTCGAAGCACTCGCCGCGGGGTACCGCGCCGCACTGCTCACCGCCGCGGTCGTCGCGCTGCTCGCCGCTGCCGTCGGCGCCACCGGGCTGCGCCGGCGCGTGGTCCGCCGTCGGACTCCCTGACCGAATGCCCCTGTCGCACACAAAAGGAGACGTCACATGTCTGTCACCTCAGCCGCCTCGGTCGGCAATGCCCCGAAGCCGTACCTGCAGGCCCACTTCGCCCCGGTCGTCGACGAGATCAGCGCGACCTCGCTGACCGTGCACGGTTCGCTGCCCACCGAGCTCGATGGGCGCTACTTCCGCAACAGCCACAACCCGCTGCCCGGCGTCGTCCCCCCGAACTGGTTTTCCGGCTCGGGCATGATCCATGGCATTCGGCTGCGCGGCGGACAGGCCGAGTGGTACCGCAACTCCTGGGTCCGCACCCCCGCGCTCGACGGCGCCCCCTACCGCCGTGCCGACGGCAGCACGGACCTGACCGCGAGCGTCGCGGGGACCAACATCATTGAGCACGCCGGCAGGATCCTCGCCCTCCAGGAACAGAATCTGCCGTTCGAGATGACACCCGAGCTGGCCACCGTCGGGCCCTACGACTTCGGCGGCACGTTGCGGACCTCGATGACCGCCCATCCCAAGGAGGACCCCGCCACCGGCGAGCTGCACTTCTTCTCCTGGTCGCCCTACCCGCCGCACGTCACCTACTACGTCGCCGACTCCTCAGGGGAGATCGTTCGCACGGTACCCGTGCCCGCCGCCGGGCCGACGCTGCAGCACGACTTCGGTCTGACCACCAACTACGTCGTGTGGCTCGACATGTCACTGGTGTTCGACCACACGAACCCCGGCCTGCCGTTCGGGTGGAGCGACACGTATGTCCCGCGCCTCGGCGTCATGCCCCGCACCGGTCCCGCCGAGGTCCGCTGGTTCGAGGTCGAGGCCGGTGCCCTCCTGCACGTCGGCAACGCCTACGAGGACGGGAACGGCAGCATCGTGGTCGAGGGTCCGCGGTACGACCGCAGCGCCTGGGAAGTCACCGACAAGTTCACCGTCGGCGCCCCCGGTCACCTGGGTACGGCCAACGGCGGCGCGGTGCAGACCCGCTGGGTCCTCAACCCTGGCACCGGGAAGGCCGGCGAGGTCGTCGTCGACGACCTGGTAACGGAGTTCCCCACCATCAACGAGGACTACCTCGGCCGGCCCAACCAGTTCAGCTACGCCATGGCCTTCCCCGGCGGCGGGCTGGACGAGTACGCGGTGGTCAAGATGGACGCCAGCAGTGGCCGGACGACGGTGGCCCGGATGGGCGACCGGCGGATGCCCGGTGAGGCCGTCTTCGTGCCCAGTCGGGATGGCACCCGCGAGGACGACGGCTGGTTGCTCACCCTGGTCAGTGACACCTCTGCCGATGCCTCCCAACTACTGGTCATCGACGCCTCGAACCTGAACACCATCGCGGCCGTCGAGCTGCCCCGCCGGGTGCCCTCCGGCATCCACGGCAACTGGATCCCGGACTCGAACCTCGGCTGACGGCCCGACCGGCAGGCACGGAGAACCCAGCCATGGGGGTCTCCAGACTCGGACGGCCGCCGCTGGCTCACCTGGACGCGACTTCGGCTTCCCACAGCACGTCGCTCACCCGGGCGACAGCCGCGCGCAGGTGGCGGCGATAGGTGCCGAAGGGCAGGCCGAGGCGTCGCGCTGCCGCCTCCTGGGTCGGGGCGCCGGCGAAGTAGGTCGCCGCCAGCGCCGCGTGGGCCTTCACGCCGGCGAGGTCCGTACGCATCGAGTCGGCCGCATCCTGCACCATGGCCCGCAGAATGGCGACCGTGTCATCGTCGGCCGACGTCAGGAAGCTCCGGCGCAGCAGGGAGTTTGACGCGAAACCCTCGGGGTGACGCCAGGTCTGCAGAGCGAGGCGGACGTACTCGTCGAACTCCTCGCGCCGCAGCTCGGCGTCGCCCCGCTGGTCGGAACACGGCGGCGGGATCGGTACTGCGGTGTCCAGGTCACCGACACTTGCCGGAACGTCACCGCCGACAACGGCGTGGAACCACTCCTCGAACGACTCCAGCCGCCAGTCGTTGACGAACAATCCGTAGGTCGCGTCGCCGACGCGCACGCGGCGACCCGAGTCGGCCATGGCACTGCCGAACCGAGCCGCCCAGGCCTCCATGTCCTGGTAGACATCGAAGTCGTGCGCCCTCCCGGTCGCTCGACGGGCCTCGGCCAGCGCTCGCCAGTGGTTCAGCTCAAGCACCGGCGACGGTTGCTCGTACGCGGCGGGATAGACCGCGAAGCGCGTGATGGAGATGTGCTCGCCAGGCCACGCCGGGCTGGTGTCGTTGCTGTATCCCCAGGCCGCCGCGACCACCGGGTCGGTGGCGAGATCCGCAGGGTCGGCCGGCACGGGCAGCACCAGGTGCGCCGAGAAGGCCAGAACCTCGGTCCCGCGGGTATCCCGGAAGACGTGGAAGGCCTGCGGCTGCTTGGCGTACCAGTAGGAAACCAGCTGTGCTGACTCCTCGCCCTCGGCCGCACGGCACAGTTCGAGCACGCGCGGGAGGTGCTCCGGCGCCATGTCGTCCTCGTACACCTGACCCTGGCGTGCCCACGAGTACATCGCGCCCACGAGCCGCACGTCGCGGTAGAGGTAGAAGGCGCGGCCCATCGCCTCGAGCATCTGGCTGGCCGGGGCTTCGCGCGCCTGGCGGAGGTATGCCTCCAGCAGCCGCAGCCGGACAGCGTCGTACGCCTGCGGCGACCGCCAGCGCAGATCGGCGGCGAGCGTCTCCCGTGCGGCGTCGTGCGGGAAGAGCCCCTGCGGCGAGGACTCCATGAACGGCTGCCCGCGCAGCCAGTCGAACAACGCCCGTGCGTCCTCGCCGGGCAGGGCCGTGAGCAGCAGTTCCTCGGTCGTCGAGTAGGCCTGAGCCGCTGCCTCCAGCGCTCGCTGGTGGGTGGCCGAGGGGACGTCGCCTATCAGCCGTGTCATCAGGGTCGCGAGTACCTCGCCCGTCGGTGTCCAGTCCTGGGTCTGCTGGTCAGGGCGCTGTACGACGGCCGCGGCGAGCGACAGCGCGAGGGGGTTGCCACCGGCAAAGCCAGCAACGGCTGGCACATCCGCTGCTCGGACACCACGAGCCGCGAGCAGCGCACGTGTCTGCCCGGGCGTCATGGGAGACAGCTCGAGCACCCTCAGGACCTGGGACCAGCCCGGGTCCGTCGACCACTCGACCTCGGGCCGCGTACGACCGCTGAGCACCACGAGGGCACCGTCGGCGAGGCGGGGCAGGAAACGCTCGCGCAACCACCCCTCGATCCACTGGCACTTCTCGAAGGAGTCCACGACGAGCACTGCCGAGCCGTCCTCCAACACCGCGGCGGCCGACTGCTCGAACTCCTGCGGCGACTGCCCGACGAAGCGCCCGTCGACCTCGACCACCGACCGTCCCGCCCGCAGCGCCGCCCGCGCCCACAGGCGCGTCAGCGTTGTCTTGCCGATGCCACCCGGTCCGTGGACCCAGAGAACAGCGACCGCCGAGCCATCGGCCAGGGCGTCACGAAAGGCAGCCTGCTCCTGTTCGCGGCCCACGAAGGCGTGCTCGCGCGCGGCTTCGAGTCGGCCTGCCAGAACGCCTTCGGAAGAGGGGGAAACCAACTCCGACCGCATCGTGCGCTACTCCCGGTGGCTCGTTGGCGGTGCTTCGAGCACAACTCTCCCAGACCGTCGGCCCTCAGATGTCGCGCTCCGAGCCAGGGTTGTTGCCCGGCATGCGCATGGCGGTCACGGCCGCGAGAAGTCCGTCGGTCAGCCGCTCGATACCGGCGGGATCCAGGTCGACGCCTCGGACGACGACGCGCCAGTAGAGCGGCCCGATCATGAAGTCCAGCGACTGGTCCACATCACAGTCGGCCGGCAGTTCACCGCGCTCGATGGCCCGGCGCAACATCTCGGCGGCCACACCCCGACGGGGGCCCTCGACGGCACCGCGCAGCAGTGCCGCAAGTTCGGGGTTGTGCTGCGACTCGGCCATGATCGCCGGGATGATGCGGCGGGCCAGCGGGTGACGCACGGCGTCCACTGTGCTGCTCAGGAACTGGCGGAGGTTGCCGCGCAGCGCGCCGGTCTCGGGGAGGTTGACGCCGTGCACGGCGACCTCGGCGATCAGGGCGAGCGCCATCGCGTCCTTGCTGGGCCAGCGGCGGTACACGGCGGCCTTGCTGGTGCTCGCGCGTCTGACGATGGACTCCACGGACAACCGTCCGTAGCCGACTTCGGCCAGTTCCTCGAAGAACGCCGCTCGGATGTTGGCGGTGAGGCGTTCGTCGAACGGTTGCCGCGACGTTTGTCGACTCTTGTGGCTGTCAACTCCTGGTCGGTTCGGCACCTCCGCACCATACCCAGGACGGAACGGTTGCGTCTCGTATCGATCGGCACTACCGTCGCGACGAGACCGACCCGTCTCGCCTGATTGTCCCTGCCGCAGCACCAGATGAATCGAGGTCGACCGTGATCTACCACGTGAACCGCCTGACGTTCCGGCCCGAGGTCGATGAGCGACAACGAACGGATGCGCTCGACCGGCTGCGCCGGCAGGGGTCGGACATCGACGCCGTGAAGTCCTGGGTGGTGGGCCCGGACATCGGCGGAGACTACGAGTGGGGCGCCGTCTTCGCGATCGAGGACCTCGAAGGCTACTGGGAGTACCTCATTCACCCGGTGCACTTCGATAGCGAGAAGGCGGGCCTTCCGCTGATCGACCGTTTCGTGTCCTTCGACATCACCGACGACGGCGAGCCCGAGATCGGCGCACACATCGCGCAGCTCCACAAGCGCAGCTACGAGGAGAACCCTGAGCTCGCCCAACTGGTGGCCGACGTGCCGTCCTTCGCGGCGGGCGCGGTGCCCAAGGACGCTCCGCAGCCCTGACGCGGACGTCCTCGCCCATCTGCACACTCCGGTGCTGGTCCTGGCGATCAGGAGCTGTTCCGGGGTGAGCGTGAGAGGTCTCGCCGCCAGGAGATCGTCGACGAGGATCTGCCGCCAGAAGAATCAGGCGCTGCGCAAGCTTCGCGAGAAGGCACCGGCGTCGTCGGGCGACCAAGAGATTTCCTGCAGCATCACCCGTGGTGTGGCCGTGCCGGCTGTGTTCACACCGCAGGGCGACGACAACGCTGGCGGCCGTCGAATCGATTCGACTACCGCCAGCAGTGAAGCCCTGACCCGGAGCCGCAAAGCTGCCGGGTGAGTCACAGGAGGTTACCGTGCATCGTACGAACGTCCGCGGGGGTGGCCGATTGTCGGCGTCGGTCAGCGGGTTGGCCGCGATCGTGGCGCTCGGCCTGCCCCTGGCGCTGGGCGAAGTGAGCACCAGCGGCGGTTGACAAGCCCGACCGCCAGCAACCAGCTGACGACCGTTGTGATGTCAACTCGGACTCGCGGTCGAACTGGTCGGCTGCCTCTACCAGCAGCTCACCGGGCTGGCCTGCCCCACGCCTGTGCGGTCACGGATGTCAGCCAATCGGGTGTGGCAGACCGTGCCGCACGGTCTGCCACCCCGCCGCGGTGAGCCCCGGTCAGACCTCGGTTCTTGTCCAGCGCTGGTTGATGGCGCTTCCGCAGGTCCACTGCTGGATGTCCACGCCGTCTCCGGTTCCAGACCGGTACACGTCCAGACACTTGCCGCTGTGCCGGGCTACGAGCCGGAAGTTGCTACCCTGAGACTGCCATTGCCACTGCTGGTTTTGGCCGTTGCCGCACGTCCACTGGACAATGTTCGCGCCGTCTGCGGTGGAGGCGGAGGCGACGTCGAGGCACTTGCCGCTGTTCTGGTTGACAATGCGGAAGAAGCCGCTACCGGCGTCCTCGAAGCGCCATTTCTGGTTGCTGCCGCCCAGGTAGCTCCATTGCTTGATCTCGGCGCTGTCGGCCGTGGACTGCCCGATCACGTCCATCACCTTGCCGCTGTTGATGTTGTTGATCCGGTAATGGGTGACCGACGGCGGGGGCGTCGTGGAGCCACCGCCGATGGTGTCGCCATAGGCATAGCGGACCCGGTCGGCACCAGAGGTGTTGCGGATGGTCAAGTTGAGATCGGTGCCACTGCCACTGAGGGCGAACATCGAATACCAGTCGTGACCGGAGCCGGAGTTCTTGCCGCCGATGGCGGGCCAGTAGGTGCCGCCCATCTGGTTGTCACGCATGACCTGAGCCATGGCGCGGATGTGGCGCACGAAGTTGTCGGTGCTGTTCGCGTCGGCGTAGTTGAGGCCGTTGTCCATGGGCCCGCCGAACTCGGTCGCGACCGCCCGGGAGGCACAGTTGCCCAGACGCGTCTGCATGTGACTTCGCCAGGCGTCGTAGGTCATCGAGCCGTAGAAGAAGGCGTAGTGGTGGAAGGACAGCAGCGTGCCGTTGAAGCGGCTGTCGTTGCAGACGTCGCGCAGGTCCTGGCTTGCGCCAGTGCCACCGATGAGCACCCGGCTGGGCACGGCCGAGTAGTGGGTGCTGAGCCAGTTGGCTGCGATGTCGCGCCACTGCGCCGAGCTGTAACCGCCCGGCTCGTTCATTGGCTCGAAGTACACGTTGGTGTTCGAGCCGTAGGCGCTGGTCACGCTGGACCACATCGTGTTCCACGCGGCCAGGTTCGCGATCCTCGCGCCCGAGGAATGGTCCGTCCAGAAGGCGAGGATGACCTTGAATCCACGGGCAGTAGCGGCGTCAATGGCGCCCCGGTAGGCGTTCCACCAGGTGGTGTTGGCCACTGTCTGTGTGTTGATAGGCAGCCGGACGGTGTTGATCCCCATGGTCGAGGCCATGTCGTCGTAGAGGGCGTTGGCCTTGGCCTGCACGGTCGCGTAGCTGTCGGATTGGCTCAGGCCCTGCACGACGAGCGGGCTGGTGCTGAAGTTGTCACCCAGTTGAGCCCAGTTCATGCCTCTGAACTGGCTGGTGGCGGCAGCGGCTGGGCCGGCGGTAGCGGTAATGGCGATTGCCGTCGCGGCAGCCGCGGTCGCCATCACCGCACTGGTGGCCACGAGCCTGGCCACTAGCGACAGGGGGCGGCTGAACATGGCAGGTCGCATATTGCGTCGTCCTTTCTGTTGGGGGACGGGGACGGGACGATGCAGGTCCTATCGGGGTAACGTGGCGGCCGGACCCGCCGAACGGGCGAACCGCCTCTGTCGCTCGCTGCTGATGGCCAACGGACGCTCCGGGTCGGCGGCCTGTGCGGGTGAGCCCTGTTGGCCGTCCACGCGACCGGCATCACGGCCGGACGGCCGCGACGGTATCGACGACGAGACTGCCGCTGCGCACCATGATCTCCACGGTGTGCGTGCCGGCGCCGAGGTTGCGCAGGGCGTACGTCTGGTAGAACTCGGGAGAGGCGAGCGTGCTCGCTGCGGAGTTGACCACCGTGCCGTCCACCGTGACCTGGAGGACGGCCGAGCCGTTGTTCGGCCCGATGATGTCCAGTCCGGTGCCGGCGAACGTGTAGGTCAGCGTCGAGCCGCTTCCCTGGCTGGTGGAGAGAGACCGCTGAACGTTGTACATACCCTTACCGTTTTCGTGCGCCCAGGACCCGCCGTACACCAGCTTCCTGGCGGGCGGGTTGGCCAGGTCGGACATCTCCAGGTTGTCCAGCACCTCGGAGTAGTACGGCGGGCTTCCGTCGACCGTCTCCACCCGGAGGTTGTCAAACCGGGTGAAGTAGTAGCCGCTGCCCAACGTGATTCGGCCGGACAGCTTGGGATTCGGGTCGGTGTAGGTGGCCAGTGTGACGCCGTCGAGGTAGGCGGTCACCGTGCTTCCGACGCCCCTCAGCGCGATGGTGTGCCACGCGTTGTGAGCGGTGTTGAACCCACCGATCCGCACGCCACCGGCGCCGCTGACCACGTTGCCGCTGGCGACCGCGCTGTTGTTGACCAGCAACTGCCAGCCCCCGTCGAAGGTGAACCTCACCGAGTACGGCGCACCGTTGTCGCCGTGCTGCTCGCGGATGCCCAGCCGGGCGTGGTTGGCGCCGTTCTGGGTGCTGCTGTTCTCGAAGGAGACGTCGACACTGGCCTTGTAGTTGAGCCATCGGCTGTCACCGATCCTGGTGACCGCGTCCCCCCCGTTCCACGCACCGCCCAGGCCCTGGCTCGGGCTGTCCAGCTGCTGGCGCAGCACGTAATTGGTCGATCCGTCCGGCTGGTACGCCTCGAAGGCGCCGTTGCGGTCGCTGGCGTAGCGCGGGATGACGCTCCTGGCGCCGCCACGCGACGTGATGAAGTCCTCCGTGTCGGTGATGGTGCCGCCACTTCCGAGCACCGGGACCGTCTTGCCGGAGTAGTCGAAGCCGTCGGCGTAGAGAATGTTGTCGCTGGTGCTCTGCACGTCGCCGGTGATGTCGGTGTCCAGCACGGTGCGCTGGCCCTCCACCGGCAGGGGTTCCAGGTACTCGGGCTTGGTGTGGTTGGCCAGCGTCGTCACGGTGACGACCGAGTTCGGCCTGACCGTCACGGAGTACACCCCGCCGCCATCGGCCGGGACGCTGCCGAGGTGCTTCAGGTAGTTGGCGTTGAACGCCTGGCCGGGGTCGGCCGCGCGGGTTTCCCACAGTTGTAGGGCCGGAGTGCCGGAGTAGGCCATGTTCACCGGCCGGAGGCGGTACGACTGGGTGTACTCGCTGTCGTTCATGAAGACCGTGGAGAAGTTGCGCCTGTCGGGCGCGGCGAGCGTGAGATAGCTGGGCGTGCCGTTGCGTCCGACCACCGGGTTCGTTCCGGTCGCTCCGGTGTAGCTGGATTCGGGGACGGCGCGCCAGATACCGGCCGTGTTGCTGGAGTTCTCCCAGCCGGTCTTGGCGAACCAGCTGAAGTGCCGCAGCACGTCGATGGCGGCGTCGTAGTGCAGCCAGCCCGACCAGGGATCACGGGCGCTGACGACCTCCTTGTAGGAGTACTGCCCACCCTCGTAGAAGGACCCGATGGCCGGTTGGTAGATGAAGTTGGTCCGGCGCGAGTTGACGAATCCCTTGATGATGGTGTTTCCCATTTCGAGCGCACTGTTGGTACCGCCGATGCCGGTTCCGACCACCGACGGGGACCGCATGTTGTTGTTGGGGCGGAAGGCGGAATTGCCGAAGGTCGCCTGTGCTTCGCTGTTCCAGATCTCCTTGTCGTAGTCCATCGCCAGGCGCTTGAAGTTGCCGGCGCTGTCGTCGTCGGGGCTGTAGTGGTAGCCGGCCGCCGCCACCACATCGCGCAGGCCGGCGTCGCCGATCATGCTGCCGCCGAACGACCCGACACCGACCTCGTCGGAGATGACGACCTTGAGCTGGTTGTACCGGGACTGCTCGGTCGAGTTGGCGAAGTCGGCACTGTCGGTCCGGACCCGGTTGGCGTAGGTCTTGGTCCAGTTCAGGTCCGCCCCGCGCTCGTTGAGACCCGGGTTGACGTAGTCGACCATGAACCCGTAGGTCCGGTACGCGCTCAGGATGGTCTTCTTGAACCAGGTGTAGACCTTGTCGTTGCTGTTCACCCAGCCGGGGGAGTTCCAGCGCAGCAGGGACACCTTGACGTTCGGGTTGACCTTCTTCGCGTCGGCCGCGAGTTGGAAGCCCTGCGCACGCTTGACGTTGGGGGTCTCGGACTCCCAACGCATGGTCGAGGGGTCCGGTCCGGTGGAGTTGTTGCGGTCGTTGCCCATCTCGATCTTCACGTTGGTGAAGACCGGACTCTCCCCACCGAAGAGGACCCGCAGCAGCTGCGCGTACGCGGTCGGGCTCTGGGCCTTGTAATCCATCAGCAACTCGCTGGTGCTGTTGGCGCTGAGCGCACCGAAGCCCTTGAACGTCAGGCCGTTGACGTTGCCGGCGCGGATGTTGTTGCCGTCCACCGTGATCGTGCCCGATCCCGGAGTCGACACGTCAGTGACGATCCACTGCTGGTTGGTGCTGCCGCTGTTCGCGTACTGGACGAGGTTGGCGCCGTCGGACGTGCTGCCCCCGCCATCCAGGTACAGCCCGTTGGCCCGGTTCCTGAACTTGGTGTAGCCGCCGGAGTCCTCCCGGGTCCACTGCTGGTTGGTGCTGCCGCTGCCACTCCACTGGCCGCAGCTGGATCCGCCCGTCGTGCGGCCCATCCCGTCCAGGTACAGGCCGGTAGCCCGATTCTTGATCTGCACGTAGTCGCCGACGGCATCGATCGTCCACTGCTGGTTGTCGCTGGACGACGAGGAATACTGGCCGACTGCGGCGCCGTTGGCGGTCCGGCCCATGCCGTCGATGAACTTGCCGGTGGTCCGGTTGCCCAGTTTGACGTAGGCAGCGGCTACTTCCATGGTCAGGCCCACTGGCGTGGCTGCGACCGGCATGGCCACCACGTACGTCAGGGCAAGCGCTGCGACCGACAGCATGCTCAGCGCGGTGGGCCTGAGGCGGGTACGGCGCGGGCAGGCTGCCCCCGGCGTCTGCCGAAGCGGAGCGGATCGAGGGCTGGTCATGAGATCTCCAGTCAACCGGCCAAGGTGTGGCAGGCGACGCCACAGGCTCGCCGGCCTGCGGTGTCCAGAGGTGGCACATCGTCGCCTGATCGCATCGAAGCATATTTATACCACCTCGGCCCAGAGAAGCCACGAACCGATCCGAGACGTTCAAGAACGTTCAGACTCGAACATCCGGCCGTCGGGCTGGAGAGCCGCGAGGTATCCACCCAGTGGCCGCGGCCCGCAGGCACAGGCGTCTCAGCCGGACGATTAGGGCGTCGGCCGTGGTACCGACGGGCCTTTCATCCTACCTTTGCTGCGGCTTTTGTAAGGATTGATGCAATTCAAACCCTCGCTACCAGATAGATAAGTGGAAATCCTTGACTCAGTGCTCGTGTTGCTGGTTAATCACATCTAGATGTCGGCCGTGTTCACCCGCCCGGGTGGTCGACGGAGGCGGTGGATCGGCCCGACTCGACGGTGTGGCGGCTGGCAACGCCTCGGTCGACCTGAGCGGCACCTGGGGCTTCACGCCCGCGGGCCGGGCGGCGACCACGATCGCGGTACCCGGTGGCGGTTGGTACAAGCAGGGTCTCACCGACGTGACGAGGCGGTGTACTCGTGCAGCAGCACCGGCCGGACTCGGGGCAGCCGCAGTCGACCTGGATCGAGTTCGGCGCTGTCAACCACCGGGCGACGCTCTCCGTCCAACGCAGAACCGATGCCCGTAGTCCAGACCCGACGGGCTGCGGGCGCCAGACGAAGTGACGCACAACCTTCAGCCTCGGTGTCGAAAGGACCCTCTGATGACAGACCTACCCGTGAGCCGTAGGCACCTGCTCGCCACCGCCGCGCTGACCGCCGGCTCGGCTGCCCTGATCCCGGCCCTGGGGGCCGGCCGGGCCGCCGCCGTCGCGCCTCAGGTCACGCTGCCCGAGCGCGGGATCTACGACGCGACGGCGGCGACAACCTGGACGGACGGGTTCCTCATCGGCAACGGCGAGTACGGCGCCGTCCTGTACGGAACGCCGACCCTCGAGAAGGTGATCTTCAATCATCACCGTTTCGTACTGCCCAACGGCAGCCGGGGCGTGACCCCGCCGGTGATCTCGGGGCGGCTGGCCGGTGTGCGAGACAAGGCGCTGGCCGGGAACTACGGCGGCGCCAACACCGACTTCGCGGCCGGCTGGAGCCTGCGCTGGACCCAGACCTACCACCCCGGCTTCGAGTTGCAGATCAGCACTCCCGGCATGACCACGGCCAACGGGTACGCCCGCATCACCGACTTCCGGACCGGGGAGGTCACCTCCACCTGGACCGACAGCAACGGCACCTGGACTCGCCGCGCCTTCGCCTCCCGGGCCGACAACGTCGTCGTACACGAACTGACCCCGGCATCCGGCCGATCGATCGACGCGACGCTGAGCGTCAACACCTCCCTCGCGGGCGTCCCCGGCTCGGTCCGTTTCACCACCCTGGCCAGCGTCATCGACGGCTCCGGCTACCTGAACCTGCGCGGCACCTACCCGTCCGGGCAGGGCGCGTTCGGCTTCGAGGGCGTCACCCGGGTCGTCGCCACGGGTGGCACGGTAGCCGCGAACGGCTCGACCATCGTCGTCACCGCGGCAACCAGGCTCCTCCTGCTGACCAAACTCGATCGGTACGAGTCACCCACAGCTTGGGACAGCAAACCGTTGCACGCAGCGCTGGCCGCAGTGCGCACCGACTATGCCGAGCTGCGGACCCGGCACGTCACCCTGCACTCGGCGATGTACGACCGCTCCCGCCTGGACCTGAACGTCTCCGCCGCCGACCGGCAGCTGTCGACCACCGCACTGATCGCCCGGCAGAACGCCAACCGCAACACCATCGATGTGGCCCTACTGGAACGGCTCTACGACAGCGGCCGCTACCTGTTCATCAGCTCCAGCGGCGTACTGCCGCCGCGGTTGACCGGAATCTGGGCCGGCACCTGGAACGGCGCCTGGGCCGACGATTTCACCACCGATGCCAACATCAACCTTCAGGTCGCCGGCGGCAACATCCTCGACCTCACCGATGCCATGCAGGGCTACTTCAACCTGATCCTCGGCCAGCTCGCCCACTGGCGCACGAACGCTCGCAACCTGTACGGCGCCCGCGGCTTCCTGGCCCCATCAAGAACCGACGGCGAGTACGGATACATGCTGCACTTCGACCCCGGCTTCCCCGGCCAGTGCTGGACCGGTGGCGCGGACTGGTTGCTCTACCCGCTGCTGGAGTACTACCAGGTCACCGGGGACCGGACGTTCCTGGCTGAAAAGCTGGGACCGGCGCTGATGGAACTGGCGCTGTTCTACGAGGACTTCCTGACCCGCACCGACTCGGCCGGCCGTGTGGTGTTCGTGCCGTCGTTCTCGATGGAGAACTCGCCGGCCAGCACGAGCGTCCTGCTGGCGATCAACGCCACCGGCGACATCCAGGCCGGCAGACACGCCCTGCGGGCCGCCGTCGAGGCTGCCAACGCGCTCGGTGTCGAACAGGGCGCCGGTCAGGGCGTCGCCCGCTGGACGGCCCTGCTGGCGAGGATTCCGCCCTACACGGTCAACGGCAGCGGTGCCCTCGCCGAATGGTCCTGGCCGGGGCTCACGGACCGCTACAACCATCGGCACGTCCATCACCTGTACGGCGCGTGGCCCCTGCACGAGATCAACCCCGAGGAGGCGCCCGGTCTGGTCACCGCCGCGCTCAGGGCCCTGGCGCTGCGCGGTGACGAGAACACCTCCGCGCACGGCAGCCTGCATCGAGCCCTCGCCTCCGCTCGACTCAAGGACGGCGCCGGCGTCTACAGCAACCTCCGGAAGATCATCGGCAACAACATGCTCTTCCGCTCGCTGATGACGGCACACAACCCAAACCTGGAGATCTACAACGCCGATGCGGCCAACACACTGCCGGCCGTGCTCAGCGAGGCGCTTGTGTACACCAGGCCCGGCGTCATCGAGCTGCTGCCCGCCGTGCCCGGTCAGCTCGCCAGGGGCACCATCACCGGCGTCCGCGGACGCAACCAGGTCCGCATCCACAGCCTCTCCTGGGATCTTCCTGGTCGCTCGGTGACCGTGGCACTCACCTCGACGATCACCCAGGCGATCACCCTGATCAGCCGCCGCGGGATCGCATCCATCACCACCTCCGTAACGGTCACCCCCTCGCCGCTCGGCCCGCAGGCCCGGGTGATCTCGTTGGCTGCCGGGCAACAGATACAGGTCGTCGTAGGTCTGCCCGCCGCCGCCGGCGGCGTCGTCCGACTGGTCAACCGGCGCAGCGCAAAGGTGCTGGACGTCAACGGCGGGTCCACCACGGACGGGGCAACTGTCATCCAGTGGCCGTGGACCGGCGCGGCCAACCAGCAGTGGCGGCTGCTGCCCAACAGCGATGGCTCATTCCGGCTGGTCGGTGTCAAGAGCGGGAAGGTCCTGGACAGTCCAGGTGGCTCGGGCCAGGGCGCGGCGCTCGTGCAATGGGCCGACAACGGCGGACGCAACCAGTGGTGGAATCTCGTCCCGGCGGCGACCAGCGGATACTACCGGTTCGTCAACGTGAGCAATGGCTGGTGTGTCGGGGTCGAAAATGGCTCCACCGCAGACGGCGCCAGGGTGGTCCAGCAATCGGTCAGTGGCGAGATCAGCCAGGAATGGCAGATCCTTGATGTCTGAGGCGGGAGGTCAGAGGCGCCGGTCGCAGCGGCTCCGGGCGACGGGCCGCCAGATCTCCGCCTGGTGCCCGCCAGCCCTCCGATCCGTCCGCGCCGCCCCGGGGCGGTCCTGGACGTCCTCGATCTCGCACCGGGTGCGTCGTCGTACCGACCGAGTGGACGTTGGACTTCGCGCCGCCGTAGGGCAAGGCCGCCAGCGCGGTTCGCGCAGACCTACGTGGTGCGCTGCGACGGCGGCCGGCTCTGCTCTACCTCCGCACGAGCGCGAGGACGACGCCATGCGCGAGTTGGGGCGCACCGGCTGACCGTCCAGGGCGAATATCGTCGGCCCGCCCCCCAGCGGGGAGCAGGCCGACGACGTGAGGTGGGCCCGGCCGGAACCGCACCGGCCGGGCCACCGATCAGGACTCCAGGCGTCGACGCCGGGCGAGGAAGAGCGCGACCGCGCCCAGGGCGACCATCACACCTCCGACGCCGGTCATCGCCGGGACCACACCGCCGCCGGTGACCGGCAGGATGGGTTGCCTGCCGCCACCACCAGGTCTGCCAGGCGCGCCGGGGCTGCCAGGCGCGCCGGGGCTGCCAGGCGCGCCGGGGCTGCCAGGCGCGCCGGGCGCTCCGGGAGGTCCGGACGGACCAGGTGCGCCGGGGCTACCGGGAGCGCCGGGGCTGCCGGGCGCGCCGGGGCTACCGGGAGCGCCGGGTGCGCCGGGGCTACCGGGTGCGCCGGGGCTGCCGGGCGCTCCGGGTGCGCCGGGGCTACCGGGTGCGCCGGGGCTACCGGGCGCTCCGGGTGCGCCGGGGCTACCGGGTGCGCCGGGGCTACCGGGCGGGCCCGACGGGCCGGGTGGGCCGGTGGGCCCGGGTGGGCCGGTCGGTCCAGGCGGGCCGGTGGGCCCGGCGCAGATCGGTGCCGTGATGACGTTCGTGTCGAGGGTGACGGCGGCGGTGCGCGCCAGCGCGCGGCCCTGCAGGGTCGCGCCCGTGGCCATCGTGATCGCGGCCTGAGCCATGATGGTGCCCACGAAGGTGGTGCCGGTGCCGATCGTCGCCGAGCTGCCGATCTTCCAGAACACGTTGCAGGCCGACGCCCCGTTGGTCAGCACGACGCTGCTGTTCGACGCCGTCGTCAGCGAGGAGTCGACCTGGAAGATGAACACCGCCGACGGGTCGCCCTGGCCGTTGAGCGTCAGCGCCCCGGTCAGTTGGGCCGCACCGATCCGGTAGACCCCGGCGTTGAGCGTGTTGCCACCGAGTTCCGCCGGAAGGTTGGTGAACGGGGTCCGACCGGCGGCGTCGTTGAAGGCGATGGTCAGGTCGCTCTGAGCTTGGAGCGCGACCGCGTCGCCGAGGTGTACCTCGCCGCCGATGGTGGCCGTGCCGAAGCCGGACGCAGTGTTTCCGGGGAACCGCCCGAGGCTCTGGGCCAGAAAGCTGGGGCCGGTGTTGGTTGGCTCCGCTCCGGCGAGGACGGAGAAGTCGGCCGCCGTCCCCAGGTTGACCGGTGCGTCCGCGGCGTTGGCGGCGGTCGAACTGAGGAGCAACAGGCTGGCTGCCACCGTGGCGGCTGCCCCAGCCGCGAGCGTCGGCAGGACCACCCGCCGCCGTAGCCAGTGTTTGGGTTTGGCTGTCACAGAACACCCTCCGTGGGTACTACTCGCAGGAGACGCCCAGCGAGTGGCGTCCTGCTTGATACGGCATGAATGGCGCCGACGAAGCGCGCTGACCACCACATCACGTCAGGTGTTCCAATGAGGGCAAATCAGGATAATAGTCCTGCCATCCAGCTGAATCGGACCGACATTCGCATTCGCATCCGCCGAGCTCAGCAGCAGGGCAGGACGTCCAGTGAGCGGGCCAAACGTCACCCCCGCAGCTTCCCCGAGGATGGCGTCGATCCAGACCCGCGAACCCCGAGTGCCGTCGCTGGGATGAAGCTCCCCCACACCTCCGCAGGTCAAAGCCCTTTCGGTACGTGGCCAGAGCCCCGTTTGAGGTGGCGTGGACACCGATCGCTGCGTGAGTCGAACCGGACCCCGCAATGGCCTTCGCCTACACCACGAACGTGGACGTGCCCTTCAGGCCGTCACCAGCCAGCCGTGCACCGCAGTCGTCGCCCGCGGGCCGCCGCTCATGCGTGAATGGCCTGAGTCGGGGAAATACCACAGCTCTACATCGCTGCCGAGCGCGCGAGCCCGCAGGCACCATTTCAGTGACTGTGCGGGGCTGACCTGCCGATCACCGTCGGAAACCAGCAACAGGGTCTTGGTGGTGAGACAGGTGGTGAGGTTGCGGTACGGCGACAGCTCGGCCAAGGCGCGGTACGCGCGCGGACATCGACGCAAGTCACCCCACTCGTCCCGGTCTGACGCGGTGAGCGGTGAGGTGTCGTCGAGCAGCGTGGGAATCGGGTCCAGGAAGCCGTTGGTCATCACCGCGACGTCCACATCGGCGCCGAATTGGTTGAGCGCGGCACCGACGAGAAATCCACCGGCGCTCGCGCCAACCAGGCCGAGTGCGGTCACCTTGATTCCCGGTTCCGATCCACCCCGCAGATGTTTGACGGCCGCACGCAGGTCCGAAACGGAGACGTGCCGGCGCGGGCCGCGGCCGGCCTCGTGCCAGCCGTCCGGTCCCCCTCCGCCGCGTACCCCCACCACTCCGACTGCGAGCCCGGCGTCGGTGAGGGCCCGGATGCCGTCGATCCCGTCCAGTGACAGGCGCACCCCGTAGGCGCCGTACACGAACAGCACCAGCGGGCCGGTGAATCCGGCGGTGTTCGTCGTGGGTGACCAGGCCAGGCTGACCGGAACTCGGGCGTTGTCGGCCGCCACCATGACGTCTTTGCGTGCCAGTGCTGGCGGCGCCAGCGCCGGGACGCTGTCCGCCACGGCCAGGCGGGAGCCAGTCCGGTCCCATGCGTGTACGCCCGGCGTTTGGCCGGCGCACCGTTCGAGCACCACGCAGCCCACGGATTCGGCAAAGCCGGTGAGGGAGAGGTCGAAGCGGCCCGGTCCGTGTACCAGGATTTCGTCGCGAGCGGCGGGGGTGGGTAACAGGGGGAAACGCAACACGCGTTCCTCGCTGTGGTGAGTGGCGCGCACCAGCAGTCCGGCGTCTGTTGCCCGAAGGTCTTCAGGGGTGCCGATGCGTCCCAGACGCCGGGTGTGCCGTCGGTCACCGATGGGCGACCGGGTGGTGACGGTCAGATGTGTGTCGCCGACCGCGTCGGTCGACAGCTCGCAGAAGAGCGGAGCGCCTCGCCAGAGCCCCACGTCGCACCGCTCGAGGCTGGTTGCTCGGGGAAGGACGGTGGGCGGCCGGTTCAGCGCTGCGAGTTCCAGCGCCGTCACCCGCCAGTGGGACCGGACACCGTCGGCCACGAGTATGTACGCCGGGTTGCTGGCGCGGCGTATCCGCAGCCGGCTGCCCGCACCGCCCTGCGAGACCAGCACGGTGCGGTCCGGTCCCCTCCGGTCCAGGTCGCGCACCCGCAGTGTGGTGGGCCACCCTCTGGCGTCGGCGGCCACGTAGACGATCCGGTTGCCGTCTGCGGACAGCAGGCAGTCCGGCACGCAGGGTGGCGTCTTGTCCAGATGAGCATCACCACGTACAGCAGGAAAGCCACCAGGGCGGCACTGGGCAGGGTGCCGGTCGCGGCTCGCCAGGCGCCCAAGCACAGCAGCAGCAGCAGCAGCAGCAGCAGCATGCTGAACTGCGCCACGACCTCGGCCGCCGGGCCGATCATGGCGCGTCCCCGCAGGCTCGCGTCCGCCGCCTCCCGCAGTCGGTCCGACCGCAGGCCGAGCCGGCGCTCGACGAAGGACGAGGCTCCGAAGGCCCGGATGGTGAAGATGGCCGACAGCGAGCGGTGAAATTGCCGCGTGGTGCCGGCCCAGTTGCCCGGCCGGGATCTCCACGACCCGGCCCGCGGCGGTCGTGCGTAGCCGCTGGACCATGCGGTTGGCCGAGCGCCCGAGCAGGATCTGGATGCCCGCCTTCAGCGCCGACGCGGCCACCCTCGACGAGTCCGACGCGCTGCTGCGCCGGACCCTCGACCTGGCCGAGCGGGCCGGCGACCGACTGTGCCAGGCCCATGCCCAGATCGGCCTGTGCTACCTGGCGGACTGGCGAGGGCAACACCAGTCAGCCCTGGAACACGCAAGCCATGCCCACGAGATGTTCCGAACTCTCGGCTTCGCGGCCGGGCAGGCCGAAGCCTCACCCGAATCAGCTGGAGTCACGCAGAGCTCGGCGAGTACCAACTCGCGCTCACCTGCGGCAACGATGCCCTCGGACTGCATCAGAACCTCGCCAACCTGGACGGGCAGGCCAGCACCTGGCACGGCATGGGTTTCGCCCACTACCGCCTCGGTCAGTACGCGCAAGCCCTCACCTGCTACCACCACGCACTCATCCTGCTGCAGGATTTGGGCAACCGCTTCTACGAGGCCCAGGTTCTCGTCGGACTGGGCGACACCCATCACGGCCACGGCAACCTCGACGCCGCCGGCGATGCGTGGCGGCAGGCCCTGATCATCTTTGACGACCTGCATCATGCGCGCGCCGCCGCCGTGCGCACCCGGCTGCGCACCCTCGCACCACCAACGCTGACGCCGTCCGCGCGGGCCGAATCTGCGAGCCCTGGCCAAGTGGAATAGTTGTCCATAACGGCGGTGTTCCCGGCCTCGACGAGGGCGCCGCAATCGAACAGGCACGCCGGCATGGCGATGTGGTCGAGGTCGCGGACCTCCCGCTCCCCACAGACCGAGCGCTTTCGAGGTGGGCGGCGCGGATGAGCCCGGCCATGGATGGGCTCGCATCGTGCCGTTCTGCGCGAGAATCAGTCATAGCCTCGGCCGGTCGGGCTGGCGTCGCGCTCGTCAGCGTGCGGGCCTACGCCGGCTCGCGCACACCGCCGGCGTTGCCACCGTCGTCAGGCATCGGTTCGGCCAGGGCTTCTGGCAGTTCGTCCGGTGTGTCGGGTAGCAGCGCGCCCGCGTCGTCGGGCACCGGCTCACGTGGATCGATGGGTGGATACTGTTCGGGGTCGAGATCCGGTCCGGTCATCAGACGAGTATCCATCGCCTCGGGGTCTGCCGCTCGTCAGGCGGAGGGGCCGGCGGCTCACCGCCTTCGGGTAGCTCGGTCAGCAAGCCGTCTCAACCGGACTCGCCACCGACACGGGTGGCACCATCGAAGGATGCCAATGCAGCTCCTCGAGCGCCGGGCCGCGTTGACCACGCTGAGGGCCGCCGTCGAGGCCGCGCTGGGCGGTGCCGGCTCGGTGGCCCTGCTCACCGGTGAGGCGGGGATCGGCAAGACCAGCGTGGTGCGCCAACTGCTCGCCGAGGTCGATCCGGCCGTGCGGGTACTCTGCGGCGGCTGCGACGATCTGATCGCCCCTGCACCTCTGGCGCCGCTGGGCGAGGCGGTGGCGAATCATGGGGGTCCGCTGGCGACCGCCCTGGCCGCGCCGCACCTACCGACCGCAGCAAACGCCGCAGCCGGGGCGTACCCGTTGGTCGCCCGCAGCTACGGCCATGGCTGACAACCAGGCCCACCGGAACGGGGAGCAGGAACAACCGGCGACCTACACAACCTTCCCCCACCAAGGCTTACGCACTAACTCGAACTCCCATGGATCCATTCGAACCACGAGAACGTGCCCGAGCGCAGAAAGATCCTTCGCGATGAGGTTAAGCGCTGTCGACTTACCACCACCCCAGGCGCTGTGAATTCCGACAGTGACCGGGTCTAGACCTCCCGAGCCCACAATGCGCGCGACGACGTCGGCGATGGCATCAAAACCGAGAAGATCTTCGTCGGCGGCTAGCTCCCACGACCCTCTAGGGCAGCCGCGTGCTACACATGTCCCATTTCTAAACCACCAAAAGGTGCGTCAGAACGCGCGTGACCATAGCGGAAGGCAACGACAAACACAGAGCGACTGGGCAGCACACGGCGACCATGATTGCGAGCGGTGCCCGAAGACCTCAACTGGTCCCCTGGAGGGCGAAACTGGTTGCCTTACGCATGTCGATTCGTCGTTGCGTTGGCGTCCACGTCAGTGACAGCGCTCGTGAACTTCGGGGTCGCTTGGAAGTGCGCCCGGCGGGCTGCACGGCGAAACGCACCCAGCACGGCTGGTCCGGCGAGGGTGACGAGGACGGCCGTGGTGACCGCCCGTCCGGTGTCCCAGCCCAGCGAGGTGACGCTGAAGAAGGTCAGGTACCGGTGGAGTTGTTCCAGCATCGGCAGACCGGGCTGGTAGGCGATTGAGCTGGTTGGGTCGAGGGAGAACGGCCAGAACGACAGGTTGAGCATGAAGCCGAAGAAGTACCCGCTGACTGCGGCGTAGGCGGCGAGCAAGAAGATTTCCGCCCGTCCCCGGACCCTGGGCAGCAGGCCGGCGAACATGCCGACCCAGGCGCAGCCGAACATCTGGTACGGCATCCACGGTCCCACTCCCCCGGTGAGCAGGGCGGAGGCGAACAGTGACGTGCAGCCGAGCGCGAACCCGAATCCGGGCCCGAAGACCCGACCGGCGAGGACGAGGATGAAGAAGACCGTCTCGATGCCCGCCGTGCCGGCGCCGAGTGGTCGCAGGGCCGCGTTGATCGCGGACAGCACACCCAGCATGGCGAGCGCCTTGGCGTCGATCCTGCCGTCGGCGATCTCGGCGAAGATGACGGCGAGGACCAGGAGCAGCAGCACCCCGAACATCAGCGGCGGGGTCTGGGTGGAGCCGAAGGTGCCCGGGGCGACGACGAACGGCCAGAGGAACGCGACGAAACCCAGGAACGACGCCATGGTGATCGCGAGCACCGCGCGGCCGGGCACGCGGACGGCGACGGTCAGCGTGCTCACGTGCGTACCTCCGGATTGTCGAGGGCGGCGGCGACCTGCCCGACCGTCAGGTAGGGCAGCGGCGCGAGGATCTTCGCGACCTGCGGGGCGAACGTGGGCGACGCGGTGAGCACGGTCGGGACGGGGCCGTCGGCGATGATCTCACCGTCGGCCATGACCACGACCCGGTCGGCGGTGGTGGTGGCGAACTCGACGTCGTGGGTGGCCACGACGACGGCGCGGCCCTGTGCGGCGAGGTCGTCGAGGGTACGGGTCAGCGCAGCTTTCGCCTGGTAGTCCAGGCCACGGGTGGGTTCGTCGAGGAGTAGCACGCCGGGGGTGACGGCGAGTTGGATGGCGAGGACCAGGGCAAGTTGCTGCCCGGCGGACAGGTCCCGGGGGTGGCTGTCGCCGTCGATGCCGGCGGCGATGGCGTCGAGGAGACGCCGGGCGGTGCCCGGTTCGGCGCCGTCGCGGTCGGCCTGGTCGAGTTCGGCGTCGACGGTGTCCAGGTAGAGCAGGTCGGTGGCGGTCTGCGGGACGAGGCCGACGAGTCGGCGGGCCCGGCTGGCGCTGACCCGGCCTGGGTCGAGGTCGCCGTGCGCCGGGTCGGGCACGCTGATGGTGCCGCCGTCGCAGCGGCCCGAGCCTTGCAGGGCCCAGAGCAGCGATGACTTGCCGGATCCGTTGCGGCCCATGAGCGCGGTGATCTCACCGCGGACCAGTGTCAGGTCGACGCCGCGGACGGCGACGACCGGTCCGTGGCGGACGATCACGCCGGCCGCGGTCAGGGCGTTGCGGGCGTCGCCGTGGGAGTGTCGGTGTGGTCGCGGCGGTGTCGGGGGTAACCGGTCACGTAGGGCGGCCGCGTGCCGGCGGGCGTCGCGCACGGACAGGGGTAGCGGTGACCAGCCGGCCAGGCGTCCGAGTGCGACCACGGGTGGCGCGACGGTGGTGCCGGCGATGAGGGTGGCCGGGTCGCCCTGGCGGACGGTGCCGTCGCGGGTGACGTGGATGAGCCGGTCGGCGTACGGCAGGACGCGTTCCAGTCGGTGCTCGGCCAGCACGACTGTGACGCCGAGGTCGTGGACCAGTCGGGTGATGGTGGCGAGGACGTCGTCCGCGCCGGTCGGGTCGAGCGCGGACGTCGGTTCGTCGAGGACCAGTACCCGTGGGTGGGCGGTCAGCGCCGCGCCGATAGCGACGCGTTGCTGCTGACCACCGGAGAGTTCGTGCAGGCCACGGTGGCGCAGGTCGGCCAGGCCGAGCAGGTCGAGGGTCTCCTCCACCCGGGTCCGCATGACGGCCGGGTCGAGGGCGAGTTGCTCCATCCCGTACGCCAGTTCCTCCTCGACGGTGTCGGTGACGAACCCGGCGACCGGGTCCTGCCCGACCACGCCGACCAGGTCGGCGAACTCGCGGGGTGGGTGGTCGGCGGTGTTCCGGCCGGCGACGCGGACGCTGCCCTGCAGGGTGCCGCCGCTGAAGTGCGGGACGAGGCCGTTGATCGCACCGAGCAGTGTCGACTTTCCCGCGCCGGTGTGCCCGACGACCAGGCACAGCTCCCCCTCGTCGATGTCGAGGTCGACGTCGCGCAGTGTGGGGCGGGACGCCCCGTCGTAGGTGATACTGACGCGCTCGAAGCGGATCATGACGGTGCTCCTGCGGTGTCGGCGGCGCGGCCTCGCACAGGTTCGGGCTCCGGGCGGTGGGGGCGCGGGGGTGTCGGTGCGGCGATCGCGGCGAGGGCGGCGACGAGGATCGCGGCGGCCGGTAGGGCGGGCAGGCTGGGCCAGTGCAGCGGATAGAGGCTCGGGTTGACCGCGGCGGGGTCGTAGCCGGTGCCGGCACTGAGCACGACAGCAGTGACGACGCCGCAGCCAGCGACCGTCCACTCCGGCCACTGCCACGGGTCGGGCCGGTACCGGCTGCGGGAGACGCGACGCCCGCCAAGGGCGAGCCCGGCCACGCAGAGCAGCACGCCGCCGCCGAGACCGCCGAGCCCGACGGGGCGGGGAACCCCTGGGTCGAGCAGTCCGTACGCGCCGACGCACAGGCCCGCCATGCCGGTGAGCATGAGGACTCCGGTGAGCCGTCGCGAGGCGGGTGTGGCGGTGCCGACGCGGCCGTAGCCGCGCGCGTCCATGGCGGCTGCCAGCCGCAGCGACCGGTCCAGGGCGTCGTGCAGGACCGGCATCATGATGGCCCGAAGCGCGCCGAAACCCTTGGTCCGTCCGGCGCGGAGACGGCGGGCTCGGGCGACGCGTTGGACGCTCTCCACCAGTTGCGGTGCGACGCTCAGCGAGACGGTGACGGCGACACCCAACTCGTAGAGCGCACCGGGAAGGACCCGCAGCGCGCGTTTGGGGTTGGCCAAACTGTTGGCGGCGCCGATGCAGCACAGCAGACAGGCCAAGCGGAGCCCATCGACAGCCGCGGACAGGGTCGCCTCCAGGGAGACCGGACCGCCGATCTGGATGCCCGCGTACCAGTCGGGGGTGGGCAGGTGCGGAAGCCGGAACAGGATGTGGTCCTCGGGGGTCATTCCGGAGGCGAAGACCGTCCGGAACACCACCCGGATCGCGATGATGATCAGGGCCAGGTAGAGGTAGTAGCGGAACGCCCGCGCCCAGGGTGCGTCGGTGCGGCGGACGGTGACGACGAACCCGAGCACCGCGAAGATGAGCAGCAGCAGCAATGGGTTGCTGGTGCGGCTCGCGGCGGTCGCGAGGGCGAGCGCCCACAGCCACCAGGCCACCGGGTGCAGGGGGCGAGGCAGCCGGGCTACCGCGAGGCGGTGCGGGAGATTGGTGCGGATCGGGGGCATCGGGTCAGGTGCGGCGTCGCCGCCAGCCGACGACACCGCCGACCAGGGCGAGGACGGCGAGCAGGCCGACGGTGATCAGTGCCGGCAGCGCCGAGCCGGTGTCCTGACGGGCAGCCGTCGCGGTGGGCGCCGCGTTTAGGATCCGGGGTCCGTCGGGGGTCGCGCTCGACGGCCTGGGCGACACTCCCACTGCTGAAGGCGTCGGGCTGGTCGGAGGCGTCGGCGTACCGCCGATCGGGACGGATGTCGGCGCTCCCGTCGGGGGGAGGCCGGGTGGGGGGTTGCCGACTCCGGGGTTACCCGGTGCCGGCGGGTTGCCGGCAGCGGGCGGGTTGCCGGCGCCGGGCGGGGCCGTGGGTGGCGCGGCCGGGGGTGGAGCGGTGGTGGGGGTGCCGATCGGCGTGTTGTTGCGGGCTCGGACGCTGTCCGGGCTGAAGGTGGGCCGGCCCTGGGTGCCGCCGATGTCGGTCGCTCCGAAGATCCACAGGTCGACGCTGCCGGGCTTGGGTTTGTAGCTCATCGCGCCGAGTTGGCTGTAGACCCAGGTGTTCTGCCCCGGGTCGGCGTGCCAGTACGACCAGTAGGCGCTGGCTGGTGGGGTGAGAGCGCACCTCTCGTCGGCGGAAGTGGGGTACTGGGTGCCGCCCTGGTGGCCGGCGTAGCCGATCCGGCAGATGAACGCCGGCCCGTCGTGCTGCGTCCCGGTGGTACGCCAACCACCCTGGTTGAGTAGTTGGTAACCGGTGGTCGGGGTGGTGCCGCAGGAGCGCAGGAGTGGCCCGCCCCACTTGCTGAAGTCGACGGCGAGGACTACCCCGGACGATGTGGTGCACTGCCCGATCGGCAGCGGCGCGGCCACCGCGGTCACGGGTGTCCCCGCCACCATGGCGACGATCGATAGGGCCGCGGCCGACCGCAGCCACCTGCGGGCCCTCACGAGACACCACCGTCGCCGGTCACCGCGCGCCGTCGTGCGGAGATCCGCAGCAGGATGCCGGCGACGACGAGCACGAGCGCCAGGAGGGCGATGGTCAGGATGGACGCGCCGGTGCGGGGCAGGTGGCCCGACGGCTGCCCTCCGGCGGCCGGCGACGACGGGACCACGCTTGTCGACGGGCTCGCTGACGACGACGGGCTCGCTGACGACGACGGCGTCGCAGACGGGGTCGGGGTTGGCAACGGGGTCGGATCCGTGCCCGGCAGCCCGTGCACGTCGCGGGTCAGCGTGGCGAACGAGGTGCCGGTGGCACCGCCCACGACCTGTGTGGACGCGCGCACGTCAGAGCCGGCCTGCCCGTCGGCGGCGACGCTGAAACCGCCGTCGTCGTTCTGCTGACTGGCGAGGAAGGCCAGGGCCTTGTTGATTTGACCCGCGTAGGTGGTGCCGCGCAGGGTGAGGCCCTGGATCGCGAGCGCTGTGGAGTTGGTGGAGTCACCGGCCGCGCCCGGGAACCCGCCGTGCCCCTTCTGGGTCGAGGCGATCCAGGCCAGCGCCTTGTCGACCGCGCCGGCCGCCGACGGGTCCTCGGTTGCCAGGGCGAGGGCCATCGCGGCCATCGCCGTGCTGTCGACGTCCCTGTCGGCATCCGCCGCCGGGATGAGGCTGGGGAAGGACCCGTCGGCGCGTTGCAGTCCCTTGAGGAACTCGACCGGCTTGGTGGCGGCCTCGCCCTGGCCGGCGCGGTGCTGCGCGATGATGCCGAGCGACTGCCCGAACACCGAGGTGGCGTACCGGTAGTTGCCGGCCCCGGCGCAGCCGGTGAGCGCGTCGGTCTTGGTGCAGGTCACGTCGCTCAGGGCGGCGATCAGGTCGTGTCCACCGAAGGAGCGGGGGTCGTAGCCGGTGACCTGGGCCAGTAGGGCCATCTTGCCGATCGCGCCGCCGACGGCGTAGTCGGTGCCGACGCCCAGCCACATGTCGACGGTGAAGCCGTTGTCGCCGACCGCGCCGCCGCCGCGCAGGAACTCCACGATCGCCCGCAGCTTGGCGTCGTCCCCGCCGGTGGCGGCCAGGGCGTAGGCACCGTCGATGCTCAACCCGAAGTCGGGGAAGCCGGGGAACGACTCGTAGTACCTGCCGTCGATCAGGTTCGTCGGCGCGACGAGGTAGGACACCCCCTTGACCAGATCGGGTCGCGGTCCGGCCGGTGGCGGCGTCTCACCCAGGTCGGCGAGGTTCTTGCCGGCCAGCGCGAGCGCCGCAGCGGCGGTGGCGGGCAGGTCAGCGTCCGGGTTGCTCGGGTCGGGGCTGAGCCCACCGCCGGGGACGATCCGGCTGACCAGCAGGCCGGTGGCTGCCGCCGCCCGGTCGCCGTCGCCCAGCACGACGAGGGCCTGCGCGGCGTGCCCGGTCGAGTAGGTGTCGGTCAGTCCCGCCCCGGTGTACGGCTGGTAACCGCCGTCGGGCTCCTGCGCCGTGGCCAGGAACGCCTTGGCCGAACTGAGCGCCGCGTCGTGCGCGCCGAGCGTGTGCAGCGCCAGGACGGCGAGGGTGGTGGCTGCGAGGTCGGGGTCGCAGGCTTCGGTGGGGCTGCGCCAGACACCGGCGAAGGCTCCGATCGTGCACTGCTGCTCGGTCAGGCGGGTGACGGTGGAGGCCGGCGGGGTGACGCCGGCGCGCTTGAGCGCGAGCAGGGCGGTCGCGTGGGTCAGCGGATCGCTCGATCCGGCGAAGTCACCGGCGGCGGCGCAGCCGGCGTCGGCGTCGGTCGCGGTGCAGACCCGGTCGGTGAGCGTGGCGATCAGGTCCCGGTCGCCGAACGCGCGCGGATCGCCGCTGGTGCTGGTCAGCAGGAGCGCGAGGCTGGCGACGTTGGCGATTCGGGGTGGGGCGGTGCCACCGTTCGGGAAGATGGCGCCATCGACGTGCGCCCGCAGATAGTCGACGATCTTGGTGAGCGTCTGGTCCTGCCCACCGGTGCCGGCCAGGGCGGTGGCGACGGCGATGGTCCGGTAGTAGTCGACGAAACCGTTGTCGACGTGGTCGCCGTCGGCGAGCTGCCCCACCAGGTAACTCGCCACCGCCTTGACCTGCGCTTCCGTCGGTCGCGTCGGCACGGGCGTCGAGGTCGGGGTCGCCGTCGGAGTCGGGGTGGCGGTCGGAGTCGGGCCGCTCGCGCGCACTGACGCGGGGGTGAAGCTCGGTGCCCCGGTGGTGCCGCCGATGTCGGTGCCGCCGAAGACCCACGCCTCGACCTCACCCGGGCCCGGCCGCTGCGCCATCGCGCCGAGTGGACTGTAGGTCCAGTGGTCCTGCCCGGCCGGTGCGATCCAGTAGGACCAGTAGGCCGACGCCGGTGGCGTCAACTGGCACGCCTCGTCGGCCGGTGTCGGGTGTTCGGCACCGGACGCGAAGTCGGGCGATCCGATCCGGCAGATGAAGCCAGGGCCGTCGTGGGCGGTGCCGGTGGTGGTGAAGCCCGCCTCGTGCAGCAGGTCCAGGCCGGTGGTCGGGGTGGCGTCGCAGCCACGTAACACCGGTCCGCCCCAGGCGGCGAAGTCGACGGCGACGATCGCGCCCTGGGTCGGGGTGCAGGACTCCAGCGGATCGGCGAGCGCGGCGCGGGTCGGCACCACCAGCGCCACCGCGCCGAGCACCGCTGCGGCGACGGCCGCCAACCATGCCGCAGGAACGCGCGACGTTCGACTGACCAGGGGGGACATGGCGACTCTCTCGGGGGCTAGCGGCGCAGGCGCGGACGCGGACCCCGAGGACAAGCCCCGGAAATCTGGCTCCGCGCCGTGTACCTCGACGGCGCTGCGGTGCTCTATCCAGCCAGGTAATCCGACTCGTCCCGAGAATGGGACCTACGGCTGCGGGCCAGCGCCGGACTTTGACCGGCTTCCCCTGACTGCTGGATCGCGGCCATCGGACCACACCCGCGACCACCTCGTCAACGCAAGACCGTGTCATGTACCTAACAGCGCGCGGTAGGGGCTTCCTCCCATAACGTGACCGCGTCATCGCGTGGGGGAACCCGGTGGGAATCCGGGGCTGACGCGCAACGGTGAGGACGGTCCGCCGTCCCGAGCCCGACTACCCACGTGGTGACGCAGCACCTGCGGTATCCGTCCCACGCGTCCTGCGGCCGGCCCGCCCCGCTCCCGCCGGCCCCTCCCGGGCTCCGGGTCGAGGCAGTCGTGCCCGTACCCCCAAGGAGACCCGATGTCCTCACGCCTCTCCTCCGGCAGCCACCGGAGACGAATCGCGACAGCTCCCGCCACCGCGCTGATCGCCACCGTCGTCGCTGTCGCGACCGGTGCAGCGCCCGCCGCCGCGACCTCGACCGCGGCGCAGATCGCCACCGCCAAGACCAACGGTGTCGCCTACCTGCGCACACTGCAGGCCGCCGACGGCAGCTACGCCAGCGGCGGACTGTCGAACGAGTGGGCGTTCAGCGCGTTCGCACCCGCCGGCGTCGCGGCGGTGGACGTCTACCCCTCTGGCGACACGACCAAGAACGCCCGCACCGTCTACCGCAACCAGCTCTCGGCCGCGTCCTGGCCGAGCAGCACGCCGGTGGTCACCGACTACGAGCGTGGGGTGCTGAACGCCTACGCCGCCGGCATCGACCCCGCCCGGGTCTCCTCCACCCGTAACCTGATCGCCGACACCATCGCCTACTGGCAGACCGGCTCGGCCGGTTACTACGGCCCGCCGGCCAACTTCAACGGCACCGTCTTCGGCACTCTCGCCCTGGCCGGTGCGAAGACCCAGTCCGGCGCCGCCCGCGTACCGCAGGCCCTGCTCAACCTGTCGATCACCCGGATCCGCAACAACCAGCACAACGACGGCGGCTGGACCTTCACCCAGGCCGAGGGCAACCCCACCCAACTCGCCGCCGCCAGCGACATCGACATGACCGGCGCGGCCATGGCCGCGCTCTGCGCCGCCGGGGTCCCGAACACCGACACCGACGTCGTTCAGGCGAAGAACTTCCTCAAGAGCAAGCTGGTCAACGCATCCGGCGCGTTCAGCTCGATGTTCGGCGTCAACACCGACTCCACCGCCTGGGCGGTCTCCGGCCTGAACGCCTGCGGCATCCCGAGCCAGGGCACCGACTTCACCACCACCGCCGGCAAGACCCCGATCGACTTCCTGCGCGCGCAGCAGCTGAGCGGCGGCGGGTTCAAGTACCTGCCCACAAACACCACCCCGTCGGCGTACGCCTCCATCGACGCGGTACGCGCGCTCGCCGGCGCCGGCTACACCGCCGCTCCCCCGACCCCGGTCACCTCCGGCGCGCCCACCTGGGTCGCGGCAAGCGGATTCACCACGGGCGCCGCCACCCGACTCGCCGTGATCGTCGACAACGGCAGCGGCAGCATCAAGCCGTGCGCGGTCACGCTGACGCCGACCGCCGCCACCACCACCCTCGGCGCGGTGCTGGACGCCGCCGTCGGCTCGGCCACCCCGAGCGGCTGCGTCACCTCTCTTCTTCCCACCAGTGGCACCGGCACCATCACCTCGATCAACGGCCTGGCCAACAGCGGCTCCTCGACCTGGAAGGTGTCCCGCGACGGCGGCACCCCGGCCACCGCGACCCGCGGCACGACAGTGACCGTCGGCGACACGATCTACCTGCGCTACGGCGCCTGACCGCCGGGTAGCGCGATGGTCAGCGGCGGCCGGGCCGCCGCTGACCATCCGTCCGGCTGATCCGCCCGCCGCCGCTCAGCCAAGGGTGACGAGGTGGAAGACCGGACGGGTTGATCAGCTATCCAAGTCGTCACTGGGGTGAGGACAGCGATGGCATGCGTCTGCGCCCGGTAGCCCGGGACGTACGGGCGCGGCGAGCAGTCCCTCCAGGCGGGCCACTCGACGTCGGGTGTCCTTCAACTGCTGGCGAAGCTGGTGCGCCTGGGCCTCACTGGCACCGAGTTGCCGACGGGCGGCGTCGAGCCGCTCGAAGTCGGCCACTGTCAGCGCGATCATCGACTGCCCGTCCATCGTCACGACACGGTGTTCGATCTTCCGGCGCATCGGGCCCCTTCGGGTGGGCGGTGGGCGTTGCGGCTGCCCGCTGGGTTCCGCTCGTGGGCGGAACCCAGCGGACCATCATGCCGGCGGGGACTGGGCGGTCTCGGCCAGGAGCAGGGACAGTTCCCGGACCAGGTCGTCCATGGACTGACCGCTCTGCGCCTTGACCAGGCCCAGCGCGAGATCGGCCAGCAGGTAGAAGCCGAGGGTACGGGCCTGCCCGGAGCTGAACGCCGACATCAACTCCTCGGCGCCGGCGGGGTCACCGCGGTGTTTCGCGGCGATGACCCCGGCGGCGCGCTGGACGATCTCGGCCGCCTCGGGGGTGTACCCGCTCACTGCCCTACGTTGCCGTGGTGGTCGTAGACCTGCTCCACGATCAGCCGCCGGCTCAGTGGTTCCCAGGCCAGAACCCCCCCAGCCCGAGCCCTGCACACCCTTCGTCGCCGCCGACAACTGACCGGCGAACCCGTCGAACGAGCCGAAGTGCTCGTCGATCGCCGCCGCCAACTCGCCGTCGGGACGGTCGCCGCCGTCCGGGGACAGGTTGTTCCAGAAGATCGAGTGCAGCACGTGCCCGGACAGGTTGAACGCACAGGTCTTCTCCAACCCGACCAGCGTCGCGTAGTCGCCCTTGTCACGGGCCTCGGCGAGCCGGTCGAGCCCGTCGTTGGCGCCCTTGACGTACGCGGCGTGGTGCTTGTCGTGGTGCAGCTCCAAGATCTCGCCGGACATGGCGGGTTCGAGTGCGCCGTAGTCGTAGGGCAGCCACACCGCACCGACTCCCGCCGACGGCATCCCCCGCCGCTACGTGTTGGCCGCAGTGATCTGCTGCGGCGTGTGCGGCCGAATCATGGACTCCCACTGGATACACAGCCGACCCGGCTACCGCTGCCGCCACGGACACACGAGCACCCGCACCAGGACCTCCGCCCAACCGACGATCCTCTACATCCGGGAAGACCACCTGCTCGACCGCATCCGACACGACCGCTGGCTACACCGTCGCCATCCCGAACTGCGCAGCCCCGACCCGGAAAAACTCGCCAACTACCTAGGCACCAACAACATGATCATCGTGTGTGACCACCACGCGTGGACCATCGAAGCCGAAACCGCGATCTACCCGCTCACCCCGGCGGGGAACTTCCTCGCCATGACAGCAAAAATCCCCGCCCAACGGGACCGGGATCGCTCGAAACACGAAGAAGAATCACGCTTCGTGTGGAAATAACGTGTCCGAAACCCAATGCCCCACGGCCGTTGACGCTCAGCGCAACCCTGAAGCTCGCGCGAGGCTAGCGATCGTAGTGATCTATCGCTCGCCCCGGCGGGCCGAACGGACCGGGGCGATGCAGGGTCGGCCGACGCGAAACACGGCGAGCGGTTGGCCGGCGACCCGGTCGGCGAGCCGACCGGCGGTCACGGGGCAGTCGATGAGCTGGCTGAGCGGATGGACCGCCAGGTCGTGCCGGGCAAGAGCCAGCCACGTACGCAGCAGACGTCGGCCTGAGGTGATCTGGTCGTCGCCGTCGGCGGCGAGGAGGACCAGGACGCTGCCGTCGTAGCGCAACAGGCCGCGGCCGCTGGCGGCCAGCAGCGCCGGCAGGCCCAGTCGGCGGGTGACCGGGTACGCGCGCAGCGCGGCGGACAGGACACGCGCCTCGGTCCGGGACAGGCTGAGCGCCCGGTCCGTGAGTCCGTCGAGGTGATATCGCGGATGGCGTGGACTGAGACGCAGCCAGTCCCGCAACTCGACGGCGACGGCAGGTGTGCGGAACATCCACCGGTCGGCGACGGCCAGGTCCGATACGAGGTCTCGGGTGGGGACGTGCGCGATACCCGGCTCGAGATCGGCGAGGACGGCGTCGTCGACGTACCCGGGTGCGTATGGACCACGGGCGACCCGGCGGGCCTCGATGTCGGCGATCGTGAACGGAGTCGCGTACCTGTGTGCCGCGGGGACCAGTCGTGGACCGGGTGCCACGGTGACGCTGAGGCCGAGTTCGGCGGAGACGATGAGGCATGTCTCGACGAACGCGCCGATACCGAGGGTCAGGTCACGCCCGGTCGGGTCGGAGTCGGGCAGGCGGCACGCGGGATCAACGTCGATGGTGATCTCATCGGTGTGGTATTCCGGTCGCCACGGCTGCGTGTTGTGTGCGCTTGGTGCCCGCCGGCAGATCGCCTCGGTAGCCCGCAACTGCTCGACCCAACTCACACCGTTGTTCCTCGCTCGTAGAAGGTGTACCCGTGCAGTGGCCGCCCACCCGCGCGCCGGTACTGAGCGGCCGAAGCGACGTTCGTCCGCTCGACGAAGGTGCTGCGCAGCGTCCGGTAGCCGTTGCGGGCGAGGTTGCGATGCAACTCCCGGGACAGCAGCGTCAGGTACCCGTTGCCCTGCTCATCGGGAACGGTGCCCTTGATGATGAGGACCGCGTCCCGCCGGTACCGGCCGCGGGTGGCGAGAAGCCGGAGTTGATTGACTACGCCAAGCCGACCGCCGACGCTCATCAGGTAGTCGGAGATGTCCGGCACGGTGACGACGAACGCGACGGGTCGGCCGGCCTTCTCCAGCCAGAGCAGCAGCGCCTCGTCGAGTAGGAACGCCAAGCCGTCGGTCTGCTCCGCCAGTTGCTCGGCGGAGATGTCGGTGTAGTAGTCCAACTGCGCGAAGCTCGCGTTGAGCATCCGGCGCAGGATCGGCAGTTGGCTGCGCAGGTGCCACCGGGAGCCGTGCCGGATGACGAGCCGTTCGGCGGCCATCCGAGCATCGTCGAAGGTGAAACCGTGGTCGGTTCCGGCCGGAGCACCGGCAGCGGGCCGAGCAGCCGGGGCCGTACCGTCGAGGTCGACCAGCCAGGTGTCGGCCTCGAAGCGACGGTGGAAGCCGTGCCGCTCGTACATTTTGGGGTAGTAGGGGGGGTTCCACGCCGAGTCCACGAAGCCACGGTCGGCGAAGCCGGAGGTGATCACCCCGCCCGTCTGGTTGGGCAGCAGGGCCACCGGCCCGAACAGGTGTCGACCGTCGGCGCGGGTCGCAACCGCGTCCATGATGGCGGTGAAGACATCGTCGTCGTCGACGAACTCGGTGTGCCCGAACAACTGTCGTGGGCCGATCTTGTCGTCGAGGGGTGCGCTGCGGTGCATGCTGGTGCGTCCCACGACCTCGCCGCGTCGGTCGCGGACCACGAACAGCTCGGCGGCGTCCCGGTGGGCCGCGATGACCGAGGACACCAGGGGTACGTACCGGTCGGTCGGGTGGAGCCGGAGCGGAAAGTCGACGAATGCGCGCAGGTCGGCCCGCGACTGCACGGGGTCCACTCTCATGCCCGGTGCACCGGCGGCCCGGACGTCTCACGCGAGAGCGGCGTGAACGTAGTTATGTGCGCCATGCCGTCCCCCTCGGCGCGCCAGATGCCGTTGCTGTAGCCCTCGGGCTCGGCGTTGTAGAGGCGGATGTAGCCGCCTGTCGCGTTCTTCGTGCCGTGATCGGTCACCCAGCACATGAGATCCCGGTGATGGCGGCTGCGGGCGAACGTCAGGAGCGCGTCACGGTCGCTGAAGAAGGCGATGGTGCCGAGCGTGAACGGGAACTGGTAGTAGACGGTGTGCCAGCGGTATCCGTCCATCCGTCTCATCTGCCGGACCATTCGGATCCAGGTCCGGGTGAGCGTAATGATCGAGCGCGGCCCCCGGTAACGGGTGGCGCCGACGAACATGGCTGTCGCCTGGCCCACCGCGGGAGCGGCGGAGAAGTCGGTGGTCCTCATGCCGGCGCACCCTTCACCAGGTAGACGTTCTTGATTCTGGACGCCGCGTCGGCGAACGGGCCGGTGCCGTACTCGTGGATCTCCACCCGCAGGTCCGCCGCGGACGGGTCCTCGGCGAGGGACTCGGCGAAGTCCCGGCTGACCTCGGCGAGGTGGCGCAACACCCCCGCGCGGCAGGTGTCGGTGAGGGTTCGCCGCTGCACGGGGTCGAGCGCCAGGCCCTCGCGGAGTTGCAGGTTGACCACCGGCCGGCTCTCCAGGTCGGCCTGCTCGGTCACCGCCAGGCAGAAGCTCTGCAGCAGGTGCGCCTGGGGATTGCCCGCGTAGAGGCCGTATTCGACGTCCTGCGGATAGATGTTGGCGCCCATATAGGAGATCGTGCTGTCCTTGCGGCCGTACAGGAACAGCAGTGGTAGGCGCATCCGGTCGACCTGCCAGGCACGGTCCGCGGCGGCCCGCGCCGCGGGGTCGGCGATCGCGGCCAGGACATCCGGGTACGAGATCAGCCGGCCCTCGTCGCCGATGTTGTAGCGGACTCGGGGATTGAGCACCGCCGTGGAGTTGATCGTGCAGAGCACCTCGTGGTCCGCTGTGGTCTCCAGGTAGGTCTCCAGCGGGTTGTACTGGAAGACCATCGGCAGCCGGTGCTCGTCGGCGCCGAGCAGCGCGGTCCGCAGCGCGGCGTCGGTACGCAGCTGTCGGCGGACCCAGACGCTGAAGTCACTCTCCCCGGCCATGCCGATGGTGAGGTCGCTGGCCCCGTAGCCGGAGCGCACCTTGACGAAGCGCTCCTCAAGGTAGTCGCGCAGCGCCTCGGTCATCCCCTCACCGCCGACCAGTCCGCTGATGCGGTATTCGGCCCAGGGGAAGTCATCGGCGTCGAGCTGGTCGCGCAGGTGCTTGAGGAACGGTGGGTAGGCGGTGACGATGTAGTCGAAGCCGGGGCCGAAGTACAACAGGGTGTCGACGATCTTCCGCAGGTCGGGTCCGGTGTTCTTGACCATCGCGATCGTCGACATGGCGATGCCGGTGTTGGTCCCGGTGGCCCAGGCGCCCATCGAGTACGCGTTGATGACGAAGCGCCGCTCGGACGGGAACACCATTGTCGCGTACCCGGCCAGGTTCTTGTGCACCGAGCGCAGCTCGCGGCGGCTGCGGATCCAGTTGAACGGCTGGCCGGACGAGCCCGACGACTCGTCGACCACGCTGCCGGCGATCTCGATCTGCCCGTGCCGACAGCGCTGCGCCTCCGGGTACGCCTGCACGTACGACCGCTTGTCGGTGGGCGGGTAGGACGACAGATCGAACCAGCGGAACCGCCAGTGGTGGCGGCGGAGAAAGACGCCGTACGCGGGCACGTCGATCGCGGCGAACTGGCAGGTCATCCAGGCGTGTAGCCGGGCGAAGCGGCCCATGTATGGACGGTACTGACGTGCCGTGAGCCGCCACACCGCCGGATGGATCCGGTAGAGGGTGTAGAGCCAGGTCAGGGCGAAGCTCGCGGCCCGCAGGGTCCACCGACGCAGGAATGTCACCACGCGGCAACACTAGGGGTCGGTCGAGCCGGCCACCTGATGACGAATACTCAGCCCTCCTGAGTATTCGAACCCCCGCGGGTTGCGCGCTGATGTCCGGTCACGCGGATACCGGCTCCAGTCCTGGATTGCCCGGCACCGTGCGGGGCGAAGCCCATGTCCTCGCCACAGGTGCAGCCGGTTGCCGCGGCAACGCCGCCATCACGCCGAAGATTGCCCGCCGCGGCAGCGCCCACGGCTGCGGGCCGGGCAAGCTGCGCAGGGTCGTCGAATGGACCTTTCCCGCTGCTACGAACACCCGGCCGACATCCGCGAAGGCGTGGTCAGCGTCGCCTGCTCGTTGATCTGCCTACGCCAGCTACTCACTCGCTGAACTGACGTCTTACAAAGCGGGCGTCGCACGGCGGCCGGGACGCCACCAGTTCGCCGCGCCGAGGAGGGACATGACAGAGGGCAGCAGCAGTCCACGGACCACGGTGACGTCCAGCAGCACGGCCACAGTCATGCCGACACCGATCTCCTTGACCGCTATCAGCTCGCCGAGGGCGAAGCCGAGGAAGACGATACCCAGCGCCACGGCCGCGGTGGTGACGACCGGACCGGTCGCGGTGATGCCGGCGAGTACTGCCCGGTCGTTGTCGATCCGGCCGTTGGCGGTACGGCGGTCCCACTCCTCCTTGATCCGGGCGAGCAGGAACACCTCGTAGTCCATCGACAGCCCGAAGATGAACACGAAGAGCAGCAGCGGTGTGGTGATGTCCAGAGCCCCCCAGGGTTCGAACCCGAGCAGGGCCGAACCCCATCCCCACTGAAACACGGCGACCAGGACGCCGAGGGTCGCCAGCAGCGTCAGGATGTTCATGCAGATGGCCTTGACCGGTACGACGACCGAGCCGGTCAAGGCGACCAGCAGCAGCCCGGTCGCGACGACGATGACGGCCACCGCGATCGGCAGCCGCGCGGCCGTCGACTCCCGCGCGTCGATGAGCTCGGCAGCGGGCCCCCCAACGAGGAGCGGCACCGGCATGTCGAGGGCCCGCAGGTCACGGACCAGGCGTTGGGCCGGTTCGCCGCTCGCCGGGCCGGCCGGGCGCAAGTCCACCACGGTGACGTCGGCCGGCAGGTCCGAGCGCAGGTCGAGCTCCTTCTCGCCGGTGAGGTCGCGCAACTGTTGCAGCAACGCCGGCACCGGCGGCTCGGTGGCACCGGCCTCGATGAGCACGGTGACCGGCTGCGCGGCCCAGGTGGCGAAGTCCCGTTCGACGGCCTCGTACGCCAACCGCTCCTCGCTGGCGGCCGGCAGCGACCGTGCGTCGGAGTTGGCGAGCGTGATCTGGAGCAACGGAGACGCCAGCAGAAGCAGGCCGGCGGTCACGGTCAACGCCACCGCGGCGGGACGGCGCTGCGAGAACGCCGCCAGCCGCGCCAGCAGGCCCGGCCGACCCGGCGCCGGGCGACGGGAGCTGCCCGCCGAGGACCGTGTCCGGGCGCCTCGCGGCGGCGGGATACGCCGGTGTGCCAGGGCGATCAGCGCGGGGACCAGGGTCAGCCCGATCACCGTGGCCATGCCGACGACCAGCGCTCCACCCAGCGCCATCGCCGCCAGCAGCGGCTCGGCGAAGACGAAAAGACCAGCCAGTGCCGCACCGACGGTGAGACCGGACACGAGAACGGCACGTCCGGCCGTCGCGGTGGTCGCGGCGAGCAGCTCCGCCACCGATGCCTTAGGGGCCGCCTCGCGTTCCTCCCGGAACCGGGCAAGGATCAGCAGGCTGTAGTCGACGGCGAGGCCGAGACCGAGCAGGGTGACGACGTTGACCGCGTACTCGCTGACCGGCATCGCCTCGGCGAGCCCGCTCAGCGCCAGCAGCGTTGCGGCAACCGCGGCGAGGGCGGCCGCCAGCGGCAGACTGCCTACGATCAGCCCGCCGAGCACGACGGTGAGAACGCCGCAGAGCACCACCAGCGCGATCGACTCGCCGATGGCGGCGTCCTTGACGGCCTGCTCGCCGAAGGTCCGCTCGGCAAGCAGCTCCCCGCCGACCAGCACCCTGGGGGCGTCGATGCGGCGCAGTGCGGCGGCCACCTGGTCAGCCACCGCGAGCGCCTCGTCGTCGCTGAGTTGCGGGCGCAGCTCGACGACGACGAGCGAGCTTTGATCATCGGCGGCCACCTGCGACGACCCTGCGGTGTAGGCATCGGTGACGGACGCAACTCCCGGGATCGCGCGGATGTCGAACATCACCCGCGTGGCGCTGTCCACCAGTGCCATGGCGTTGAAGTCGCGGCCCGCGATGACCGCCACGATCCGCTCCCCCTGCGGGTCGAGCCGGTCGATGCGCGACTGCGCGACCATGGACTCCGCGTCGGGTCGCAGACTGTCCACCGACTGGGTCCGGTCGTAAACCGCACCTCCGAGCATCGCACCGGCCAGCGTGATCACGCTCCAGCCAGCGAGCACCCACATTCGGTGTTTGGCGGTCCACCGGCCGAGCAGTGCAAGCACCGCAGCCTCCTCGGGCCGCAGCCGACCTAGCCGCTGCCGTAGGCAATACAACATCAACTGCCCTCGTCCCGCAATGGTTCGCAGGTCCTGCTGGTGAGCTGCTGCGACGATCGCCACCGCGACGCGTTTGTGCGAGCGTTTCTTCCCACCTCATCACCGCCGCCGACCCGTACTCCGACAACGTGGCCCGGTCCGGCGGACACGCAGGACTCTGGTGCCGCCGCACGGAACCGGCGGCGACACCAGAGTGTGCGTCAACTCAGCGGTTCGATCCAGATGTTGCGGAAGCGGGGATTCGCGCCGGGGTCGCCATGGTCTTGCAAGGCTATGGAGCCAGGCGACGGCCCTTCGGGCTGGCCGTTTCCGGTGGGTCCGCTGATGGCGACGTTGTTGTGGACAACAACGCCGTTCCACACCACCGTGACCCTGGCGTCTTCGAGTTTCGCGCCTGTCGCGCTGAACCGCGCCGCGCGGAACGTGATGTCGAACGTCTGCCATGTGTTGGGCGCGGTGGCCATGTTCCGGTCGGGAGCACGCCTGAGGTAGATGGCTCCGGCCTCGTTGTTGGCCAGTGTCGTGTCACCGTAGGAGTCCAGCACCTGAATCTCGTAGCGTTCCTGGAGGTAGAACCCGCTGTTGCCGCGGGCCTGTCCGGTGACCTCGGGCGGGTAGTCGGGTTGCAGCCACTCGCCGTGCAGCTTGAAGTCGCCGAATTTCACTTTGGTACGGATGTTTCCGCCAAGCGATTCCATAGATCCGCCGGCCACCGGCCAGGTCGCAGGGCCGCCGTTTGTGTTCTCCCATGCCGCCAGGCCGGTACCGTCGAACAGGGGGATGCGAGATACCGGAGCGACGACGACGTGGTCGAGGTTGGCGCCGTTGGCGCCCGTCGTGGTCGCACGGATCTTGCTCTGCCCGGCCGGTAGCGTTGTGCTCAGCGATACGGTTCGCCAGGTGTTCCACGCACCCGTCGGCGGGAACGAAAGCGCTGGGCTGACAGTCGTGCCGTTGGCCGCGATGGCCAGAGGCCGGTCGACGGATCCGCCGTTGGCGTAACGGAATTCCAGCGAATAGGTTCCCGCGCTCGGCGCGTCGACTGTCCATTCGGTGTGTGCGCCGGTGTTGGCGGTCGCCGCGAAGTCGGCGTAACCGGTTCCGCTGTAACCGGAATGTTCGGACCCTGCGGTTGCGCCGCTGAGCGCCGCATACTCGGCTTCGTAGGGGCCACCGGGCAGAGAGTTGAGCGTGTACCAGGCCTCCGTGCTCCACAGGGACTGCCCCGAAGCCGAGCTGAACGGCCGTGGCGAGTGCACGTACACCACCCGCCCGGACTTCAAGCCGTTGATCCGCAACGTGACTTTCTTGCCGTCGGCCGAAGGGATGGCCGAAGTGACGCTCAGCGTTTCCAAGTCGACCTTGGGGCCGCCATAACTGGAGGTCGGGGTGTAACGCCATTGCCGGACGGCGTACCGCGACGCCAGCGAGCTCAGCGTTGCGGCCGACAACGGCTGGGTGTATTCGAGTTCGAAGCCACCGGCGACCGCCCGCATCGCCAGGATGTCGAAGGCGTTGCTACTGCTGGGGGTGAGTTTTTGCAGACCGAAGGTGAGCTTGCCCTGCTGACGCCAGTTGCTGCTGGCCTGTCCACCGCCGATGCCGCCCGCGTAGATCGCACCGTCGGGGCCGAGGGTGATCCGGCTGATGCCGGCCTCGAGTCCCTGGGTGAAGCGGAAGACCGCGCCCTGATACTCGCCGTTGACCTTCTCCAGATACCCGCGTTGGATCCCGCCATAGGTGACATCACCGAACAGCATCTGGCCGGCGAACAGGCCTTGGGTGAGCATGAGCGGTGTGCTCGGCGAGTTCGCGATCTCGTTGTGCGGCAGCCACAGGACCGGCTGTGTGACCGCGTTCGAGTCGAACGGACCGGCCGGATCGTTGTAGTGGTTGAAGAACCGGCCCGGCTTGAGATGCACCAGCTTGTTGGCCGGTAGCCAGTCGCCCTGGTTGTCGGTGACGAAGATGCCGCCTTCGGGGCCCCAGCCTATGCCATTCGGGGTACGCAATCCGCTTGCCGTGTACTCGACCTGCCCGGTCGCCCTGTTGACTTTGATCGCGGTGCCGCGATTGTTGGCGAGCTGCGGTTTGGTGGAGCGTCCGCCAGGAGTGATCTGGACCGACAGGTTGAGGTAGAAGTAGCCGTCCTTGTACAGGAGGCCGATCGCGAACTCGTGGTACGTCCCGCCGAACGGCCAGGTCGCCACCGTTCGCCTGCTGTCGATGATGTCATCGCCGTTGGCATCGGTCAGCTCGATCAGCCCGTACCGCTCCGCGACGTACAGTTTGCCGTCCACATACTTGATTCCCATGGGGTCCTGCAACCCTGTGGCGATCCTCTTCACCGTCACCTGCGCGGCAGAGGTGGTGCCGGTGACGTTGCCCAGCACATAGACCTCGCCAAGCGGCGTAGTGGTGCCGTAGTCGCCGCCCCACGTGGTGATGGCCAGCCTGTTGTCGGGCAGCCAGTCCATCCCGGTGACTTTTGGCTCGAACCCGCTGGGACGCAGATTGGTCAGCGTGTAATTGGGATGCACCGCGTCCAGTGGCAGCCCGTCCCCTGGGCTGTCCACCCCCTCGACGCATTCCTTGGTGCCAGGTGCGGTCACCCGGGTCACTCCGGATTCGGTGCTCAGCGCCGTGGTCGGCACGAGCGAGAACTGTGTGGATCCCGGTGGCCGCCACTCGAGTCTGAGCGCCTGCCCACTGGTGTTATCGAAATGTTCGATGCGCAGCTTGTGATAGCCGGCGGACAGGTCGATGGTGCCGTCTTTCGGCAACGCGCCATGAAGACCGTCGTGGTCGATGACCGTCGTGAACGTGCTGTCCGCGTCGTCATTGTCGACGACGGTGCTTCTGTCGATGCGCAAGCGGGAGCCATCGTCGCTGGTGAGCCGGAACACGTACGAGCCGGCCGTGGTGATGTTGATGTTCGCGATGACCTGGGTGTGGAACCTGTCGGCGACGCCGAAGTCGGCCTGGGTCGACCAGTCGATCACCGGCATCAGCTTGTCGACGTTGGGAGTCTGTCCGGGCTTGAGCGTGCAGAGTCCGGACCGATCGATTCCGAGGTTGTAGGTGCGCAACGTGACCCCGGGATCCTGCGGTGGGATCGCGGCGTGTGCCTGACCAGGCACCAACAGAAATGGCAGCAATACACTCAGCCCCAGAACGAGGACTGGCGCCCGGCGCCGCCGGCGGGCGACCTCTGGGACGGTTTGAATGCTCATGACAATCCTTCTCGCGCTCGCATCCGCGCAGCAGCGCACACGCCGGCCCGGATGACAGGGGTGGGATCAGGTAGTTGCCTGACGCAGGTAGGACGCGCGCCGCCGCGTCGTCTTCTCAACGGAGCAGGTTGCTACCGCTTCGGAAACATTCCCAAAGTCGGCTAGGAAAGCGCTTTCCTATCGGGTTACTATATATGATTCATCATGATGTTTCAATGCCCCGCACGGTCGGCACGGGGCTCCGGTGGTTGCACGTTTCGCCGGCCGGGCAGGGCGTTCAGTGTCGCCCGGGCTGAGCGGCCCCACGAGATCCAACGGTGGACCGCCTCCACCGACTGGGTCATCTCCCGCGAGATCGCGCACCCTCCGCTGGTCAGCGAAGAACACTTCGTCGCCATTCAGGCAATCCACAGCGCACCGACCCCTACCGACGGCATCCCCCGCCGCTACGTGTTAGCCGGAGTGATCTGCTGCGGCGTGTGCGGCCGCGTCATGGACTCCCACTGGATAAGGGCGTGCTGTACGACCACGACGTGCAGGCGAAAGTGGGCGCGCTGACCCTCGACGCCAACACGGTCACAGCCGAGCACACCGGTGGCGATCTGACGATCCAGTTCACGCGGGAGAAGGGCGAGGGCGATCCGATCCTCAACGCCCTTTAGGTGCAGGAGGACCCGCGCCTCCGAGATAGACAGCCGCAGTATCAGGCCCAAACGGCAGCTCGCCGTGGGGGCCCGACCTTGTCTGTCGACGTGGCGGCTCAGCCAGCCGGTGGAGCACGTCATCGACCGGCAACGAACCGGGCATGACACATTCTTCAGTAACCCAACCAGCAGTGGAGCACGCGCACCTAGGATGCCGGACGCGCGTCACTCGGGTCCCGCCCCGGGCGGCGCGCGTCCTGCGCGCCTGGCCTGCTGAAGAATGCCCTCCATCGCGAACACGGACGCGCGACGGCGTTGGCGAGAGCGCCAGCTCGTACAGCGGCGTGCACCGTTCCATCCTGATGTCGCCGTTCGTCAGCCGAGGCGACGTACGTCAGGCAGCGCCGCCCAGGTGGGGCACCGAGGACGGCCACTGGGCCGTCCGCTGACTGTCGGACGACGACTCCGGCTGGGGCCGACGGCAGTAGTAGACTATCGCGGGCGGGAGGTTTGCCCACTTCGTCCGGCTCAGGACGACCTCGTCGAACAGTGACCGTACGGATCGCAGCAGGCTCCGCGCGGATGCGACCCACCGCGCGTGCACGTAGGCGAATGTGGTGAACACGCCGTGCGGCGGCAGCGTGGCGACCACCGAGGACAGCACGTCGCGTTGAAGATCCTCGCCGAACGCCGCCCAGGGAAGGCCGCTGACCACCACGTCGGCCTGCCTGAGCCCACGCCGCGCCAGCACCGCCGGAAGGTCCCCGGCGTCCGCGTTCACCACGTCGACCGCCGGGTGCCGCGCGGCCAGTGTCCGCGCGAACCGCGGATTGATCTCCACAGCGATGTGCCGGCCGCGGCCATCCAGGCGCTGCTGGATGGCCGCCGTGAAAGCGCCAGTACCGGGTCCGAGCTCCACGACGACCGGAGACCCGGTCCGGGGCACCGCCAGCGTGACCATCCGGGCGAGCCCCGGGCTGCTCGGCGCGATCGCGCCAACCGTGAAGGGGTCGCGAACGAACTCCAGGAGAAAGGACACGGCTCAACGCCACTGACGGGGTTGCCCCGATTGGTTCGGTGCCGCCAGGAACCTCTTCGCCGCCCAGTAGTGGAATGCCAACCCCACAGCCCAGGCGACAATCGACCAAACCGGCCAGAAGAAGTGATCCGGTGTGACGAGCCACCACACCACGACCTGGGCCGCATTGGCGATTACGTAGTAGAGAAGGTGGAGGCGCAGTCCCCACCGCATCGCCGTCGCGCTCTTCAATGACGTCATGCCAGCAGATTAGGTTGACGGACTTGACAGGGACGGAATTGAATGACCACCGAACCTCCGGCTTCGTTCCGCGCCCGTCAAGTAGCCGAATCTAGGCTGACCAACAATGACGACCGAGCACAATCTGGAGAGGCTTCCCCAATGACGACAACACGTCGAAAGTTGTTGGCCGGTTCCGTTGCCGCCGCTGCCGGCACCGCCCTCGGAGCACCCGCCGCGCAGGCGCACCCGCGACCCGACAACCAGCCCAAACCCACGGTGGTGCTCGTACACGGAGCCTTCGCCGACGCCTCCGGCTGGAACGACGTGGCGACCCGGCTCATCCGCGACGGGCACCCGGTCATCGCTCCGGCGAACCCGCTGCGAAGCGTGGCGTCCGACTCGGCCTACCTGGCCAGCATTCTCGCCACCCTCGACGGCCCGGTCGTTCTCGCGGCGCACTCCTACGGCGGAATCGTCGCCACGAACGCCGCGACCGGCAATCCGAACGTGAAGGCATTGGTCTATGTGGCCGCGTTCGCGCCGGACCAGGGCGAGACACTGCTCGGCCTCCAGACGACGTACCCGGGCAGCAAGCTCAACGAGGCGGTGTTGGACTTCCGCCCGTACGAGGAGGGCCTCGTCGACGGCTACATCAAGCGGCAGTTCTTCCGAGAGGTGTTCGCCGGCGACGTACCAAGAGCGACGACGGATCTGATGTGGGCCGGCCAGCGACCCGCTGACGCCCGGACCCTCGGAGAGCCCTCCGGCGCCCCGGCCTGGAAGACCATTCCATCCTGGTATCTCGTTGCCCGCAACGATCAGGTGCTGCCCGCCGCGGCACAGCGGTTCATGGCCCACCGCGCCGGCGCGCAGGTGCGGGAGGTCGCCGCGTCGCACGTCGCGATGATCTCGCAGCCGGCCGCCACGGCCGACCTCATCATGCGCGCCGCGCGCTGACCGGATCTGAACCCACATCAGCCCGGGCATCGCACGGCTGAACTTCCACGAAGGACGAAACGTTGCACCAGCACGCCTACGAAGGCCAGTGCGCCGTCGAGGAGACCCGGCGCGCCTCGACGAAGCCAACCATCAGATACCCGAGACTGACGTTGCTGGCCCTGGCCCTGGGCACCTTCGCGATCGGCACCGGCGAGTTCGGCAGCAACGGCATCATCCAGCTCTTCGCATCCGACCTGGACGTGTCGGTCCCGGTCGCTACGTATGCGATCACCGCGTACGCATTCGGGGTGGTGATCGGCTCACCGGCGATCATTCTGCTCGCCGCCCGAGCGAACCGCCGCACCCTGCTGATCGGCCTGATCGCGCTCTTCCTGGTCGGCAACAGCCTCTCCGCGCTGGCGCCGAACATCGAGATGCTCGTCGTCTTCCGATTCATCGCTGGCAGCGTGCAGGGCGCGTTCTTCGGTGCCGGAGCCGTCGTCGCCGCCTACGTCTACGGACCGGGCAAGGGGGGCAAGGCGTTCGCCACCGTCATGGGCGGTCTCACCATCGCCACCATCGCCGGGTCCCCGCTGGGCACTTTCATCGGTCAGAGCGCGAGCTGGCGCGCCATGTACTGGACGGTCGTCGCCGTCGGTCTGCTCGCCGGCCTCGCTCTGGTCGCCTGGCTGCCGCGCACCGACGACCTGCGAGGCAGCTCGGTCACGAACGAGTTGAGAGCGCTGGGTCGGGGAAGCGTCTGGCTGATGGTCGCCGTCGCGGCGCTCGGGATCTCCAGCATCTTCGCCGTCTACACGTTCATCGGCCCGTTCGTCACCGACGCGGCGCGGCGGGACGCCTCGGTCATCCCGCTCGCGCTGGCAGTCTTCGGCCTCGGCATGGCGGTCGGCAACCACCTCGGCGGCCGCACCGCCGACCGCTCCGAGAACCGCGGTTTGACCTGGGGTTACGGCGGAGTCCTGGTGCTTCTCGTGCTGATCGGTACGGCCGGTGGCAAGCTGTCGGTCCTGCTGCCGTGCCTGTTCGGCGTCGGCGCGACCATGATGTACGCGATCCCCACCATCCAGGTGCGGCTGAACGGTTTCGCGCCAGACGCCCCGACACTGATGGGTGCCCTCAACCTCGCCGCCCTCAACATGGCCAACTCTCTCGGCGCGATCGGCGGCGCGGTCACCCTGAACGCCGGGTGGGGGACCCTGTCCACCGTGTGGGCCGGCTTCGTCCTCACGGCCGCGGGTCTGCTCCTGTACGTCTGGACCGTCGCCCGGCACAGGCCGGCAGGGGTCCCACCGGCCCTGGCGAGCGAGACCGTTCGTCGGCAGCCTCGACAGACGATCGGATCGCGTTCGGCGTGACGCCCGAAGGCCCGGCCCCGCGGGGCCGGGCCTCGACGTGTCTGGACCGTGCCCGTGGTGTGTGGCGAGTACGGGCTCGCGGCGAAAGACTGCCCGGTGGCCGGCCTGAGCAGGTTGTCGAACGTCCATCCCTGGCCAGCTCACGGGGGTCGGTCAGCGTGCGGTTTCGTGGGCCGCCTGCTCGATGAGGGCGACCGTGGTCTCCGGGTGCGAGACGAAGACCAGGTGCGAGGCGTCGTCGACGATCCGCACCGTCGGTCCGGCGCGCTTCGCCATGAACTCCTGCGCCTGTCGCGGAATGATCATGTCTGCGCCGCTGATGAGGGTGAAGGACGGGATGGTTGTCCAGGCCTGCGGCCCGGCTACCGGCTCACCGAACGCCGCCGCAGCGGCCGGGCGCTGCATGATCGCGTACACCGTCGCGTCCTCGACCGGCACGTCGGCCGCGAACCGGGTGTGGTATACCGCCGGGTCGATGTACAGGTCGACCTGCCCGCCCGTAAGCGGAACCGCCTTCAGGGACTCGTTGACGGTGCTACCGGGGAATCTGGTGACCAACTGTCCGACCGCCTCGCCGGCGTCCGGGATGAACGCCGCCAGGTAGATGAGCGCCCGTACCTGGTCGCTGCCGGCGGCACCGTGGGATTCCTTTCTCGGTCTTCGTTATGACGAATCCGAAACTACGGTCCGGGGCTGGACAGGGACTGAACCTGTGAAACGCGGATTCATCGGGATCGGGGCCGGCGGACGGACAATCGCGTGTCGGGTCGCGATCTTCGGGCCGGGAATCGACGGACGTGCACGAGGCACAATCTTCGGCCCTGCCCACCGGCGTCGGGAACCCGGCGAAATCGGCCGACGTCGGCCCGCCCAAAGGACGCCTCTCCCTCGACACGCCGTCGCAGATTGAGCATCCGCGTAGCGAGCATCCGAAGACCTCCGCACAACCAGTCGACCGCCGTCACAAAATGTGGTCGATCGGCCAGCCGTGCCTCGCCGTCGCGTTCGACGGCCCGTTCAGCGGGGCCACAAGGATGCATGGCAAGCACGCTAACGCCGCTCCCTGAAGAACTTCTTACCGATTCTCCGGAGCGGCTTTCAAGTAGTGCGCGGACGCGATCCTCGGGTAAGTAGAAATATATTGCCGATGGGCACTATCGATATCGATGATGCCGTCGGTGCGGGGTCCTGGGAGGTTCGTGGTGCGTCCGAGTGTGGCTCACGAGGTACGCGTGGGCGAGCTGTCTCTGGCCTGCCACGTTCGTGGACGCGGTCCTGTGTGTGTGGTTCTCCCGGGGGCGCGCGGGCACCACCTGCGTATCCCGCTCGTCGAACGTGAGCTGACCATGGCGTACGTCGGGCCCGCCGGCCCGGCCGCGTCGGGCGCGGACCCGAACGATGGTCTCCGTCTTGAGGTGGGCCATCTGCACGAGGTGGTCAGGAGCTTCGGCGTCGAGCCCGTGTTCGTTCTCGGTCACGGGCGCGCGGCGGCCCTCAGCAAGGCGTACGCGCGGTGTCACCCGGACCGGGTGGCCGGCCTGATCCTCTACGCGGCGGGGCCAATCGCCGACGTGCGCGACGACCCGCCCCCGCTCACCGTGCCGACGCTCGTCGTGACGGACCGGCCCGACATCGACTGCGCCACGGAGCCGGTCGACGTCCTGCGCCACAGCATTCCCGACGCCCGCCTCGTGACCCTGCGCGAGAGCGGCCGTCACGCTCACCTGGCGGAACCGGAACGCTTCGCCTACCTGCTCCTGGAGTTCACCCGACGAATCTCCGGTCCGGTCCGTACCGCTCTCACGTGACGTCAGCCGACGAGGGACGCGGGGCGGACCGCGCCAGCCGCTGGGCCAGACGTCGCAGGTCGGCCCGCATGTGGTCGGGCCCTCCGTCCTGGAAGGACCTGAGCACCTCATGGGCTTGTCCGTAGGCATCCTGTGCGCCGCGCGCGTCACCGACGGTGAGCAGCAGTTCGGACAGGCCGCGGAACACCTCGAAGCGGTTCGGGCCGTGGCCCATCTCGCCCGCCGTCCTGGCCGCCAACTTGAGCTGCTGGACGGCGTCCGGTGCTCGGCCCATGTTCGTGAGGTTCCGGGCCATGGCGACCCGAATGCAAGCGTCCTCGTGCCGGTACTCGATCTGCGCGTTGAGATCGAGAGCCCGTTGCAGCACCCGGGCCGCCTGCTCGTGCTGACCGAGCCACGTGAGGGACTGACCGTTGCAGTCGAGGCTGCGGACCCTCGCGTACGTGTCGCCCGCAGCACGGTTCAATGCCACCGCCTTCTCGCTGTCCGCGAGGGCCAGGTCATGCCGCCCGAGCGCGCTGTGCACCCGGTGCAGATCGACGTACGCCATCGCCTGCTCGGGCAGCATGCCCTGCTCGGCGAAGATGTCGAGGGCGGCTCGGAGGAGGCCGAGCGCCTCCTCGTTGGCGCCGGAGAACAGCCGCGCTCGGGCCAGCGAGCGCAACACCTGCGCCTCGCCGATCACGTCACTTCGCTCGCGGGTCGCCCGAAGGGCGTGTCGCATGACGTCCTCCCAGTCCCGGAAGAACCCGAATTCCTCCAGGTACTGCTGCGTCGTGACGGCGAGGTGCCACGGGACGATGCCGTAGTCGACCTCGGCCGCGACCTTCACGGCGTCCTTGAGCGTTTCCCGGTGCAGGGCGAACCAGCTCAGTGCCTCCGCGTGTGAGGCCTGCCGCTCCGGGACGACGCCGGGCAGGGGCGGCGGCGGCACGATCGGAGTTCGGTGCGGTTCGAGCATCAGCTCGGCGTTGGAGCTGCTGTGCAGGTAATGCTGCAACAGGCGGCTGCTTGCGGCGCACTGCTCGTCGGGCGACTCGAGAGTCAGGAACAGCTCCTGCGCGTACGCCTTGACCAGTACGTGCGACGTGAAGTGACCGCGGTCGTCCTCGGTCACGAGCGCCGCCTCGGTCAGTTCCTCGAGCAGCGCCCGGGCCTGCGAGAGCCGCAGACCGGCGAGGCTGAGGCACGCCTCGACCGTGATGCCCGCGGTGAACGCAACCGACAGCAACCGGAACAGCCGGGCGGCCGACGGCGTGAGCTGCCGGTAGGACCAGGAGAACGCGGTCCGCGGATCGCTCACCTCACCACGTCCCTCGAACGCTGCCAGAAGCCGGGCGCCGTCCCGCAGCTCGGCAGCTACGGCGCCCAACGACAGGTGTGGACGCGCGCTGAGTCGGGCCGCCAGGATCGCAAGTGCCAGCGGTAAGCGGCCGCAGAGTTCGATGATCTCGTCGATGGTCCCCGCGTCGTCGCCCACCGCGAGGGTTCGACTGCGCATTGCGGCAAGGCGAGCGCCCAGCAACTCCCGGGCGTCCGGCAGATCCGGAGGGTACGCACCGAGCAGGCGCGCGCTGTCGGACGCGGCCAAGCCGACCAGCGGCTGTCGACTGGTGATCAGCACGAGGCTGGCAGCCGAGTTCGGCAGCAGGGGCCGCACCTGCGCCGAGTCCCGCACGTTGTCCAGGACGACGAGAATTCGCATGCCGGCGGTGAGGCTGCGATACATGCCGACAAGCGCGTCGAACGTGTCCGGGATATCCGTTCCGTGGACGCCCAGCGCATACAGCAGCGATCGCAGAGCATCGCCGGCGAGGACGCTTCCCTCCTCGCCCCGGTGTCCCTGAAGATCCAGGTAGAGCTGGCCGTCGGTGAACTCGTCGGCAACCGTGTGCGCGAAGCGCACGACAAGCGTCGACTTACCGACGCCACCCATGCCGTCCACCGCGACCACCATCGGACTGGTACACCCTCCGGCACGCATCTCCCCGACGAGGTCGTCGAGGGTGTCCAGCTCGGCCCTCCGTCCGACGAAGAGCGGCTGGTCCGGCGGGAGCTGCGCCGGATGCACCATCGGGACAGGTCGCGACCGGCCCGCCAGCAGAGGCGCTTCCGTCTGGTCGCGCTCGTCCGTGGGCGGCACGGCACTCTGGGTCAGCACTCGTCGCTGGGCTTCCCGCAGTTCGCGCCCCGGGTCGATGCCCAGCTCCTCGGCGAGCCGGTCCCGGATGGTCCGGTGCGCGACGAGGGCCTTGTCCTGGTAACCGGCAGCGGCAAGTGTCGTGACGAGGCTGGCGTGCACCGGTTCGTTGAGCCGGTCGATCTCCGTAGCCAGGCGTAGCGCGGCAAGAACCTCCGCGGGACGATCGACCTGGACGGCGACAGCCGCGGCGTTGACGGCCGCGGCGACGAACTCACCGTCCACGCCCGCGAAGGTGGAGGTGGCTACCGTGGATTCCGCCAACGCGTCGCCCGCCGGTCCCTGGCAGAGCCGCAGCGCGTTGACGTAGTGGTCGAGCGCCTCGTCCGGGCGCCCACCGGCGGTGCTCATCTTCGCCGCGGAGACACGTTGGCGGAACGCCACCAGATCAAGCGTCTCGGGACCGGCGGTGAAGCGGTATCCGGTGCTGTGACGTGTGAGATAGCTTCCGGAGGATCGTGGCGGCAGGTCCGGCTCGAGCAAGCGGCGCAGCGCCCCTACGTACTTCTGGATGATGTTGGCCGCGCAGGCTGGCGGATCGGACCCCCAGATCAGGTTGATCAGATCGCTCATGCTGACCGGCCGGCCGCTGCGGACCAGCAGTAGCGCGAGGAGGCACTGCTGCTGCCGAGGACCCGAATCCAGCTCGACGTCGTCCCGCCACACCCGCAGGGGACCCATGACCTGCAGACGCAGTCGCGGCGTCACCGACCGACACCTCCGGAGCCGATCACCGAACGCGCGCTGCGCCGAGCATGGTCGAGGTGGATCGCGGGGGCGCTCGGCTGACCGGGGTCGACCGTGTCGGACGAAGGCTGTCGCGTCGTCGGGTACATGCTGGTGGCTCGCATCTCATGTCATCAAGTGCCACGCCGTTGGGTTCGCCGGCAGTGCCAATCCTGACCAGCGGCGCGGGGTCGCGACATCACACGTCCTGACGGTCGCTGTGCCACCGCCTCTGCGCGGCCGCGCGAGAACCCGTGGCTCACATCGCACGAATGCGCAGGCCAGCTTCGATCGGATCACACAGATGCGCGACAGATTGCACGAATTAAGCCGAAATGAGATCCTTGCCGCTGGGCAGAGGGGGTTAACTCACCCGCGCCCGTCGACCTCCGCACGGGAGTCGAGCGCAACCGATCGCCGTTGCGAGGGGTAGTTCCGATCCGACGGCCGGAGGAGTCAATGATCAACCCTGCCGGCGCTCGGCCCGGTTCGCAACCGCTGCGTGGCCGAGACGCCGAACGGGGCGCCGTCGAGCACCGCGTCGACCGGTTGGCGGCGGGGGAGGGTGGCGTCGTAGTCGTCGAGGGCGCGCCGGGCAGCGGCAAGACCAGCCTCCTGAACGAGGCGGCCGCCGCCGCGCGCGACCGGGGCATCAGCGTGTTCACCGGATCGGGCCAGGCCGCATCGATCGGCGTGCCGTCCTGGCTCCTGCTCGAGACGTTGACCGACGCGCCGGTCGACCTCGACAATCTCCGGCGGGTGGCCGAGCGGCCGGAGGGTGGCTTCTGGCTCGTCCAGGAGGTGCACGAGGGCCTGGAGAAGGCAGCCCTACAGTCCCCCGTCATGATCGTCATGGACGACTTCCAATGGGCCGATCTTGCCACCGTGAACGCGGTCCGGACTTTGACCCGACGGCTGTCCTCCGATCCTGTTCTCTGGGTCATCGCCCTACGGCCCGACCCGCCTGCGCCTGTCCGTTCCGCTGTCGACCAGATGAGCGCTCAGACAGGCACCGTCGTCCGGCTCGATGCCCTCGACATCCACGCCGTCGCGCAGATCGCGCACGACATCCTCGGCGCGAGGCCGGACGAGCGGCTCGGCGACATGCTGGCCGGCGCCCCCGGCCAGCCGCTGCAGCTCCTCGAGTTTCTGCACGGGCTGCGGGACGAACAGGCCGTGGAAGTCCATGACGGCATCGCAGTGTTGCGCGCACCTCGCATCCCCCTGCGGTTTCGCGACTCGATCCGCGAGCAGGTACGGCTGCTTTCGAACGAGGCCCGCCTGGCCGTCGAGTTGGCCTCGGTGCTCGGCCGCACGTTCACCGTGGAGCAGCTCGCCCGGATGCTCGATCGCCCCGTCTCCACCCTGCTGGCCCCACTGCGGGAGGCGCTGGACGCCGACCTGCTCGTCGAGAGCGGCGACGCCTTCGCGTTCCGGCACGACCTGGTCCGCGAAGCTGTCGACAGCAGCCTGCCCGGACCTCTGCGCCGTTCTCTACGCCGACAGGCCATCGACGCCAGCCTGGCCACGGGAGCGCCCGCGAACGAGGTAGCCGCCCTCGTGATGGAGACCGTCAGCTACGGCGACCGGGGCGGGATCGCACTGCTTCGGCGTGCCGCGACCGAAATCGGGCTCCGCTCCCCCGCGCTCTCCGCCCAGATCAGCACCAGGGCCTTCGAACTGACGCGTCGTGATGATCCGGATCGCGCGGCTCTGCTCACCGAGACCGTCCACCACCTCGTCCTCGCCGACCAGGCACCGAAGGCCTTCGAGCTTCTCACGCAGAGCCAAGGACCGGTCCTCGACCGGGGCGCGATGGCCCAGATCCGACGACTGACAGCCGAGGCCATCCTGCCGTTCGACGCCAGGCAGGCGGTGGAACTGTGCCGCGAGGCGCTCGCGGACGCCGACCTGCCCGCCGACCTCCGCGCCCGGTTGTACGCCGTGCTGGCCGGCGCGCTGGGCATCATCGGGCAGCCGGACAAGGCCCTGCGTGCCGCCGACACCGCGGTCGGCCTGGCCAGCGATGCCACGGATCCTCTCTCGCGCTCGGCCGTGCTGGTCGCAAAGGCGGTCGCCGACTTCCACCTGTGCCACTGGTCGAGCGGACTACGCGCAGCCGACGACGCGATCCGACTCCGCAACGGAGTCCCCGACGCCCGCTCGTTGTCACTGCCCGACGCGTGGAAGGCGATGATGCTCGACGCAACGGGCCGGATGACCGAGGCGTGGCGGCTCGCTGATGAGGGATCCCGGCTGGCGCAGGTGGATGGCCAGGTCGCCAACATGCGCGTGTGGTCGATGATTCGAGCGCGGGTCCACCTGCGCGCCGGCCGGCTGCAGGAAGCGCGGGCCGAGGCCGAAGCGATCCAGGCGATGTCGTACGAGCTCGGCAACCACAACTATCTCTACACGGCCGCCCTCACCCTCGCCCTGGCTGCTATTCACAGTGGAGACCAGACCGGCATGGCGGTCGCGGAGGCGACGGCGGCCGAGATGGCCGGATCCGAGGGACCGTTCTGGCGGGGCAGGGGGCACTGGCTGTGGGCTCTGCTGGCCGAGGCCCGGAACGCGCCGGTCGACGCTCGGGCCGGCGACGAGGACATGGACCTCCTGTTCGGCGGTTGTGTCCGCATCGTGACGCTGACCGAGCACGCCGAGGTTGCCACCCTGGTCCGCCTGCTGATGCGGAGCGGGCGGCACGAGCGGGCGGAGGCCGCGGTGGCTCGTCTCGATGCCGAGCTGCACCGGCATGAGGGGGAACGCGTTGTCGCCGCCGCCCTGCGCCATGCCCGCGGCCTACTCAACTCGGACCCGGAGCTACTGCTGGAGGCGGTGGATCTCTACACCACGGACGAACGGCTCCTGCTGCGTGCCCGGGTGGTGGAGGACGCTGGCACGGTGGTGGTCCACGGGGACCGTACCCGCGGTCTGTCCCTTCTGAACTCGGCCCTTGACCAGTGGGAAGCCATCGGCGCCGACCGGGACGCCGCGCGCGTCCGAGGACTACTGCGGCACGAGGGCGTACGCCGGCGGGCCCCCAACCGACCCCAGGCAGGGTGGGCCGGGCTCACCGAGTCGGAGACGAGGGTGGCCCGGATGGTGGCCCAGGGATGGACCAACCGCCAGATCGCCGAGGAGTTGTTCCTGTCGCCACACACCGTCAGCTCGCACCTGAGGCACGCGTTCGTGAAGCTGGGCGTGCGCTCTCGGGTCGAACTCACGCGCCGGATGATGACGGAATGATCCCCAGAAGAGCAGCCGCTCGTTCAGCGCGGGTCAAGTAGCTGTTCAACGCCTTCGCATGCTCGTTCAGTGCTCCCGCCTAGCGTCGCTCCCGTCAACACTCTGAGTCGTCGAAAAGAGCGCGCGGTGCACACCAAGGTCAATCGGCAGACTGTCGACCTGTCGTCATATCCGGATCTCGTGGTCGTCTATCTGGGTATGCGGGTCAACCGGCTGTACGGCCTGCGGACGCTGATGGGCTACGGCCCGCAGATCGGTCGATCCGCAGCCGACAAGCCGGAGGGTCTGCTCCATCACGAGCCCCTCCTGTGGTCCCTCTTCCCCATGCACGTCGGCATCCGCCAGTACTGGCAGGATCTGCCCGCGCTGCTGTCATGGGCTCGCTCCGAACCCCACCGCCTCTGGTGGCGCAACTTCTTGCGCGACAGCGGCGGCACCGGTTTCTGGCACGAGACGTACCTGCTCCGAGGCGGCATGGAGGCGGTCTACGACGACATCCCGAAACAGCAGGGATTCGCGGCCTTCGCCCCCGTGCACCCGGCACGCGGGCCGCTGTTCGGCTCGGCGGCGCGGGTCGGCCGCCCAGAGGACGACGTCGCGCCGGTCGTGACCGAGAAAGAGCTCTACGCCCCCGAATCAGTCCGCTGAGCCTTGCCGGGCCGATGACGTGAGTGGCCAGACCCTACCCACCGAAGAGCCGTTGACGGCACCGAAGAGAGCACACGCAATGTCGATTGGCGACTTCCGCAGCCCGCACATCTGGGCCGTACCGGTCATCATGATCGCCCTGTTGAGCCTGGCGCTACCCGCCTGCTACCTCAGCGGCATCACGGACCCCCAGGCAAATCTGCGCCAACTACCCGTCGCGCTCGTCCTCGAACCGCAGCAGAGCGCAACCACCCCCGGCGTCGACGCGGGCGGTGCCGCCGAGTCGGTGGCCGCCGCGGTGGAGTCCGGCACGGATCCGGAGAAGATCCGGATCGTCGTCATGTCGGCCACGGAGATGACCGAGGCGTTCCGGGACAACGACATCTACGGTGCGGTGGTCGTTCCCGCGGACTTCGAACGGGGGCTCAGCGGACTCGTCGCCCCGCCGCCCGGCACGACGCCGTCGCGCCCGGTCGTGACGATCGTCAACAACGCCGGCGATGGCAACCTGGCCGCAGGTCTGGTGAGCGCAAACGTCACCCCGGCGCTGACGGCTGTGCAACGGACCCTGGGAGAACGTCTCGGGTCATCCGCCGACTCCTATCGCGGGCTCGCGCTACGGGAGCCGTTCGTGGTGCGCACCGCGCCGGATCACGCGCTGCCACCGAAGTCGGGTGCCGGCCTCACCCCGTTCTATCTGGCGCTCGTCACCATCCTCATCGGCTTCATCGGCGCGTCCACCATCCATCCTTCGATCGACTCGGCGATAGGCTTCGCACCCAGCGAGGTCGGGCCGATGACGAGCCGCCGCCCGTACCGCCGGGCCACGCGGACGATGACGCTGCTCGCGAAGCTCGCGGTGCTCGTGGCCGTGGCACCGATCGCCGCCGCGCTGCTGCAACTGGTCGCCACCACGGTGATCGGTGTGTCCATAGGTCAGCCGCTCGCCATGTGGTTGTTGCTCAGCGGGGCCATCGCGGCTGTCGGCGTCGGAGCGCTGTCGGTGTTCGCCATCTTCGGCGCTCCGGGAGCGTTGATCAACACGTTCTTCTTCGTCGCTCTCTCGCTCGCCTCCGGCCCGGCGGTCCCCGCCGAGGCGCTGCCCGGCTGGCTCCGTACGCTGACCTCGGTCACTCCGATGCAACCGATCCTCGACGGCGTACGGGCCATGCTGTTCTTCGACGGCCGCGGCGAGGCCGGTCTCACCCACGGCTGGACCAGGATCGGTATCGGCGCAGCAACCGGACTGGCGTTGGGAATCCTGACGACCTGGCTCTACGACCGCAGCCCTCGGTTCTCCCGACACCCCGCCGCCCAGCCACCCGCCGTAGCCTGACCGGTCCGGCGATGCCACTGCTGAGTACAGCGGCCTCGCCGGACCCCAGCAGGGCCGTGACCGACTACACGGGCAGCCGGCCGTGGCATCGCTCAGCGCGATGTCAGGGCCGGCTTGCTCGCAAGCCCGCTTCCGGATGTGAGGTGGTCGTGCGTGCCGCCTCCGGAATGACCTTGGTGACCTGGTCGGGGTGGCGGCAAGGGTAGGAAGCGGTAGTGGAGGACGCCTGATTGCTGCCGCAGGCGAGCCAGGAGCAACGCGCACGCCAGACGCCAAGCCTGGCGGGACGACTCCGGGGATCACTGAAGAGCCATCACGCGTCATCGCGAGGCTCGCCCGGCGCTGGTCACTGAGAGCAGTGCCGGGCGGGGTGTCGGATGAGATTCGCCGGTGGCCAATCATGCTTGACCACCGGGACGTCAAAATGTCGCACATATGCAACACACTGGTGTCCGAGGGGCGACACGGCCCATTGCCCCACCGCCGATAAAGCTCGGCGCAACTCTGCGGCTCGCACAATTCTAGCCGCTGAGCTGACTCCATCTAGTACGGCAGCCCGGGTTCGTTATGTAAATGGCCAGCGATGAGCAGAGCGTGGTTCGGCGTGCGAGGGCGCGTGGTTGTGTCCTTGGACCCGACCTGGAGTTCGGGGGCGTCGGCTCGCTGTTGGATTTACCGAACGACGCGGACGGCGCGGTAGTCGTGTCGCGACGGGCCGGTTCGGGCGGGTGGAGCAGCGTCGGCAGGCAAGGTCGTTCCTGTTCGGGCTGCTGTGCGATGTGGATGGGGTCGTTTGGCAGTTGGCCGAGCATGCCGGCGAGGCTTCGCCGCACGCAATGCAGCGACCAGCCGCAGGGTCCGGTCGATCCGTGGCGTGGCGACGTGGTCTGACCGCTGGCCGGTCATCTGAGCGGACGGTGCGAGCGCCACCGGTATCCGGTGGCGCTCGCGGGTGACTCCGCTGGGCGGTTCGCACGTCCTCAACGGGCCAAACCACCGTCGGCCATGACCGTTTGGCCGGTGATGAAGCTGGCGTCGTCGCTGGTGAGGAACGCGACGGTGCCCACCAGGTCGTCCGGCTGTCCGTTGTGTTTGATCGCCTGTGCCTGCGCGACCGCCGCGAGGACCTCCTTCGGGTGGACCTGGAGCACGCCCGGCGTGATGGTCAGGGTCGGGCCCACGGCGTTGACGGTGATGCCGAACGGCGCGAGGTCGTTGGCGAGACCTCGGGTGAAGCCGATGTCGCCCATCTTGCTCGCCATGTAGTGCGACAGCCCCGGGCTGGAGGTCACGATCGAGTTGGAGGTCAGGTTCACGATCCGACCCCACCCGCCGTTCTTCATGGCCGGAAGAACGGCCTTGACCATGAGGAACTGTGAGTCGAGGTTGACCGCGAGGACGTGCCGCCAGGTCGCGTAGTCCAGGTCGTCGATGTCGCGGAACGGGAAGATGCCCGCGTTGTTGACGAGGATGTCGGCCCTTCCAAAACGGCGGATGATCTCGGTGCCGACGGCTGCCGTCTGCTCCGGGTTGGAGACGTCTGCCGTGAGACCGATCGCGGTGTGCCCACCGCTGGTGATCAGACCCACGGTCTCTACCGGGTCGGCGAGGTCGATCGCGACGACCGTCGCTCCTCGTTCGCCGAGGTGACGGGCAATGGCCTGGCCGATGCCGCGGGCCGCGCCGGTGACGACCGCCACTCGGCCTTCGTGTGTGGGGAAAACGGACATGGTACGAACTCCACTTCTGAACAGGTTTGTTGCTGTGCCGGCCGGACGGCGCCGGTCCTGCCACTCACAACAAACGGCCTGTTCAGGACGTATTCAGGTCCAACGCACATGGTGGAGATGGTTCGCATCTCTGCGGGAAATGACGTCCTCGTGGAACTGCGAAACCTGCGGCACTTCGTCGCCCTGGCCGAGGAGCGGAGCTTCACCCGGGCGGCCGCGCGAGAACTCATCGTTCAGTCCGGGTTGTCCACGTCTATCCGGGCTCTGGAGCGAGACGTCGGGGCGCCGCTGTTCGTGCGGGGGACGCGGCCGGTGCGGCTGACCGCGGCGGGTGAGGCGTTGGTCGGCGCGGCCCGGCGCGCCCTGGAGGCAGCGGCCGCTGCCCGGCAGGTCGTACAGGACGTCGAGGGCACCCTCTCCGGACGACTGCGAATCGGGACGATCAGCAGTGTGGGGCACACGCTGCCCTTCACCACCTGGCTGGCGGAGTTCGCCCATGCCCATCCAGGGGTGACCATCGTCGTGAAGCAGGAGGCGACGCTGCGCATGCTGGAGATGGTGGAGAACGGCGGGCTGGACTGCGCCCTGCTCTCCGCCCCGCATGCCAGCGGCCTGGCGGCCCTGCGATTGATCTCCGACCCGGTGGTGCTGGCGTGCGCCGAGGGGCATCCGCTGGCCGACCGGCGCGCGGTCCGGCTGGCCGAGTTGGACGGGGAGCGGTTCGTCGAGACACCCGCGGACTGGGCCATCCGGGTGCTGGTCGACCGGACGTTCCAGGCCGCGAGCCTGACGCGGCGGATCGTCTGCGAGGTCAACGAGTGGACCAGCGTGCTCGACCTGGTCGACGCAGGCGTCGGTGTCTCCCTGGTCCCCGCCGGGCTGGACTTCGCCCGCTACCGCCGTCAACTCGGCGTCCGCCTGATCCCGCTCGCCGATCTGCGGCTGGAGCGCCAACTGGACTTCGTGTTCCCTACCGGGGAGGCGGCCAGCCCCGCGACACGCCGCTTCGTCGAGCTGCTGAGGCGGCACCGGAGGCTCGACCGGCAGGCGGGTTGACCCGGCCGGGTGGTCAGCGCAGCCCACGGACGAGGTTGTCGGCGAGGGTGCAGGTGAAGTCCGCAGTGAGCGGGAGGTCGGCGATGAAGCGCCGCGAGATGGTGGAACCGGCCCCCGAGGTCAAGCGAGTCCTCCAGGCCCCGGCGGGCAGCCAGGTCCCACCGCTGTGACGCGCCGACGCCCGGTTCGCAGGGCGGCTCACTCGAGAGTCAGCGCCATGCTGTGGAACTGGTCAGCGATTCCGGGGACCTCGGCCTTGTCCAGATGGTCGACGATGCGCCGACGGGCACTCGCCAGGAGCGTCGGATAGGCCGCTTCAAGGCGTCGTAGTCCCTCGTCCGTCAACGTCGCGACGCTCCCCCGGGCATCCTTGGCGTCGCGTCGTTTCGTTACCCAACCACGGGTTTCGAGCGCGTTGACGACCCGGGAGATACGGCTGACGGACAGTGTCGCGGTCATCGCGAGGTCGGTTACCCGCATCTCCCGGTCGGCAGCCTCGGAGAGGTGCATCAAGACGATGTACTCCGAGAGCGTCAGCCCGGTCGCCTTCTGCAGGTCGTCGTCGAGCGCTTTCGGCAGCGAGACCATGACCCGCATCAACGCTCGCCAAAAACGCTCCTCGTCGGGGCCGAGAGGAACTGGGGCTGTCATTCAACAAGCGTAGCCGTGGTGTGGTGCGAAACGACGCGCCGGCAGCGGTAGCGGCTCGGACCGCCCGCCTGGCGTCGACCCACCGCAGGGTGAACGGCTGGTCAGCCCCCCGTCGTACGCGTTGGCGTGGACGTGCCGTGGACCTTTTCGGCGTAGCTGGCGTACGCCTGGGAGGCCAACTCCCTGATTCCCGTCTGAGCCTGCGGGGGCATCTCGGCGATGATGCTGTCGATGACCTCCGGGGCACCTTCGTACATGAGCATGCCGAAGATCACCGGGAGCAGTTCGGGCGAGGTTTCTTCGCCGCCCTCGCCGGCCACGAGCCGGTACTCGGCCGCGGTGATGTACCTCTCGATGAGCGGGACGACGCGTTCCTCCTCAAGGGCCAGGTGTTCCCGCAGCACCGGCAGGAGCGCGTCGACGGCGTCGGCGAGAGCATCGCGCGATACGGCTGACGAGTCGGCCCGCCACTGTCGCAACGCCTCGTTGACCCGTTCAGCACCTCGGTGAATAGCTTCGTGCTGCTTTTCCATGACGTCGATGATCGGCGCGATGGCCTCGGGGACCCGCGCCTCCAGCCGGGGCCAGATGTGCTTGTCCTCCCCGGAGTGGTGCTGTTCGAGGAGTTGGCTCATCAGGTCGACGTGCCGCGCCACTACCTCCGCGCGGCGCTGGTCACCGGCACCGACCTTGCGGACTAGGGCCGGGGCAGCTCCGAGTTCGCGGCGCAGCATGGTGTGCACCGCGAACATGTCGCGGGCGTCGGCGAACGGCTCGTTCTCCGGAGTCACAGGTTTCCTGCCTTCCATGTCGCGTTGCCCCGGGACGCTGGCCGGTCCGTATGCGGGAGGGATCGTGACAACCCGGGCGGGGACTGGATCCGACGATCCCGCTATTTACCTGCTTGCGCAAGCAACAGTAGGATGGGTCACATGAGCACCGACCGCCCCTCTCCAGCAGAGTCCCGAAGAAGACCGGAGGTCTACCCGCGGAAAATCCTCCATGCTGTCGCCGACCTCTGGAGCTCACCGGTGCGTCACCGATCCACCGTCGCGGTGCTGGCGTCCTTGACGCTGCTCGCCGGCTGCACGGCCGACCCGCTGGCGGCGCCGACCAAGGGCGGCACGTTCGCGACCCCGTCCGGCGCCCCCACGCTCTCCGGCCCGTACGCGGCGTTCGCGGCAGGAATGTCGAAGCCGGTCGTCGACCCGCTCTACCCCGAGCGCGGCACCGACGCCGTGGACGTGCTGCACTACGGACTCGATCTGGACTGGTCACCGACGAAACGCACCCTCACCGGCACGGCGACAGTTCGCCTGCGGCCGACCCGGGACGCGTCGTCAGTGAGCCTGGACTTCACGCCGTACACCCTCGACACCGTGACCGTCGACGGCACCAGCGCCAAGGGCGCGGTCACGCGCGAGAAGCTTGTGGTCGAGACGCCGGTCCGCGCCGACGTTCCAATCACCCTCGTGGTCGGCTACCACGGCAAACCGACCACCACCGCGTGGCCGACCAAACGCGGCGACGCCCACCCGCTCGGGCTGACCATCGACAGCGAGGGCGGAATCTGGACGATGCAGGAGCCGTTCGGGGCCTTCACCTGGTACCCGGTCAACGACCACCCCTCCGACGAGGCGCTGTACGACATCGCGGTCACCGCGCCCAAGGGCTGGACGGGAGTGGCCAGCGGCACCCCGGTCGGGCAGAGCGGCAACACCTTCACCTACCGCAGCACCGTCCCGGTCGCCTCGTACGCGACGACCCTGGCCGTTGGCAGGTACAAGAAGCTCGACGCCACCGGCCCACGAGGCATCCCGGTGACCACCTGGTACCGCACGAAGGACACCCGATACCTGCCGATGCTCAAGCGGTCCCCGGCCTTCCTGACCTGGCTCGAGAAGCGCTTCGGCCCGTACCCGTTCGACTCCGCCGGCCTCGTCATGGTCGAGTCGAACTCCGCCATGGAGACCCAGCAGATGGTCACCCTGGGCGAGGTCCAACCGCAACGCGGCGACAAGATGTTCGACCTCACCACAGTGCACGAGTACGCCCACCACTGGTTCGGCGACGCCGTCACGCTCACCGACTGGCGCGACATGTGGCTCAACGAGGGCTGGGCCCTCTACGTGCAGAAGCTCTACGAGCAGGACAAGTACGGGCTCACGGACGCGGAGATGGTGAAGGCGAGCCGGCAACGCGACGGGGAACTGCGCAAGGAGTACGGCCCACCGAGCGAGCCCGACCCGGCCGAGTTCGGTGCGACGAACGTCTACACCTGCGGCGCGGCGATGCTCCGCCAACTGCACCAGGCGCTAGGGGACGAGCGGTTCTTCGACCTGGCACGGGGTTGGGTGCAGGAGAACCTGCACACCCAGCAGACCCGGGCGTCGTTCACCGCGTACGTCAACAGGAAGACCGGCCACGACTTCACCGCGCTCATCGACGCATGGCTGGACTCCCCCACCACACCCCCGGAGACCGGCCCGCTGCCGTGGTGACGCCCGCCGTCGATGCCGTACCCACCCCACCCGTACAGGCGAGTCCGCGCTCGCCGGATGAGGTGGTTGGTCAATTCCCACTGACCCCCGAGTGACCGGGCGCACGATCGCTCAACGTGTGCCGTCACTAAGGCCCGACCCCGTAACCGACGATGAACAAACCCCCTGATGCACCCCGAAAGGTCACCGTGAGTCGCAATCAGAACGAACCCATGGCCGATGTCCGCGACATGTACATGGCGCATGCCCTCATGCGTCGGGAGCTCGGCCTACTTCCGCGGGTCGTCCGCGGAGTCACGCCCGGCGATGCCGCGCGAGCGGAGATCGTCGGCGCGCATGCCGAGCTCGTGACCATGATCTTGCACCTGCATCACCAGGGCGAGGATGCGCTGCTCTGGCCCCTGCTGAACGCGCGTGGCGGTGCCGAGGCGACGGCCGTAGTGCCGATCATGGAGAAGCAGCATCACGCCATCGAGGAGGCCAACGAGACGGTGGCCGCTCTGCTTCCCGGCTGGCGGGCCACCGGCCGCGGCGGCGACGACCTGGCCGACGCCTGCGAGCGGCTCTACACCGCGGTGGCCGAGCACATGACGCTGGAGGAGCGCGAGATCCTGCCGCTGGCCGAAAAGCACGTCACCCATGCGGAGTGGAAGCAGATGGGCGAGCACGGGATGAAGGACGCCCCGAAGAAGAGCGTGCCGCTGGCCCTGGGCATGATGATGTACGAGGCCGATCCCGAGGTGATCAAGGGGATCCTCGCGGAGGCCCCGCTCCCGATCCGGCTGCTCATGCCGATCATCGCGCCACGCACGTACGCCAAGCACGCCAAGCGCATCCACGGCACCGCCACCCCACCTCGAAGCACCGCAATCCCCGCCTGATCACCCCGTCCATCGCACGGGCGACGAGTCGCACCCGCTGGCCGACCGTGGCAGTCAGGACGGAGAGCTACGCCCGGACTCGGGGTGTCGGCGGGCCGGCACCCGATCGACACCCGCCCGGTAGCGGGTCAGACCCGCCAACAGGCAGTTCCATTCAAGCGCAGCCTGACGCCGCTGCGTAATGGCACGATCACATCAGCGACTGATGCCGGGCCAAAGCATTAATCACCTGTTACTGCAACTGCGGGAGCTGTGATGACAACAATCCTCATCACCGGTGCCAACAAGGGCCTGGGCTTCGAGACCGCCCGGCAACTCGTGGCCGCCGGACACACCGTGTACGCATGCGCACGCGACGCCGAACGCGGGCGACGGGCCGCCGACGAACTCGGCGCCCGCTTCCTGCTGCTCGACGTGACCAACGACGCCTCGGTAACGGCAGCGGCCCAGCAGGTCGCGGCCGAGGGCGGGTTGGACGTCCTGGTCAACAACGCCGGCATCGAACCACGGCAGGCCGACGGCGGCTTCATCCCCGCCGCCGAGGTAAGCGCCGACCTCGCCTACCGCGTGTTCGACACCAACGTGTTCGGGCACATCCGGATGCTGCACGCGTTCCTCCCCCTGCTGCAGCGTTCCGCCGCGCCGGCCGTGGTCAACGTGGGCAGCGGCGCGTCACTGATGCGCGAACTCAGCAACCCCGAAAGCCCGGCCCACTTCTATCCCGACATCACCTATCCCGCATCCAAGGCAGCCGTCAGCATGTTGACCGTCCAATACGCCAAGGCGTACCCGGGCATCCGGATCAACGCCGTGGACCCCGGCTTCACCGCAACCGACCTCAACTTCCACGCCGGCCACCAGACCATCGAGCAGGGCGCCGAAATCATCGTACGGATGGCCCAGATCGGACCAGACGGTCCCAGCGGCGGATTCTTCGACGCCCGGGGCGTCATCCCCTGGTGACCCACGCCGAAAAACACCATCGCCATGGCCAACTGTGCTGGTGACGGCACCGGCGAGGAGGGCGGCGAGGCCGATGACGGCCCAGCGCAGGGGAGGCCGGGCTTTTCGCGGGTGGTGGTTCGTAGCCGGGCTGGTCGGCTGGCTGGCCGACTCCCCGCCAGCCACCCCGGCCGGCGTTCTGCGCGATGTCCTGCCCGGTGGGCCGCCCGTCGCTGCGGCTGCGGCGGTTGCGCCGAACAGCCGTTCCGGCGTGTGCCGGTGCAGTGTTCGTGGGCTCGGTGGTGGTGTCCTCTGGCCGTGGGCACTGCCTGCTCCGTATTGCTCCTCTGCTTGTCCAAGGTGGAAGGATGCCGTTCGGGCGGCCTCCGGGTGCTTCCGGAGGCCGCCCGCGTGTGGCGGGGCTGTTCACCCGCGGCTGGATCAGCATGCTCACCGACGCCGAGTTGGCGTTCCTGCTCATGGCCGCGTCCAAGCACAAGCGAGACCCGGAGGGTTTCATCCTGCCGGCTGGGGGGGTGCGGATGCTCGGGATCGGGCCGGAGACATACGAGGCGCACCACACGTTGCAGGCATTCGGGCTGGTCAGGGTGACGCATCAGCGGGTACGGTCGCCGAACGGCCGCCTGACGCAGATCGCTGGCGGCGGGCAGCAGCCGCTGCCGGACATGGTGCAGTTCCTGCCGGAGGGCCTGGACCAGGAGGCGTGCGGGGACCGGCGGCGACTCCAGCTGCTCGGACGGCCGTCGGTGACGTCGGGCCCGCCGCCGGTCGCGCACCTATGCGCAACGGTGGGACCGTAACCGTCTTCCTCAGCCCGGAAACGACGAAGGCCGCTAGCTGCATTTTCCCAGCTCAACGAGCTGATTTAGTCGAAGCTCCCGCACGCCGACACTGCCCAGTGAGCATGACGAGGAGTACCACTGAACGGCATGGTCGGCACCGGCTTCGTGCGATCGTGATGACGCCACGTAGCGCGCGATCGGCGGCAGATGCGGATAGCTGCGAGGTGCGATGCTTCAAGACGGACGGTGGTGGATTGCTCTCTGTGGGTGACTTATGCTGGCGGAGCGTCAGGCAGCGCGAACCAACTGCCTTCAACCACATCTCGTAGGTAACCCTCTCGAACAAGTTGGGTGCAGGCCACGACGATGTCCTCATTGCTGTAGCCGTCGTCGGCGGCTTCGTCGAGGAACCAGCGAATCCGCCAGGCATCGAAGGCTTCAACCTCGCGCCCGAGCAGCGGATCGGTGACCAGATCGACGTCCACCTCCCTGCCGTCGGAACTGATCATCCGGCACCCCGCGCCGTGGACGGTATACCCGATGCCGCTACCGGTCAGGCCCTCCCGGGGCAACTCCCGGCGCGACCGAACCGCCGCCAGAAGATCCGCGATGTCTGCGACGGGCGACAAGTCGGCGAGTAGCCGACCACGCATCTCGTGCAGGGCAGCGGCGAAGCGCAGAACGGCGTCAACCGACGAAGCATCCTGGGCCATACGCCCCAGTATGAGTGTCCTGCCCACAGGTGTGATCACTGCCGCGGCACGGTCACCGGACATCCGTTCGCTGCCGTGGCAGCGCCGCCCGCACGCCAATCGACTTCTTGCGGCGCTCCGCGACCCCAAACGCGGATTCTCCGCCGTCGTCGTCGGAGAACCCCACCGCGCGTTCTACGGCAACCAATTCGGACTCACCGTGCCACTGTTCGCCCACTACGGCGTCGAACTGTGGGTACCGGAGATCGGCGGCCCCATCCACCCGGACAACGAAGCCCACGAACTGGTCATGTCCGTCTTCGGCGGCATGAGCAAAGGCGAACGCAACCGCATCAGGCTGCGCGTCCGTACCGCCATGGCCGCTCAGACCCTGCTCGAAGGCCGCTACCTCGGCGGGCGCCCCCCATACGGCTACACCCTGCAGGACCTCGGACCCCACCCCAACCCGGCGAAGGCAGCCGACGACAAACACCTACGCGGCCTCACCCCCGACCCGCGGACCGCCCCGATCGTCCGCCAAATCTTCCACGAGTTCCTCACCGGCAGCGGCCTCTACGCCATCGCCGAAGCACTCACCAGCAACCACGTGCCCTGCCCCTCCGCACACGACCGGGCCCGCAACCCCCACCGCAGCGGCATCGCCTGGTCCAAAAGCGCCATCCGCGTCAACCTCACCAACCCCCGCTACACCGGACGGCAGGTCTGGAACAAACAACGCACCGACGAGGTCCTCCTCGACGTCGACGACGTCGCACTCGGTCACACCGGAGTCATGCGCTGGAACCCGCGGGACAAGTGGGTCGTCTCCAAAGAGATCACCCACCCACCGATCATCGATGAGGCCACCTTCGAACAGGCACAGACGCTGCTCGCACGACACCGGTTGGGCCAGGACCTCCCGCAACGGCAACGCCGCGCCCGCAACCCGTACGTCTTCCGCGGCATGATCTACTGCGCCGCCTGCAACCGGCGGATGCAGGGCCAGTACAACCACGGCGCCGCCTACTACCGCTGCCGCTTCCCCCAGGAATACGCCCTCGCCAACGACGTCTCCCATCCCCGCAACGTCTACCTCCGCGAGGAGTCCCTCACCGACCCACTCGACACCTGGCTCACCACCGCATTCCACCCCGACCACATCGAGAACACGATCACCGCGATGGCAGACGCCCAGCTGGGCGACCACCCATCCCCCACCATCACCGCCGCCCGCGCGACCATCAACGACTGCGACACGAAACTTCAGCGCTATCGGGCGGCCCTCGACGCCGGAGCCGACCCCTCAGTCGTCAGTAATTGGATAGCCCAGACACAGGCCGAACGGACCCGAGCCGAAACGGAGCTGCACGCAGGGAACTTCGACGCACCGCGCCGGATGACCCAGGCAGAGATCATCACGTTGGTCGAGGCCCTTGGGAACATCGTCACCGTGCTCCGCGACGCGGACCCCACCGACAAAGCCGAGGTCTACCGCCAGCTGGGCCTACGGCTGACATACCACCCGGAAGCGCAAACGGTGCACGCCGAAACCGATCTCAGCGCGCACCGTGGGCCTATGGTTCGTGTCCGAGGGGCGACACGACCCATTGCCCCACCGCCGATGACGCTCAGCGCCACTCTGAAGCTCGCGCAAGTCTAGCTGTGGTGGTGACCTCTTCGGCTCCGCCGAAGAAATCACCAGCCCGAAGGGTCTGGTCAGGGCGTTGCCGTGGGATCGACGTCTCAGACGACGGAACCACGGCCGACTCCAGCAAGCTCACCCACAACGCTCCACATCGATCTGCAACACGCCTTCAGACGTGGCCTTAGGCGAACCGAGACACCGACCGGCACCAGCCATCCCGGGAGCAGCAACGCCTGACCACTTGGACCTCTACTAGGAGGTCACGCCGCACCGCTCGATCTCGATCACCGCAGGTCAAAGCGCCTCGTCTCTGTCCGGCATCGGTGAGCACTTCGGGCGCGGAGACCTCTTCGCCAACCTGCACCCAATCTGCTCCCAGCTGCAGGGCCGGGCCAACCAACGGCTCCTTACCGCCTTGACCGGCGCACACTCCGCTAGCAGGCGACATAGAGCGCTGTCGACTGTTATGCAGAACCGCGGAGCACTCTGCGGGAAGCCGGACGCTGCACCGACTCTGACCTGCGGAGATGAGAAACCGCAGGCAGGGGAGGGTACAGTTGCGGGCTGTCGGATGCGGTTCGGTGCAGTTGAAGGCCGTTGGTTGCACCCTGTTGCTCCCCACCTGCTCCCCCGATCCCCGGCTCGTAACTGGGCTGCGGTGGGCGCCCGGCGGTGGATGGTCCCGCAGTCGTTCCTCGCCAGATCGCGGACGCTGGCCGAGGTACGGCCATCGGATCAGTCACCTCCCCGCAGCTACGGCCATGGCTGGCAGCGGGCCCGACCGGAATGGGGAGCAGGAACAACCGGCGACGTATACGAACTTCCCCTACCAGGGCTTGACGCACTAACCTCGCAGGCCGGCCTGCCCAACGTGCGGCGCCGGTACCGCACGTCACTGATCCAGGGATGGCAGCACCGTTCGAGCCGGGCCAGGCTCCGGGGAGCCCGCTCACCGTGAGCGGGCTCCCGAAACGGCTCAACCAAGGCCCAACAGTCCAGCTGCAGTCGCGGATCGCGGCAGGTGCGGTTCAATTCCGGCCGTACGGCAGAATTGACGTCCTGTCCTCACGTGACCTCGATCAGGACTAGGTGCCGGTGGCCTGCCGCAGGAGTTCGAACATGAGCCGGTCCTGCGGCTTCAGCGCCCCCGGGCTCTTGTAGTCTGCCTCGCGGAACAGCAGTTGCCGCTGACCGTTGCCGACCTCCCGGTCGAGCATCCGCCGCAACGACCGCTCAACCCGGGCGTGAACGTCATCCGCCGGCCGGTCGGCCAACAGTGACAGGGCACCGTGCAGGGCGGCCTCAGCGTCAGGCACGTACAGGTCGTCCGGGCCGCTCGGCAGGCGCTGCCGAGTCAGGTCCACGCCGAAGCGAAACGCCGTATCGACCAAGTCAGCACCAGAGAAATCATTACCGTGAAACTCGTTGGACTCCCGCAACGCAAGCGCCCGATACCCCGGCGGTTCCACCCGCCCCTGCCTCGCCAAAAACGTCAGATCGCTGGCGAACCGCTCCGCGGAGCCGGGCGGAATGCCCCAGAAGGTCGTCGACCTGATCCGTCCGGTGAAGACGCAGTCGACAAGCTCCAAATAGCTCGCCGTCAGATCACGGATCTCCGTGTCGCGGAAGGTGCAACCGACAAACCGGGAGTAGCCAGCCCCTCCGGTCAGCACCGCACCATCGAAGGAACACTCGACGTACTGCGACAACTCCATGCCCGCGCCGAGCGCCACGTCTTGGAACCGCAATCCGTCGAAGCGGCACCGCTCGAAACGGGCACCGACGCCGACGAGCCCAGTCAATCCCTGCCGGGAAAAGTCGACCCCAACAATCTCCTCGTGCTCGACGATCAACCGGTTACCCTGCTCACCAGCCACGATCTGCCCTTACTGCTCGCGGCTCGTCCGGGACGCTGATCGCCACGCCGCCGGTCGCAGTGCAGCAGGCGCCGGCGTTGCGGGACGCCGTACTGGCGGCGCTGCCTGGCGGAATGTCTTCGGAGCAGGTGCGCGACGCTGCGTACGCGAACGCTCCTTGAGCCGAGCACCATGCCAGATCGGCGCGCCTCTTAGGGGTAGATAAGACGCGGATCATGACTCAGGTGGCGGTGAAGATTACTGAGCGGTCCGCCGCCGCGGCCCGGTCGTAGAACGTCTGAACATCAACGAAGTTGTTCCAGGTGTACTCAAAATCTTCGTCGTCCTGGGCACCGTCGTAGTCGCGGCCATCGATCGCATCGAAGCGGCGGCGTAGCCAGGTTCGGTCGACAGTTCGCAGTGCCTCGGCCACATCCCTCACCTCGGCGGCGCTGACGTACACGACGTACCAGTCAACGTGTAGGTGCCAGCCACCGAGCACCGCGTGGGACCACGGATACACGCCGCCGTCTGGGTCGAGCGTGCCATCGGTCAGACAGCGGTGGATCGCGTCCCAGGCTTTGTCGGTGTCAACCGTCAAAGCGCCGTCCTCCCGAGACTCCTCTAGCTCCTCAAGGAACTCGCCCACCTTGTCGTCGTCCGCCGCTAGCAGCAAGCGCTCCTGCTCGGACGTAATGGCGAAGTGCACCCCTAACATGCCAGCGATCGTACGAGGCGCGCACTGGACGCTGCGGGACGACTATGCCCGGCGATCCGGCTGCGACCACCTAGAAGGCGGTCACGTGGCGTACGAAGGTGCACGACTTTCGGCATGAGCGGACACCGCCCCGGCCGCTGCAGATAACGCCAACGCTGACTCCTACGGGCACGCCGAAGAGGTCGCCACAGAAAACGCGTTGGCTGTTCCACCGCCGGGTGGTGGTGTGGCCGGGTGACCGGATGATCGACAGCCGTGAGGCGTTGGAGGCTGTCGTCCGGCATGCCGTGGAGCTTGAGGACGATTACGACGACATCGCGCCGACCGTCACGACACTGGCCGCATCCGGGGACACTGCTTTGGTACCCCGGCTGCAGGAGGTACTGGACCGGTTCCTCGACGAAGGAAACTTCTACGGCCGGGACCTGATTGCCGGTGTCCTGGCTGGCATCGAGGGTGTGGCGGCGCTGCCGGTGCTGCTACGCGCTTCGGCGCGCGATCTCGGGGACGACCAGGACAGTTTGCAGGCCGAGATCATCGAGCTGCTGCACGCGGATCGAGCCGCCAGCCGGCACGTGGTGTTTGATTTCGCCACGGGTGAGACGCCGGAGCTGCGCCGTGTGGGGCTGTGGGCGCTCGGGTTCGTGGTCGACGCACAGGATGTCGAGCTGCTGGCCGCGGCCGTGACCGACGCCGACCCGGAGATCAGGTCCATGGCGGTCGGCTCGATCCCTGACCCAGCCGGCGACGACTGGGCATTCGGCGCGCTCGTTCTGGCGTTGCGTGATCTGAACGAGCAGGTCCGAGTGTCGGCCGCAAGCAGGCTTGGCTACACCGGCCGGGTTGACGCGGTCGCACCGCTCGTTGCCCTCGCCGCCGACCCGACACCGCGAGTACGGTCCATGGTCGCCTACGCGCTCGGGCGACTCGGCAGTCACGAGGCGACCCCGGCCCTGCAACGGCTCCTCCAGGACCCCGATCGGCCCGTCCGCGAGAACGCTGCGGAAGCCCTCGGCTCGGTCGGCGGGCCGGCGGCGGTCGATACGCTACTGGCGCTGGCTGCCGACCAAGACCCACAACTGCGAGTCCAAGCCGCGAAAGCGCTCGCCAAGGCGGCCGACTCGGATCCCCGCGTGGCGCCGCAACTCACGATGCTGGCACGAGACGGCGAGGCCGCAGTACGCGCGGCCACCCTCAGCGGACTCGCCAGCGCCGATCGCAGGTCATCGCACCGGGGGCGGCTCCTGGTCGAATTGGCGGACGACCCAGATCCACTGGTCCGTCAGCGCGTCGCCGTCGTGGCACGACACCTCGCGCCCGACGCTGCCCCGAACATCCTCCACCGGTATACCCGCGATCCCAACCAGACCCTGCGCCAACTCGCCGCAACCGAACTGGGCCGAGTAGCCAACCCCACCGCTCGCTGACCCGGCAGCCCACAGTCAGCAATCTGCTGGCGAGACTGTCGGGCGCCGCGGTTCCGGCCGCCCTGGTCGCGCTCGGCGCGTCGATGCACCGCACGGCGCCGTCGCGGGCCGAGCCGGCCGAGCTGGCCGTGATCACCGCGCTGAAGCTCGTCGCACAGCCGGTCATCGCGTACGCGGCCGGGCTGGCCTTGCACCTATCCGCGCCGCAGTTGCTCGCCGTGGTGGTGTGCGCGGGCCTGCCGACAGCGCAGAACACGTTCATCTTCGGCCAGGAGTACGGCGTCGGCGAGGCGGTGGCCAACCGGGCGGTCGTGGTGACCACGACGCTGTCGCTGGCCACCCTGGCCGCGGCCGCGGCGCTGCTCGGGTAGGTCCATCAGCCGACTCGTCCAGCAATTTGGTCAGTCACGCCGACCATGGCGCTGGCCGGCCAGCTCTGCAGCCACGATCATCGCCTGATGATTCGGCGGGCAATCTCGATGCCGCACTGGCCGTGGGAGTGTACGGACGGCTAATGCGCCATGTCGGCGGCAGATGTTCGCATCAGGTTGCGTGTTACTAGAAGCCGCGGAAGATGCCTTCGCCGTTCGCATTGTCGGCAAACTCTTCCCAGTCCATGTTCGAAATCGTGAGGTTGTTTTGAACCGACCACGTCTCGGACGGCAGGACTCGGAACGTGGCACCGTACTGCGACCCCTTGCCCTGGTCCTCTAGATCTTCCACGTAGTCGTAGAGGTTGACCACCAGGATCGGCCGATCAGGGTGGGTCAGTGCCTTCGTGTCGACGAGGAAGGCAACGGCATGATTGAAATCCGCGGGCACCACCTCCAGGAGCTGCGACGGCGTGATCCCCTCGAACGCACGATCATCGACGAATGCAACGGAAGCGGTGAATCCGTCTTCTGTCTGCGGTTCAACGATCGCCGCCTGAATCGCTGTCCATTCCTGCGGATGGGCAGAATCGGTACGGATGACAAGGGAAACGTCGGAACTCTGGTGCCACATGCGCTCATCCACGCACGGGAGGATAGGCCACCGGCAGCATCGAACGCACTCTCATCGACATGAGCGGACGTCGCCCAAGTGACGGCCGGGAGCACCATGGCTGACATCTTCGTCGGACCGCCGAAGAGGTCTCCAGACTGAAGGGCCTGGTCATGGCGTCGTCCGTGGGATCGGTGTCTCGGGTGACGGAACCACGGTGGACACCACGCCCAGCGAGCTACCGCGAAGAGCGACGCGCTGTTCCCGGCAAGCCGCACATCCCTCCAGATACGTGGCTACTGCTGACGGAACCGGTTCCGCGCGGCAGTGACCTCTTCCGGAAACGATCCGTCGTCGTCCACCGGTATCCGAGATGTGGCGACCTCGGTCGTCACTCAGTCTGTCACTCGCGGTGGCCGGCAGCCTCTCAGCGGGGCTACGGCTACCCTCACGCCATGCAAGCCCTCTTGGTTGATCTGCTACCGATGACGTTGTGGCAACCTGCCAACCTCTACGCCGGAGGGCGACTGCACTTCTGCGTAGGTTGGAGTGACGAGCGGACCGTCGAGTGGCAGGGGCGTCAGATCCTGGCGGGGAAGCCCGGCGGCGCTGCACGGATCAATCAGCGCTACTTCCAGCCCAAGCAAGGTGACTAGGGCAGCGGCCGACGCTCAGCTTGCGAATCGCGTTGATCTACACGGGGCGAAGCGACATTCTGGGGGCAGGCGGCGCGCGGCGTGTCTGCCTCGCTGATCGGGCGTCCCGCGCTGCCCCCATACTGACCGCTGCATCGGGCACGGTCGTCTGACGTCGAGGAGGGTCGTCATGGCGTTGGTCAAGAAGGGCTCTCGGCTCATAACGGTTGACGGGGTCACCTACAGGTGGCGAGTGCGCGGCAGACCAACCTATGTCCAAGGGCTGTGTGAGCGACCGCTCGCTGTCGCTGTAGAACAGGTCGGTTGCAAGGGCAGGGTGCTGCTGGTCAGCATGCCTCAGGACCATCCAAGTAACTGGATTGGCGGGTCGGCCGTGCCCGTTCTCCCGTCGGCGGTCGCTGCGATTGTCCGCAAGGCATTGGCCGAGGGATGGCAAGCTACCCCGTCAGGCACAGCCTTCCTTATGACTGCGCCTGTGGGCTGATGACACGACGCTTCGGTGACCGGGCCACGTTTGCGGTGGAGATCGGCGAGGTCGAGCCGCACCAACTCCGCGTCGTCGACCTGTGGGCGGCTGGCAGGAGGCTGACCACCGAGGACAACTACGCCTTCCTCCCGTCCTTCATCTGCGTTATGCGGTCGAGCGCGGCGCAGGTGCGCCGACGCGACGTCAAGCCTTGTCCCTTCCCGGGCCGCACACCGGACGAGATCTTCCGGCTGCTCCACGCAGACGACACGGAGTTTCGGGAGCAGTCCTGGTTCATGCAGTGGGGCGAGACCGTCGACACCGTCTCCACGTACGCCTACCTGGATGACGTTCTAGTGATCGTCTTCGCGTTCTGGCGGCCGGACCATCCCTTTCCGGATGACCTGGGCAAGGTCTCCGTCGCCAGGATCCCCCCGGACGAGTTCGTGGCCACCGTCGAGGAAGCAGCCGATCTGCTGCACGTCGAGTTGGGTTAACGTCGAACTGCCCCGGTGACCGAACCGCCACCCCGTACGGCGTCAAACTCACCTTGACGACTCGTTCGAGCGCCGGAACGCCTCGTCCCGCTAGGAGGCCGTGGTGGGGATGCGGCGCGCGCATCACGTGCAGGCCCCCGCCTGCCGGCAACACCGGCCCGCGGGGTCGCGGGGTCGCAGAGGCTTCGGGGTCAAGCGCGGCCCATGACGCCCTTCGGGCTCACCGAAGAGCTCTCCAGCCTGAAGGGCCAGGTCAGAACGTTGCCCGTGGGATCGGTCTCTCGAATGACGGAACTACGGCGGACTCCAGCAAGCTCACCGGCCACGCTCCACATCGATCTGCAGCACGTCTGCAGACGTGGCCTTAGACGAACCGAGACGTCGGCCGGCGCCAGCCACCCCGAGCAGCAACGCCTGAGCACTTCGACCTCTACTGGGAGGTCACGGCGCACCGCTCGATCTCCATCACCGCAGGTCAAAGCGTCTCGTCTCTGTCCGGCATCGATGAGCACTTCGGGCGCGGAGACCTCTTCGCCAACCTGCACCCAATCTGCTCCCAGTAGCAAGGCCGGGCCAACCAACGACTCCTTACCGCCTTGACCTGCGCACACTCCCTGCCAGGCGATATAGAGCGCTGTCGACTACTACGCAGAACCGCGGAGCACTCTGCGGGAACCAGGACGCGGCACCAACTCTGACCTGCAGAAACGAGAAGGCGCAGGTGGGGGGGCAGGTGCCGTTGAGCGCCGTTGTGCGCTATTCGATGCAGTTCAACGCCGTTCAGCGCACCCAACTGCTCCCAACCCGCTCCCCCGATCGCGACCGCACATGGACCGGGCCTGCCTTTCGCTGAACTTGTGACGGCTGTCGATGATAGTGATGATCTGCGCCATGCCTACGGGATTCCTGACGAAGGTCCCTTCTCGGCTGTGCAACCTGGTTGTCGACATGGTTGGGTCGCCCGCTGGTTCGGTCCGGATGCGGGCGCGGTTCCGCCCTCGACGGGGAGTTTTCCGGTGAACCGGCGCCGTCGACCAGGAGACATCGTCGCCGCGAACTCATCCTCGGCCAGGTTCCAGATTTAGGCCCGCGAACGCGGTAACAAGATCACGCTGCTCATTCGTTGGCAGGGCTTGCAAGTGGGCGAGCTTGTTTCGCGCCTGCCACAGCAGGTACACCGCATCGCGCAAGGCGGGCCGGTTCCGGCCGGACAGCGCTTTTACCGCCACGAAGAGCGGACCCACTTCAAGTACGTCGGACGCGCCGCCGATCACGGACTGCACTGCCGTCTTCCCGCGTGCCCGGAGCAGGTCCGCAGCGACCGCCTGGCGGCGCGTCTCAATCCAGGGCAGCAGGACTCGGGCCTGGGCAGCCCAGATGGCGTGCCGGACTGCCTTCGCCCGGTCGGTGGCTGACCGGATGGCTGGCACGCACTCGTCGTGCCAGAGGTCTACGGCGCCGTTATCCCAGTAATCGACCAGGTCACCCGTGGGTCGTCGCCCGGAGTTGCGCGCTAGCCGGCCGGGCGGGAATTTCGCGACGGCCGGCGCAGCGGCCTCGTCGATCAGTGCTGGCAGCAAGTCGGGGTCCCCGTCCCAGCCGTCGGCAAGAGCAGTGGCCAGACGTATGTCCCACCGGCAGACCTCGATCAGCGTCTCCAGGCGCACGTCTCGCAGGACACCGGGCTCGGACCGTGCCTCTATCGTCTGCTGGATCTGCGCCGCGACGTCCCACCTAGTCAGGCGTCCCCACCACCAGAGAGGCTCAAACGTCACGTCGGTGTGATCGGCACCGAGACGCGGTAGAGCGTCGCGGGTACAGATCAGCAGTAGGCGCGGTCGGTAGTCTGCAGGACGAGGCCTGGACTCGGTCACCAGACGGGTGACGGTGGCGGCAACCTCGTGGCGGAGCTTAGGGTGTAGCGGGGTGCAGTCGAGGACGGCCGTTTTACCCGCAGCCTCGCCATGGTCAAGCAACTGGGCTGTGCTGAGCGGGCTCTCGTTGACGTCCAGGGCCTGGGCCAGCCAGGCCAGCGGCTCGCTGTCCTCCTCGTCCGTGGTAACCCGTCGCGGATCCTCGTTGGCCGCCCACAGCGCGGTGGTCAGGGAACTGGTCAGCCCGGACACGAAGTCCTTGTCATCACCGAGGACTGCTGGAAGCACCACTGCGGTGTGGCGGCCGCGTTTCACTTCCCGCACGGCTTCGGCGACCAGGCGTGACGGTCCGGGCAGTCGCCAGATGTCGTCGTCCATCGACTACGTGCCGCAGCTGAGTAGAGCGGCTGCGACGATTCGGTCTAGCAGCCAGCCCTTGCCTTCGGCGTCCTGCTCGGCGATGTCCAGGTCGAGCATGCGGTTGAGCAAGTGGTCGGCGTCCTTGTTCCAGATAGCCTCCAGGTCGCCGTGGGTCACCGGCTCCACGGCGATCCGATGGGTGACTGGGTCGATGGTGGCGCAGTACTGGGCCCACAGCATTGCCTCGTCGAGGTGCTCGGTGAGGCCGGCGCCGGACAGGAACGTCGCAGCGCGCTTGTCAGTACTGAAGGGGACAGTGAGGCTGTCCAGTACGTCCTCGGTTGATCGCCCCCTCGAAACCAAGAAGACGGCGTTCTCGACGAGGCCCGGCCAGCCGGACGTCAACTCATGCAGTCGGCGCCGCTCCTGCGGGTTGTCGAAAGGGAAGTCATGCCAGGCCCGCAAGCCCTCGGCCGACCAACGGCGCAAGTTCAGTCGCAGCACATCACCCGAGACCTCGGGATCCTCTACCGGGAGCGTGTAGTCGGCCGAGTTCACGACCATGATGGCACGGACGGTGCGTAGCGCGGCGACCGCCCGGAGCGCCCGCGCGTACTCTGCCTCGAACTGTTGGCGCCGTCCCGGTGGACACTCCACCAGAAGGAAGCGATGTCGTCCTCGGCTGCTGCCAGTGAGGTGCCGCGGTACGTCTGCAAGTGTCACTCTCTCGAAGTTCAGGTGCTCCCGCGATGCGGCACTCATGGTGAGGGCCTCCACCACCCGGTCGATGCCTAGCGCGGGCGAGCCGATCACCAGGGCAGTGGAGTACCGGGCACCCGTTCGCAAGACGCGCGAGGCGCTCCCGCTGTCGTGGTTACGCTCACCGATCAGGTCGGCGATGTCTGCGTCGGTCAGCGGAGAGCGCAGCGGACCGGACCCGCGGGCAGCGTTCGTCATCGCCGCGCGGCTCATCGTGGGGTTGTACTCGTAGGGCAACTCGAAATGCGTGGATGCCTCGCGCAGCTCTTGGTCGAGTGCGCTCTGCGTACCCAGCATGGGGGCCACGTTCGGCGAGCGCATGCCGTACGACTCGCCGCTGCGGCGCAGCACCCCCAGCCCGACCATCTCGTCGAGATAGCGGATGAATTCCTTCCGAGTGAGGACGTCGCTGGAGAACGCTTCCGGCCAGTATGTTTCGCAGTACTCGCGCAGGTCCTCGGGGTTGAACCGGGCACCGGCCGGCGACTCGTTGCCGAGCAGCGCGACCACGATGGCGATGACCCGGTACCGGTTGTCCAGGTTGATGGTCCAACGGAAGCGCTGCTCGATCAGGTTGCGGACGTCTCGGTTGGTGTACACCGCGTCGATGTCTTCGCTGGTGATGGTTACACGGCCGCCGGACGACGACAGCGGACGTTCGCGCAGGTGGTTAACCAGAGCCTCACAGAAGATCTGCACCAGGCTGGCCTGGTAGTTGGTGAACGCGGCGACCCGCCAGACAAGCTCGTTGCGCTCGAACTCGTACCCGATCGCCCGCAGCGGCTCCGCGACCAGCTTGCGCACCTCGGCCGCGCGCAGCGGTCCGATGAGGATGTCGGTGCCGCCGTGCGCCACCGGGGTATTGGCCGAGTCGTGAAACCGTTGTACCTGGTGCAGACCGGCGAACACTGGCTTGAATCGGCGGCCGGAGGACTCCATCAGGTTTTTCAACCGCTGGAGGGTCTGGAAGCGGGCCCCGGAGTCGGAGTCCTTTGGGGCGAAGTCGGCGGTCAGGAATAGGTCGGCCTCGTCCAGCAGCAACAGCAGCTGGTTAGCCTCGTGCTTGTCCAGCCAACGTTTAATGCCATCGGCAACGACCTGCGGGCCGGCGTTGGCAGCCATCCCGGACGGCAGCACCTCCAGCGCCTTGAGGTGGCGGTTGAGTAGGGCCCACAGCTCTTTGGGCTCGTGTGACTCGCCGATACCTTCCGACTTGAGGTCAAGGTAGAGGGCCACTCGGCGGCCGGTGGACGCTCGGCCGGTGGTTTCGGTGAAGAGTTTCTCTACCCGGCGCAGCAGTGCCGACTTGCCCAGCTGCCGGCCGCCGTAGACGAACATTGAGCCGGTGGGCGACTCCACCTCTGCCCTTTCGCGGTCACGTCCGACGAAGACCTCGTCAGGTACGTCACCGCCGGCGAAGGGCGTGTATGGGTTGATCGAGCTGAATGGCAGCGTGATCCGCTGGGTGAGTCGGAAGTCTGGCTCCTCCCGGGAGGCCAGCCAACCAACCACCGCCTCGTCGACTAGCAGCACGGTACCGCTGGTGTCGCGGCCCGGGCTGCTCAAGTTCCGCAGCTGAAGCCGCTGCTGGGCAGGTAGGGTGCCGAAGTACAAGATGATGTTGGGGCCGGTGCGGAGCCGGTCCGGGATCAGCCCTAGCAGACGACCGGGCGTCGCCCGCTCCCACATGATCGCGACGTTGTAGCGGCCGTTGGCCTGCGTGCCGAACTGCGGCACGTACGAGCGGCCTGCCAGCTTCGCGCGTACCTGAAAGAGCGCGGACCGGGTGCGCGGCGCGTCAGAAAGGGTGTTGAGGTAGCTGCCCTCGGCTGGAACCAAGCCCAGCATACGGAGCACGTCGCCGATCAGGCGGCGAAGGTGGGGAGTCTGGGTGTTAGCGATCTTGAGCTGGCGCAGCGTACGCCACGAGGCGATACCGTCCCGGATGATCTCCGACATCGGGTCGCCGGTGCCTAGCTTGCGCTGAAGCTGTGCGATGACGTCGTCCGTCGGATCGCCGACCGCTGCGGTCGCCTCTGTGGCCATCTCGACGACCCGGGGAAAGAACGCCGTGAAGTCGTCGTCGGTCGGCTCGGCGTCATCCTCCGGCAGCTGCTGGCCTGCGGCCAGCAGGGTGAGGAACTCCTCAGCGGTGACCTCATCGCCGTTGTCCAGCAAGTTGGTGATACGGGTTGCGTCGATAGGCGACTGGGAGACGTCGCTGATGCGCTCGCGCAGTTCCTCCCGGTACTCCGTGAGCTTCGACCGGGCCTCCTGGAGCACCGCGTCGAGACGCCCCATGGTCAGATCGAAACGGTCGACGAGTGTTGCGCGCAGCCCTTCGAGGTCCTCCTCGAGTCGGTGCGCGGTCTCGTCCCGGCCCACCGACCGCAGCTTGGCGATCGCCGACTCCACCGAGGCCACAGCCTTGCTGTGCCGCTGCCTCAGATCCCGCCGGGCCTGCTGGCATGCCTGCCGCAGATCGTTCTGCTCGGTTCCGCTGGCTTCGTCGAGCAGTCGCAGGGCCAGAGCTACGTTTCCCCGCTTGAGATGGCCACGCACCGCCTCGGCAAGGGTTCTTCCGGCGAGTGCGCCCCGCAGTTGCTGCAGCGTCATCTGCTCGTCTGGGCGGCCGTCCTCGTCCCGGTCCACCTCGTACACGAGCCGGGCGGCGTGCTGTTCGAGGGATTCGACCGTGTGCACACCGACCGGGGCGGGTTCCGAGGCGATCCAGAGGGCAAGCTGATGCAGTGCCGCTGAGCCGACCGTGCGAATCTCCGCTGGCTGCCGGTACTGCCTTGAGGCCCGCCGCAGCGCATCTATTTGAAGGAACTCCATCGAGCGGTCGGGCTGCCGGATCGCCGCGTACAGGCCCATGGCCTGCTCGATGAAATCGCGGACCTCGTCGATCGACGCCTCTAGCCGGGTCCGGGCGTTCGCCACGATCTCGTTGCGAAGCTGCGATTTGGTGCTGACGCGGGCATCAGCTTTGTCGATCAGGCCGCGCACCTTTGACCGATCGTGCAGCTGGGCGGCAAGCCGTTGGAGTTGCTTGATCCGCTCGTCCGGGCTGCCGTTCGTCGGCAGGCCGGCGTCGGCGAGCTGCGCGACTTGGGTAAGGGCAATGCCCAGCTCGTTGCCGTCCTTCACCAGGTCGTGCAGGATCCGTGTGGCCCGGTGCATCTTGATGTTGCGGAGTAACAACGACTGCCGCAGCTGCTCTGCTGCGGCGGCGAGACCCGACCACTGCTCCAGCATCTGCGGGAAACTGGCATCATCGCCAGCAAGCCGCACCTGTCCACGGTGGACGGCCGGGACCGCGGTCACCACGAGCTCGTGGGACGGCTCGGACTCCATGCTGGCCCTGTCCACCAGCTGCTGCAGCCCCAGTGGGGAGTAGCCGGTGGTCAGCCCGAAGCGCAGGCACGCCGCGAGCAGCACTCGGGCCTCGTCGACGCTTGCGGTGTTGACATCCTCCTCGTCCGGGGCGAAACCAGCCTGCTTTGCCGCCAGGTCGGCCGGGTCACCGCTCATCGCGGCCGCAAAGAAGTGCAGAGCCTGCTGCCGCACCTTCGATTCGCCCGCTGCCCGGGTGAGCAGCCAGGCCAGGCCGTACTCCTCCTCGAGCAACAGATTGACGATTGGCGGCGGTACACCCTCGTCCCAGGGTGACGCCGACACATCGGCCCCCATGGCTTCGAGCCCGACTAGGTGGTTGGGGGGCTCGGCCACGGCTTCGGCGGGCTCAGAAACCTCAACTACGGCTTCGGCATCGGCCTGTTCGGGGCCAACCTGCTGGGCTGGCTCTGGAGCGAAAGGCTCCTCGAGTTCCTCGATGAATGCCGGATCCATCGGCTCATCCGGCACGATCCCATCGACTTCCTCAGGCAAAAGGTCGGCCGGCACCTCGCTGGACCCGTCGTCCGTGCCAGGGGGGTGGGATGCCGGAGGCTTCTCGACGTCCAGCTTCGCCAGAATCTTGTCCGCTTGGTCGTAAAGGCCGAGTTCGCGCAGCTTGGCCGCAGCCTCTGTCACGACGCGCCGGCCCTCATCCTGCTTGCGGCGCTCCTCCTCGGCTTGCCGGACACGCTCCTCCGCCTCACGGAGCGCCTCTTGCCGTTCCGCCAGCACAGCTGCCGCCTCGGCCAACGATTCCGGCTCCTTCCCGAGCAGATCACCGGTGGAGCTGATGACCTCATCCGCGCGCCGAAACCAGCCCGTGAGGTCGGCAAGCGAGTCCGCTGTCGGCCTTACCGAGTCGATGGTGTCCGCTTCCTCCCGCAGAGCCCGCGCCACCTCGGCGCCCTCGGCCCGGATCTCGGCCACCACAGTCACGAGATCGTCGAGCTCTTTAACGGGATCGGGCAAGGCGGTATCGGGCGGGCCCAGATTGGGAGCGCTCGGATCGGACGGGTTGATATCCGGCACGGAATCGGCCTCGCCCGTCAAGCGTGCCACGATCTCGTCCCAGCGATCATCGAGGAACTCGCCGCCCGAGACGCCGCCATCGGCCACTGCGGCGAGGAAGATCACGGCGACCGCGTATGGTTCATGCTTGCGGAGGTGGCCGACCAAGGCATCCACGCCTTCGTCAGAAGAAATCACTCGGCCCTTCCGCAGATCCTCCGGGAAACGGTCCTCGACATCCCGCATAAGGGGTACAAGCCACGCTCGCAGGCGCGTGGCATCGGCACGCATTGCTTCCGATCGGAGGGACCGCAATGCGCGGGGCCGTCCCCCCATTAGTTCCGCAGCCGTGACCCGCACCAGCGGTGCGACGGCCTGAGCGAGGGACGGGCTGGCCGCGAGAAGCTCACGGAGATCGTGATTATTCAAGCCGGTGAAGGCCATTTTCAAGCGCGGCATGTTGCGTTTCCTTCAGACACCACTCGGGTTTCACTGGCCGTGGGGCAGTGAGGACTGAGGCGTTGGACGCTATCCGAGGCCGTGGGATGACGCCAGCGGCCGAAGGGTTGGAACCCGCCATGCCGGCGGCCCTTCCGCTGATGAGTCATCCAGCGACGTTCCGCAGCCTGGTCCTGGCCCTCTTCGGTGGACATCCGAGACCAGGAGCCGAGAGGTTTCAGGAGGATGTCCAACGGCGCCGTTGCGTTGCGCGATCGGCTGCCGTGTTGAACCATCTCGGTCCGAAGTCAGGTCGCCTGGGCGAGTTCGGTGGACGCAGCGGCGACCCGCCGAGCGGGCGGGGCGTCGACGGCGAGTTCGTAGTGTCCTAGTGCAGGTTCGGGACGGCCGCGTGTCCGTCGATGATCCCCTGTGCTGCCTTGTCCGTTCGCAGCCCCATGCATCGACTTCAGCCGCTGTTTGAAATGGCTGTGACCAGCCTCGATTTGATTGTTGGCGTACTGCTCGACGTCGTGCCACGCATGCGGGATCAGCTCGTCGGGGACGCCGGGATAGCCGCAGCGGCGGCGGTGACCACCTCGGCGGGTGTCACTTCAACGTTGACAGCGCCCATCGGAAGAACAGCCGGGCCACGCCGGCGTCCCGGCGGGCGAGATGAGCACGTCGATGAGCTGCCCGTTCTGGTCGACCGCCCGGTACACGTGTCGCCACACCCGTTGACCTTGACGTACGTCTCACCGACGTGCCCTCTGTCGCCTGGTGAGCGCCGGCAGAAGCGGGCGGTGTGAACTATTCGGATGCGCCGAAGAGGTCAGCGGCTAGGAGACACGGGGCAAAGCGTTGCCCGTGAGATCGATGTTCCCGGTCATGGCACAGCTGTCGACGCCTCGACGCCGCGGAGAGGCATTCGCGAATTGAGCGGTTCCGACGCCGTATCGCCGCGGCCCAGGACGCTGGTCGCCGGACCTGTCCAGCCGGGACGCCGCCGGTTGACCACCTCGGTTCCCACAAGGCGTTCCTCACCCTTGACTGCACCATCATCTGCTGGTGCCGACTTCAAACGCTCAAGAGTTAGGAGCTCTTACACGCTGGTGATCATGCGGAGGCACCATCCTCGCGCATGGCGAGGTCGGCGAGATGATTAACGTCTTTGAGGAGTTGCTCAGGCGGTTGACGCAGGTTGAGTGGTCGGTAGTTGATGGTGGTGTTGGTGTTGCTGACATGCCATGTGGTGGCCGGTCCTGTGCCTTGGGCGTAAAGAATCCAACCGCTGCGCAGGTTCAGCGCAGTGCAGTACGCGAGCATCTGGTAGACGTCGGGGTTTTTCGGCTTCCCTGCCCCTGGCTCGATCTTGTACTTGGCGTCGAAGACGGCCACCGGTCGTCCGTCGATGATGTGCAGGACGTCGGGTTCGATCCGGATGCTCTGCCCTACGTCGAGCGTCCACCTGCCAGGTGTCTCGGTGTGGCCACTGTAGTTAGATAACGCCTCGCGAAGGGCCACGCCGATGAACGCTTCGAAGACCTTCTCCATGTTGACGACGAAGGCTGCGATGGCATAGCGGCCGGCGCCGGGGTCGGCCGAGCAGTGCTGAACAATCAGCTCGCTGAGGCGTAGCGCCGGGGCGTATCGGGCGTTGAGCCGGCTCGGGCGCCACACGGGCGGTGGAGCCCCTTGCGGTAGCACGCGTACCCCGGCCAGGCGAGCATCCAGTTCGGTCAGATCCGCCTGATCGGCGTCGCGAAGTCGCGGCACGGTCAGCATGCGTTGTACGGCGGTGCGCAGGAGCCGGTTCTCCGGGATGTCATTGCTGTAGTCGTCGTACCGCACGTCGATCGGTAACGGAAGACCGGGGCGTGCGGCCGCGTGGTCGCCGAACCGGATTCGTCCGCGTACGAGCGGCAGGGAGTCGTCGATGGTGGCGTACCCGTGTAGCGGGCCGGAGGCGAGGGCGCGACGGGCGTGGCGGATCAGTGATGTGGCCAGGGCAGGCCACAGCCCGGCAGCGGGGACGCCGGCCACGTCTTCCGGGCGGAATCCGGGGTTGGTCGCGTAGCCGAGGAAGAAGAGCATGTTGGCAAGGCCGACCTTCGGCGTCACTTCGACCTCGAGATTGCCGACACGGATAGCCCCGACCTTCCGGCCGGCCCTGATCTTCCATTGGCCGCCGACGGCAGGGCTCAGGGTAACGAGGTCCGCAGCACGCAGAGCGGCGACCTGATGGTCGTCCAGTGTCAGCACGACCGCTTTGGATCCGACTTCGGTGAGGACGACGGAACCGGGTGTGGTGCGGGTGTTCACGCCAGGCTCCCGGCGCCGTCGGCATTCTGGGCTGGCACGGTGATGTGCGCCGCGTCGGTGTCTTCGCCTGCCCGCCCGTTAGGGACCCCTTCTGTGGCGATAGCCGTGCGGATTGCGGACAGCCCGAACCGGCTGCGGACCGCTGCGCGCGATAGGCGTCCCGCGTAGTGCTCCTCGAGCAGGGGCAGGAGGTCGTGGTCCCAAATCCGTATCAGGCCGTCGACGTGCTGGGCGGTGGGGCGCATAAAGTAGGAAGGGCCGATCTTGAAGTCGTGGTCGGCGGTCCCGATCGCCGCGTTGAGGGCACCCAGCAGGGCGGGGCGTTCGTCATCGGCCTTGCCCTGCTTCTTCAGCCACGCGTGCAGCACCGACGAGACCGGTTCCTCGTCCGGGTGCAACTCGACGAATGCGAAGCGGCGGCGGATGGCGGCATCGACTAGCGCAATTGACCGGTCGGCGGTGTTCATCGTGCCGATGAGCAAGACGTTTGGCGGCAGGTTGAACGCCTCCGCCGGCGAGTACTGAAGGCGGACGGTGGCCTGCCGATATTCCAGGAGGAAGTACAGCTCTCCGAAGACCTTCGCGAGGTTGGCGCGGTTGATCTCGTCGATGACCAAGACGTGCGGCTTGCTCGGATTCTCCTTGGCTGCTGCGGCGATCTCCCGAAGCGGTCCGGGAACCTTGGCGAAGCCCACCGCCGTGCCGTCTGCGCCCTCCACGGGCCGGAAGCCTTCGAAGAAGTCCTCGTAGGCGTACGAGGGGTGGAACTGGACCAGACGGATCGCATCCCGTTCTGCGATGTGTCTGGCCACTGCCTGGGCGATGAACGTCTTGCCCGTCCCAGGTGGGCCGAAGAGGACGACTTGGGACCGCTCTTGCCACAGATCGAGCAGCTTCTGCAACCAGTTTTGTGGAAGGTTCAGGCGATCGGCGAGGTCGCTGCTAGCCGGCGGCAAGGTAGGCACGGTGTGCGAGGCTTGCCTGCCACGACTGTTGCCATCCGCCTCGACGCCGGCAGGCTCAACCACCTCCTCGATTAGACCCGTAAGCGCCTCCAGCGCACCGGTCAGGTCAACGACGACACCTTGTTGATCCAGCTCCGTTGGAAGGGGCGCGGGGAGGGTGTCCACCGGAACCGGGTCAATCGCCACCCACTGCACCGGTCTGATCAGCAGCAGGTCGTCTCCGTCGAGAACGTAGTCCGGTGCTCCATCGATCACGCCGAGGTGCAGCTCGTCGTTGATTACTGTCGCCACGATGTCCTCGACGTTCATCAGCGACAGGAACGCGTGGTACTCCGTGGCGAGCACGAGCCGCCCGGCGTAGTCCAGATGCCCGAACCCGGCATCCACGGCTGACCGCACAGCGGATCGCTCTGATCCCGCTGGCACCTGGCCGATGCGGGTGGCCGCCAGCGAGACGATTTGGTTGCTCTTCCACTGGTCGAGCACGTCTTCACTCGTCCGGGACCGGACGAGCCAGGCACGCCGGCCCTGCGGTGGCGGCTTCCACTGACTCGCGAACGGCGGCCGGTAGAAGTCGACTCGCTGCTCACCGACCTGCTTCTGCACCTGCGTGGTGATGTGGAAGAGGTCTTTGTTGAGGTCTTGCGTCGGCGCGACTGCGGCGCCCGGTGCGAACGCGTCGCGGATCGCCCGCTTATGGGCCACGTTGACGATTGGCAAGAAGTGCGTGGGGAACGCGAGGTAGAGCAGCGCCTCTCGCAACGAGGGCATCAGCTTCTTCTCGTACACAACCTCCTGCCACACCCAGGGGTCACTCAGAGCGAGAGCGCGCCGTTGCTCAGGTAACGCCCACCAAGCCAGGAGAAACTGGACCGCGTCAGCCAGCCACTTCCACAACATCGTGTGGGCGCCGGTCCCCCCGTTCCAGGTCCTTTGCTGGAAAGCGGCCAGGACCGGCTCCGGGATGGTCACAGGCTTACGCATCCAGGCCAGTACGGCCTCAACACGTCTGCGCTTGGTTACCGGGGTGAGGTTGCTCAGCGGCAGCGCCTGCAGGGTCAACAACTCCGCAACCAGCAGCTTGACCTCATCGGAGGCGTCGTCGAGCTGCCGTTGCAACTTGACCAGGAACGCATCGGAGCCCTCGTCCGGGCGCTCGTTGTAGGCACGGAACAACTCCCGCGCGGTCTCCTGTGCCCACGCCCGTCTGCCAGGGACAAGCAGCGAGCCACCCTGACCAAGCCCTAGATCGATGAGCCCGCGGCCGACCGACCGCACCACGTCGTCGTCTCGCGAGGGAACAATCGCACGGTCCTCCACGACTCACCCCAATCAGGTGCCGGTCACCCCAATCAGATGCCGGCTGTCAATACAGGGGCCAGCGGTAACGCCACCCCACCCCAAGCAACCTAATGACGTGGGTACCGCCCAGCAAGCGCCCAATCGGTCGAAAGGCCCTCCCTTCTCACAGGGTTGGCTCTCACTGGTCGAGCCGTCACAGGTAAAGCAGGCCGAGGCCGACGCGCGGGGCGACCGGCAACCGGCAGCCGTAGGTCTTTCTCCAGCGCTCAATCGAGTCACTGAAGGAGCACCGCGCCGGGGGGCATAGGAACGCGTCCAGCGGCACCAATGCAAGCCTTCGTGATCTGACTAGGCTGTTCGCCGCGGTTGCGTGCCCGGGTATGCCCCGTCCAGAGAGGGCAACGAGAGGCTGCGTCGCACGAGCAGGATCGCGGACCGCCGCTTGCGATCATGGCACCGTTGGGACGTACAACACTTCTATGCTTATTTCGGCAGAGCGAAGACGGGGCGACCTGTGGCGTCAGGCCTGGGCAGTCTCCCGGTCGAGTTCGTCCCTTCGGCGGTAGGTCGGCGATCGTGAGCTGGCACACCTGCAGCTGGCTGTTACCCAGCGGTGGCTTCCTGGACCACATTGGTCGCTTGGAAGCGCCGGCACGGACGCCTTATAACGGCAGATGAAGATGGCGTTCCACCGTGTCTTACGCTTCGCTCATGTCCGAGACCCTAGCCGCGATTGCCGTTGTCATCAGCCTCGTCGCCTTGGCCGTCGCGTGGTGGAACGGCAACTCAGCCCGCCGCTCAGCCGACGCGGCGGAAGGGTCACAGCACGCAGCTGACCGGTCGGCCGATGCTGCCTTGAGAGTGGCGGACGTGGAAAGCCAAAGACGACATGCTGAAGTGAGGCCACGCTACAAGATCGAGATTTTCCCCGGCGAAGACCCGATCTTCGAGTACTTCGTGTGGTTGACGCTTACCGAGCACGGCCCGGTGCAAGACCTGGTGGTGGAAGTCTTGTCGCCAGCAGAAGTAGAAATCTGCGGTCGTGCACCCGGCGACACTCGCCCCGAGCGTGAAGCGCACCTAGACGGGCTCTCCATCGGCGAAACCCGGCAGCTGCCACTAAGGCAAATCGACGACGTCGCCTACAGCAGGGTCAGGCTCCTTATTACATCCGTATCTGAACAATACGAGTCGCCTTGGATCCAGGTGGAGGACCTCACGATTCCGCGACCGTGGCACGATTGACGTCGCTGCGAGAACGACGCGGGCGCATGGGCACGCCAGGCCGCGCCAACCAGCGGTTCCTTACCTGCACCTGACGTCGGCCTCATACGGTCCGCTCTCCCAGCCAGCCTTCTGATTCGACCCGTCCGCGGTCCACCCGTCCGCGTAGACGCTGCAGGACCGGTACCGTAGCGAGGTGATTCCAGCCTGCCCCGAGTGCCACACGACGGGCGTCCCACCACTCTTCGGCCTCCCGGTCCCAGAAGCGCACGTTGCCGCTACCGACGGCGACCTTGCGCTCGGCGGGTGTCTCGTCCCCGAGGAACCGCCGCCGAACTGGCAGTGCACACACCGGCACCGATAGCTCGACGCCGATGAAAAGACGTGGCAAGACCAGCTCCGGGCCGTGCTACTCAAACACGGCTACATTGAGCCAGACGGCGACGCCTGAGCTGGAGGCCAGGACGACGGAGCCGCGGCCGAATCCGCCGCACCGCTTCTAGGTCGCCCTGCACGTCGTCGAACCACGCACTGGGCAACAGCGCCACGGCGCCGTTGTTTCCCGAATCAGCGCGAGCGGCAACTGAAGGTCGGCGTGAGCGTCATGGCGCCGAGGCTCCGAAGAGGAGCAACTATCAGTGATGGTCGCCTACCCCCAGCGGCGGCGTCGATAGACCGGGACTTCACGCACCGGCATCTCGGACCAGTGCAGCGGCCGGTCGACGACGGGTCGGGCGACGTAAGGGGTGATCCGCTCGCGTTCGTGTTCCTCGGCGAATCGTTCAGCCTGCATGGTTTCACCGGCGACGTCGAGAGCTTTGATGAGTTGCACGACGAGGAGGTCGAGGCGGTGGTTCTCCGCTTCAGCGGCCGTGAGGCGCTCGTGGGCTACGACGGCACGGTGGCCACACCATTGCCGCAGAAGTTCATGCTCGGGCCGAACATGCTCGCGATACCACCGATACTCCCATTCCGGACTGGACTTCTCGCCCTTGTGGATGGGATGCGGGCCACCGTGTTTGCACTTGTGCCGGGCTGCCGCCTCCTCCTCGATCACGTGCTCCAGGATGGTGTGTGAGTGGGCTCGGCAGGCGGCCTCCGCGATGATGACAGCGCCGGCGGGCGAGACGATCGTGGCGTCATCGGTGGTGAACCACTGAACCGTCGCGAGGATCTCCCCTACGGGCACCTGAAGGATGTCGGTCAGCTTCGCGCGATCCTTGATGATCGTTGCGTTTTCGACCGGACGCCAGTCCAGCTCTGCCACATCCTCAGGGATGAGGCCGGAGTAGACGGTGAGAACCGCGCTCCGCTCGACGGAGTCGAGCTCGAAGTCGTCGATGCGCTGCCAGTCCGCTTGCCGGGCGTCGTAGGCTTCCACGTCGACCCACCGGGCTTTCAGCCGGGCTGACGACACGGTTTGCAGACGACGGCCCTCGTCGTCGAGGAACTCCACCTCGATGCTCGCACTGGCCTTCTTCGGCGTGACAGCCTTGATGCGCACGCGTTCCGACGGCGCCGTGTCCCGAGACCGGTACGCCCAATCGTCGCCGACGACGTACTGCGATGCATCGAACGCCACTTCAACCGCCCTTCGGATGCTGCCCCTGCCATCTCACAGTGTGACCCGCTCGCGCAGCGCTCTGACATCAACTGATGGCCGACGATGACCAGATGGTGAGGGTCTCTGCCGAGGACGAAGCTCGTCGATGTAACCAACCGATGGATGACCTCGCGTTGAGTGGTTGGTGCTCAACGCCGGCTGCGGCGATGAACGGGGCTGATAGTGGCCGCGCTCGCCGGTCGGCTTGAGATTCAGCCACCTGGCGGCCGCGATGAGGTCGTGAACGCGCTGCTGGCTGAGGACTTCCTCATTGCTGCCGGGGGCCTACGGGTTCGCGGCAGCATATCGGGACTGTGTGACGCCGGGCTGCTGTGCCGGGCTGGAGGACTGGCGCGACTGGGCCCAGGTATTAACCGGCAATTCGCCGTGGCTGGGACACGACCCGAGGCGACCGGGGCATCAACCACAATCGCGCCGTCCGCCTCGGCGGGATACTCGGCAGGAGGTCGTCCCAGACGACCAGCGAGGATCCGTAGAGCTGCTCGCCTGGCCCCTCCGGCCGGGCGAATCACCAGACGTGCAGGTGAGCGCTGCCGTCGCCGATGCGGTAGACGTAGCGCGGATGCCCTGCTCCCGGCTGTCCGGCTTCGAGCCCTTCTCGTGCCTGTCTTACGCACTTTCGGTCTGTGCGCGTGGTCCCGGATGGTCGTCGACGGCACCACCGACCTCCGCGCCGACGGGGTCCGGTTGGGTCGGTACGGGAACGCCGGCTTCGTCGTAAAAGCCATTCGGTTCGTGCCGGCGAGCCGCAAGCGGCGGCATTGGCGGTGCCGCGAGGACAAGCGCCACGAGCAGCAGCGTGGCGAACACCAGCTCGACGAGGACCGCAGGCACCACGATCTGCGGACCGGGATCTTGCCACCAGTGATCGCCCACGCTCGCGATAACGCCGGCCAGTACCGGGGTCAGCAGGCCGTAGGCGAGCATCCCGTACACCACGAACGTCAGCGACCGAACGCGCGAGGTCCGCGTCTTGTTCTCTGCCACGTGCTGGCGCCGCGCGCGTCGCCGCCACCGGGCGAGGACCAGGACAGCGAGGCCCAACAGGACCGCCACCGGCACGGCCCATACGACCCACAGCCAGAGCATTCGAGGCGCGTCATCTGAGACAAGTCGCAGGTACCGGTCTGCCGTCATCGCCAGCAGCAGGCAGATCCCGACTGTCACGCCGTAGATCATCCCGGCCGCGATGCGCGGCAGGTTGACGACCGCCAGGTCCGGCTGGGCCAGTTCGGGCCGCGGGCCCGTGTTCGTCTGGCCTGTGCTGGCGTCTGCTGGATGCGGTTGCTTGGCGTGGGTGTCGAGATGGGCTGCCAGCAGCCAGCAGATGCTGGATACGACGCCGGCGGCGCCGACGCCGAGCATGCCGCTGGCAAACATTCCGTCGGTCCAGACCCGGGCGCATTCGCCGTCGTTTCCGCTGCCAGTGACGTGGCTAAAGAGGTAGCTGTCGAAGCCGAGCACGATGAAGGTCGGGCTCAGCACCGCCAGCGCCTGGGTGTATCGGCCACCCCGCATGGCGAACAGCATCACGATGCCAGTGAACACAAAACCGGCGAGGACGCCTGCGAACTGGGAGTTGGTGGAGGCCGAGGTAATGACGCTCCACCCATGGCTTGCGCACGCTTGGGCCGGATCCATACGGACAGGATCGGGAACAACCGCGATGGGGAGTAGGTGCCTGACCGCTACCTGACACCCCAACCGGTCGCGGCACACGGTGGTGGGGTGTACACCACCGTCGGAATGGCCACCGGTGTGGTGATCACCGATGCGGTCAGGGCGACATTCACCGGGGTCGTCGCGGCGCTGGAGGTGTACCGCTGGACTGCGGGGTAGGTGCTGTAGTTGACCTGGTTGTAGCTGAGCAGTCGGCTGGCAGTGGCTGCGGCCGAGAGTCTCCGGTCGACTGCTGTCTTACCTGAAGCCTCGCCATCGTCGATGCCCGGGTCCGTCGCACCCACCCCATCGAGCAGGCCCTCCGGTGGATTCCTCCGTCCGATCCAGGCTTGTAGCGTGCGTCCAATGAGCACCCCACACGACCGCTGGCCGGACACGGGAGCATCCCGCAGACGGTTCCCGATCGACCCAGCGCTGGAGGCGCTACGGCAATGCGGGGCACCTATCGGGGACAGCGGGTTTGTCGATGCGCTCGGGGTCGCTCTGATCCACAATTCGTATCTTTACGAAAACACCCGTCAGCTGCCGGGCGTCACGCGCGGCCTCCTCGACGCGCTCGCACGCCTCGGCGGCACCTTCCTTCAGCGACACGCAGCGGTCGAAGGGCTGGCTTGGGTACCCGGCGATAAGCCCGGCCCACTGAGTACAGAGATCGGCCACATCGCCTCGACATTGCCGGCGTGGGCAGCCCGGCAGTCATGGATCGCTGAGTCGACCGCGGTCGGGCATGGCCTCGTTGGCGAGCCGCTGCCGAACCGTGTGGTCGCCGACCTCTTCCGGCGCGTGGTCGGCCTGCTGTGTGTCCTCGACCTGTACGACTCGGCCACCCGCCTGGCTGGCGGACTGCTCTCCGACGCCCGCCGGACGGCGGTTGTGCACGACCCGGTCACCGTCTTGCAGGCGGCCGCGAGGGCCGCGCCGGTGACGTACGCCTATGAGCGCGAGGGTCCGGACCACCAGTCGACCTACCACGCCGTTGCGACGGATACTCGGGGCCGGCGCACCACAGGCACTGGCCGTAGCAAGAAGGCAGCGGCACACGAGGCTGCGCGCAAGTTCGTCCAGCGGTACTACCCGGCAGCGGCGGCCACGGTGACGGCAGTCCGGCCTGCCGGGCAGGCCCGCGAGATGCTCGGCTACCGCGATCACGCCTGGACGGTCGACCGGATCCAGCGAGCCTTCGCGCTCCCGCCGACCGCTCGGCCGCTGCTATCCCAGGCGTTGATCCACTCGTCCTGGACTTATGAGCACCAGTCCGAGACCGCCCGAGCCGGCCAGCGCAGCAACCAGCTGCTCGGGCTAGTCGGCTCACACGTGCTCGAGCACGAGTACAGCCTCGCGGTGGCCCGCCGGGCGGTCGTTGAGCGGCCTGACACTCTCCTTGTGGTCACTCTGCCCAACGACGCGTACGAGCGGGCCTGCCGGTGGGCCGACCTAACTAGCGGCCTGCTGCTCGGGGCCGGCCAAAGTATCCTGGGCACCTCACCCGAGATTACGGCGAACGTGTTTCAGGCCGTCATGGCCGCCGTTTACCTCAGCAAGCGGCGCCCAGCCACGCTCCAGTCGGAGTGGCCGCCCGCATGGCGGCCAGCCTGGCAAATGATCGCGCCGGGCCGCGCCCGGGACCTCGACGACACTACCCGCCTGCAGCGAGCCGCCAGCGGGTTGCGGCTGGACATCGCGTACGAATTCAAGTCGTCCGGGCCGAGCCATCAGGCCGTCTTCGTGGCCACCGCGATCTTGACCAGCCCGCTGCTCGGTGACTCGGTAGCCGTCACCGGCGAGGGCGCCTCCGGCAAGACCGCTGCGAAACACGAGGTCTCCCGACGCGTGCTGGATATTATCGCCAGTTCCGCTAGTGGGATCCCGGACGATGGCGGCCACGCGCTCAACCGGCTGGTCCTGGCGCAGCAGGCGTCGATTCTCGCCTCCAACAACCCGCCCGTCGCCGCTTGGGCGGCGTCCAAACAGTTCGGCCTGGATCTCATCCAGAGCCCGGAGGAGCTGCTGGAATGGGCCGACCGGACAGACCGGCACTTGCGAAAGCGGTCCAGTCCACAGCTGGTAGCTGGCCTTACCAACGCGTTCCGGCGGGCCCGGTACCTTGCCGACACGCGGGAACAGGCGATCGATGCTGAGCTGCTACAAACATTAGACGCGATCAGGGCCATCACCGAGCCGGCTGGGCTGGACCGGACGCTCACCGATCGCATTGTCCGGCTGTGCCAGCTCTTTCGGTGCATGGGCGCGGACGAGCCGGATACCGAATTGGTGCACCTGGTCGGCGAGTGGACCAGCTTTCACCGGGACCGATTGGCGCTCACCGGGCCGGTGCCAGCCGTAACGCTGACCGCCCGTGAGCGCGCCGTCCTAGACGCGGCGGCCAACATCATGCTCCGTTCAAAAGCCTTCGCGACCGCCATGGTGATCGGCGAGCGCCCGCTGCGCGTGCGCTTCACCGGCCCAACGAAGCCGGATCTCGCGCACGCCTGCGCACTGTGGTCCGCCGTCACCTGGTCAGGCGTCATGCGCCCGGTCCCAGGCGGAGTCGACGTGGAAATCGCCGGGCTAACTCTCCCGCTAAACCCCGGACCGGTCAGCCAAGCCGCATTCGCCGCGCTGCACCCTAGCCCTGACCCGTTCCGCCGACGGGTGGCTGACGTGCTACACGACATCAAGAACCACGCGAGCGCGTCCCGCCAGGCCTCCAGTGCGGTAGCGGCCACCCCAGCCGGCCACCACGAACAGCAGGCCGACGCGTACCGGCACCTAGAGCGGATGCAGCGCCTGGCCCTCAGCCTGACGGCCGTGACCTCGGTACCAGACGCCGCAGCCGACGGCGTCGTTGATCTGCGGCCGTTCCTCCGCCAGTACGCCCGCGACCTGCTGACCCGCCTGCCCGACCGGGTCGGGCTGGACACGCCGGCGACGGACACCGCCGCCCAAGCCGCCATTGACGAGCGCTCGCTCGGGCTGATCCTGGACAACCTGACTGCGAATGCAGTGGAGGCCATGGCCAGCGGCGGCCGCATCCGGATGGACTGGACCGTTGACGAGGAGACCGCGATCATTGAAGTCGCCGATAACGGCCCAGGCATCGGCGCAGACGTCGTCGCCGCATTGGACTCGGGTGCCAGGATCCGCACCACGAAACAGGGCGGCAGCGGCATCGGTCTGTTGTCGGTCGAGTCGCTCCTGCAGCGAGTCGGCGGGCAGCTCGCGTGGATTCAATCGCCTGTTGGAACGAAGTGGCACGTCCGGCTTCCGCTGACTTCCCCTACCGAGGGGACGGACGAATGATCCGACAGCTCGCCGACGTACACGTGCTGGTCGCCGACGACCAGCCGGACGTCGCCCGCACGCTTTGCCGCCCGGTCGAGCGGGCCGGCGCGCGCCTACACTTCGTCGACAACGGGACCGCCGCGTTAACGGCTGCCACCGGCAGGCCGTTCGACCTGATAATCGTGGACCTGAAGATGCCGCCGGAGGACTGGGGCGGCCTCTGGCTCCTCGAACGCCTGCAGGCGGAAGGCCTGCGCACCCCGGCGCTGGTGCTGTCAGGAGAGGGCTCGAAGCAGCAGACCGTCCGCGCCATGCGCCTCGGTGCCGCCGACTGGGTCGACAAGGATGACGCCAGCACCGAGCTGCTCGACCGTTGCGCCGAAGTGCACGTCAAATGGCAGGCCCAAGCCCTAGAGGAGGCGATCGGAGGGTTTCCCGCGCCGTTGGCGGCCCACTTCGCTCGGTACTGGCGTGCCACTGACGTGGATCGGCAGGTCAATGCCGGCCTCGCGGCGCTGGAGGCGGTGCTGCGCTTCGCGGCCATGGTTGGGCTGGCCACCACACCGCCGGCGCCCTTGGCAGGAGTGACGGCAGCGCAGCTCGCCCGGCCCAGCATGGGAACTTGGCTGACGGTGTGCACGCGGCTGCTGACCCTGGCCAGCCCCGGTAGCGAGTTCACCCGCCTACTCGCCTGCCTCATCCCCAGCGGCGGCGCCCAGCGCGTGCAGGATCTGGTCAATCTGCGCAACGGCATCGCCCACGGCCGTACGACATCCACTGCCGCCCACGCCGACCATCTCGACGGGCTGCTTCGACGGTTCGCGGCCCGGACCGCCGCGTTCTGGCGCGCCGACATCGGGGTAGCGACGACGATGACATACGACGGGATGCTGTTCCACGCGGAGTTCGACCGGCTCCGCGGAACAAGCGGCCCGTTCGCACATACCGTGGCAACGACCGATCCCACCATCACCGGCCAAGTGTTCCTGCTGCCACACGCCGGGGCACCGGTGACGCTGTCCCCATGGCTCGTCGCCGAACGCGCGCCAAGCTCCGGTGCGTACCACTGCTTCCAGTTCGACGGCTCGGACACACGCCCCAACACCAAATCGCCGCTACGGTACGCGAACGCGGGCGACCCGTCCGACCCACCCCCGCCTCCCTCCACTGCGACCTGGCGTGCGGCCGAACCATGGGTGCAGTAAGTGCCGGATCCTGCCGGTGGCTGGCGCCCGAGTCGACGCGTTGATGACGCCTTCGGGCTCGCCGAAGAGGCCACCGTTCAGGAAGCCCTTCTCAGTAGTTCGCCAGTGGGATCTGGGTCTCAGCTCGCGAGATCTCTACCGACGCCACCGCGACGACAGCCAGAGCCGCGCATCGATGCGGGCTGACCTCGTGATTGGCTCCGGCAGGCCTCAGTTCAACGGCCGGCACCAGCCAGTCGGGAGACTAGAAGCCTGACCTCTTCGGTATCCACTGGGAGGTCACGCCGCACCGCTCCACCGCATCACCGCAGGTCAAAGCCCTCGCCTCTGTCCGGCGTCGGCGAGCACTTCGGTCGCGGAGACCACTTCGCCAACCTGCACCCAATCTGCTCCCAGTTGCAAGGTCAGGCCAACCAACGGCTCCTTACCGCCTTGACCTGCGCACACTCCCCTATTAGGCGACATAGAGCGTTGTCGACTACGTCGCAGAACCGCTGAGCACTCCGCGGGAACCAGGACGCCGCACCGACTCTGACCTGCGGCAACGCGGAGCCGCAGGTGGGAACAGGTGCAGTTGAGCGCCGTTGTGCGCCGATGGATGCAGTTCAACGCCGTTCAGGACACGCGGCTGCTCCCACCCTGCTCCCCCACTCCCGGCCCGTGGCCGCGGCGTCGGCCAGACGCGGCCGGGAGCCGCAAGGTCACCCTCGCCGGTTTATGAGGTATACCGGTTCGGAGCCCATGAGTCGCGAAACGAACGACGGGCGCGCACTATGCTCACCGCGTTCTTCTCAGAACTTTTCTCCGCCACCGCGTCACGGTTGGGCAGAAGTAGCAGGGGCGCCAATGCGCTGACCAGGGCTGATCACCCGTTCAACTTGGCGTTGGGCAGAGGCGGGACGAGTCTGCGGCATTCGACGAGGCCCACGGCTGATCGTTGCCTGGATGAGTTCGGCTCGGGTGAAGGTCCACATGACGATTGGTAGCGCTGTAGGAATATCGGGGTCCTTCGGCAAGGATCTGATTATGCGGCTGACCAACAGTCGCGCGAAGTCGGCGAGACCTCGCCGGTGACCGCTGCTCGCGCAGGCCTCGCAGTCGATCAAGCCCCGGGTGATGGGGCTGGCCCCGAAGCAGTCGGTGCAACGCTGCAGCGTGCCGGCCGCGTGTGAGGCGAGCGCGTCGGCCAGCGTGTGTGGGCCGGTACCGGAATAACCCCAGGTGAACAGGCCTCGGGCACCTGCTTCCTGGTCCCGCAGCAAGATCCTCTCCTCGTCGGGGTACTGGATGACGATTAAGCTGCTGCCTTCGGTGTCGGCTACGCCGTGGTAAGTCCAGTTCTGGAAATGGGGAGTTCGAGCAGCCTCGGCGAGCACGCTGAGCAGGTGGCGGCCGCCCTCGTTGGCGGGCGGTATCACCGGCGCCGGGACGCTTTCGGTCTGCGCCCAGACGGTGATCGTGTCGACGAGGCGCCGTAGATGGGCGCTGATGGACCTTGGCCGTGGGACGTCGTCAAGGCGGTTCCACTCGTCGTCGCACGAGGGGTCGTCAGACTCGGGCCATTCGCCTTCATCGTGGTCGTCGAGTTCCGCCAGTTGGTCCGTCAGGTAGGCGGCGAGCTTGCTGGCTGGTGCGTTGTCCCCGTCCGCTCGTGCTACTACCGCGTCGGCCCAGAGCGTCAGCAGGAGCGCGGTTGGATAGGTCGGATCGGACACTGCGAGATGGGAGCCGAGTTCCTCGATGGCCTTCTCATAGAGGGAAGGAAGGAGGCGACCGGGCTTGATTCGGTCCGATTGACGTGTGCGAGCGTCGGGGAGCCAGTTCGCAGCGCGCAGCTCGGATTGCCATTCTGCGGTGGCCAAGACGAACTCGAACCCGAACGCCTGCCACGGAAGCATGCGCAGCAGGCTTGCGGCGCCGTCCGTGTCCGCTTCCTGTGCCGGTAGCGCCCGGCGCAGGTCATCCGACTCGCGGATCAGTCCCGAGATGATGAGGGCACCGCGTTCCACGACGGCCGCCGAGCTGCTGTGGCGGGTGGTTCGGTTGACGAACGTGTAGATCGCTTCGGTGTATGAGCGGGTTGCTACGTCATCGCCAGCGATTGCCGCGGCTGCGGCAAGACCGAGTAGGCGACGACCGGTCAGCAGCGCCCGCCGGTCATAGCCGGCCTCGAACGCCTCGGTCGCCAGGTCGCACAAGGTGGCGGCGGTCATCGATGCCGGACTGGGGCGGCGCGCCAGGTGGGCGATACGCCAGCCGGTACGGTCCGTCGGTACCTGGGGGGTGGTTTCAGCGCGGATGAGTTTTGCAGCGACAGTCTCCAGGTGGGTTTCGATGGCGTCGCATCGTGAGTACCGGTGGCCGGTGAAAAGGCGGCGACCTAGCCGGCCGAGACGCTCGATGTCTGCGGTGAAGCCGCTCGCCTCATGATGTCCGCCGGACCAGCCGGTTGACGACGGCGTGGGTGAGGCGAGGACGGCGATCAGTCGGTCGACGATGGCTTCCAGCAGCTCGTATCCCTGGTCGCCATGAGACGTAGCCTCTCGGCTGAGGGGTTGCTCGCGGGCCCAGTCGGGGCTGAGGTCATTGAGCAGTTCGTTGAGGTCCGCGACGTTCACTGGCTGACGCGCGAGTTCTCTGACGCGCTCGAACGCGGGCCGGTCAAGGTCTGGCTGCGCGGGTGGGATGACCGTTGGCCGAGGAATGGCAAACCGGGAGCGCGAGGTCGGTGCCGTGGTGTGCGTGGGCTGCGGGTCGACGGATGAGGGTGGTAGGTCCACCACCGTGAGCACCCGCTGTAACGGAGTCACCTCGGCGAGGCGGGCGCTGACGGCGTCCACGACGGCATCGAGGGCTTCTGCGGCTATTTGGTGCCGGCCTGAAGCGCGGTTTTGCACCGCGAGGTCGAACAGAACATCGACGACCGCGTCGTTGATTGAGCGAGACCTGCTCATATGCACACCGAAGGCGGCGATGGCCGCGATCGCTGCCCGATGGTCCGGTGTCACCTCGCGGCTGAGGTCTGCGCCGACCTCGCGTAACGCCTGCGCGACGTCGTCGACGTCCGCGCCAGTCTGAGCCTTTGCGGTCAGGGCGACGACCCAGGTCACGGCGGCAAGCCGGTGCTCGCGAACCGGCAGGCGAGGGCTTCCGACCAGGTCGCCGAGTACGGCGACGCGCCGCACGAGTCTCTGACGTCCTCCCGTCCAGCGACCGCGCGGCCGTAGAACACTCGTGGACACGTGGTGGACGAGCCATTCCGGTGTGGCGTGACGAGCGCCGTTCCAGGTCACCCAGGCGACGATGACGATCGACGCGATGAAGCAGGTAAAGGCAATCCGTGTCGTGAGAGGGCTCGGGTTGACGGCCAAGCCCAGCGGCACGCAGACCCCGACTATTGCTGCGATGACGACCCATACCGCCATCTGCCGGTCCGCGAGGACTCGGACGGTGCGCCACGAGAACTGGGACAGCGCCTGAATCGCGACCACGAGCACGGCGGGTACTACGACCAGCAGCGCCGCCGTGATCGCCGCGACCGCAGCGATCGCGGTCGCCTCATAGGAGCCGGCGTCGGTTCCGGCAAACACCGGCATGAACCACACGACAAGCAGCACTGTGCACAGTGCTGCTGTCACAGCAGCTGCGGACCGTGCTCGCCTCCACCGCCGGCGACGATCCTGAGGTGATGACGTCACGCCATGATTATCGACTGCCGCTGCCAGTACCTCCGGTTTCGCAGTCCGCAGCGCGGCGATCAAACCGTGGTCCTTCGGATCTGCAGCCAGCACCAACGGTTGGCCATCCAGTTAGGCAGGGCGACCGGAGTAGGCCGGGGATCCCCGAACTGCTGCGGTGCGAGGCTCGGCCTGCATGTTCGCGCCCCGACCATGTCGGGCGCAGGACAGTCTCACCTTGCGTGCACCTCGCGCTGCGAACCCTCCCGCCCGACAGACCAGCAGTGTGACCCAGTTCACTAAAGTAGGGTCAGGGGAAATCAGCTCGAGAGTGCCTAATCCCCAGACATGTCTTTCGCCGCGTATAACACCGCCGTGGAACCGAAGGGTAGGGCGGGTCTGATGTCGCCTCGCCGTTGGAGTCCTCACGACCCTATCGCTGACCTCCTGGAAGCGATCGAGCACGAGTACGAGCTCGACTCGCCCGAGCGCCGGCGTGCTGAGGCGCGCCTCACCGACGCCCGCCTGGCGGAGCAGGTCCGTTTCGAAGCCGGCCTCTCCGAGTACGTCCGCACAGAGATCCGCCCCGGCCACAAGTGGGACGGCGTGGCCTACCACGAACTATTCGATGATCTCTGGACCTACGCGCTACCGGTAATCAAAGCGTTCCTGCGGACCAACCAGCTGCGGCGTGTCCTCAAACGCTTCGCTCCGGAGCGCGGAGTCTCGATGCTTCCTGAGGACATGTTCCTGCTGGCCAACTCCGAGGCGGCTCGCGACGAACTGGCGTTGGACATCATCAGCAGAGCAGTGAAGGACTTCCGCAAGCGAGCCATCGGCCAGGGCAAGTGGAAACCGTGGGTGCGAGGAGCATCCCTGCGTACTTACTTCATCGGCGCGTGCGCCTATGAGTTTCCCCGGGCCTACAAAACCTGGTCCAAGCAGCACATGGGTCAGCTGGAACGGCTCGCGGTGACCGAAGAGATCGACTTCGACCAGGTGGGCGCTCGGCTTACGGCCAGCATCGCCGACCTCGCAGTCCTCCGCGTAGACCTGCAGCGGGTGATCAACACGGCGCAGCCGATGACCAAGCTGATCCTCGGGATGATCGCAGCCGGCAAGACCCAGATCCAGATCGCCGCCGAACTGAATCTGACGGTCAAGGCGGTTGAAGGCCGGCTCAGCAGTTTCCGCAAGCGCGTGCAGTCTGCTCCCGACTACAAAATCACCGTGGGGGCATCATGAGGAGCGTGCTCGGTGGACTCGGCTTCACCAGTGTCTTGTCGTTTTTCGGCAACATGGTGGGCGTGCCTTGGGGTGCGCTACTCGCGGTCGCCATCCTCATCATCATCAGCACCACGGTGATCGCACTGGTTCAGCTCCTGGTGCCGCAGGAGTCGCAGCACAAGCTTCAGATGTGGGACACCGTGATCAAATACCGGGCCCGGCGCCGTACCCGAGCTGAGGCAACGGCGCTGACCGCGCCGCCCCGAGGCGTGACGCCAACACCTGTCATACCTCGGAGCCGCAGGAGCAAAGCAAGTCCGCAGCGTGCTCGGCACCATCCACCGTGATGAGCGGTCCGGGCCGGCGCCACCGATATGCCAGCCCACTCTCCAAGGCGCCGGAGCCTATCTGGTTCAACCTCTATCCCAGATGGGCTCCGGCGTACTCGCTGAGCACCCCTGCAAGTCTATCTTTGGTCAAGACCTTTTCAGATCCACACAGGACGCCACACCGACTCTGACCTACGACAAAGCGGAGCCGCAGGCAGGGGTGGGTGCAGTTGCACGCCGTTGGGTGCCGTTCGGTGCAGTTGAAGGCCGTTCAGCGCACCCGGTTGCTCCCAACCCGCTCCCCCAATCCCGAGCTCGTGACCGGGCTGTTGCCGGAAGGCTGACACGGACGGTCCGCAGGGGCGTTCAGCAACGGTTGGTGACTGCTGGACCAAGCGGCCCTTGCGGACGCCGACGCCTGGCCAGCGACCGCTAGCCTCAGGCGTTCCCGACCTGCCCCTGCGGCCTGGCCGTCACCGGCCGCGCTCACGGATGCCGCGCCTTATCGGCGGCAGATGTGGGCAGCTGATCAACTGACTTCGTCTCGCTGCCTGGGCCATTGACGCACTGCCGTAAGGTCAGCGCCGGTCAGTTCCACCGTCACGGTCGGTGGCTGTGCTCCTCACCGAGGTCGCCGGCGCTCACGGCACACCTGCTGAGTAGAGAGCACCTTCAATGATTGAGACTGCTGTGGTGGGACGGACTGACGCGGACCGGCGCCGCCGGCAGCCGCTGGAGGAGACACACCCAGACGCTGGCGAGCACTGGATCGCAGATGCGAACCACCCCGAGACGCCGGCAACTGTGACGGCCAAATCACGGCGCGCCTTCTGGTGGATCTGCGGCTCCGGGCACAACTTTGAGGCACCCGTCTACGTCGTCGCCGCGAGGGACGGAAGCATCTCCACAAGCTCGTGCCCACAGTGCCGGGATGCTTGGGATGCAGAGTTTGAACGGCTCATGACCCTGCGCTTGGTTGACCTGCCCGAGGTAGTCGCGGCCTGGCGCGATGAGCAGCCCATCGAAGACCTCACCCTGCGTGACCGCGGAATGTGGAAGCTCGAGTGTCCCAATGGGCATAAGCCCAGAATGAGCGCATATCTCTACTACACGCAGGGGTGCCAGCACTGCCGGGCTGGAAGGGCCGAACCGCTCACCACGGCGTTCCCGGAGCTGGCGGCACAATGGCATCCAGCCAAGAACAGGCTTACGCCTGACCAGGTGGGCGAGACCTCTCGGCGGCGTATCTGGTGGATCTCCCCGTGTTGCGGGCATGAGTGGGAGGAGTCACCGCGAGACCGCATCCTGCAGCCCGCGCTGCGCTGCCCACTTTGCGAAACCATTCTGCGTAGCCTGGCGTACCGCGATCCCGACCTGGCCGCACAATGGCATCCTGCTAACACCCTCAGCGCCTATCACGTGAAGCCGTTCTCCTCGACCACCGTGCGATGGGTTTGCCCCGCTGACGCGAGTCACGAGTGGGCGGCCCCGGTGATGGTTCGATCTTCTGGTACGGGGTGCCCGACGTGCTCGACAGCCGGCACGTCAGCGATCGAGACCGCGCTCGCCGAGGCTATGAAGACGCTGATCCCCACGACACGGCAAGATGGCCGAATCGCGCGATCGGGCGGCGGGCCGGCCTGGCGGGTTGATGTGCTCGCCGTCGTAGCCGAGCGACCTCTGGCTATTGAGTACGACGGAGAGTACTGGCATCGAGACAAGGCCGCCCTGGATCTCGAGAAAACGGTCGACCTACTGACCTCTGGGCATCTCGTCGTCCGTGTCCGCGAAAACGACCTACCCGACCTACCCATCGATCATCCACATCTACTCCAGACCCGACATCGGCCGCAGTTCGAGACGGTGTCGCCGCTGGCAGCCAGCATCGTCAACTGGGCTCGGTCGACACTGGCCCGGTAGCTGGTCCGGAAGTTGAAGATCAGCGATCAGACAATCGACAACTGGCGCCGACAAGACCTGATCGATACCCGGAGCACCGTCGGGACCGGGTCGGGTCTACCCGCCGCTCGCCGCGAGGCCACGATGGCCCGTGGACGAGGGGATAGCCGGAAGATTATCGGATCTGACGTGAGCCTCGCGGACCTGGTGACCGGCGCGGCCAGTAAGGGCTTCGGCGGCTTGGACGCGCAGGTGGAAGTCCACCTAATCGGGTGGGTGGTTGGGTTACGGGTGGGAGGGCTGGGCCGTGGGTATCGCGTAGCGCGAGTCGCCGGAAGAGCTTTTCGAGCTGCTATGTCGACACGGCCTCACTCCGGACTGGTTCGATAACGTCGAGGCGGCGTGGAAGGCGTTCCGCGAGTTTCTTGCCCAGCCGGTCGACGGCTTGGAGCCAGGGCCGGACAGCGACGCCGATGGCTTCATTGTTCAGTAGGGCCGGTACAGCTGGCGCGACCGGCTTCCCAGTCTGAGCTTCACCCGACAGTTCGCCGTCGACGTGCGGGGGACCTGGACCGAGACCGACTGGTACAAGCCAGAAATCTGGCAGCTGAGCCTGGACCTGGCGTTCCCGGACGCACCCGCGCTCGCCCATCTCGACGGGTTCAACGTCCAGGACACCGGGTTCGACTTCAGTCCACCGGGCCCGGAGCGAGACCGTGCGATTGGTGAAGCGGAGTGGGAGATGCAGCGCCACCCCACGTTGCGAGCACTGTGGGCGAACACCCCCGCGCACAGCGCCGTCACGCTGAACCGCGCCGACTAATCACCCGATCACGCCAGCCGCACCCGGCTACGGACGCCAGTGGGTCACCTCCGGCTCCCGAGTGTGGAGCCGGCCGCCATCCGCCGACCGATCGCGAGCTGCCGGTCGAGTACCTTGATTGGCACCAGCGCTGGCTCCCGCAGCCGCATCGGTCGATCGGGAAGCACGCCCACAATCGCCGCGCCTGGTCAGCGGCATGACCAACCTCCCTGGACAGCACACCTAGGACGTCAATCAATAGGACAACCAGCGATCTCCCAAGCGAACACACGGCCGCGCTGGTGGACAGGGTGAACCAGGCGGTCGTAGGTAGCCGTGTGGCGATCGCCCAGGTCGACCCTTCGATGGGCCAGCGCTTCGAATGCCACGACGGCTGGGTCCATCTCCCACCCGTCGTAGTCGTACCCAAAGATCAACACAGCTTTCCGCCCTGGAAGTGCCGAACTCGCCAGCTTGTCGCAGTCGGTGAGTGCGCTCCGGTGCTTGGGGTAAGGCGACAACACACGCGTGAGCATGTTGTCGTTCGGCTTTCCGTTGTCGCCAAACAGCCGCAGCATCTTGGCTTCGATCGCCCAATCCCACGCCGAAGGCGACCCCAGGCACCAGTCACAGCGTTGCCGGCTGGCACCAGGGTAAGGAACATCAAGGCAGTATTCCTGGTAGGCGGGGTCCAGGGCGACGAGTTCCTCGGCGACGAGCCGGATCGTGTGCTGCTCAGTGTGGGGGCCAATGCCCGGCTGGTATGCCCGCCCTGTGGAGCTGACGGCCTGGGGGCGTCGGGCGTCGGTCTCTCGTAGGGCAGTTGCGAAGTCCGCAACCAGCTGCGGCAAATTGATCATCAGGGAATGATGCCACTCCTCAGGCTGCTCTCCACCGCAAGCGAGAATCGCACTCTAAGCGATGTCTCGTTCTAGCTGCGGCGCCGCCAGGGCTACGATCACCCGTGAAGTTAGTGAACTCGGAGTTGGGTGAGTCCGCAGCCTTGGGGGCTGCCTTCCCAGGTCGTCTCGCTGATGACGTGCAGAAGGCATTGGCAGTCCTACCGTCGGCGCCGCACCCGCCGACGTCGCCGTTCCGTGTGCTGGTCGATGGCGAGCCGGTCCTGATTCCATACCGGATCTACTCCGACGAGCCGTCTGTTGCCGCAGAGGCGGCGCTGTCTGCCACCCAGCGGGCGGTGCTGGATTGCCTGTACACCCGACACCACGATGGGCGGGTACGGCAGCGGCGGCTAGAGAGGGTGGTCGGCTTGATCCAACCGTGGGTGGCGCCGTTCCTGGTGCAGTTGGTGGGCGAATACGTGGACGAGATTCTGCTGGTCATTCGGCGAGTACTCACGCCGGAGGTGGTTGTTCCAAACAGTCCGACGGACTCCGTCTACGGGCGATTTGCCGCCGAGAACCCGGCGTTCGTGGCGCTCACCGGCCAGCGGGTTGCCAGCTACTGGGACTGTTACCACCGTCGACGTTACCCCACGATGATCGACTACCCCGGGCACGCCATCATGGCAGCGCTGCGGGCGGCGGCAAAGCGGCACGACGTCTCGGACGGTGATGCACGTTAGCCGACGCGCCCCACCGCGATGTCGCACGCAGTCGTCACCAACGATGATCGCGTGCGGGTGATCGCGGCATCGCGTCCGGAGTGGATCTATCTGTTCACTGGGCTTCGGCGGCCCCGCGCTGGCTGCCTCCCAGTGGGCCCGGGCGGCGGTAGAAGCGCGACCGTGCAGGCATATCAGGCTCGCTGATGGACGACTCCTGCTGGATGATGTGCGGGTGGACAGGCCGAGCAGTGAGGCGCAGTTGAGTGAGGTGGGTTGGTTCTCCGTGCGGTGTGTCTTCCGCGTCGGGTCCGATCCGAAGGGTCAGTCGTACGAGGAAAGGCTGACGCTGTGGCGTGCGGAGAGTTTCGACCAAGCGATAACGCTTGCAGAGGCCGAGGCGCTCGGGTACGCGGCTGACCGGACAGACACGATTTTCGCGGGACTCGCTCAGGCGTACCGAATGTTCGACGCCCGAGACATGGAGCGGAGATCTTCTCACTGATCAGGGATAGCGAGCTGAACCCGCAGGCATACCTGACGGCGTACTTCGATACCGGCCAGGAGAGACAAGGAGACGTCTGCGCGGTATCCGACGAGAGGTGTCGCCCCTGAGCAGCCTTGCTGCTCATTTCGCTCCGCCCAGTCCTCCACGCTCAGCACCTCCCGATGCTTCAGGAGGTGATCCCGATTCACCCGGAACCACGTGGTCAGTTTTCAGGCGGTGCCGACACCCGCTGCTCCCAACCTGCTTCCCCAACCGGGCTGGCACCGGGCCGCCCACCGATCGTGAGCTGCCAGCCCGGTACCTTGGTTGGCACCAGCGCTGACTCCCGTCGTCGCATCGGTCGACCGGGGAGCCACGCCCACGGTCACCGCGCCTTGTCAGCGGCAGAAGCGGATGCCTGCGGGGTTCAGCCGCGGCTGGCGTACAGGTACACGGTGACTGCATCGGGTGCGTCCAGGTTGACCAGGAGCGCTCGACGTGTGCCCTCTGCCGTGGGTTGCTCCTCGTCGAGGCCGGAGATGGTCTTGGCGGTTTCGGGGTCCCACAGGTTGCCGCCGCCGACGTTGTGCTTGGCGTCGACTGCCCGAAGCCCCGGCGCGAGAGCCGTTGTGAAATTCGCCGCCGCGACGAAGGCGTCGAGTTCGGTGCGCGGCATGCGGACCTTCGCCGAGAGCTGGGTTTCCAAGCCGTTGCTGTACCCGGCGGTGAGCAGCACGCTGCCGGGCGGCAGGGTCACGTGAGCGACGGCTTCCACCTGGGCCGCGCTGGCGACCTCTGGCTTGGACTGTACCGGGAGCAGGTCTATGTCATTGCTGTCGACAGACAGCCCCGCCACACCGCACGCGATCAGCGACAGAAGCAGGCTGATGCACCCAAGCACGAGTGCGGCCGTGCCACTCCGGTTGCGCGTCCTCGGCGCAGCGGTCTCGATCATGGCCAGCACGATACGGCGCGCGCCTCATCGGCATGTGCGGGCGCCGCCCGCCTACCGCTTCCGCGGCGTGCGCCAAGGCTGGCACCTTCGAGTCCGTCTCGAAGGCGCCAACACAGAGGACACACTGATTGCAGGTGGGATCGGAGCCCTTCCAACCTGCTCCCCACGGCCCCGACCATTACCATCGCCTTCTCGGATGCCGCGCCTTATCAGTGCATGACAGGCTGTTCGGCATGGGCCCTGCCGACGATCGTCTCCATCTGAGGGTAAGGATCAACAACGGCCTGCTCCTCGTCCGGGATGGTGTCGGCACTTGGCTAATCCATGGCGCCGCCGACGGGTTGGTCTACCCGGCCAGGGCTCGGCTCGTGTGGCTGTTGCCACTGTTGGAGCGCACCCCGAGCGACGTCAGTGCAGAGCTGTCTGCCGTGCCTATCGCCAACACACCGCTTCCCGCCCTCGTGCGGTTCGCGCTCACCGCATGGGGAAGCTACTGGCCGACACTGGCACTCGATTGGTTGGACGCCGGCTGGCCAACCCGGGATCTGCGCGACGTACTGGCCGACTTGAAGGACTCACGCGAACTCTCCCAGCCGCTTCGCGACCGAGCACTTCGCCTCTGGCACGCCTCGGCAACTGCCTGACGGCCTGACAAGCCCGAATCTCGGAGCCACCTCGACCAACGCCGAACCGACACCGCGCTGCACGCCCATTACTCACGGTGGAACCGGTAGCCACGGAGGCGACAGCGACGGCGAGCACTCCACGCGGGGACGCCGTCGCTGACGCCTCCGAGCGCACCGAAGAGGTCTCCAGCCGACGAAACGGCTGCGGACTCCAGCGCGCTCACCCGCAACGCTCCGCATCAAATTCAGAGACACTTGCGAGCGCGGCGTTAGACGACACGAGACGCTGGCCGGCGCCAGCCACCCTGGGAGCAGCGCCACCTGACCACTTCGGCCTTCACTGGGAGGTCACACCCCACCGCTCGACCGCATCACCGCAGGTCCGAGCCCTCGTCTCTGTCCTGCGTCGGCGAGCACTTCGGGTGCGATGACCTCTTCGCCAACCTGCACCCAATCTGCTCCCAGCTGCAAGGCCGGGCCAACCAACGGCTCCTTACCGCTTTGACCCGGGCACACCAGCCAGCCAGGCGACATAGAGCGTCGTCGACTGCTGCTCAGGACCGCTGAGCACTCCGCGGTGAAGCAGGACGCCGCACCGACTCTGACCTGCGAAAACAGAAACGTGCAGGTCGGGGTGGGTGCAGTTGGATGCCGTTCGTTGCGGTTGGGCGCTGTTCAATGCCGTTCAGTGCCTCCGTCTGCTTTCAGCTTGCTCCCCTCATCTCGGCACAACACCTCCGACAGCCGTCAGCCGGCACGGTCCCCTCGGTCGCGCAGGCCGGCGCCCGTGTGGGCACCGGGACGGCACGGCACTGACAGTTCGTGATTCGCACTTGATCAGTTTCATACCGCCGGCTGCACCGACTGACCCGTCTCAAGCCGCTCGAAGAGGTCTGCGACCGCCACGCCGTCGTAATCGTTGAGGAGCTGCCGCATCTGGTCCAGGGCTTTGGCGTGCGGATGGTCGTCGAGCTTCAGCTCGCTGACCACCCGGGACCACGCCAAATAGTCGTCCGCGACCATGGCCAGCCGGTAGAGGCCGCAGTGGCTTTCGCGCACCGCCCGTAGTTGGCGCGCGAGGGCTGGCCAGCGCGCGACCACCTCGGCGACGATGACCAGCCGCTGGGAGAGCACGACCAGGTGGGCCATCGGCATCGCGGGGGCCTGGAGCAGCAGTCGGCGCACGTAGAACTGCCAGATCGTCACTAGGCGCTTACTCTCACGCCCGGACGGATCGGGCGCGGCGAGTACCCGTTCGAGCAGGAAGCGTCGGATCTTCTCGTCACGCTCGAGGTAGCCGCGCCGGACAGTGGTCTCTTGGACGCGATCTGGCGAGGACTCGACCGGTGCTGCCGGGCCCAGGTCGGGGGTAGCGGCGGGGGCCACACCACGGACCTGATTGGAGAACTCGTCGACCCGGGCAGGGAACACCAGATCCGCTTGAAGAAGGGCGTTCAGGTAGGTCTCGACGCTTTGCTCGGCTAGGCGAGGCAGGGTCACCGGCAACTGAATCAGTTTTCGCAGGAAGCTCCACCCTGGGGTGGGGTCGTCCCCGTGGCACAGGGCATCGCTGCTGACATGCGTGTACGCCCCGTTTACCTGCGCGGCGACCGCCACCAGGTCCAGCCCGATCACGAATCGACAGCCGGCAAGGTTGCCGGACAGGAACAGGTTGATCGCCTGCAGTACCTCGGTCACCGTCTGCGGTGTGCAGCGGTCGAGGTCGTCGACGAACACGACGAGCTCGCGCCCAGACTCCCGCAGGTAGCGCAGGACTAGGGCGACGTCATGCTGAACGAGATAGAGACTGCCCGACTGGGCATGGTAGAGCGGATCCCGCAGGGTCGGGTCGGGGCTGGCTACCGCGAGACCGCCGCTTAGCACCGGCCCCTCGAACAGCTCCTCGGGCAGAAAGGCAGCCGCCCGGCCGAACAGGTAACGGCACGCCGTGTGCAGCAGGCCCAGCGCAAGGATCAGGGCAGGCAGTAGCCATGCCAGGACGAGCGGGGTCATCCCGAGGACCCGTACCTTGGTCTCCGGCCGGATAAGTTGGACTACAACCGGCACAACGGCGACGATCGCGGACAGCCGCAGAAGCGGCGATGCGACGCCTTTCCACAGCTGCCGACGGAGGCGGGAGATATCGAGGCGCTCGGCGTTGCGGGCGAACCAGAAACGCCGGGCCGCACCAGGACTCCCGCAGAAAGCGGACACCGCGGCCCGAGTGATCACCTTGGTGAGGCCGGCCCACAGTTGCTCGCTGGACTGGTGGGCCCACGGCTCGAACCTGGCCACCGTCGGCGGACGCCGCTGGGTCGGCTCGAGCTTGGCGGGCGGCTTCTCGTCCCACCCGGGGTCGAGTCGCCGCCACACCGACAGCAATCGGTGGGCGCCGACGGCCGTCAGACGGCGGCTCCGCCACCACTCGAGCCATCTGCGTCGCCGCGGCCAGGTCGCCCGGTCGCGGCTCTTCCAGGCCCGCGCGTTCGCTTGGAGCCGATCCTGGACCAGCCGCATGATCGTGGTTTTGCCGCTGCCCCATGGCCCGTCAACGGCTATCACCCGGGGGCCCTCGTGGTCCTCCGGCCACCTCGGGGGCTGCGCGCCCGCGGCGTCCTCGGACGGTCGGCCGTCCACATCCGCCACGCCCTCCTCGCCGCCGTCGGGCGAGAGGAGGTCGACAAGCACATCAACAAGGACGCCGCGCCCGAGTAGGTCGGCCGCGGCAGGCGCGTCGGTAAACCCCCGGGTACCGATGCCGGCGCGCAGCGGCAGCGGCGGACCCCCGGCCGGGGCCTGGGCCGCTTCCCACTCCTGACGCCAGACGGCGAGCTTCTCCGGATCGGTGACGCCGAGGCCGGTCAGGAACGCCAGCACGCGCCCCCACGTGGGCCACGTGTGCGTATCGACTGCGAGCAGCTCTTCGGGCCTCACGTCCGCCCTGGTCGCCATCACCTCGTAGGGCGGGTTTCCGGCGGCCGCCCGCGCCTCGCGAAGCCGATCGACGAAGTCGGCTGGTTGGGGTGGACCCTCGGTGGGATCGGCAGGCGGAGCGGACCGTTCGAGGAAGTCGCGGACCACGCGGGCCGGGACGGCCAAGCCACCGAACGGTGTGCTCGACTGCGTCGCCTTCACCACGCCGACCAGGTGTCCAGTGCCGAGATCGACGACCGGGCCGCCGGCCATGCCGCGCGGGATCTCGGCCCCGCCACTACGAAGGAGCTCCCCGCTGAACCCCTCCAGCAACAACTGTCCGGACCACAACATCGGACCGCCGGAGTAGCCGTCACGGGCGTAGCCGTGCACGCCGACCTGAGTACCGATAGGCGGCTCATCCAGGCTGATTCCGAGGACGGGATGGTCGATCCCGGTAGCGTCCTCAAGTTGGAGCAGGGCCAGATCCGGAAGCGAGGACACACTGGTGGTGGACCCGGCGCCCAGCGGCTCCACAGCCATCACCTTCGCCGGTAGGCGCGAACCACGCCAGGTCACGAGGACCGAGCCGGCCCGGAAGCTCACGACATGCGCACAAGTGAGCACCAGACCGCGACCGACGAAGAATCCGCTCCCGCTGACCCCGCTCGTGTCGTCCCCCACAGCGACGACCGCTGCCGCGGCCGGGTTTGGCGATGTCACAGGGCGCTCCGATATGGTCGGTTTGCTGTATCGGCAGCTTGACACAGTTCCCGCGAGGACCGCCTCGGTGGTTCGGACGATCGCCGGACAGGGCATTGATTCCCACAATGGTCGGGCTAGTCATCTCGAGAGCGCTGGTCATTTGGCGACGGCGCCACCACCGACACGCCGGGAGTAGGACACCGGCTGCCGGCGCCGGCCCTCTATTGAGCGGGATCCATGCCGGTGCCACCAACGGCGGATCCCAGAGCCGTACGCCGATGCGGCACGACCCTCTTGATGACGTCAGCGGGCTCCACGACGACAGCCGGCACCGGCCAGGCGAGGAGCACGAAGGCTGACCTCTTCGGTCTTCTCTTGGAGGTCACGCCGAACCGCTCGCTTGTATCGCCGCAGGTCAGGTCCCTCGGGTCTGCGCGGTGTCGGTGAGCGCTTCGGGCGCGGTGAGCACTTCGCCGACCTGCGCCCAATCTGCTCCCACCTGCAAAGCCACGCCATCCAGCAGGTCCTTACCGCTATGACCGGCGCACACTCCCCCGCCAGGCAGTATCGAGAGCTATCGACTACTGCGCCAAGACGCGGAGCACTCCGCGGTGAAACAGGACGCCGCACCCGCTCTGACCTGGGAGAACGTGAAGGCGCAGGTAGGGGTGGGTGCAGTTGAGCGCCGTTCGATGCCGTTGGACGCAGTTCAAGGCTGTCGGCGATGACGTCAGCAATGCCCTTGCCACGGCCCACTGCTCCCAACCTGCTCCCCCTAGACCGGGCACGCCCCGGGCCGACGACCACCGACCGATGGTGAGCTGTCGGCCCAGCGCGTTGGTCGGCACCAGCGCCGGCTCCCGCATCCGCTTAGATCGATGGGGCAACACGCCCACGAACGCCGCACCACGTCAGCGGCAGATCAATGCGTCTCGCCGACGCTGTCGAGATGGAGCGGCAGGACTACGGCGGTCGTCACGGCCAGGTCGCGGTTGAGAACCTCATCCCGCGGGACGAACACCATTGCGCGGCCCTCGCCGACCACCACATCTTGTTGACAGGCTTCGGTCCTGCCGCGGAAGACGTGAACAGTCACCGTGTGCGGGAAGCCGGCCTCGTACGGGCGTGGGCCGCTCCACAACGCATGCAACTCACCCGTCCTCAGGCCCGTCTCCTCCAATAGCTCCCGGTGGGCCGCCTGTTCAGGCGTCTCGCCCGGCTCGACATGACCACCCGGCAGGCTCCACTGGTTCGGAGAAGCCGACGTTTGATCATCGCGATGCTGCAGGAGTACCGCCTCCGAGGAATTGACGAGAAGCACCAGCGCAACTTCATAGGTCGCCATGGCGAGATCGTCCCAGACCCGCTGCCACCTATCGGTGCAGCAGACCCACCCGGTGTCGGCTAGCTGCTGCTAGAACCGCGCGGGTCGCCAGGAAGGCCCCGCGATCTTCGGCGGTTTGGTGAGCGTGGGGATGATGGCGTGCCAGGTGGCGTGCCAGGCGCTGGGAGGAAGTGCCAAGGTGGCGCACACCTCATCCGCCAGTTCCTCGTGGCTGCGACCGCGCCACGGGGTGCCGACGAAGATTTGGTAGTCACCGTCGAGCTGAAGGGCGACCTGAAACAGCTCCTGATCGCGGTAATCGTTGGCCACCCAACTGGGTCTGAGGCCGTAGGTAAGCAGCCGATCGCGGTCCACGTCCGTAAGGACGCGCCGTCCGGCGGCACGCTCGGACGTCTCCCACGAATGATCCGCAGCCACCCGTGCGACTTCCACGTCGTACTCCGCAGCTACGAACGACACGCCCCGCGTCATGGGCACCTCCAGCGACCAGTCCCAGTGGACCAGATCGCCATCCCGCGCGATGGTGACGTCTGTGGACCCACAGCCGTAGACACCGCACTCGCATCGGGCGATCGCAACGGTGCACGGCTCGGAGGCGGCCACGAGACGATTGGTGGGAACAAGGACGTCGTACGGGTCCATCCCGAGACCCGCTCCGGCAGAGGTCATCTCCGTACCGTTGACGTAGACCCGGACCTGGAATTCGCCGCCCGCGTCGCCGGGCACCGGCGATACCTCCAGACGGAGAGAGTCGACTCCTGGCCGGCGGGCGACTCCTCCACCTGCGGCAAGGGCGAAGCCTGGAGGGACAGTGCCCGGATAGGGAATCCCTATTTCCCGAAGTGACTTGCCCACGAGATCGCCGATATCCCAGGACGAGTCATGCGCCGAAGCACCGGCGAGCTCACGCAACGTCGGCGAGTCCAGCCCGTCGATCAACGCCTGACAAGCGGCATGGATCAGGTCCGCCAACCCGTACCCGGTGTCTGTGTTCCAATGCGCCACAGCGTCGTACAGGCGCTGCTCCGCAGACCCGCCGCCCTTCTCAATCACGCCAACCATCATCCACAGGCCCTGCGAGGACCGCACCACCGTTTCACTCCGCCCCCGGTCAGCCGCACGTCGGCCAGTCGCTCATCGCCCGACTGACAACCTGGGCCCCCAGTGCTGACGCCTTCGGATCCGCCGAAGAGGTCACCAACCAGAAGTGCCTGCTCAGGACACCGCCCGTGGGATCGGTGTCTCGAATGACGGAACTGCGGCGGACTCCGGCAAGCTCACCCGCACCGCTCCACATCGATCTGCAACACGCCTTCAAACGCGGTCTTAGGCGAACCGAGACGCCAACCGGCGCCAGCCATCCCGGAAGCAGCAACGCCTGACCACTTCGGCCTCTGCTGGGAGGTCACACCGAACCGCTTGATCGCATCACCGTAGACCAGAGCTCTCGTCTCTGCCCGGCATCGGTGAGCACTTCGGTCGCGGTGACGTCTTCGTCAACCTGCTCCCAGTTCCAAGGCCGGGCCAACCAACGGCTCCTTACCACCTTCATCTCCGGACACCCCTTGTCAGGCGATATAGATAGTTGTCGACTGCGGCGCAGAACCGCAGAGCACTTCGCGGTGAGGCAGGACGCCACAATGACTCTGACCTGTGGAAATGAGAACTGCAGTTTGCGGTGGGTGCAGATGGATGCCGTTCAGGGCCTTGGGCGCTGTTCAGTGCCGTTCAGTGCGTCCGTGTGCGCCCAGCCCGCTCCCCCAATCTCGCACGAGCCCGCCGGCGGTTGACCGACGAAACGGTCTGCTGCCGCGCAGGCCGGTGCCCGCGCGCTTGCCGAACGCGGTCTAGTGAGCCGCCAGCACCCACACAAGCGACACCTAACATCAACATAGAAGGCCGATATGTTACGGAATCGCCGATTGGCACTAGCGCATGTACCGCTCGATTTTCAGCTACGCCCACTGATTGAGCAGCCATCCAACGAGGGCGCGGGTCGCTCCTGCGACTGCACCGCCGACTGCGGTGAGCATGAGACGGATCTGCACGGCGTTTGCTCGGCGGTTGGTCCTGTCGCGCATGGATTCCTCCTAGTCCTTGCGTCTGGGTGTGGCTTATCCTTGACGGCGGCTTGTCGCCGCCGGACGGATTGCGATGGGTGCGGTCGGGGTGGGGGTTGCGCATGCGCGGCGTGCGATCGGCGACGATGGGCCGCGATGGATAGCGACAGCCGCGGTTCGGGACGACGCCGGGCACGCGGTATCAGGCGGGTGCCGCTGGAGCCCGGGGCGCTCAAAGATCTCAAGGATGCGATCTACCGCTTGTACGTGGACGCCGGACGGCCCACCCTTGACTTGATCGCCGCAGACGTGGCCGGTTTGGCCGATGAACTCGACCTCCCAGGTGCCCCCGGCCGTGACACCGTCAACCGAATCATCGGAGATGCGCGTCTTCCACCAGGACGTGAAGACACGATCGCCACGGCAGTGGTCCTCGCACACGTGGCTGGCCGACGGGACACCGCGGCAATCGCCGCAGACATCGGTGCACTCTGGACGCGGGCCGCCGGGACGCCTGCGGACAGCCGGTTCGGGCGGCCGGTCCGGCAGTGTGACCCGCTGGCGCTCGAGGTACACCCCGCAATTCAGATGGATCGCCCGCTACCGCCGCTGCCCCCGTACGTCGAGCGCAGGCACGACCACGAGTTGGCCAAGGTTGTCAACGAAGCCTCCTCGGGCAAGAGCCGCATCGCAATGCTTGTGGGGGCGTCCTCCACGGGAAAGACACGTGCCTGTTGGGAAGCGATCCAGCGTCTGCCCGCGCAGTGGCGGGTGTGGCACCCGTTCGACCCAACCCGGCCCGACGCCGCCGACCAGCATCTCGCGCAGGTCCCCGGGCACACCGTGGTCTGGTTCAACGAGGCACAGCACTACTTGCTCACCCCCGATCCGAGGCTAGGAGAGCGAGTAGCAGCCCGATTGCGGACCCTGCTGCGTGATCCGGCCCGCGGGCCGGTACTGATCTTGGGGACAATCTGGCCGTATTATTGGGACGCGTTAACAGGTCCGCCACCTGCGAGTGACCTCGATTTGCACGCGCAGGCCCGAGAGCTTCTGATCGGCGCCGACATCACGGTGCCGGACGTATGGGCACCGGCCGAGGTGCGACGGCTTGTGGCCGCGTCCGACGAGCGTCTGCGGGATGCCGTCGAAAACGCCGAGGCCGGGCGTATCACGCAATACCTGGCCGGCGTTCCCGAACTGATGCAGCGATATCGCAACGCTCCACCTTCGGCCCGCGCTGTACTCACCGCCGCCATCGACGCGCGTCGCCTCGGGCATCCGCTGTCACTGCCGCACGAGTTGCTCGCACGAGCGGCGCCTAGCTACTTGGCTGATGTCGAGTGGAACCAGCTGGCCGACGACTGGTGGCAAGAAGCTCTCGCGTATACCGCTAAACCGTGTCACGGCATCGCAGGCCCGCTGAGCCACATCCGTCCTCGCCCCACTGAACATGGCGCCAAGCCCCTTACCGGTTACCGGCTTGCCGACTACCTTCAACAGCGCGGTGCAGCGGAGCGCGCGTCCATCTTCCCGCCGGCTGGATTCTGGGACGCCGTGGCAACCTCCGTCAGCGACCCGGTCACCCTACGGACCATCGGCGGCCACGCGGAGCGCCGCGGACGGTACCGGCGTGCCGCTGCGCTGTACCGACTCGCGATCCAGGGCGGAGACGACGAGGCTCGTTGGACCTTGGCCGCATTGCGAGAACGCGCCGGAGACCAAAGCGGCGCAGCCGCATTGAGGCAGAGCGGCACCACAACAGTTGACGACGACGCCGGTGAGCTGTCTGCGAGCGCGGAGCTGCGTGAACGGGCCGGGGATCTGCCCGGCGCGATCGACCTGTACCAGCAAGCAGCCGACCGGGGCGATGCACAGTCTTGGGACAGACTGGTCTCGCTGCTAGAGCAGGCTGCGGATCCGGACGGCGCGCTGAACGCGGCGCTGCGGGCCGCAGATCAGGGCCGAATCTCCGCGCTCAGGGTACTTGCGGTCACTCGCGACCGGTTGGGGGACTCGGCCGGTTCAGAGCAGGTTGCACGCCTTGCGGCCGACCGGGGCGACGCGACGATATTCGGTGCGCTCGGTGCGACCCGTGAACGTCTCGGCGACATCATCAGCGCCAGAGTCCTGTACCAGCGAGGTGCTGACCACGGCGATGCATACGCGCTCTTGTCCCTGGCCGAACTTCTGAAGCGGATCGGCCTCAGTGACGACGCGGAAAGGCTCCAGCAGGCTATTGACAGCGGAACGCCGTCCGCGCTGATGTCCCTGGCCGCCCTACGCGAACAGATGGGTGACAGGTCAGCCGCTCACCAGCTGTACCAGCGGGCAGCCGACCGAGGCAGCATCGCAGCGTTGCTCTCGCTAGCCGCCCTCCACGAGCGCGACGGTGACCTCGACGCCGCCGAAAAGCGATACCAGCAGGCCATCGAGCAGGGCGACGTGACCGGGTTGTGGTCGCTGGCCGGCCTGCGCCACCAATCCGGCGACCTCCTCGGTGCCACCGACATGTACCGCAGAGCCGCCGACCACGGAATAACCGCGGCATTGATATCACTGGCCGAAATAGCTGAAGAGCAAGGCGATCGGGTCCAAGCGACGAACTGGGCGCTACTGGCTACTGACCATGGCGACAGGGACGGCCTCCCCATGCTGATTCGGCTACGTCGTAGTGCGGGAGACCAAGCCGCCGCAGCCCACATGGAACGCTTCGGCTTGGAGGACGACGGCAGCCCCGCCGCCAACATCGAATGACGGACACCCAACCTAGGCAAACCGGCCACCTGGCGCCCGCAACCCGTACCCGCCCGGGAAGCTCGGCTTCGGCCGCGCGTCTCTCGACGACAGCAGCGAGCCCGGCCAATGGGCGGAGGCGCGGACACGGACACGGACACAAGGTAGCGATCGCTGCGCGGCAGATGAGCTGCTCTCGATGCCGCACGTCATACTTCGATCATGGCCACGGACAACGCCGTCGAAGCGCCGGGCCTGGTTGTGCGGCAGTGAGGATGTGAACATGCGGAGGCTGGACGACCAGCACGCGGTTGAGCAAGCGATGCGCGAGCTCTGGGAGGCGCGCTCCGCGAGCCGCGAAGGGCTCGGTTGGGCCGGCGCCGCCGGAAGTGTCCATACCGGCAGCGCTCATCGGGCACTGGTGCGTCTGCTCGTCGACATGCTCGTCGAGCGTGGAGTTGACCGGGCCGCGATCCACCTAGACGCGCCCCTGGACCTTCCTGGCGGATATCGTCCAACGTCGCGCCGATGGGACCTGATCGTTCTCGACGAGGGCATCCCGGTCGCGGTCATCGACATCATGGTTTCCACTGGTCCATCGTTTGGAAACAACCTCAACAACAGGATTGGGGAGATTCTGGGCGCCGCCGCCGACTTTGCCCGCGCGTACGACCAGGACCGGACCCGGGCGATGAAACCTTGCGTGGGCCTGTTCTTTGTTCTGGAGGATTCCGACGAGACCAGTCGCCCACGCAGGCGCCGGCCCGGTGTGGCGTTCACCTCCGGCGACGACAACGTATTGTCCCACCAAGGTCGGCTCACTGAATTCTTCCGCCGGATGCTGGGCGACGGCATGTACGACGCCATTTGTTACTTAGCTTCACGACGCCCGCCCGATTTCTCGGTCACTGAGCCCCATCCGGACCTGGGCTTCGCCCCGTTCAGCCAGGCCGTGGCCACTCGTATCGGCCAGGTCAAGGAGGCGCGGGCGGGCTCCGGTTTCGACTCTGTCGGCTTCGGCATGATGCTCGCCCAGCGCGACGATGTCGACGAGGTGTTATCCGGGCTTACCTCAACCCCGGAAGGTCTGTCGGCGGCGGAGGCGGCCATCATTCGGCATCGGCGCGCCGTGGTGGCCGAACTGCGCGTCCTGGCGCTGGATCCGGAGGCCAACGAGACAAAGATGCAGGCTGCCATCGGCGATCGTTACTGGCTATTCGGCGGGCAGTACGTCGGGATCGCCCGACGCACTCTGGTGCCGCTCGACCAGTACGACATCCCCCTCATCAGCGCCGACGGCAGCCTGCATATCGTTGAGCTCAAAGGGCCGGAGAGCAGGCTGGTGCGTAGCCACCGCAACCACCTCATCGTCGCCAACGAGGTCCACGAAGCGGTCAGCCAGTGCCTGAACTACCTCCGTTCGCTCGACGAAACCGGCGCCACTCTGCAAACCTTGCAGCGAAACGAGCTCGGCGTCGAGTACGACTACCGGCGAGGTCGCGGCACTGTTCTCATCGGCCATCCCGACCGCGTCGCTGTTCCCGGTGTAACCCGCGGACAGATCGACCAGACCATCCGCTCCTACAACGCCCACCTCAGCCGCATCCAAATCCTCACCTACGCAGACCTGCTTGACAGCGCCGAACGTGCCTTGCGTTTCGAAGCTGAACGCCCTGGCCGCTAGGGCTTATCCTGTCGCATGTCGCTGAACCCGATCACCGAGGGTGTGTGGCATCTCGCCGTGCCGTCCCTATGCCGTTGAATCATCTCAAGCGAGTCTTAGGCTTGCTGCCCGGTGCGCGGGCATGATGCCGCCGCCGTCTTCGCAGGAACGTGAGCAGACGACGACACCAGCGAAGTGTTCGACTGAGCTGGCTTCAGTGTCCGACCGACCAATCAAGTCAGATACCCGACTCTGACAGGATAAATGGCACCTGCCACTGGATTTCATCACACACTGTCAGTGCTTGGTTCGAATCGTCCGCAGGGAGCAGCTGGCTTTCTGCAGTCGTCGACCCGCTGCATCGCAGAAATCCCTCGCTTGCCGTTGAGATCCAACGACAATCAGGCGGCCTCTCTTCTTGGCCATTGGGCGAGCTAAATGAAGACCTCGGAGCATGTCCCCGGTCCGGTGTCGCCGGCCGGGTTGGGCGGCGACGGCCCGGACAACCGTTGGACTGGTGAACGAATCAGCGCCTTGGGCGCAGTCACCGATCTGACGACTACTGCACGGATCATGGGACTGTCTCGTTCGGTTGCGTACAACCTGGCCAAGTGCGACCAGTTCCCCGTCCCGGTGCTCCGATTTGGCAGCCGCTACCGGGTGCCGGTTGCGGCCATCCTCCACGCCCTGCACCTACCGTCCAGCCACCACGGCCAACCACCGGCACCAGTGCCGGAGCACGAGCCGACCCCAGGCGGCGAGGCAATTCAGGATCATCCCCGACCGAACCCGCAGTCACCTACTGCCGCAGGCTCAACCCGAGGGACACGCCTGAACAGGGCGAGAGGGCCCGTTTTCAAACGCTGTTCCTGTCGCGACGGCGAGGGCCGCAAACTCGGTAATCGCTGCCCCCTCATCCGCCAGGCGAGCGGAGCGTGGAATCCCACCCACGGCCGGTGGGCCTACCAACTCGAACTGCCCACCCACCCCGGCCAGGCGCGCCGGCAACTACGCCGCAGCACCTTCGACACCCGCGACGCCGCCACCGGCGACCGCGACCACGCCAAAGCCCTGCTCGCCCTCGCCAGCGACGACCCAGCCGTCGCCGCCGAGATCGCCGACATGCTCCTCGCCGTCGCCGCCGGCGCACCACTGCCGGACCGCGACACCATCGCCCGACGGGTCCGCGCCGGACTGCCCGCCACCGTCACGACCACCATCGGCGAATACCTGCACTCGTGGCTGGCATCCCGCCGCAGCCTCAGCAGCGTCCAACCCAACACCCTGCTGGCCTACGAGTCGCACATCCGCGTCCACCTGGTCCCGTACCTCGGCGCCATCGCCCTGGTCAAACTACGGGTCGAGCACGTCGAGGCCATGTTCGCCGCCATCGCCGACCGCAGCACCGCCATCGAGATCGGCCGCCAAAGCGACGACCCCGTCATCCGCGCCAGGGTCCGCGGCCTGCGCACCACCAAACCGGCCAGCATGCACCGCATCCGTGCCACCCTGCGCAAGGCACTCAACGACGCCATCCGCCGCGGCAACAACCGGCTCATCGACTTCAACCCCGCCGCCCACATCGAGCTGCCCTCTGGGGTACGCCCCAAAGCCCGGGTATGGACCGCCAAAGCCGTACAACGGTGGCGCGACACCGGCGAGCGGCCCAGCCCCGTCATGGTGTGGGCCCCTCAGCAGGCCGGCGCGTTCCTCGACCACGCCGAAGAGCACGACATCGCCCTCTACCCACTGTTCGCGCTCATCCTGCACCGCGGGCTACGCCGCGGCGAGGCCGTCGGACTCACCGACACCGCCGTCGACCTCGACAACTGCCTGATCAGCGTCACCCAACAAATGGCCACCCACGGCTATACACCCGTGATCAAGAAGGTCAAGTCCGAATCCGGCAACCGGATCATGGCCATGGCCAGCATCACCCGCGTCGTCCTGCGCGCCCACCACGCCCGCCGCGCCCAATGGAAACTCGCCGCCGGCCACACCTGGCCCGACACCGGACTGTTCTTCGTCCAACCCGACGGGAAGCCCTGGCACCCCAACGCCGTCACCGACCGCTTCGAAGCCCTCGTCCGCGACGCCGACCTACCCCCGATCCGACTGCACGACCTGCGGCACTGCGCCGCCACCTACCTCAAAGCCGCCGGCGCCGACCTCAAAGACATCCAGGAACTCCTCGGCCACTCCTCGGCCGCCATGACCGACGTCTACACCTCGATCATCGCCGAACTCGACGTCGAACGCGCCAAAGCAGAAGCCGCCGCCGAACTACTCCCCCGCCACCGAGGACGGGCTGCCGCATGGGTATCCGCTATCGCCCCTCGTCCCTAAGGACGAGGCCGGTGATGCCCATAGATCTTCACGATCCCGATGGGATTGGTTCGAGGTCGTGCTGGACAGCCAGAGGCACGACGGCTTCGACGCAGCCTCAGTACAGCTTGTGCACCTGGAACGAGCGCTCCTAATCGTCATGCCGAACGACGACACTCACCGCGTTCTTCAAGCGATCGGCCCCGGCGGCCCCCAGGACTCGGGGATGTCGCACCGATCAGGCACGATCTCCAACACCCCCAGGACGCGAGGAGTCGGCGCATGGCCAAGAAGGCAACGGTCTACACGTGGACGAGCTCGGAAGGCCATCGGCTGGCCACCACCGTCGAGCCGGCACGCGTTGACTGGAAGACGTGGGATGCCGGGCGAGGGCGGGTTGACCCCGCCGAGCCTTGCTTCACCGAGCGAAACACGGTCCGTTCCACCGAACTCATCGACGGTCGCTACGTGCTGAACGCCGGCTGGGACCAGGAGGGCGACCGCGACTGGGTATGGGCGGCGTCACAGATTACCCGTGGCGTAGAACCCGGGAAGGAGTATGTGCTCGAGCCGCCCGGGAGACGCACCGCTAACGCAACCAACACCACGAGCAAATGGTCGTGGACTTTCCTGGACGTCTACGACCTCGCACCCGGCGGTGTCGCCTGGGCTCCGTTCAGGTCAGAGCATGCGTTCTATGAGCGGTCACGCCAGATTGCCAAGGAAGCAAGGGCTTGGCTGGATGCGGCTCACCCGGAATGGCGAGCGGAATCCAAGCATCTAGGCATTGAGGCTGACCTGGCCCACCAACGGGACAGCGTTTCACGCGAGCGAGCAGCTATCCGCGAAGCCCAGGCGGTGATCGCTGAGTCGCGTCGCCGTATGACCGAGCTGCGGGCCTTGCGCCCGAAGGCGTAGGCATCGGCGAGCCGCCCGAGCAGCGCATTCGGACCGGTTTGCCTGATGACGGCTTCGCATCGAGGGGCGCGCACGGGTACTGCGAGTTGATGAGGTTTCACGTACGGTGGTCCTGCCTTCTGGAGATCAGGCCGATGGCCACCCGTTGATTGACGTGAGGAACCGAGGCACGGATGAACGACAGACGCGACCCACGCCTGTCGCTAGCAAGCCTTGATTTCGTCGGTGACGAGGCGGCGCTTCAGCGACAGGTCGGGCAGCTACTGCGCGAGCGTGGGCATCTCTCCCCCACGGGTGGTTTTCGTGGATCTGATGCGACCGGATCGGTCTTCGTGGTCATCGACACGCAACGCCGCGTGGACACCGTCACGGTTGGCCGTGAGTGGCGCGGCGAGGTTGGCGTGGCTCGGTTCCCGGCCGTGCTCTTCGAGGCCTACAGCGCCGCCGTCGGCGCCGCGCTCGAACAGGCCGCCTTGACGGAACTTCAGCAGGGGCAGGCGTCGTCGACACCGCCACGCCAAACCTCGGTGCAGGCGTCGCCCGAGCTTGACGAGGACGTGTGGTCGCGGGCGACCTGGCGCACGCTGAAGGGCCTCGACGCGGAGTTGGATCGGGTGGCACAGCTGCGCGTTGCCCCGGTCGAGCAGGTCCTGACCAGCCCCAATGGTTGTCTGACGTTGCGGATTCGGGCGAACAGCATTGTCGGTATCACCGGCGACACGGCACGGATCGCCCGTGCCGACGCCGGTCAGCTGCAGTTCGAAGCCCGGTCCGTCCTTCGCGCCTTCGACATGGCAGGGGCAGATCAACACGACCTTGAGGGGTGGTCAGGTGGATGAGCTGAACGTCATCACCGACGCGTTGCGTACCGAGGGCGGCAAATGGTTGCAGCTGTCCGACAGCGCTACCGCCATCAAGGGCGCCACGGACGGGCTGAACTTGGACGCCTCTGCCTTCTACATCGGCGACGTCAACGCCGGCGTCCACTCAGCCGCGTACCGCGACTTCCACACCTTCATGGTCGCGATCCTCGCCGGGGCGGCGACGGAGTTTGAGCAGGTCGGTGACGCCCTTCGGCGCGTCGCCGACGCCTACGACCGGGCCGATGAGGTGATCTCGCTGGACCTCAACACGATCTACAAAGCCTAAACACGGACGTCGCGACCCGGAAGGATCTAAGCCCATGCAGCCCGCACCGCCGGACCTGGAATACGGCGAGCCGTTCAACAAGGCCTTCGACCAGATCCGCGTCGGCGTGGACCTTGCCGTCGAGGGGTTCAACGACGTTGTCTCGCGGGTCAACGAGTGGGCGTGGCTGATCGGCCCGGCGGCGCTGCTGTGGATCAAGCACAACATTGACGCCGCGCGCCGCGGCCTGCGGGAGGTCATGGATCGGGTTGATCACGCGTTGGAGCACCAGATGCCGGTGCTGTCGCTCATTTCGATGAGCTTTCGGTGGGTCACCGAGGTGAAGACGCCCGTCTCCCAGCTGTCGTTCGCGATCAGTGAGCCAATCGACCAGAACCTGGTCAAGTGGACCGGCGACGCGGCCCGCGCTTATGCCGACAAGGCTGTCAAACAGCGGGCGGCGGTTGACGAGTCCGTTCTCAAGGCGGAGTTCATCAGTCAGTGGCTGTTCAAGATCGCTAGGGCCAACGTTGACTACGCGGTCGAGCTAGCGACGATCGTCACCAACCTGGCGGGTAAGTTCGCCCAGGCCGCCGTCGACGCGACGACGGTCATCAACATTCCCTGGGCCATCGACACGTTGGCGAAGGCTGTCGGCGATATCGTCACCGCAGGGTTGGACACCCTCCTGCGGATCGGTGAACGTTTCGTTGACGCGTTGGGTAACGTCCGGGACATCGCGACGCAGGTCGGTGACTACTCCAAGCTCCCCGGCGGCCGTTGGCCGGAAGCCGTCCGCGGGTAGAGCCTGTCGTCAGGCGTGCGGCACGGCGGTGTAGGTCGCCTTGAGGATCGTCAGCGCTTTCGCGGCGAGTGCCTCTTTAGGCAGGTAGGAATCGCCGCCGACCGCGAGCCAGACCTTCACCACCAGGTTGGCGTCCCGGGCGTGGAGCATGTACTCGGTGTACTTGAAGCCAGGGTCCGATCGTTTGAGGAACCCCTCGGCCTCCTCGCCGACGTCGGCGACGGGGCCGTCGGCCGTCATGGCTGTCACCTGCTGGGTCGCCGTGTAGAGGCGTCCGGCTTCCTCGGCGCTCGTCAGCGAGGAGGCTTCGACTAGCAGGTTCGCCTGGTGGTCGTCCGCGGTGCGCATCTCGAACAGGCACGACGAGCCCTGCCGCGCCAGCGGCGGCTTCGGATCGGTACGAGCGACCTTCACCGACAAGTCCGCTAGGGGCGTCAGGTCCGTGCGCCGGCAGAGGTCGAGGTTGGTGGCGTCGTAGGAAGGGCCGACGGCGGGCGCCGGGCTACTGGTGGCGGGAGTACCGACGGTCGGCGAGGTGGTGACGGCACGGGGCGTCGCTGGTCCGCCGTCGTCACATCCTCCGGTAACCGCGAGCGTTACCAGAAGGCCGACAACCAGCGCCCGTTTCCGGGACCGAGCTTTCACGCTGTTGACCATACCGTCAGCTGCGCCAGGTGATCGCCCGTGCTGGTTACCGTTATCGTCGAGGCATGCCCCGCGAGACCATCGAATCTGTCGCTCGCTCCCGCGCCATCACCGCGGCGGCGGTTTTGCAGCAATTGGTCGATCTACGCGCCTACCCCCACCGGCACCTTGCCGTGGCCGCCTATGCGCCCGGCGGGGCCAGCATCGGCCAGGCGCTCGCCGCCGCCGACTACCTCAGCCACACGGGGTGGGAACTCATTAACGTGACGGAGGTTGGGAGCAGCAGGACCCTGCACGCGATCATGCGACGCAGGTGAGCCCGTAGACGTCGGGCCCGAGCGGCGCGTCAGCGGTTGACCTGACTGCCTAGCCTAAGGAGATAGGCGAGCTTCCACATCATGCTTGTACGGGAGGAAAGCAGAGTGGACGAATCTTCGACAACAAGTTTCACCACCCCGCGCACGATCACCACGATCATCGCGATCGCCTCCGACGACACCTTCGCCCACGTCTACTCGAACGTGCGACAAATGATCGAGGATGGGTTCGGAGATGCCGACACCCGTCGAGGGGCCCTGGAATTCTTCAACGCGGCAGGCGGACAACTGGTGCCGGTGTTCGGGCCGGCCTGGCAACTGGTCGACCTACGGGACAGCCGCGACGCACCGGACGCCGACCGACTGCACCAGCGTCTCGCCGCCGTAGTGGACCACGTCGCGGCATATCTCAGGAACCATCCCGGGTTCGTCAAGGCGAGCGGCCTGACACTCGACGAGGCACTCCTCCAACTGCCCCGACCGGCCGAGCAGGACCTCGCCCACGTCCTGGCCCTCTTCCCGCACCACGTCGGCGACGACAAAACTATCCAGCCGTTCAGTCAAGGGGGCTGGTTCCACAACAGTCTGCACGCCGCGGGCTGGACGCACTGAGCGCGACGACGGCGTCCCCGCCATCTGCGCGGACGCATTAGCCACGTACTCCCACTGGGTTCGCCGCCTAAGGCTGCTAAAGATCATCGGGCCACCAGTGTGGGTCAAGGCTTTTGCCGTGGCCTCGCGGGCATTTTCCGTAGCCGGTGTTAGAGACGTTCCAATGGTGGTAGCAGTACGGGGCGTCGCACTGGCCGCAAAATCCGGCGTCGTCGTAGAAGCCCGCGGAGGTTACGGCGGCGTACCGGTACGGCTGGGCGAAGGCGTCGGCAATCCGTTGCGCCTCTTCCAGGTCCACCGGTCGGCCGGATCCGTTGCCCGCCTCAATCCCGGAGAACAGCAGCCACCAATGCTGGTCGTCGTGACGCTGTCGGGCAGCGTCGTAGGCGTCGCGCTGCTGCGATGACCAGCGCTGCCAGTCCGCAGGTCGGGTACCGGGTGAGACGAGTTCGACGTGTGCTGCCGGTCGCCCACACACCGCGCACGGTGGTTCCGCTACGAAGGCCTGAGACATGACTCATCCTCTCCTGCTAGGCGACGGCGCGCAGTCGTCGGACGGTGTCGACAGTGCGGTCGGGCTGGTTGGTTTCCCACCGGCGTTGAAGGGCATCGACGACGGTGGTGATCATCGGTTCGGTGACGTGGCTGTAGATGCCGCGCACGCCGGCGAGGCGGTGGCCGAGGCGGCGGGACGCGTAGTCGGGCGGCGGCCTCGGCTGGGGTGTAGAGCTGCAAGGCCTGCTCGTCGTGGCCCGCTGTTGTGTGCTGGAGGTGGGGGTGGCCGGTGGTGGTCGGCGGCGGGCGCGGGGCAGGTTGGCAGGCATGGGTGGACTCCCGAACGTCGGAGGTTCTGGCGGCTGGGCACCGCGGGTGGTGGCTCGTCGCGGACGGTTCGTGGATGCGCCCGCGACGAGCCACCCGGGGGCTGGCAGCGCTAGGTGTGCTGGCAGAGCAGCAGTCGCAGGGCGGTCGCCGCTTGGGCGGGGACGACGCCGTTGCCGAGGACCCGCAGTGCGGTGGTGCGGGGCAGCCCGAGCGTGGGATTGGTGACCCAGTGCTCGGGCAGGCCCATGAGCCATTCCACGAACGGCGGTGCGAGGACGGGTTTGCCGTGCCGGCCGGTTTGCGTGGGTTCGGGGGCGGGGCGGCCGAGCAGCAGCTCCCAGCGGGCGACGGCGTCGGCGTAGCCGCCCCACCGCTGCTCGTCGGGCTGCCCGAGTGCGGTGATGGTGGTGCGCAGGTCCGCGCCGCCGTCGCCGTGGCGCCCTGGGCCGCGCCCGTCGGACGCGCGCGGGGTGGGCAGGATCCGGGCCGGGACCCGCACCGCTGCGGAGGGGAGGGTGAGGTCCCCGTGCGAGCCGCGCTGCCCTGGGCAGCCCTTCTCGCCGTCGGTGGCCCGCGGGGTGGGCAGCAACACCTCGGACAGCGGGGGCCGGAAGCCGGCACCCGCGCGTCGTCCGGGCGTGCCGGTGTCGCTCGCCCTGGGGGTGGGCAGTAGCCGTGCGGCCCCGGTGGGCGTGTGCGCGTGGTGGCTGGTGCGAGCGGTGCGCTCTGCGGTGTCGGTGGGTAGGAGGCCGTGGGTGGTGCCCGAGGGTTCGATGAGGTCGGGTAGGCCGTGCTGGTGGCCGGGTCCTTTGCCGTCACGGGCGCAGGGTGTCGGCAGCGTCCGCACCTCCGCCGGGTCGTGGGGTGGGTGCGGCCAGCAGGAACAGCCGGTCGCGGCGGTGGGCGGCGCCGATGTCGGACGCGCGTAGGCATAGCCAGCTCGTGTTGTACCCGATCGTGGCCAGGTCGGCTTCGACGACGTCGAATCCTCGCCGTAGGAGGGCGGCGACGTTCTCCACGAACACGAGCGGCGGTCGAAGGACGCGAACGGCGTCGGCGATCGAACTCCACAGGCTGGAGTGCTCTCCGGTGATGCCGGCGCGCTTGCCGGCGTTGGAGATGTCCTGGCACGGGAACCCGGCGGTGAGGACGTCGACGGGCTCGACGCGGGTCCAGTCGACGGTGCGGATGTCGCCGAGGTTGGGTACGCCAGGCCAGTGGTAGGCGCAGACGGTGCGGGCGTGCCGGTCGGTTTCGGCGTACCAGGTGAGCTGGCCGCCGAGCACCAGCTCGACGGCCATGTCGAGGCCGCCGTAGCCGGTGCACAGCGATCCGATGCGGAAGGCGGTGGTGTGGGCAATGCTCACGTCACCTCCCCGCGCCCGGCGTCGCCTGTCACCGGCTCGCCGTGTGGGCAGGACCAGGGGCCGCAGCCAGGCGCTTCTGTGGGTTGAGGACGTGGGCGCAGCTGCACTTTGTCCAGCGGCACTCGCTGCCTGTGCAGCGTGGCGCTCTGCACGCCGGCACCCAGGGACAGGTAACGGTGGGTGGGTGGGCTCACGTGACCACCCCGGATCCGTCCTCAGCCGTGCGCGTCTTGGTGAAGATCAGAACGTCTTCGTGGGCGATGAGGTGCATCGGCACCCCGGACGTGCGGGCCTTGCGGACCTGTTGGAGTTGGAAGAACGACGGGCGGGCGACGAGTTGCCCGTCACGGACGGCGGCGAGGAGGGCGACGCACCGCTCGGTCGGCACGAGTCCGGCGCGCAGACCGGCGGCGATCACGGCGCTGGGCAGGTCGACCAGCTCGCCACGTTTGCGCCACGGACGGGCGGTGACCACGACGGCGCCGCCGGGTCGTAGCAGGGTCGCGCAGCCGCCCAGAATCTCAGCGAAGCCGTCGGCGAGACCGGTCAGGTCGCGGTAGGCGAGGTTGCCCTTGTCCTCGCCGTCGTTGTACCGGTCGTCGTACTTGACGACCCCGTGCTCGCCGGGGCGGACGAGGCCGTGGACGGTCGGCCCGTACGGCGGTGAGGTGACCACGAGCGCCACCTGCCCGGTGAGGGCCTTCGGCACCAGCGACATCAGCCGGGTCGCGTCGCCGCGGATGACCGACGCGCGTCCGCTGGCGCCCTGGTCGTGGGCGTGGCGGATGTTGGCGTCGGCGATGTTCGACCATTGCGGCTCGTATTCGATGCCGAAGGCGTCGCGGCCGGCGTGGACGGCCTCGACCAGGGTGGTGCCGATGCCGCACATCGGGTCCAGGACCAGATCGCCGGGCTGGGTGTAGACGGCGATCGCGTGGGCGGCGATGGCGGGCAGCATCCGGGCGGGATGCTTGACCGATTCCGGCACGTACCGGCCGCGTCGCTGGACGGGGCCGGTCGACTGGGCGGTAGCCCAGACGGACAGACTCCCAGGATCGGCGCGGTGGCGGCCTTCGTACTCGCGGTGCCGGCCCGGGTAGTCCTCGCCCACTGGGGAGCTGTTGGTGTCCGGCTCGCTCGCGCCGGAGGATCCTGCAGTGGTGTGCTCAGCCATGGCGCTCACCGCCGTCGCGGCCACGGCGCCGTTCCACCCCAGCCCCTGGAGTCGAGTGCGGGGTGAAGACCATCAGGTCGGCGTGCACCCGCAGGTGGGCGACCGACCACTGCTCGGGGTTGGCGTGGACCAGGGTGAGCAGTTCCTCATCCGTGCCGTAGTAGACGAACTGGTCGCCGTCGGTGTCGGCCTCGACGGCGACGATGTGCTGCAGGTAGCCCAGTCCGGCCGCGGAGGCGGCGGCCACGAGCGGCCCGAAGTCCTCCGGCGTGGGCTGCGTGCCGGCGGGGACGCCGACGACGAGGACGAGGCAGCCGCCGGGGCGCAGTAGCCGCGCGCAGGCAGCGAGGAGCCAGGCGAGGCGGACCCGGGCCGTCGTGCCGGCCTCATGCAGCGGCCAGGTGGCGACCACCAGGCTGGTGGCCGCGTCCAGCGGGCCGTCGTGGGGCGGCCGGACGACCGTGGCGTCGGCGCCGGGCAGGTCGGGGTCGGTGAGGTCGTCGCCGAACCAGTCGACCAACTCGGGCGGGTCCTGCGCGTCGCCGGCCTCCAGTTCGTCGGGCGCGGTGAGCGGGTTCGTTGCGGTCGTGGGCGCCTGCGGGCCGGCGGTGGCGGGTCCGATGATCAGGCTGGAGCTGTCGGTGAACCAGGCGCGGTGGTGCTGGCGCCCGCCCTGCGCGCAGATCGGTGCGAGGACGTGGTCGGTGGTGAGGTCGGCCACCGCTTCCCCGGGCCGGCTGTAGGCGGCGACGAGGCGGTAGGCCAGACGGGTGGGCAGGCTGGTGTGCGGGTCGGCGTTGGTACGGGCCGTGCGCCAGACCGTGATCGGTACCGGCGGGTCGCCGGCGATTAGGTCGATGAGAGTGGCGTCGGCCGGCTTGGTGTGGTCGGCCTGCTGGTGTGGGTGCGGCGTGTGCTCGCTCATGTGCTGTCGGCTCCGCGCCGCGCCGTGAAGCGCTGACATCCCCAAACCGGGTTTTGTGAGCCTCGGCGAACACTTGCCGAGCCCACAACCGCTCACAACGCGCGACCCGGCAGCGGCTTGTCCCGGTTTTCCTCGTCCTGCCTGGTGCGCGGGACGTGGCGGCAGCCATCGGCAGGTGGCCTACCGCGACGGGACCGGCGTCGTTCCCACTCATTTCTGTCTGTGACGCTGGGTCACTGACAGAACGCCCTGACGGTGCCGGCGCCGGTTGGAGAGAACGCGTCGGGCGTCGACGTGGATGAGCGTTGACCAGCGCTGTGAGAGGTTGCCGAACTTCGTGTGCCGGGCCGTTGTCATCGGCGCGGCGCGTCGCCTGTGACAGGGTGCGGGATGTCCAGCGGTGACAGCCTGCCCGCGACTGTCACGGGTACGTCGGCAGTCCGCGCGGGCCGTCCCCGGCGAGCGGTGACAGCGGCGCTGTGAGCCGACCCGGTTGTCAGAGCAGGCCGCGTGTGTCCTCTGTGAGGTCGTCCGCGCCATCTCGCGGCTCACGACGTGAGCCTGTGCCACCACCTTCGAACCGCGCGGTCGCAGACTCTGTCAGGGTGTCACAGGGCAGGTCAGCCGACTTTTGTCAGGCTCTTGCCAACGATCAGCGGCGGTGGCGCGCCGGGCGGGCGGGCCATTGACAGAGGCCTAGTCGAGGGCGACGAACAGCGCCCTGAGCGGCTCTGTCAGGACCGTGTGAGCCTGCTGTGGCGCAATTGATGCCACCGATCGCCGTGACAACGCCGGCGACGGCATTCGCATCCCTTCGGTGTCACAGGAGTGTTGACATGAGCGTGTCCGACGCTACGAACTGGCCGACGTCCGCCCTCGACGCGGCGGCGACCGCCTTCGCCGCGCTGACCTGCGAGCCCGCGCCGCTGGCTCTCGACTGCACGGCGTTCTTCTGCGACGCGTGTCTGCCGCAGCCGGTGATGCCGCTGCCCGCGCTGCGGGACTGGCTGTTGCGCCACCCCCGCGCCTACACGGCGCGTGACGAGGTGTGGCGCGAGCTGATCCGACGCGCCCGTCTCGACGGGCCGCACTGGGTCATCGCCGCGGTCGGTATGGCGATGCCGGCGCTGCAGCAGTACGCGGCCCACCTGGGCGAGGGCTACACCGGCGACCCTGCGGATATCGACGCCGAAGTTCTGACCGGGTTCCTGACCGCGCTTCGCGACCGGGCCGACCTGGGCAAACCCGCGCCGTACGCGAGCCTGTGCAAGGCGGCGTGGCGAGCCGGGCGGGACCTGCGGCTGCAGCAGCATCAGTGCCTGCCGGTGCAGGACATCGAGCACCTCGTTTCCGGCTCCCGCACCCCGCCGGTGCCGTACGGGCATCCGGACCTCCTGCTCCGCCGCGCGGTGACCCTCGGGATCGTCGACCCCGAGGACGAGCAGCCCTACATCGACGTGCGGCTCGGTCGACGGGCGATCGAGCCCATCGCCGCGAGGAATGGCGTCAGCGTCGACGCCCTGCGCATGCGGCTGTCCCGCATCGACAGCCGCGTCGCCGAGGCCCTCGCGGACGGGCTGTTGACCGGGATCGCGTCGCCGGAGACCACGGCGCGGCTGCGGCAGCAGGCCGAGCAGCGCGGCGGGCGTCGCGCAGGACGTGCCGCGGCCGCCCGCCGCGAAGCCGCCCGGCAGCAGGCTGCCGCAGCCGCCTGACATCCAACCGGCACGGCTGTGGCCCGACGTGCACCGTCGGGCCACAGCCGTTTCCGCTTGCCGAGCGCCCGTCCCAGCAGAGCTGCTCCGGAGGTAGCACCCAGCGCTGGCAGCAGAAGACCAGCGCAGGATTGCCAGCAGACCTGCCCGCCGGCACGTTTTGCGGCGCAGGCACCGCTCAGCCGTACCCCTCCGCTCCGACGATCAGAACTTTCCGCCGTCGTCCTAAGCACCCTGGAACGGACGGGCGAACCAATTCGGCCTTGTCAAGAACTGTGAGCCCCGGCGGCCCTCACACCGCTCGCACGCAGCGGTTCCGAGCCGGTTGCGAGTCCTCGCCCGCAGGCAAGGCTGTCGAGCAGTGATAGCCCTTCACCAGCCCTGTCAGGCCTGCCTGGACCGGGGTGAGCGCGGCAAGTGTTCGCCCGGGCTCACAAATCCCGGTTTGGGGGTGCGGGACTTCGGCGGGCTGTACCGCTCGCCGGTCCCGCCCGCCGCCGGGCGACACGAGCAGCCGCGATCCGCGCGCCTCGGGTGCCGCGCCAGTTGATGCGCTGACACCACATTGATGACCGCAACCCACCCATGAGGGAGGACGAGCTCCTCCCGGGGCTCACGCGGTTCGTGCGCTGCTCGCCTGCGCCCGGCGGCGGTCCCATCGGACCGCTTCGAGCAATCGCCGCCCCCGGTCAGGTCTGTTCGTGGCCGGGGCGCGGCGGGAGGTGAACCGCAATGTCCCGCACCCCACAGCAAACTCTCCGAATCCCGCGAGTCGTTCGTCTCGCACTCCGTGCGGCTCTACCGCTGGGCGGTGTCGGCCTGTCGCTAGCCGCCCCGGCCGCCGCGAACGCCGATCCCGGTGCCGCCGTTCACCTGGCGGCGAACTCGCTGCCCGTGGTGATTGCCAATCTGCAGGCCTGGGTCATGGGCATCCTGGCCGCCATCGCCACCCTCTTCCTCGTCCTGGCCGGCGTATACCGGGCCACGGCCGGCGGTGACCCGTCGCAGGTCGAGAAAGGCAATCTCGCCCTGCGCAACGCGCTGGTCGGCTACGGCCTGGCCGTCCTGGCCCCGATCCTGCTGCAGGTCGTCCGGGGCATCGTGGGGGGCTGATCGTCATGGGATGGGTCCTCGACCATGTTCTTGATTGGCTCACCACGGCCATCCTGGCCTGCCTCAACGCGATCTTCGACCTCATCACCGGCATTCTGCTCACCACACCGAAGGTCACCGTGCTGCCGCAGGTGCAGGCGCTCACCGGCCGGTCGGTCTGGATCGTGGACACCGTCTTCGTGTTGGCGTTCGTCGCCGCCGGCCTGCTCGTCATGGTCGCCGGCGGCGACGAACAATCCCGGTACACGATCAAGGACCTCCTCCCGCGACTGGTCGTCGGGTTCACCGCCGCGCACTTCTCCCAGTTGGCCTGCGACCAGCTCATCGATCTCGCCAACGCCCTAACCGCGGCGATCAGCGAGGGCGGCTACGACGGCGACGGCGCGTTCACCGCGATCCGCACCCACCTCGCGGCGGCACAGGACCGCACCGTCCCACTGTTGTTCCTGATCCTGATCCTGCTCATCACCGTCCTGGTCGTGACGGCCGCGTTCCAGCTGATCGGCCGGTTCGTGGCGCTGCTGGTGATGACGAGCATCGCGCCGCTAGCGCTGGCCTGCCACGCACTGCCGCAGACCGACGCCCTCGCCCGGCTGTGGTGGCGCGCCTACGCCGGATGTCTGGCGATCCCCGTGGCGCAGGCGTTCTTCCTCACCGCGGGGCAGCAGACACTGCTCAACCCGGCGACCATGCTGCCCGTGTTCGGCCTGCCCGTCGACCCGGGCGGAACAGTGAACCTCCTGGTCGTGGTGGTGCTGCTCTGGACCACCGTCAAGATCCCCACATTGTTGGCCCGCTGGGCGGGCCAGACCGGACGCGGCACGAGCACCATGCTCGGCGCGGTGGTCCGCGTCGTCGTGGTGCAGCAGCTGGCCCGCACCGTCCCCGGCCTGAACACCCTTCGGAGGAGCATCAGATGACCCGACCTGATCCCGAAGCGCCGATGAGGGCACGGATGCCCGCCGACGTCGACGCCCCCGACAAGGTCGCCTACGGGCTGACGTTCCACCAGCTGGCGATCGTCGCCGCCGGCGCGCTGTGCTTCTACGCCGCGTGGCGCGCGCTGCACGATGTCGTGCCGGTGCCGGTGTTCATCGGTGCTGGTGTGGTGCTCGGCGGGCTGGTCATCGGTTTGGCGCTGGGCCGCCGCGACGGCCTGTCCATGGATGTGTGGCTGCTGCACGCAATCCGCCACACCCGCACCCCCCGGTCGCTGTCGAACGCCAGCATCGCGGCGGATACCGGGGCGCCGGATTGGGTCGACACGCCCCAGCGCGGCCGGGTGCCGCTGCCGGCGCCGTTGCGGCTGCCCGCCGACGCCATCGACGACGACGGGGAGGTCAGCCTCGGTGGCGCGCGGGCGGCGATCGTCGGTACCACCACGGTGAACCTCGCGCTGCGCACACCCGGCGAGCAGGCGGCCCTGATCGAGGGGTGGGGTCGGTGGCTCAACAGCCTGTCGACGCCGACGCAGATCGTCGTGTCCGCGCAACCGGTCGACTTGGCCTCCCACAGCCGGGCTCTCGCCGCCGCCGTGGACGCCCAACAGCATCCGCGGCTGCGCGAGGCGTGCGCCGATCATGCGGAGTTCCTCGGCGACCTCGCCGCCCGGCGGGACCCGCTGCGTCGGCAGGTCCTGGTCGTCACCCGCGCGGCGGCCGGCGAGCGCGCGCATGCCGCGCGGCGGCGAGCCGATGACACGGTGCGGGCGTTGGCCGGCCTCGGCGTCAGTCCGCGGGTGCTGGACGGCTCGGCGGTCACCGCCGCCCTGGCCGGCGCCGCCGACCCGTACCGGCCGCCGCGGCCGGGCGGCCTGGCCGCGCCCGACGCCGTCATCACCGCGGCGGCCCTCACCCGCAGGACAAGGAGCCAACGATGATCAGGAAGAGACTGTTCGGCGACGACAAGGCGCAGCCGCAGCCGGACTCGCTGGCGTCGGCGGTCGCGCCAGCCACGGTCGAGGTCACACCCCGGTGGCTGCGCGTGGGCGACGGCTTCGCCGCCACCCTCGTCGTGACCGGATACCCGGCCGAAGTGGGCCCGGCGTGGCTGGAGCCGCTGCTGTCCTGGCCGGGCCGGCTCGACCTCGCGTTGCACATCGAGCCGCTGCCGGCCCCGATCGCCGCCGACCGGCTCCGCAAACAACGCGCACGGCTGGAGTCGTCCCGGCGGGCCGACTCCGAGCGCGGCAAGCTCGCCGACCCCTACGTCGACGCCGCCGCAGATGACGCCGGTGACCTGGCCGAGCGGCTGGCCCGCGGCGCGGCGAAGCTGTTCCGCGTCGGCCTGTACCTGACCGTGCACGCCCGCACCGAAGACGAACTCCTGCAGGCGTGCGCGCAGGTCCGGGCCGCCGCCGCGTCCACCCTGCTGGAGGTGCAGCCCGCGACGTGGCGGCAGCTTCCCGGCTGGACCACCACCCTGCCCCTCGCCTGCGATGGGCTGCGGATGCTGCGCACCATGGACACCCAGGCCCTCGCTGCCGCGTTTCCGCTGTCGAGCCCGGACCTGCCCGCACCGCTGCCCGGCGACCCGCCGGCCACCGGCGGTGTCCTTTACGGGATCAACCCGGCCAGCGCCGGGATTGTCTGGTGGGACCGCTGGACGCAGGAGAACCACAACTCGATCGTCCTGGCCCGCTCCGGAGCCGGGAAGTCGTACTTCGTGAAGCTGGAGATCCTGCGCAACCTCTACCAGGGGGTGCAGGTCGCGGTGGTGGACCCCGAGGACGAGTACCTGCGACTGGCCGACGCGGTCGGCGGCAGCATCGTCCGGTTGGGCCTGCCCGGCGTGAAGATCAACCCCCTGGATCTGCCCGTCGGCGACCGGCGTCCCGACACGCTGACCCGCCGCGCTCTGTTCCTGCACACGCTCATCAGCGTGCTGCTCGGCCACCAGCCGCCACCGGCGGAGCGAGCCGCGCTGGACCGGGCCATCCTCGCCGTCTACCGTGCCGCCGGGATCACCGCGGACCCGGCCACGCATCACCGGCCGGCGCCGCTGCTGCGCGACCTCGCCGCCACGCTACGCGCCGACGACGACCCGGCCGCCGCGACGCTGGCCGCCCGGCTCGCACCGTGGGTGCAGGGCAGCTTCGCCGACCTGTTCGACGCACCCACCACCCAGGCACCGGTCGGACACCTGGTCGTGTGGTCGCTGCGGCACCTGCCCGACGAACTGCGCACCGTCGGCACCCTGCTCGCGCTGGACTCGATCTGGCGCACCGTCGACGCCCCACAACGCCCGTCGCGGCGGCGGCTCGTGGTGGTCGACGAGGCGTGGCTGTTGATGCGCGACGGCGAAGGCGCGCGCTTCCTGTTCCGTATGTCGAAGGCGGCACGTAAGCGCAACGCCGGGCTGACCGTCATTACCCAGGACGCCGCCGACGTGCTGGGCACCGATCTCGGCCAGGCGGTGGTGTCCAACGCCTCCACCCAGGTGCTGCTGCGGCAGGCGCCGCAGGCCATCGATGCCGTCGGCGAGGCGTTCGGGCTCACCGACGGTGAGCGGCGGCTGCTGCTCTCGACTCGCCGCGGCCAAGGGCTGCTGATCTCCGGGGCGAGCAGGACCAGCTTCGAGTCGATCGCCTCCGACGCGGAGCACGCCCTGTGCACCACCGATCCGGTCGAACTGGCCGACCTCGACGAGGAGGAGGGCGATCTGTGACACCGCCGACCGAAGCCCTCAGCTCAGCGCTCGTATCCCCGGTGCCCGGCCCCACCAGCGGGCCGGGCGCCGGCCCCGTCCCGCCCCCTACCGGAGCGGCGGCCGCGGTGCTTGACGCGGCTGTGTGGGCCACACAGCGGCCGTGGCTGGCGGCTGTCGCCGCTGGCGGGCTGATCGTGTGGATCGCGGTCCGCAACCTGGTCGAGATCGGGCGGCTCCGCCACCACGCCCGCGGCGCGCGCCTCGTGACGATCGCGCCGCCGCCGGAAGTCGACCCGCACAGCGCGCCAGCGTTGTGGGCGAACCTGGCCGGCGTGCTGACCCCGTCACGGCGGCGGCGCCTGCTCCACGGCGCCCCGCACGTCGTGTGGCAGTACACGTGGTCCGGCCGGCAACTGCTCATCTCGATCTGGGTACCCGGCACCGTCCCCCCGGGAGCGGTCGAGGCCGCGGTGCGGGCGGCGTGGCCCAGCTCGGCCACCACCACCGACGACAACCCCCCGCCGCCGATCCCCCTGGACGCGCACCCCGCGGCGGGTGGGCACCTGCTGCCCGTGTACGCGGAGTGGCTGCCGCTGGCCACCGACCACGACACCGACCCGCTGCGCCCGCTGATGGCCGCCGGCGCGCAGCTCAAACCCAGCGAGTACGCCTGCGTGCAGGTCCTCGCCCGCCCGGCCACACCCCGGCGTGCGGCACGGGCCCGCCGCGCGGCCGGGCGGCTACGGGCCGGCACCACCGCCGTACCGGCGATCAACCCGGCCGCGCCGGTGCTGTGGCTGCTGGACGCGTTCCTGCCCGGCAGCGGCGGCACCGGCCGGTCTACGGCGTCCGTGTCCCGTCGGGATCCCACCGTGGAGCGCGACGTCCGGGCGATCCTCGACAAGACCGCAAACCCGCTGTGGCAGACCGGCATCCGCTACGCCGTCGCCACCACCAACCGGCGCCCCGGCGCCGACCCGACCGGCCGGCTGCGGGGCATCGCCGACACCCTCGCCTCGGCGTTCGCCATCCACACCGGCCGCAACCGGCTCACCCACCGCGCCCGCATGCGAGCGCCGGTGGCCGTCCTCGCCGCACGCCGCCTCGGACCCGGATTCCTCACCTCCGCCCCGGAACTCGCCGCCCTCGCCGCGTTGCCGCAGGACCTCGCGGTGCCCGGCCTGGACCGGGCGCGGGCCGCGTCCATGCCGGCGCCGGTCGCCGTCCCCGGCGGCGGCCGTGGGGTGAAGATGCTCGGCGACGCCGAAATCGGTGGCCACAGTGTCGGGCTGACGGTGGCGGACGCGAGGTATCACATGCATGTGATCGGTTCCACGGGCTCCGGCAAGACCACGCTGCTGGTCAACATGGCCCTCGACGACATCAAGGCCGGCCGCGGCACCGTCGTCATCGACCCGCACGGCGACCTCGTCCTGGACATCCTCGACCGGCTCCCCGCCACCGCCGCCGACCGCGTCGTCCTCTTCGACCCCGACCAGGACAACCCCCCGACGCTGAACCCTCTCGAAGGCGACGACCCCGACCTGGTCGTCGACAACCTCGTGTCGATCTTCGGGAACATCTTCGCCAAGGCGTGGGGACCGCGGATGGACGACGTCATGCGGGTGGCCTGCCTGACCCTGCTGCGCCACAACAACGTCACCCTGCAACACATCCCCCCACTGCTCAACAGCCCCCAGTTCCGCTCGGCGATGACGGTGGACCTGGACGACCCGGCCGGACTCAGCGGCTTCTGGCAGTGGTACGACAGCCTCAACGACAGCCTCCGCTCGCAGGTCATCGGACCGGTCCTCGCCCGGCTGCGCGCGTTCCTGCTGCGCGACTTCGTCAAACGCACCATGCGCTACCCCAAATCGAGCTTCGACATGGGCCGCGTCCTCGACGGCGGAGTGCTGCTCGTCCGCATCCCCAAGGGAGTGCTCGGCGAGGACACCAGCCGGCTGCTCGGCTCCCTGATCCTCGCGCAGGTATGGCAAGCCACCACCGCCCGCGCCGGCGTCGAACCCGACCGGCGCCGCGACGCGACCCTGATCATCGACGAGGCACAAAACTTCCTGACCCTGGCCAACTCCCTGGACACGATGCTCGCCGAAGCCCGCAAGTACCGGCTGTCACTCGTGCTCGCCCACCAGGACCTCGCCCAGTTCCCCCGCGACCTGCTCGCCGCGGCGTCGGCCAACGCCCGCAACAAGATCTACTTCACCGTCGCGCCGGAAGACGCGAAGGTCCTGTCCCGCCACACGGTTCCGGAACTGGGCGAGCACGACCTCGCCCACCTCGACGCGTACACCGCCGCCGCCCGGCTGGTCGTCAACGGCCGCCAGACCCCGGCGTTCACCATGAAGACCCGGCCGCCGAAGCCGATCGTCGGGGAGGCGACCGTCATCCGTCAGGCCGCCGCAGCGGCGGTACCGAGCCAGGACACCAGCGCCGTCGACGACCTCGTCGAACGGCTCAGCCGCAGACCCGACGAACGTCGCTCCCGTCCGAAGACCGACCGGAGCTAACTGTCTCTGTCGGGCAGTGGCGTCGCCCGGGTCGCGCACCGGCTCGTCACCGGGATCGTCACGGGTGACCGCCGGGCATCCGCAGCACAGTGCTGACCTGGGCTGTCAGTGCCGCACACACCCCGTGACAGGCCCTCCGCACCGGCCTCCCTCGTCCCAGACACCCCTCCCGATCGGGAGGGGAACCCCATCCTGCCCAGGAGCAACCGTCGTGTACTCCCGCGTTCCTCCCGCCTCCCGCAACCCCGATCCCCTAGCCGTCTTCGGTCGCATCGTTCCCCGCGACCACGCCCTCCTCAGGCTGCTCGCCGAGCACTACCTGCTGTCCACCGACCAAATCACCAGCGCCCTCTTCGACACCCGGCGCACCGCCCAACGGCGGTTGACGATCCTGCACCGCCTCGACGTGCTGCACCGATTCGGCCGCAGCGGCGCCCACGGCCGGTACGGGTCGCTGCTCTACACCCTCGGTCCCGTCGGACTGCAGCTACACCCGACCGTCTACCACGACCCCACCGGCACCAGCGGGAAAGCGCCGCGCAGCTCCGTGGAGCGGGCCAAGCGGATCGCCGCCAGCGGCCAGGTCAACCACCTGCTCGGCGTCAACCAGTTCTTCACCGACCTCATTGCCACCGCCCGCCACACACCCGAGGCCCGGCTGTCGCGCTGGTGGTCCGAGCAGCACGCCACCACCGTCTACGCCCAGGCCGGCATCCGCCCCGACGGGCACGGCGTATGGACCGTCGGCGGCACCTCGACCGGCTTCTTTCTCGAGCACGACAATGACACCGAGAACCTCGCCCGGGTCGTGGCCAAGCTGCGCGGCTACGAACGCCTCACCACCTTCGGCCCCCGCTACCCCGTGCTGTTCTGGGTCCCCAGCCGGCGCCGGGAGGCCAGCCTCCTCTCAGTGCTCGCCGGACTGCGCACCGCCAGCCCGATCGCCACCGCCGTCCACGGCCCCGACCCGGGGGGCCGGGTGTGGACCCTCGTATCGGACCCCACCCACCGGCGGTACCTGCACGAGCTGCCCTGCGACCACGGCCCCGACACGGTCACCAACCCACGTCGCTTTGACCACCCGTAGAAATCACATTGCAAGCCAGCGCGCCGACACCTGCAGAGTGAGTTCCTCCGGCAAGCCGACGACCGTCGCCGACGTCTGTCAGCAAACAAGGTCATCTGTGAGAGCCATGAAGGCTCACAGCGTCCGCGCCGACGAGGACTCCGCTACGAGCCGGAATGCCTCACAGCGCAGGTCAACCCCACTTTCCGGCGATCAACTCGTCGGATCGGCCTGACAGAACAGGCAGCTACCGTTCACGGCACTAACACCCCTCATAAATCCCCACCCCGGTCCGGTCCCACCTCGGAACCACCGCCGCACCTACCGGTGCGCCTCGCCCACCCGCCCCACCCGGGGCCGGTCGGCACCGCGCCGCGCGGCGACCCCAGGTCGCACCCCACCAACCCGCACCGCACCTCTCCCGCAACCGACCCACGCACCCCAGTGGGCCGGTCATCTCCGCGCGCCCTGACGCGCCCAACCCCAAGGAGGACCACTCATGCCCAAGAACCCGACCCGGAAGGCCATCTCGCCTGCTGTCACACCGACGGCGACGATCCGCACCATGATCGTCTGCGTGCCGGGCGACGTGCCCCGCGAATCCCTGACCGCACACCAACTCGACCGCAACTTCGGCGTGCAGGGCACGCTGTCGCCCCGCTTCTGGGCCAGTCCCGCCCTGCACCTGTGGCAGCGCAGCCAGATGTTCGGACTGCGCAAGGGACGCCCGGCCTACTGCGCCGGCGGACCAGCGCGACTGCTCGACCTGAGCGGCATGCGCCAAGCCGCCGGTGTCGGGGCGGGCATCCGCCACCAACTGTTCAGCCGCGCCGTGCACGGCACCCGCAACGCCACGCCGTGGCACGTCTACGAGGCCCGCCACCTGGCGGACCCGCAGCAGTACCCGTGGGACACGGCCGTCGCGGACTTCACCCATCAGCCCCGTGTCAACGCCATCCGGATGCACAACGCCGCCACCTACGGCGCCGGGCAGATCCGCCTCGGCGAACTGGAGATGTACCAGGCCGGCTGCATGGCCTACCAGCACCACAGCGCTCTCACCGCCCGGGCGGGCGACGCGCTGATCACCGCCGAAGGGGCGAAGCTGGCCCCGGCCAGCGACGCCATGGCCGACCGGGTGACCTACCTCGAACAGGCCAACCGGCTGCTCTCCGCCATCGACCCCAACCAGCGACTGCTCGCGGTCGCGCTCTGACAGAGCCCGCCTAGAAGGAAACACGCCCGAGCGGCCGGGTCATGGTCCTGGTCGGCGAGGTCGAGCGCCTCGCCGCCGACTGCGTCCGCGCCCCGCGCCGCAGCGCCGCGAACCGCTAGCCATCCACGCGCACCTCATCGCGCAGCTTCGGGTCGCCGCACGCGCCGACGCGATGCCCTGCTCACCATCCTGGCGACCGGCTCACGGTGTCGGCAGATGCCCACGAGCCGCCGCATGTCGCCCCGGCCTGCCAGCCGCCTCCGGCAGGGGCGCTGACAGCGCTGCCGGCCAGCGAGACGGCCGCCCTTTCCCTCTTGCGCGTAAGCCGGCGAGCGCCGGCACCAACCCCTCGCACCTCACCGAGCCGTCGGCGACCAGGCCCTGGTCGCCGTCATCACCCTGCTTGAAGGGACACCGCTCTATGATTTACCTTCCGATCTGCCCCGTCTGCAATGAGCCGGTGGTAGACCAACCCGCCACGCACTGGACCAACGCCTACCGCGGGGGCATTCCGTGGTGGCATCTGGCGGACAACAGCCCGATCTGCGCGGCTGCCGACGGCCAACACTCCCAGCCGGCCCTCGTCGCCGATCCGCTTCCGGTCGACAGTCAGACCAACCCCTGGCTCGACGAGTTGAGCCGCCTGTTCGCTGTCGACGGTCCCTACGACCCCGCCCGACTGGGCAGCGCCATCACCGCCGCCGAGCACCTCACCCGCTGGCTGCACACGGCCACCGGACCGTTCAGCGCGCTGCTCACCCTGCCGACGCCCTCCGACGTCGCATCCCTGATCGGGCACCTGCACCGCAGCACTCGGCTGCTCGCCCGGGTGCACGCACAGACCGGGTCCTACCTCCTCGACCAGGCCCGCCAGGCACACCTCGCCAGCCTCGATGACAGCGAGGGGCGCAGCGAGGTCATCGACGCCGTCGACGACATCCGCGCATGGTTGCAGGACGCGGCCGACTGGCTCGCCCAATCGGCGCAGGCGTCAGGGGTTGCTTGGTCCAGCGTCCGCAAGGTCGCGGCCGCGAGTCACCTCGGCGCTTCCTCCACCGCTGGCGATATCGACCCGCAGGAGGGCCAGCAGTGACGAGTCCTGACTACACGCCGCGTCAGGGCAGCACAGCCGTCTTCTCCGGTCGGTGGCTGCGCTACGAGCCGGTCCCTGGCTTCCACCGCTACCACGAGGGCTACCTCGCGACGGTGACCGGTTGGTGGAACGGCAGCTTCGAACTCGCCCTCGACCACGAGGCCGTGATCGCCCTTACCCAGACGTTCGACGCGATGGCCACCTACGTCGGCGATGACTGGCGCACCGTCGGCTTCGACGGACACACCCTCACCATCGCCCGTCCGGTGTCCCTCGGCGGCGGCGTCCACCTCGTCGAGCCCAACCGGGGGCGGTACCGGATCGGCTGGGGCCTTCCGTGGCTGCCGGTCGACCCGAGCCGCTGCGACCGCGTCTTCGGCCAGCCATAGCCGCACCGCCCACCAGCACGGGGGCCTGGCAGGCCCCGAGCGTCGACGGCATCCCGAGATCCGGTCACCGCACTTGATCACGAGGCGTCATCGAAGCGTGGATCAGTGCACGCCACATCCCAGCAGACGCATCAACAGCCACAGGGAGGACTCATGGACAACCCCACCGATCAGACCGCGGCGCCCAGCGCTCTCGACAAGGTCGCCGCCGCTCTGGCCGCACTTGGCCAGGACACGGCCGCCGCGATCGCGCAGCGCGCCGGCGTCGGCTACTCGACGGCCACCAAACGACTTCGCAATTTGGCGGAGGCAGGCCAGGCCGAATCGTTGCGCGCCGACGACGGCCGCACGCTTTGGCAGCACGTGGTGAACGCGGCGACCAGCACCGACAGCGGCGACCCGCCGGCGGCCACGACCGACGCCAGGCGCGACCCGCCCCCCGCAGTGGCGGACGACAACGCGGACGAGGCTCACGGACCGGACGAGGCCCCCGGACCGGCAGAGGCGGCGAACACCGCCTCGGTGGCGAGCCCGGACGAGGAATCGACCAGTCTCCAGCCGGACGACGAACGCCTACGAGCACCGGACAGCGACGCGGGCCAGCCAGCCCTACAGGAGCCACCCGCCAAGCCGGACAACGTCCCCGACGCACCGACCACAACGCCGGTGGAGGCCGGCGAGGCTTCCCCGGCCGACGCCGAGAATCCGCCCGCAGCCGACGCGTCCGGTCAGGCAGACTCCGCGCCCAGTCAGGACCCGGAGGGCAGCGACGACATCGTTGCGCCCAGCAGCCCATCCGAGGCTCCGAGCGCATCCGATGGCGGGAAGCCACGCCGGTCCAAGGGCAGCCTGCGCGGGGCCATCCTCGACGTGCTAGAAGCCCATCCCGGCCAGCCGTTCAAGACCAGCCAACTGTGCAAGGCCATCGACCAGGCGAACGAGGGCACCGACTCGGCCAAGGCCAGCGCGGGCGCGGTCGTCAACGCCGTGCACAAGCTCGTCACCGACGGCGTCGCCGTTCAGGTCGCCGAGAGGCCAGCGACGTTCCAACTCGCCCCGACAACCACCTAGCAGACCCCTTTACCGCTGGTAGCCCGGGGCGGGCGTCGAACTTGGCGGAACCACGCCCGCCCCGGTGCTCCTTAGTACAGAAGGAGCGACGTCAAGTGTGTCACCTGAGCCCGTACCTCACGGCGGCCGGCGGACTCCTCGCCGGTCTCGCCGTCGCCGCGGCACTGCTCTCCCGGCAGCGGCACATCATTCACCATCAGCGGCGGGCGTTGGTTGCCCGCGACCGTGACCGGTCCTACTGGCACCGGCTTGCCACGCACAACGACACGAGCGACCTGCCGAACCGGCGGGCCCTGTGGACCCACCTTCAGGCCACGTTCTCGCTCGGGGAACCGCTCGGACTCGTCCTCATCGACCTCGATCGGTTCAAGCAGGTCAACGACACCTACGGCCACGAGCACGGCAACGACCTGCTGCGCGAGGTCGGACGCCGCCTGAGGGCCATCGGGCCGTCGGTAGCCCTGGCCGCGCATCTCGCCGGCGACGAGTTCGCCCTCGTCGTGCACGGCGACGCCGGCGAGGTCGAGACTGCCGCCGAGGCCGCCCACCGGCGCATCTCGGAGCTCCCGTACGAGATCGCCGGGCAGCAGGTGATCGTCACCGCCAGCGTCGGCTACGCGCTCGCCGAGCCGGACATGCTGCCCCGCGACCTCCTGCACGCGGCCGACCAGGCCATGTACCTGGCCAAACGCAAGCGCTGTGGCGTCCGCGCCCACGACCCGGACCATGCCACGCCGCCGGGAATCGTCATCCGCTACCGCGACCTGCGGTAACACGCCCTCGGCACCAACCGCACCACGTCCCCGCACGCACCAGAAGCCCCGCAGGCCGATCCGGCCTGCGGGGCTTCTGCGTATGTCAAGGAGCCCGATCCCCATGATGTCCTTCAACACCGTCCACACCCTGACCGGGTGCCTGCTGCACATTGAGGCCAGCGCCGACCTTGTCGGCTGGGGCCGCCCGCCTCTCCTGCTGCTCGTCCAGGACCGGCCGGCCCCAACCGCACCGCGCGGCACGAGACGCCAGATGCGGGCCGTGCACCTACCGCTCAACGACACCCGCATGGGCCGCTACCGCGCCGGACTCGCCGACCTCCTACCGGACCTCGCCACCGCGCTCGACATCAACCAGGCGGCCGCCCGGCCCACCCTCGCGGCCTGCGTCGACATCGGCCTGATCACGGACCTCCTCGCCGATCCCACCCCCGGACTTCGCCTGCTGGCCTGGGCCGTCTGCTACGAGGACGTCCTCGTCGGGTCCGACGACCTGCACGAGATTCGCCGCGTTGACGCGGTCGACGCCGACCTCCGCGGCTACCGGATCACGAGGCTGCGGGGCGAGCCGCACCCCGTGGTCCGCGTTGACGACCACGTCGACCACGACGACGCGACGGCCACTCGCTCCGCACTGGCGCGTCTCGTCCAGACCACCAGCAGGCCCGGCCGAATCACGCCGACGGCCTCCTGACGGCCGCCGACGCCCCCGCTGGGAGCGCGGGTCCCGACCTCGCCCGCGCGCCGCACACCTGTGCCCTACGGCACCACCCCAGGCAGACGACTTGACCTTCATCGAGAGGGAAGCGTCGATCAATTGGGTCATTGTCCGGGGGCTGCCACCAGGCACAACACGACCGGCCCCGACCGGACGGTGACCCCTGCCCACAACCCGACGGAAGGTCACCCGCCATGTCTGACCGCAGCCGAACCCGACCGTCCCACCGCGCCTTCCTCCCCCGTGACGTCACCGACCCCCTGCTGTGGCGGCTGGCCGTGGACGTCCTCACCGCCCACCAACCCGGACCCGGCAACCGGTGCGCCAACCTGCAGTGCGCCGACCAGAGCGGGCCGTGTTCGGCCGCCAGGCAGGCACAACGGGCGATGCGCGCCGCGCGAGCCACACCACCGCCACAGCCGACACCCGCCCGTGAACCCACACCACGGCGGCCGGCCCGCGAGTCCCTCGGATTCGTCGGCTGGTTCGCCAACGGTCTCGCCGCCGCTGCCACGCAATTACTGCCGCGGGTCCCGCAGCGGCTGCCCCGCCGCGTCCCCGGCGCGACCCTGACCGCCGCCTACGCCGCGTAGCCGCAGCCCAGACGCAACGACCAACGCCGCCCGGCCCGGACCAAGAGACCTCGCGACCTTCGACCGCGTGGCCCACCACGGCCACGCGGTCGTCGCCGTACCCGAACACACCACCACGACGAGGAGACACGACCCGTGGGAAACATTTGCTACGTCAGCGCCATCGATCCCGCCCAGCCGAGCACCGTCCACGCCCGCTACGTCCACTTCGACGGCTACCCCCTGGCGCTCATCGCGCACCTGCGCGGCATCTGGGCCACCACCGCACGCCGCGACACTCAAGCCCTCATCGACGCGGTCCTCGCCCACGACTGGTACTACCTCGGATCCGACGTCACCCCAGACACCCGGTCGTTCCCCCACCAGCACCCCGTCGACGGTGTCGGCGTGACGTTCGACGACACCGAGCCAGAGCCCGCAACCGTCTTCCCGCTCAGCCGCGCGGTCGACCTCGACGCCTCGTGGATCTACGTCATCAGCCCGGCCGACGACACGGTCACCGTCCACACCGGCGACGGCGATCCGGTCGGTGTCCACAGCCTCGGCTAGCCGGCAACCAGGAGGACAAGTCATGCCCGGCCACGCCTCTCCCCTCGTCCAGCGCCACTCCACGCCCTACCGCGCTCCCTACCTCACCTCTCCCCTCGGCCGTTGGGGGCCGACGTGAAGCTCCGATCTCTGGTGTCAGTCGCGGTGGCGCTCATCGCCGTGTTCATCCTCTGCGCCGGTGGGCTCGGCGGATTACTCGCCGGCGGCTCGGCCACCGCCGGATGCGTCCCCATGGTCACCACTCCCGGGTCCACGTCAGACAGCACCGCGTCGCCACCCGGGCCGCCGATTATGTGGCCGGCGATCGGTGACTGGGACAGCGACCAGGTCGGCAACGCCGCCGCGATCGTCACCACCGGCGCTCGCCTCGGGCTACGAGCGCGCGGCTGGGTAATCGCGGTCGCCACCGCCATGCAGGAGAGCAGCCTGCGGAACCTGGCCGGCGGCGACCGGGACTCAATCGGGTTGTTCCAGCAGCGCCCCAGCCAAGGATGGGGCACCCCCGCCCAGCTCCAGGACCCCGTCTACGCGTCGGAGAGGTTCTTCGACGAGCTGGCCACGATCCGCGGCTGGCAGGCGATGCCGCTCACCGAGGCCGCCCAGGCCGTGCAGGTCAGCGCCTTCCCCGACGCTTACGCGACATGGGAGGGACCGGCCACTCAGATGGTGATCGCGATCGCCGACACCACGGGTCTACCCACCGACGGTTTGGCCGGGTGCGGGGCCACCGGCCCGTGGACGCAGCCGGTCCTCGCCCCTGTCGGGTCGGGCTTTCGTAGCTCGGACCGGCCCGGTCACGACGGCGTCGACCTCAGCGCCCCGCGCGGCACCACCATCCGCGCCGCGTCCGCCGGGACCGTCCGCACCGTCCGCTGCAACGCCGTCCACGCCGACACCGGCGCCGATTGGGGCTGCCACCGCGACGGCGACCCCGCTCGCACGCGCGGGTGCGGCTGGTACGTCGACATCGACCACCCCGGCGGCCTACTCACCCGCTACTGCCACATGGACCACCCCCCGATGGTGACGGTCGGGCAGCCGGTCGCCGCCGGCCAGCCCATCGGCGTCGTCGGCTCCACCGGCCACAGCTCCGGCCCGCACCTGCACTACGAGGTGCACCACAACGGCGATGCCAGCCCGAACGGCGCGATCGACCCAGTGCCCTTCATGGCCGCTCAGAACGCCCCGCTCGGGCGGGCAGACGGTGATGGGGCACCGATCAGGGGCGGTCGTGCAGGAACCACGCGTCGCCTCGGGTAAGGGCGATCGCGAGTTGCCACTGTTCGCATTGCAAGCTGCCACCGACGGCCATCAGTTGCCCGGCGAGCTCCCACGCCTGCGGGCCGGGCTGCGGCCGGCGTTGCGCGGTGAGCTGCAGCATGGTTCCCCAGGCAGCGATAAGGGCGGCGCCCCACCGCTGATCCCACTGCCACATGGCCGCTGCCAACGCTGGGATGCCGTTGTCGCTGGTGGCTCCGAAGTAGGGCACCCAGGCGGGGGCCAGCCACTGCGACGTCGTGGGCAGCAGCACCAGCTGCACGTCCGGGTAGGTATGCCATCGGGCGGTGCCGACGAGGTATTCGCACCCGCGGAAGGCTCGGGAGGCGAGCTGCGGATCGGCGAGGAGGGTGTCATAGGTCCACCGCTGTAGAGCTGTCGAGGTGGTGGGCAGGGCCAACTGCTCGAGAGCCGAGGCGACCACGTCGTCACCCAGAAACGCCCGAACATAGCGTTCCACGTCTCCCTGGTCCTGGGCGTCCTCGCGGCCGTATCGCTGATACACCGACCACGGATCCAGCGTCCGAGCCACCCGGTCCAGGTCGGCGAGCTCATCAGCATCCGGTTCGTGGTCGAGGTCGCCCGGCAACGTGAAGACGGGCCACCGACCGGTAGCCGGCATGGCCGCATGAGCAGCCTGCCACGCATCGAGTAGCCGAGCAGGATCGACCTGCTCCACCAGGAAGGTGCGGCCGAGCCCTTCGCCCACGGGGTGGCCCTGAAGAGCAGTCCCCCGCAAGGCAGCCGCGATGTCGCCGGCGTCGTCCATCCGTGCAGCCATACGAGCACGGTAATTCCCTGCACCGACATGCCCGCCTCAGCCGCAGCCTCCTGTCACCGCAGGTGGCCCCTGGGAGGAACACCGCGCGGTTCGAGTACCGCGGTCCCGCGACGGCCGCGAGCAGTACCGGCGGGTCCATGCCATCCACGCTCGGCGGTCGTCCCACCCGGGACGACCGCGTAACCCCACGTCCTTTGAGGAGGAGATGCACGTGAGCACACCCGCGCTGATCGGTGTGGCCGCGTTACGCGGCAGGTACACCGCCCGGTCCATCCAGCTCGGCGAGGACCCGGAGGTCCTGGTGCCGCTGCTGCGCCGGATCTGGACCGACACGTTCGGCCGCGACACCGACGCCATGGCCGCCGCGCTGCTGGCCCGCAACTGGTGGAGCCTCTCCGTCAACCCCAAGCCCCGGCGATGGCACCGACAGCCGCCCGTAGCGGGACTGGGCTACCCGTCCGTCACCGAGAACAACACCATCCGGCAGGGCTCGCTGCGGGAGAACCTCGACGGGTTCGACGAGTGGATGTACCTGCTGCGCCCCGACCAGCGGCTGCTGCTGGTGTAGGAGGCGACGGTCCACGGCCGCTGGCTGCGGCACAGCGTCCACCACCTCGACCCGGTAGAGGACCTGTTCGTCACCACACCCGCCCTCCAGGAGGGCGGTTCGCAGATGACGGTGTGCACCGTCTGCGGCGCGGTCGACGAGATCGACCACGTCGAGGTGCCGTCCATGGCCGGCTACGGCCACGACACCGCCACCAGCTGCACCCGCTGCGGCTCCTCGGTCGCCACCGACCCGATGTTCGGCGCCCACCTCACCCGCAAGCCCTGGCCACCGCACTCCCCCACGACGGGTGACACGACGGGCAGCACCCGATGAGCACACCCGCCCCAATGCCACCGCCACCCACCGGCGGCGACGGCCTGTCCACTCACCGATCGGAGAGCACCATGACCTGCCAGCCCGGCCAGCGCGTCGCCCTGGTCCACACCAGCGACCCGCACACCCAGTTGCGGCCCGGCGACACCGGCACCGTCCGCCGCCACGACCAGCAGCAGAACATCGTCGATGTCACCTGGGACAGCAGCTCAGCCCTGTCGATGTGCCTCGACGCCGGCGACCGCATCCAACCGATCACTACCACCCCGCCGCCCACCGGCGGGCCAGTCGCCGAGGCCACCGGATGGGCCGCCGCGCTGCAGCGGATGCGCGCCGCCGGCACCGAGGCCGGCCGCACCGCCGCCGAATGGTGGGCCCAGGACACCATCGGCGCCCGCGCCAGCGGCGACACCCGCCTGGCCGCCCGCCGGGTCCTCGCCGGAATCGACGAAGGAGATTCCGCCGTCCTCGACGCCCTGCCCCGCTACACCTCGGTCGGTGATGCGGTCGACACCGCCGGGTGGGAGCTATTCGCCGACGCCACCGGCGACTCCACAGGCTGGTTCGGGCTGCGCATTCAGCAGCGGGACGAGGCGATGGCCGTTTACCGCGACGCCTTCGACACCGCCGCCACCGACCGGATCGCCGACCTGTGTCACCTCGCGGCCAGCCCCACCGGCCGCGACGTGTCCCACCTGCGCCCCGAGAGGGTACGTGTCGGCGACGTCGGCGTGTTCTCCGGCGAGTGGGCGCTGATCACCGGCCCGGACGGCGGCGACCGTTTCGCGGTCGGGTTCGTCGGCACCCTGATCGACCATTGGAACGGGTGGGCGGTGTTCTCCTGCACCCGTGCGGTGGCCGAGGCAATCGTCACCGACCAGCAGTGGCACCGCGACCAGTACCGCCACCGCCTCCGGGACGAGGGCGTACCGGAGGACGAACTGGACCGGCGGGTCGACGCCGCGTTGGCCGACCTGTCCTTCGACGGCGACGTCATCGTCGCCGACCAGCGCACCATGTCCAACGACCCGGAAGCCATCCGACGCATCGCCCCGGACGGTGACGGCCGGTACGTGGTGATGGGCCGCAGCTGGCGCTGGGAGGCCGTCGACCCGTACGCCTGCGACCGGATCGTCGGCGACCTGCCCGACCAGGCGTAGGCCCAGACCCGACCAAGGCCAGATTGGCACCGGCACAACCGCCGCCGACACGCAAGCAGTTGGAGCACCGTACGCGGGCCGGACGCCGGCCTGCGATCCCGATTCCGACCGTGCCTTCCCCACCGGTAGGCGCCCCGACCTGAACACCGCTCCGCGTAGCCGAGCACGGCTACGTGCGCACTTCCCGCCCGCTGTGGCTCACCAATGCCGCCGCGCGCCCCGGGAAGGGGCGTGCGGCGGCCATATTCGCCAAGGAGCACCTCATGCCACACCTGAGCACACCAGTCCGCCGATCAGTCAGCCACACGCCAGCGCCGCGGCTGCGCGGGTACGACTTGATCACCTCCGGGAGCGCAGGTATCGGTTGCACCCCGACCGCAACCACCGTCGGAGGTGCCCGGTGACCTCGCCCGCTCGACCCGCCAAGCCCAAGGCCAAGCCCCGACCCATGTTCGGGCCGGTCCTGGCCCTTCTCGCGGCCGAACCGCACCGCGCCTTCTCCATCGGCGACCTGGGCAAGGAACTGCCCGGCCGGTCGTCCGGGGCGATCGGATCCGTTCTCAACCGCCTCGTCGACCGCAGCTGGGCGACCATGTCTACCGGATCGCCCCGCCGGTACACCATCACCGCCGAGGGCATCGACGCGTTCACCGCAGGAGCCGGCACCAGCCGCGCCCCCTCGGCCGCCGCCCCCACGCCCACGGCCACCGCCGCGCCGGCACCTGCGCCGACCGGCCCGGTTCCCCCGCGTCCCGGCGCTGTCCTGCGCCCCAACGGGGTCTGGTACCTGCCCCGCCAGCTCGGCGACAGCACCGACGTCGAGGTGCTGCGCCAGCTGCGCCGCGACACCATCCCGGTCCTGCTCTACGGGCCACCCGGCACCGGCAAGACCAGCCTCATCGAAGCCGCCTACCCCGATGCGATCACCGTCGCCGGGCACGGCGACACCACCGTCGAGGACCTCGTCGGCAACTACGTCCCGCTGCCCGACGGCGGCTTCGCCTTCGCCTACGGGCCGCTCGTGACCGCCATGCGCGCCGGACGCGCCCTGTTCATCGATGACGCCACCCTCATCCCACCCCGCGTGCTCGCCGCCCTGTATCCGGCGATGGACGGCCGGGCCACCATCACCATCGCCGCCCACCACAACGAAGTCGTGACCGCCACCGACGGGTTCTTCGTCTGCGCCGGCCACAACCCCGGCGTGCACGGAGCGATCCTCACCGAAGCCCTCGCCTCCCGGTTCTCCGTGCACATCGAGGTCACCACCGACTTCCAACTCGCCCGATCCCTCGGCGTACCCAACGGCGCCATCGACGCGGCGATCGCCCTCAACGCGCGGATGCGCAAGCACGAAATCGACTGGGCGCCGCAACTGCGCGAGCTCCTGGCGTTCAAGCGCGTCGCCGGGAGCCTCGGCCTCGCCGCCGCCGTGGCAAACCTCGCCGCAGTCGCACCCGAGGCCGACCGGCAAGCCGTCGTCGAAGCCCTGCAGCGGGCCTACCGCGGCACCACCATCACCCCCCTCACCCTCGGCAAGCAGAAGTAAGGCAGGCCGTCATGACCAGCGTCTCCGCGCACCTGCGCCCCTCCGGCGCCAGCCCCGCCTCCCCGGCCCCGGCCCCGGCCGCCACAGCATGGGGCCGGTGGTCAGCGGCTTGGACCAAGCAGGCCGCGACACTGACCGGCCGACCCGACGCCAGCGTGACCGTCACCCCGGCCGACAGCGGCCCACCGGGCTTCAGCTACCCCGCCACCGCCCAGATCCAGGTCGACGCCGACCTCATCGCCGACCCGGCGATCGCCGACCCTCGCCGGCCCGGGCACCGGTCGAAGGTTCCCGTCGCCTACGGCGTCCTGCTGCACGAATGCGCCCACGTCATCCACTCCCAGTGGGACCCACCGCCCACCGTGGCGCCCGTCGTCCGGGAAGCCGCGCTCCTGCTCGAGGAGTCACGCATCGAACGCCGCTACCGCGACACCCGACCCCGCGACCGACGGTGGCTACGCAGCGCCGTCACCAGCATCATCGACCCCGCCGACACACCCACCGACACCTTGTGGAGTGCCGCATACGGCGCCGGACTGCTCCTTGCCCGCGTCGACGCCCGGATCCTTTACTCCGCCGACGTTCGCGAGGCACGACGCGCCATCGCCACGGTCCTCGGACGCAAACTCATCCGGGGCCTACGCGCAGTCTGGCGGGAAGCCCACACCGTCGGCGACACCGACACCACCCGCATGATCGAACTCGGCGAACGCTGGTGCCGCCTACTCGGAATCGACCCGACCATCAGCCCGGGCCTGCCCGCCGACGACGCGACCACCAGCGCGATCGCGGCAGCCATCTCCGGCGCCCTCGACACCATCCTCCACAACCCCGCCGACACCCCCGAACCCGCAAGCGACAGCAGCCGTCCCCACGGACCGGGCATCCACGTCGACACCGACACGCCGATCACCTGGGCCGAACGCGACGCCCGCGACGCCGAACGCCACGCCGCCAACCGGCTCACCGCCCTGCTGCGCCGCGCCCGCCACCGCGAACCCGCCCGCACCCGCGAACCCAGCGCCGCACCGCCCGGACGGCTGCGAACCGGCGCCGCGGTCACCCTCGCCGCCCAACGCGCGGCCGGGGCCATCCCCACCGCCCAGCCATGGCAGCGCACCGTACGCCGCCCCGTCCCCGACCCCGAGCTGACCGTCGGCATCCTCATCGACGCCTCCGGCTCGATGGAGGACTTCGCGAAACCCATGTCCTCCGCCGCGTGGATCGTCGCCCACGCCGCCACCCGCGCCGGAGCCACCAGCGCGACCCTCGCCTATGGCGACCGGATCACCGTGCTCATTCCACCCGGCCGCCGCCCGACCACGGTCCGCGACATGCGGGCCGACGCCGGCACGGAACGGTTCGTCGAAGCCTGCGCCGAAGCCGACCGGCTCCTGCACCTGTCCACCCCCGGCACCGGACGGCTGCTCGTCGTCGTCTCCGACGGCCACTACGTCAACCCCGACGAAAGCCAGGCCACCATCACCCGCCTCCACCACACCGGCTGCGCCGTCCTCTGGCTCGCACCCGACAACAAGGGCTGGCCGCCCAGGGTCTACGACGACACCACCACCATCACCGTCGGCGACCCCACCACCTGCATCAACCTCATCGGCCAAGCAGCCATCGACGCCCTGACCAGGGCCTGAACCCGCACCCGTCGCGGGGCCTCGTCGACACAGGGCACACCGGGGACGGATCCCGACCACACCGTCTGGACCGTCCCCCGCTGTCCACCCGAGGCCCATGACCCGCAGCCCGCGACGCAGGCGCACAGACGAACCCCGCACACGACTTGTCTCCGTCGCCGCATGGAGCGTCAATTCGCCCGAGACCTCCGGGTCAAATGTCGCGCCGTGCACCAAGGCGACCCCACGCCCACAGACTGAGGGAAACAAGCATGTCTGCCGCTGAACCCACCCCGTCGCCGGCCGAACCAATCTTCGTCGACCGCCACGATCTGCCGTACGTCGAGCGTCCCTGGGGGCCGATGTACCTCTCACCCTGCTGCCTCGCGGCCGTCACCATCTTCGTCGATGACGGCGTCCTCTATTGCAAGAAGTGCTACCAGGGCGCCGACGAGCGCCTGGCCGCCATCCCCGAGCCGCGCGAGCCAGCACTACCGCTGCAACAGCACCGACGCCGAGCCGGCACCGCCGCAGCACACCGGGTACGACCCGTGGTAGCGATCGACGTCGACGGCGTCCTCAACCCCGACCACCAGCCCGCCGCCAGCCAGCTCGGCTACCACCGACACCACTACGACGGTCCCGGTCCCACCGGCCAGCACGTCTCCGGCGAGGTGTGGCTGCACCCCGACCACGGCGCCTGGCTCCGAGAACTCTCGCGCGACGCCGACCTCGTCTGGTGCACAAGCTGGGGCGCGATCGCCGCGACCTGGATCGCACCCCGGCTCGGCCTGCCGGCCGACCTGCCGGTCATCGACATAGGCGATGGCGGCGTGCGGTTCGGCCGCCAGCTCAAGCTCGCCCCGCTGTACCGCGCCATCGGCGGACGGCCGCTGGCCATTCTCGACGACGAGTTCAGCGGCCGGGATGCCGCAGAGGCCACCGACCGCACCGCGCGTAGCAGCGCCACCCTGCTAGTCCCCGTCGACAGCGCCACCGGCCTACAACGAGGCCACATCGATCAGATCATCCACTGGCTCAATCAGCTCCCCACCGACGCGCAAAAGGCGCACGTACCGGGCGATCCTGCGGTCGGTCCGGCGGCACCTGACGGAGGCGACACGTCATTGGAGGCGGCCCCGGACCTCAGCGTCGGCGATCCGGTCCTGCGGAAGTCACGGATGCTGTCCAGGCAGTGCCGCACGTGCATCTTCCGGCCCGGTAACCTCATGCGCCTTTCCGAGGGCCGCCTCCGTGAACTGGTCGACGATGCACGGCGCAACGAGGGGTTCGTCGTCTGTCACGACACCCTTCCCTACTCTCCGTATCCGGAGGCCAAGCCGGCTATCTGTCGGGGTTTCGCGGACCGCTACTCGACCCAGTCGCTCCAGGTGATCGAGCGACTCTTTGGGGTCGTGGAGGTTGACCCACCGGGCGAGGACGCGGGAGGGAACGACACCACCGCGCCACCGCACGACAACACCAACGGTACGGCTCAGCCCAGATCGCCGGGGTAGCACGGCGGCAACCGAGGTGGGCTGGGCGGCATTCGCTCAGCCCAGCAGGGTTCACGAGAAGAAGCTACTTCGAGCCGAGCAAACCCCCTCTTGAGCCGCTCCCCGCCCGTAGGGCGATACCCGGGCCGCGCAGGCCAATGAGAGCCACACGACCAGCGTGGGCAGCCGAAATGAGAGCGACAGCCCGGACGCCTCAACCGAAGCCTGGCCGGGCCCCGTTCGCAAGTCAATGAACAAATAGCCGAGAAGAGTCCGCTTCAGTGTGGTCGTGGTAGGAATTATGACAAACAACAATTCATGGAAGAGAAAAACTGGTGGACTCGCATTCCTTGCCACCTACCGATCTAAACGTTCCCCTCGCACACATAATGGCTCAGCAGCGGAATGCAGGTCGAACAACGACGAATGAGAGTTTGATAGTTGCGCGGGGTGTGTATTCTGATCGCGTGACGCCGGATCCCGAAGTGGTGAGCGCCTGGACAGCGGTGGCCGGCCTGGTGGTTGCTATGACCGCCCAAATTGCTTTCAGGACGCGACAAAGCCGCCTACGGACGAAGATCAAAGACGCTCTTGAAATGCAATCCGCACTGGCGGACCGCGAAGACGCCCCCAGCGCGGCGCTACGTCACGCCTTGGACAAGGTCATCGAGCACTGCGCCCAACAACTGGCTCAATCTGAGTCGTTGTGGGTTGCGCGCTCATCAATCTCCAGTCGAAATCGTTTAGAGCGTGTGGCGACTATTGGCGCGATGGTCGCAGTAATCGGGTTGGCGATATCGGTTGGATTATCGTTGGCTGGTCGCTCCGGCTATTGGGCAATAGGGGTTGCCTCTGTAGCAGCCGCCGCAATCTCGCTCAGCTACATCCGACTTGAGGCCAGGGTTGCCCGAGAAGGTGAGCATCTGCGCCATGAACCACACGGCACTGGCCGGGCCTACGAGGAACTGGCTGTCGGGCGCTGGTTGCGCCTGATCGCTGGCACTTACGAGCCGCGGATCGCCCAACAGGTTGACCCCGCAATTCAAGCCATGCGACTCGGTGCCGTCATCTTGACGGTATCGGTTTTGGAGGCCTTGGCGTTCTATGTCGCCCTGGATTTCATTGGCCTGGATGCCGTCGCTGCAATGATCCTGGCAGTCCTTTGGGCCAGCTTCAATCTAGTTTTACAGCGAACGCTAATTTCGGGGGTCTCGTCAAGGGGTTACACATGGGCACGGCTCTCGATTGCGGGCAGGATTATTCTTGCGGCCATCATGGGGGCATTTTATTATGAGCCCGTAATTGTCGTGATTTTTTCTGGGTTAATTCAGGAATCATTGGCTAGCGATGCCACCTTGCCTACAGGCCTACTGGCCAGCATGAACGCGCTCGGCAAACTGAGTCGCGAGAACGTTTGGGTTGGAGTCGCTACATGGCTGCTTCGATTCGCGTTAATCCTACTGCAGATTCTGCCGCTGCTGATGGTCCTGATATCGCGTCGTCGTAAGCGCCAAGCCGCCTACTGACCTGCATGCAATAAATGTCTCCGGTGCGGGATATAACCTCTTTCCTGCTTGTTTCATGGCCGGGAGCGCGACCGATGATCGAACGTTCGCTCATACCGCCGCGCACGCGTGCCGATCCCCAGAATGCTGTCTATCTGTAAGTGAGAGGAGAAATCGGTCCGGGGCATCCCCTGCCAATACGTGTTGATTCCGGCACCGGCCAGTCGCCGACCGTCCGGTTCAGCCGTCTGTCCCAGTCGTAGCCGACATGCGCCGCAACGATTTTTCGGGTGAAGGCATGCTAGGTTCGGGCACTCCGACCAGCCTCCGGGCATTGCAGGCGTTGCGCGAACGGCTGTGGCGTGTCCAGATCGCGACGTCGAGCAGGCGTATCAGGCTGGTTGAGTGCACGCTGGCTGGGCGGAGCCCCTCAATCTCATCACGGAGGGCGGGTTCCTTCAGCGCGGTTGCCAGCGTCACCCAGAATTGCTCCTTCGGCGGACCGAGCACACGAAGCACGATCTCGTCATGGACGGGTACAAGCCTGGGCCGCTTGCGGGCAAGGAGTTTGCTCGCGGTCACCGGTCCGACCCCAGGCAGGTCGTCGAGCCACCGATGCAGCACCGCCGCTGACTGAAGGTCGTGAGGACCTGCGTTCCACAGGTCTAGGTCGGCGCGGATCGCAGCGAGCGCTGCGCTGACATGGTCGCTGTCAGCGAGGAGTGTGCGGATAGCAAGCGGATGCCAGGAGATGTCCAGCAATGTGGTTGCGAACACGTCGTCGATGGTCAGCACGTCAGGTGGGTTCTCGCCGACAAGGTCGAACGACGTACCGGCGAATGGTCCGTCGGGATTGAAATAGGCAGCAACGAGTCCGTCGATGCCGGGGACGGCGAGCACATCGCGGATCCGGGATCGGACTAGATCCTGAGCCTGCATGGCGGAAGCATGTCACGCCGGGCGTCGTGGATGCAGATCACATTGGACTGTGGGAGGCCCGATCGACTACCTCACTCGTGGTCTATCCATCCACCGGGAGCGCCTGGAACTGCCGCGACCCCGCGTTCCTCTGTGGTTACGGCGACGCGGTGACCTCCCCAGCCGGACGAAGGTCGTCCCAAATGACGATAGGAGCTCACGCCTGCCGCCAGGCCTGGCCGTCACGTGGATCTTTGTTCGTGGCGGTGCACTTGCCAATGCACTCGGACCTGTACGCCGACGGATGGCGCGGGTCGTGGCTGTTGACGTCACTCGCTGCGGTCCGTGCGCTGGTGGGGGCCGGGCTGGCGTCCGGGCCGTCGCCTGGCGATCCCCGGTCGGCGGGGGTAGTCCGGCGGCAGGTATCGGTAGACCGATCGCAGTGACTTGCCGATCCTCTCGGCGAGCAGTTCAGGGTCCAAATTCGGCTCCTTGCGCAGCCAGTAGGCCACTGCCTGCGCGGTTCCCCGGGGCATATCCGAGTCCTCGTTGTCGTTGGCGTCGTCGGCGGCAGCATTCTGATCGCCGTCGTCCGTCTCCTCGTCGGCGTTCGTGCCAAGGATGTCCTTGTCCTCCACGGTCCTGTCTGCCGGTCCCGCGTCGGCCGGATCGTCCGGGGACTGAGCTTTAGTCGGGCCGGCGTGGCTGCTCTCGGCACTCTGTTGGTGGCCGCTCGGGGCCGGTTGAGGGTTCTCCTCTGGCTCTGGTTTCGGCTCCTGGCGGTCATCGCGAGGCCGGTCCGCCACCGACGCGGCGGGCGCCTGCGGCGCGGATGGAGTGGGCTCAGGTGCCGGTGGTGTGTCGGCGAGGCGCTCTAGCCTGAACCAGCGACGGCGGTGACCAAATCTATGAGCCGCCATGATCCGCTCCGGGGCGAGGTCAGCGGCCAGGAGCCCGGTCAGCCCGTTGTAGTCGGCCGTGGCTGCGAGGCGTGCGGCGATCTCGTCCAGGTCGTACAAGCGGACGGCGATGTCGGCGGTGGTGGGGTCCATCGCCGCTCGGATCTTGCGATGGAGCACCTTAGCGATCGCGGCGTCGCGCCGCCGGCGGGCGATCGCGGTGCGGGCCGCCGCGAGGGACTCGTACAGGTCGAGACCGTCAGCTTTGGCGATGGACCGCGCCCGGGCGGTGACGACGGGGTGGCAGACCCAGTGCCCGAACACCTCGTAGGCCGGTGGTGTGGGCGGCAGGCCCCCGGTGACGCGCAGCCGGTCGCGGCGCTGGTTGCCGGCGTGCATCAGCCAGACGAGGTATCCGAGGGCGGACATGCCTGCGTAGAAGCCGCCAACTAGGTGGTCAGGGTGGGCGGCCCAGTTGAAGGCCACGGCTCCGGCGGCGATCACTGCGGACAGGAGGCGTGATCCGATCGCCCGCTCGCCGAGGCGTCGTCGCACGTCGGCGTTGGCCATCACGACCACGCCGCCCAGTTCGAGCGCCGCGACGGCCGGGATCGCGACGACCAGCGGGACGCCGAGTGTTTGGACGGCGCCGGTGACTTGTCCAACGAGGGCGACCAGCAGCACCAGGACGTAGAACACCTGGCGTATCCAGGCGGCCTGCCGGACTGCCGTGGCCAGGTCGGCGTCCACCTCGTCGAGCGTCGTCGACGACGAAGCTTGTCGGTGCGCCGATCCGGCCTGAGGGCTGCGGGCGGGCCCAGGATGGCCGGTGAGCACGGCTGCTCGCAGCGGCCACGCGGTGCCGTTGCGGTCCCAGTTCGTCGCCTGCGGGCCGTCGCCGCAGCGGTTGGGCTGATCGCGCAGGCTGCCACGACGAGCGTCGGGTGCCGCCGAAGGGTCCGGCGTCATGGGTGCAGACCGCTGTTGAGAGAGTCGGTCTTCCCGGTGGGCATCTGCCGGCGCAGGTCGGCGATGAGCCGGTCGGCGAGTCTGAGTGTGTCATCGCTGGGTTCGGCGTCGATCTCGTCGAGCCGGCGGGTGAGGGCTCGGCGTAGGGAGCGGATCTGCTCGAGGTGTCCGAGTGCGGCGTGGGCGCGCATCGCTTGCTGGTAGGAGGCCTCGGCGTACGGGTCGTGGCGCACGGCGGCCTCCAGGACGGCCAGGGCTTGTTTCGGGTCGGTGGTAGCGGCGGCGAGGGCGAGGTGGGCGTCGAGGGCTTGGCGGCGGATGCCCTCGCGGTATGCCTCGATCCATTCGTAGTCGAAGCCGTCGGCGAGTGTGCCGTCGTAGGCGTCGACGGCGCGCTGCAGTGCGGCGGTGCGGTCGGCGTCGGTGGTGGCGAGCGCGGCGTCGCGCAGCGCGGCGCGCATGCGCCACAGGTCGGTGTCGAGGGCGTCGCGGTTGAGCGCGTAGCGGCGCGACGGGTGAGTGAGGTAGGTGGCGGATCCTCCGGTGAGGACAAGGGTTTTGCGTAGTGCGGATACGTAGGTGTGCAGGCGGTGCGGCGCCTTCGACGCGGGGGCGTCGGGCAGCAGGTCGTCGAGGATGTTGTCCTGTGCTGCCTCGCCGTCCTGAACGACGAGGTAGACCAACAGCTCGAGGGCTTTCGCGCGCAGCGGCGTGGTCGTGTCCATGTCCACGATGCGGGCCCCGCCGAGCACTCGAACGTCGACACGTCCGCCGGTACGGGAAGACTGGTCGTCGCCCGCCGGGTGCGGTTCATTCCCGGCGTGATCGCGGCGCTCGTGCGGGTGTGCGGCGGCGGAATTCTCGGGTGCGGGGTTCGGGTCGTGGGCGGCGCCGACCAGCCTGTCGGGGTCGCCCATATCGGTGTGATCGGGCAGGCCGGCGATGGCGCCGCTGGCTGCGGCCAGTCGTGGTCCCTGACCGGTGACAAGGCGCGGCGGTGCGGTCGGTGCCAGTGCGCGGGGCTCGCTGGGCTGCACTTCGGCGGGAAGGTCGACTCCCTGGGCCGGAGTAAGGACGTTGAGGCGACCAGCGTTGGCGGGGCGCGGGCCGGGCCGCGGGACAGCCTCTTTGTCGCTCGGGGATGTCGGACTGCTGTTGGGGTCGAGGTGCCTGACGGTTGCGGGTAGTTGTGTGCGCTGCGCGGGTGCTGGCGGTTGAGGCTCGCCGGTATGGGACTCGGCGAGGAGCCGCAGCAATTCGGTGGTCTCGCTGCGGTTGATGACGCTCAGGCGGCCGACGGCGGAAGGACAGCTGTGCTGTTTCGCGTCGTGCTTAATGATGCTGGTGGAGCCGTCTTCAGCGACGAGGATGGTGTCGCCATCGGGCCAGGCGCCGAGCATTACGCCGTGGATGTCGAGTCGGTGCCCTTGCGTGAGCAGCGCGGCGATGCGGGTGCGCTCATGAGCAGCGGTGGGGGCGGCGATCAGCACCGTCGGCGGCACGGGCTCGGCGATCGGGTCCCGGTCCCGCAGGTCGGCGATCGTGTCGACCTCGTAGTCGACGCACATGCGTGCGCGGTGCAGCGTCTGCTCCTCGATCAGCGTCAGAGCATCGCTGAGTCCGCTGGTGATGGTCATCCGCGGGGTGCCCGCCCGCGTGGTTGTGGGGGTGCCTAACAGCGTGGCGAGGGTGTCCGAAGCGATGACAACGTGGTGGCGGCTATGGGGGTCATCCGGCCCGCCGGCGGCGAGGGCGGACACCAGCACGCCTCGGGCCGCTGCCTCGGCTCCGGGCCCGATCAGACCGAGTCCCGCAGACGGCCACACGATCAGCGGGCGGGCCGGCGCGGGTATAGGCGGCTGCGACTCGTGCACCGTGAGCGTGGAGGTCTCGTCGTCGGCCGCGTCTACCGGGTCCGAGTCAGCGTCCGCGACGGGGTCGTCGGGCGGAGGGTCGAGGTCGGGGCCCGGGTCAGGAATCGTCGTCGCGCTCGGTGTCAGGGCCCGTAGGCCGCGACGGATCCGGGTGACCACCGCCGGCATCGCCTCGACACTCGGGTCGTCGAGGCGTGGGCGCGCGGTGGGTTGCCGGGGGATGTAGCGGCGACGGCGGTGTACCCAAACGAGGGCAACCGCGGCGAGGACTGCGGCGGTGAGTCCCATGTCGAGCCAGCTACCCGTACCGAGCGACACACCCAGCTGAGGTCGCGGTGTTGGGGTGGTTCGGTCGTCGGCGGTGCGAGTGGTGGGTGTGGCAGCCGGTCCCGATGCCGAAGCATGGTCGGCTGGCGCGGACGTGGGCGCTGGGGCGGACTCCACGAGGCCGTCGTCGGTGTCCGTTCCGGTCGGGCTGCTGGGCGATTCTGAGGGAGCTGATGTGGTCGGCGTTGGGGCAGGCGCCGGTCGGGGCGACGGGCGTGGTGCTTCGACCGTGGGAGGTAGTCGCAGTGTCCAGCCCGGGTAGATGAGGTCAGGGTCGCGAAGTGTCCCACCGGTGTGGGGGAAGCGGGTGCCACGGTTGGCGGTGAAGATTTCGGGCCAGCGGTCCGCGTCGCCGAGGCGGTCCTGGGCGATGCGGGACAGCGTGTCGCCGCGCCGCACCGTGTAGGTGTGCTGGGCCTGGCTCCTGCCGTTGGCTGGTGAGGTGGTCTGGTCGTCGGCGTGCGCACGCGCGGTGGCTGCTGAGTCCTGCGGTGCATCGGTCGTCTCCGCCGCGGCGGTGGTGGTCGCGCTGGCGTGGACGGGCGTCGCGGTGGCCGCCGCGCTGACGGCGGTCGCTCCCAGGACAGCCGCCGTGATGCCCTGCAGCGGCCCTGGCAGGTGCAGTCGTGGCAGTCGCCGTGACATCCGGGCGGCTTGGGCGTACAGGCGGGCCGTGATGGCGGCGGCGAGCATTCCCCACAGCAGCCACGCCGCGAGGTAGGCGATGCCGGCGAGGAAGCCGCCGCTGAGGGGCTCCTCGACCCAGCCGCGCAGCAGAGTGGTCCACGAGCCCTGCGGGTGTGGCCACCTGCCGACGCGGACGAGCGTGACCGGCACAGCGACGACCAGCAGCGTGACCGCCGACGTGTGAGCGACCGTAGACCTCATCGCCCCTCCCTTGCTGCCGTGTGTGGGAACCGGACGCCGACCGGCACCGAGCCGGCTTGGCAGCGCCGTGAAACGTTGGCCACGAATCGACGGTAGGGCGAGCGGCAGGAGACGACGCGGTTCCGTTGGCTGACAGGACCTCACACGACCTCACACGACCTCACAACCCCAGCTCAGAGGCAGTCGATAGGAGACGAGACGGTGCGACGGGCGGCATCTGGTGAGGCCAAGACGCGCCTTTGTCAGCAGGACGAGCTGGCTGTCTGGGACCGAGTACGGGGAAGCCGGAGGCGGAAACGGAGCCGGAAGCGCAGGGGTAGCACAGTTCGGGCTTTCCCGAAGTGGGTTGCCCGTGCGCTCGTAGCGGGCGGCGTTACCGGGTGGGGATGGCGGGCTGGTCCCTGAGGGTGGCTGTCGTGAGAGCCGTGTCGGTGGGAAGGATGCCCGCTGCGGCGAGACGACGGGCGTAATCCTTCCGCAGATGGTCCGCCGCGTCGTGGTCGCCGAGGGCGATGAGTGCACTGACCGCGCCGGTGTGCAGGTCGGCGTTGTAGGGGTCGATGCGGATACCGGCCTGCAGCCATGCCAGGGCCTCACGGACGTCAGGGCTGGCGCTGGCGAGAGCCGCGTGTGCGTCGATGACGTGCCGGCGGGTGGCCTCGCGGATCGGGTCGAGCCAGGGCCAGGTCCGTCGGGCGGCGAGGTCAGCGGGGTAGGCGTCGATGACCGCCTTCCAGGTCGTCGCATCGGTGGCGACGGCGGTGGTGGCGTCGCGGACCGCGTGGTGGAAGCGCCACAGGTCGACGGTGACGCCGGTGGGGTCAAGGCGGTACCGGTCGTCGCTGTGCTCGATGAGGTTCACCCCGGCGGTGGACCGGATGGTGGCGCGGAGGTCGCTGAGGGTGGTGTAGAGGCGGCCGGTGAGAGAGCGGCGGGGCAGGCCCGGCCAGATAGCGTCGGTCAGTTGTCGGGTGTCGGCGCCGTCGGGGTGGGCGGCGAGGAACACGAGGACTTGGAGCGCGGCGGTCCGCCGGACCTCCACAGGGTGGCCGTCCAGCAGCAGTGTCGGTTCGCCCAGCACGCGCAGCTGAAGGCGTCGTTTGTCGTTGCCGGAGCGGACGGGGTGGTCTTGGGCAGTGACCTCCCACTGCGGGGACCGGCCTGCCAGGGCGGAGCTGCGCGACGGGGCGGAGGTGCCAGGCTCTGGCGGTGCCGGGTCGGGGTGGGCGATGACGGTGAGCAGGTCGGTAGCCGTGACCTGGGTAAGGACGCACATCCGTGGCCCGGCTGACCCGCTGCCGTCCAGGTGATGGCTGCGCCCCGACGGGTCGACCTGCCGCGTCTGGCCGGCCGGCCACCGTCCCAGCACGGCCACCGCGGCGGAGGCGGTGGCCAGACTCGCCAGGGTCTCGGCGTTGTCCGTCGCGGACGCCTCGTCGACGATGAGGGTTGGTCCGGGTGGGCCGGCGCCCTCCTGCGTGTCTCGGTGTGCCGGGTCTCGTCCGCCCAGGCCACGACCAGGGTGGTCTCCGGGAAAGAACCCTGCTGCCTGCCCGAGGTTGTCGATGACGGCCAGCCCCGGCAGGCGCCGACCCAGCATTTCGGCGGTGGTGCCGAGCAACCCGGCCAGGACGGATCGGGTGACCACCACGGACGCTGCCGGGTGATGACGCCCAGCTAGGAGGCTGGTGACGAGCAGGCCTCGCGCCGCGTCCTGCGCCCCCAGCCCGCTGAGGCCGACCCCAGCTCGGGGGAAAGCCCCGCCAACGGTTGGCCGGTCGAGCGGCGACGAGCCCGCCGAGGCGGCACCGGGTTCGCTAGGCGGTGGCGTCGCATCGGCGAGGGCGGCTTGCACGGCCGCCACTGTCGGGGGCAGCGGCGCCAGGTCCGTGTCCTCGCGGCTCGATGGACCGGGCGGGCGGGGCCGGTAGGAGCGGCGGCGGCGGAGCCACACCAGCGCCACCGCGGCGCTGACCTGCTCCGCCACGTCGCGCGGCAGCCAGCCACCGGCGACGCTGATCCCCGCGTCGGCCAGGACGTCGCTATTTGGTGGGGTGGGGTTACCGGCCTCATCCAGGTTTCCTGCCGCTACCGGCTGGGTGGGCGGCGGTGGCGGTGCGGTGATCGCGTGGGAGCTGACGCCGAGGACGGCTGCGCCGGCGATGCCACCGGCGGTGGCTTGCAAGGGTGTCGGCAGCGGCATGCGCCGCAGCCACGACACGGTCGCGCTCAGGCGGGTCAGCACCCGGATCGTGACCGTGTAGGCGAGCAGGAGCCACACCAGCCAGGCCGCGATGGTCAGCGCGGCGGTGAGGGTCTGTTCGGTCAGCGGGTTCTGCACCCACTGCCGTGCCTGAGCGGCGTTCGGCCAACCTTGTATGGGTGCTCCGACCAGTGACAGCAGCACTATCGGAGGGCCGGCCAGAAGGGTCAGGACGAACAGTAGCGACATCAGCTGCCGCGGCCACCGCATGTCACCCGCCTCCACCCGGTGACATGTGCGCCCGAACCGGGCCCGTGGGCGCTGCGGCGGGACTGGGCGGGGCGGGGCGCAGGATTCGGCTCCAGAGCCGAGTAGCCCACCAGGTCGCGACGGCGATGGCGTAGATGACGCCGAGCATGCCGGCGGCCCGTCTACTGACGATCGCCGCGCAGATCACCGCCAGCGGGGCGGCGAGGATGAGGCGGAACATCAGGGGCGTCACCACGGCCATGACCACGGCGACGCCGAGGAGGAGACCGCCGACGCGGCCGGCGATGTCGATCCACAGGATCCGGTCCGGCCACCGGTCGGCGGTCAGGGAGTACTGGATCAACCCCATGCCGAGCGTGGCGGCGACGATGGATCCGGTCGGCGCGGCCAGCAGCGCCGACCAGCCGCCGTGCGGGGAACGCCATTGCCGGGCGGCGACGACCGCCATCGCCACGGCCATTACCGACACCGGTGCGATGGGCCACAGCGCCCACTTCAGGTACGGGCCTACGGGCATTCCGAAGTATTGGCTGGTGACCACCGCGTACAGGCCAGCGATCGCCGCGCCGAGGGACACCGCGGCGAGGATCCCGACGCTGACCCTTCCCCCTTCGGTTCGGGTGCCGGGGGTGGGACTGCGGGCGGCGATCAGCGAGCCGAGGACCGTGCCCGCGGCCAGGCACGCCAGCAGGGCCATCACGGCCGCCATCGTGAACTCGCCCCAGTTCACACTCACCGAGTAGTACACACCGAGCACCCCGTGCTCCTCGGCGGTCAGGAGGCACTGCCAGATCAGGGCGAGCGACGCGAAGCCGGGTACCGCGATCGCCGCCGCCCGCCGCACGGGCGGAACCGGCACCTCCACCCGCTCGACAGTTCCGGTATCGACGGCGCCGACGTCCGCGGCGCCCCGAGCCGCGACCAGCCTCGGCTCGGGCACGACTATGGGTGCGGTGCCTGTGTGCTCGGCGATCGCCGCCGCGAGGTGCGGTAGCTGGGCGCTGCCGCCCACACAGTAGATGCCGGCGAGGTCGCCGACCGTGAGCTCGGCGGCGGCGACTGTCTCCTGCGTCAGCTGCGCCACGCGCCACGCCACCGGCCGGACGGCCTCGTCGAGCATCGCGCTGTTCGCTATCACCGGCGGCCGGTCCGGGAGCGGAACCGTGACCGCCGGATGGCTTACCAACGCTTCCTTGGCCACTCGAACGCTGTCCGCCACCGACGCGCGCTGGCCCTCTGCCATCGACGGGCCGATGAGGGCGTCGGCGAGCGCGTGATCGATTGCCGTGCCGCCAGCCGCGGCGTCGGCGAGGGTCGCGAGGACCTCGAACCCGGCCGGCCCGCGGCGCAGCACCGTCACCTCCGCGCCAGCGCCGACGTCACAGACGACAAGGAACGCACCGACCGGCACCCGCACACCAGTGGTGAGTAGATACTCGGCGACCGCCACCGGGGCCTCCACCAGACGCGGTTGCGGCAACCCGGCCCGGTGGGCGACCTGCCGCATCCAGGTCCGCCGCCGGGGCCCCCACCCCGCCGGGACTACCACCCGCACATCCCGCACCGGCTGACCGACGACCCGCTCGGCTTCGGCGGCGACCCGGCGCAGCGGCGACGCCGCCACCTCCAGCGCGTCGCCACCAGCGTCACCTGCCGCCGCGTCCTCCACCGGACCGCGCGGGCCCGGAATGAACGCTGCGGGCGGCCCTGCCGCCTGTCCGTTCGCAGGCAAGTATGACGCGCTGTGTAGGGCTGGGTTCCCGTCGAATGACAGCACGTGCGCGCTGCCGTCGGCCCACGCCAGGACGGCCTGGGTGCCGGCGCTGCCGCAGTCGATCGACAACCGTGCTTCCCCCGACCCCATGTCCATAGTCAAACATGAGGATCACATTCACGTCACCTGTCAATCACTCACGGCCAGCAGAGGCCAGCCGAAACCGCACCAGCGTCACCGTCCGCCGAACCGCCGACGAACCTCCTCGAGGAATCCGCATGGTGAGGCCGTCTCCCGCCTACGTGCCTCTTGCCAACGACATCAACACGCATTGGATGGAACCGTGAAGCCCTCGAACACACCCGCCCACCCCATCGACGGCATCGCCCGCACATGGGCCCGCGCAGTCCTGACAACCGAACCCGCCGACCACGACACCGCCGAAGCCGCAGCCCGCGCCGCCTACCGCACCGCAGGCAGGCCCGAGCCCACAGAGTTCATCTGGTGCCCGTCTCCCTGGCCCGCACTCGAGCTCATCAGGAGTTTGCTCGAAGAAGGGCAGGCTCCCCTCGTCAATTCCGTGCGTCGCGCGGTGTTGAACCAGGCGCTGTCCGCAGCCCGCGCCCCACTCATCGATCGGGCCAGCGACACTGAGCGGTTCAGCGCCTTCGGCGAGTTCCACTACCACTTCGAACGCAAGGGGTTCTACGGCGAGCAACGCTACGACGGCATGGACGAGCGGTACGACCTCATGGAGCGCCCCTACCGGTGCCCGCCGGTCCTGCCGTCCGAGCGGTCGGCGCTGCGGCCCGTGCTTCACGCCGTGCATCAGACCTACCGGCACGTCCTGAGCCCGGCGTGGTCGGCGATCGACCACGCGATCAGCGCGGATTACACGCTCCAACCGGCCTGGTACTGGTCCGACGAGCACGGGCTCGTCGACCAGAACGATGAGGCCCGTGCCGTCGTCCGCTACAGCACACCGGAGCTCAACGACCGATTCTTCGACCCGGCCTGGTGCCTCTACCCCGACCTCATGGTCCTGGCGGCCATCGACACCTACCGCAGAGTCTTCGATACGGACCCCGGCGCCGCCTGGCAGGGCTGCCGGGACGTCGCGCTCACTAGCGGACCCTGGTGGCCCTTCCCGGAAACCGTGGTCATGAGTGAGCGACCCACCCTGCTCACACTCGACGAGCAGGACCGTCTCCATGCCGACGACGGGCCAGCTATTCAATGGCCCGACGGTCACCACGTGTGGGCCCATGACGGCGTTCTCATCGACCCACCTCGCTCGGGGTCGGCAACGAGCGGCGCATGATCCCAGACGCCCGCGGTGATCATCTGGTTATCCACAGGGACCTGAGTTGTCCACAGCAAATGCGATCAGGCATTGATCGGCTGGACCACCACTGCTGAAGTACCTCCGCGGGGACGACGCCATGTCCCATCCAATGACGAAGGAGTGCAGCCATGACCCGGGGTGGACGCAACCGATCACGGCGCACCGACAGGCCGACACCGCTGGAGCACCTCGCCGGTGTCACTGGCCTGATCGGCGCAACGGCCGCCCTCATCGCCGCCGTCGCCGGGCTACTGACAGCCGCCGCCACGCTGACGGTGAGTCGCTGATGCCCGCCGTCGAGGCATGGCTGCTCGGCGGACCTGCCGACGGCCGCTTCACCCACATTGAGGTTGACGACGACGGGTCCCTTCCGCAGGCCATCGTTCTGCCGCAGAGCGGCGCCTACCTCGGTGCCCGCGAGCATCCCAGCCAGCCGGTGCAGCACCGCTACCTCCGCTGCGCCGGGGAGGTCGACCCGCCAACCTTCCGGTACGACGGACCTGTCCCCCAGGACCAGTGACGTCGGCATGGGCAGCCAACCGACCAAAGCCGCGGCGGCCTGTGTTCCGACCAGAGAACGACACCACCCCGGCCCGGCCACATCGCTACCCAACATCATCCGCTGATCGAACGCTTGTACGATTCGCTGGTGGAGGATGTGGCGGCGCGCTGGTGGAACGGGATCTGGGGGCGCCTGGGCCGCCGAGATGTGTGGCTCACCCGCCAGGTCCGGTGGAAGGTCACCGCCCGAGCCGGCGACAGCGAGACCGGCCGGGTGCTCCGGTGGGAGTTCGACACCGAAGACGAGGCGCTCGCCATGGTCAAGCGTCTGCTCGCCGCCGACGCGGGCGGCCAGTGGCGCAAGCAGTCCGGCGACAGCCAGCCGCCACAGCAGACCTAGCACCCGGCTGACGGTCCGCACCTCGGGGGCGCAGACCGCCAGCCGGATCGCGCTCAGGAGCTACAGGTGTTGAGCATGCTCTGCAGGGCGGACTTTTCCGACGACTGCAGGGTCAAGCCCCAGCTGTACTTCACGGTGATCCACATCTTGCTGTAGGTGCACCGATACGACGACAACGACGGCTGCCAGGTGGAGGGGTCCTGGTCGCCCTTGGACTGGTTGACGTTATCCGTCACCGCGATCAGCTGCGGACGGGTGAGGTCGTTGGCAAAGCTTTGCCGACGGCTGGTGGTCCAGGAGTTGGCGCCGGAGCGCCACGCCTCGGCCAGGGGCACGACGTGGTCGATGTCGACGTCGGAGGCCGCCGTCCAGGTCGCGCCGTCGTACGGGCTGTACCAACGGCCCGAGGTGGCCGCGCAGGAACTGTCGACGACGACGGAGGTGCCGTCGCGCTTGAGGACCTGCTCGCGGGTGTTGCAGCTACCACTGATCGTGATCCAGTGCGGGAACAGGTCCCGCGAGTAGCCACTCGTTGAGCCCTGCGTCGCCACGGTCAGGGCGTTGAGCTGCGACTGCGCCGTCGCCTTCGATGGGATTCCGGGAGGTGCGGCGGACGCGGGCTGTGCGCTGATGCCGACCAGAGCAGCGACGGCGGCGAGGACGACTGCGGCGGCGTGGCGTGTGACGCGTGGGAAACGGGCAGGGACTCGGGTTACCCGCATAGGGGCCTCCTCGGCACTGGGTGGACGGCAACCGTCTCTGACGATCGTTGCCATCGAAGGACGTGTTTGTGAAGGGGTGAGGAAGCAGCCAGGAAACTTTGAAGCGCTCAGCGGCTGGCGTGTGGGCACGAGCCGGGTCGGCTCTACCCAGCCTCGCCGGCGGCCTGTTCCGAGCAGGTGAGGTACGCCGTCAGCTGTTGAACGACTGCGCCCAGCTCCCGGCGAAGCAGGTCGACCGGAGACTGCTTGGCGCGCATCGCCGCGATGCTCTCCCGACGTGGCGCAGGTGCAGGGAGAAAGCCTGCGGGTTCGCCCCGCCCCAGCGGCCGAAGACCTCCTCGGCCTCGGCGTTGTACTGGAACGCCTCGGTGCGACGGGCCAGCTGCCAGAGGTAGCCGCTCAGGTTTGCCAAGGCAGAGGCCAGGTCGAGTTCGAAGGCCCCGCGTTGCCCGGACGGGGTCGCGGAAGATCCCACCGCCTCCTCGGCAGCCGCCACCGCGGCGCTCACCTGCCCCAGCTCGTTGTGGCGCAGGCTGACCGTGTTCAGGGTGAGCGCCAGTTCGGGCCGATACACCGACGGATCGTCGTCGCTGAGCCAGCCCCAGATCCGCTCCGCGTGGCGGACGGTCGCCGGCGCCTCCTCGCGCCGACGCCGATGCGCCTCGATCCCCGCCAGGTTGGCAAGCACCCCGGCGAGACCCCGCTCACCCGCGCCGACCTGCGACCAGCGCTGAACATGAGTGCTTAAGCGGCGGCGAAGCTCACGACCAGCCGGGCGAGTTCGGAGGGCTGATCCTCCGACACGAAGGTGGACGAATCGGCGACCGTGACCAGGCGGGCGTCGGGCAGGGTTGCTGCGAGTCGTTCGAAGAGCCGGGCAGGGAAGATCCGGTCGTCCCCCACGCGGACCAGCAACACCGGCTTGCTGAATCCGGTCAGTGCCTCGGCAGCGGCCAGCGTGTACCTGTTGTGCACACCAACGATGAACCGCTTGGTATCCCTGCGGATCTGCTGGCTGTCGTAGCTCGGCCGTAGGTAGGAGTCGATGATCTCGGCGGGGATGCCACGCTTGGCCAGCCAGCCGAAGGTGGACGGCCGCCGCTGCACGATCGGCAGCCGGAGCAGTCGGCTGGCCAGCCAGACCGCGCCAGGCAGTCGAACCAGCTTGGGCAGCCGGGTGAACGGCTCGGGCAGGAATTCCTCGAACGCGTCGCACGGGGTGAGCACGACACGGCCGAGCCGCTCCGGATGGTTGGCCATCAGGATCTGGGTGAGGGCGCCGCCGGTGTCGTTGGCGACCACGGTGACGTCGGTCAGGTCGAGCGCGTCGAGGAACTCTGCCATCAGCTTGGCGACGCCGGTGGGCGTCATGTTGGCGCCGGCCGGCATGGGCAACTGGTGCGCGCCGAGCGGCCAGTCCGGGGCGATGCAGCGAAACCCCGAGTCCGCGATGGCTGGCACGACCTTGCGCCAGAGGTTGGCGTTGACCAGCAGACCGTGCACGAACACAACGGTCGGGCCGGAGCCGCGTTCGGTGTAGGCCACTCGGCCGCTGGGCAGGGCCACGATCGCGCCGGTGCGAAGAGCGGATTCGGTTGACAATTGCGTTAACTCCCCCGTGGGGCGGACGACGGTGAAGAGTTGCAGCGTCTCGTTACCTGTCCGCCGGCCCCGAGGGTCTGGAGCCGGTTGGGCTACGGTGCGCCCGGGTGCTGAGGTGTACGCCGGCAACAGCAGACATGTTCGGGAGGCCAGGTGTCCAGTGATGTTCGTGGGTCCGTCCGAAGGACGGCCATCGCGGTGTTCGCGGTCACGGTGTTGGTGGCTGCGGCGTGTTCCGGTTCCTCGTCGCCTGGTGATGGAAAGGCGCCCGGCACTACGTCGTTGGTGTTGAGTAAGGACGGCATCGGCTTGGCGAAGTTTGGTGACTCGATCGAGTCGGTCTCCGGCCGGGTCCATGCCAAGTATGGCCCTTTCGAGTCGAGAGAGGCGGGGTGCGACAGCCATGCGATGTCCAAGTTCCTAAACTGGGACGGTGTGTTTCTGGTCTTCAGCGCGGACGGATTGATGGGCTATTTGATCGGGCCGAGGCCAGCCGACCCGATCACTCCGGTGGGGAAAGATGTGCAGGCGGCGGCGACGGTCGAGGGTCTGCGGTTGGGCGACAGTGTTGGGAAGGCACGGCAGATCTACGGGGCGCGGTTCATGTTGGAAGAGAACAGTCTCGGGCCGGAGTTTTACATTGCGGAGGAACAGGATGGCTGGCCTGTGCTAATGGGCTTTTCGACAGGGCTGACCGATGCCGATACGATCAAGCGGATCGGGGCCGGGGACATCTGCGCGGTAAGGTGAGCCTGCTACTTGCCGCGGCATGGGTAGTCATGTTCGATTTCCGACCCGGCCGGTGGGTTCGTCCGCCTCCTCGACGTTACGAGGTGAGCGGCGGTGAGCACTATCTCGATCAGCAGGCCGCCGGCGAACCCGAGCCCCGCGCCGAGGGCGAGCAGGAGAGGATCCCGGCCGCGCTGTCGTTCGACGTCGACCATGTCGATGGAGACCGCCGGTACGGGGAGAACGCTGTTCCAGCTTCCGCGGATCTGGGCGACGTTCACCGCGTACCGGGTGGTGGCGCCCTCCGTTTCTCCTGGACGGCTCACGCCTCCAGTCGCGAGGCGTTCGACGGTGTAGGAGCCGGAGTTGACTAGCACGAGGCCATCGGCCGTTTCGGTCGAGCCGTCCGCACCACTGATGTCGATCCGTTTGGTCCGTAGGAACTGGTATTGACCTGAACGGGTCAGGCTGCCGTTCCTGAGGGTCAGGGTGATCGACGACGGCGGCGAGTTCATCTGCGGGACGAGTTCGAGATAGCCGTCCTCGCTGGTGACTGCGCGCCAGCCGCTCGCCTCGATCGATTCCCCGTTGACGGCCTGCGCTTTCGCCTCCAGAATCTCCGCGTTGTCTCCGTCGTTCGAGCTGAGGGCCACCTTGGATTCAGAGCCCCATCCGGAGATTGCAAATTGAATGGTCGTGACCAGATTGTTGATCTCGAACCTCATTGAATGGATCCTGGCCCCCACGGTCAGCTCGTAGGCAGGGCTGTCGGCGTTGTCCCGAAGCGGCGGGGCCTGGTAGCTGATCCGGCTGTATCCGAACGCGCTCGCGGAACCCGCCAGCACAAGCAAGACCATCAGGGCCACCATCTGCCGCTTCGCGACGGCCCGGTCCTGGTCGTCGACGTCGCGCAGCTTGCGGACCGCGGCCGGGCCGGGCAGTCGACCAACCTGCTGCCCGGACGACCCGGGTACCCCAGGGCCGGAGGCATTCCCGCTCGCACCATCGCCGGCGTTCTCGCTCGCACCCGCCGGGGCGGCGTTCGGCAACACGCTCTGCACCATGCTGTACCCGCGGCGACTGACGACATAGCCGATGAGCGCTCCCGCAGCCAGACCCAATCTGAAACCGCGAGAAGCGTTACTCCGCACCACTCGCGCTGCCTCCCGATACCCGCGTACCCTTCGACCGCGAACAGCCCATATTGCAGTCGGACGATCCGCGCCGACGCAGGGTAGTGCGGCCCGAGCAGACCCCGAGGGCCGATACGGCGAGCGGTCGACCTCCGGAGAGCACCCAGAGTATCGGCCATCGGGGTCACACCCGGCATTTGCCGCTGTGACTGCAGTGGCTTGCCGCGCGGGTTGGGTGCGGTGGTGCAACCCTCGTGCTTGTGCTTGGTGGAGTCGCGACCTCCCCCGTGGCCGCCCTGACCAGCACTTTCGGTAGCAGGACTCGGTAAACGGCCCCCCTGGTGCAATCCGAAGATGACTGCGGTGATGCTACGTGTGAGGCCCCGGCAGGGTCAGCCGTGATCGTTGCGGTCATACCTATCCACCAGTGGATGGTTCCTGCCAGATGCCAAACAGCTGCCGAGCTTCGAGGTCAGGCGCAACTGGCGCTGCCCCAGAATTTCATCCAAGACTTGAGTGTCACCACTAATTGACACGCTCATCGAGACAGCGGCGGAGTCCGCGAGTATCGCGCGACGGCAGTTCGAGCAGGAGGTTCGTGGGCCGCAGCCCGGCGCCCAACATCCTGACTTGGACAATCCGGTTGTCCTGGCGGGCCTGCAAGCTAGCGAACCCAGTGATGAGTCATCAGGGTCATGACCGTCGTCACCCTCAGCCAACCGGGTACGCACCTCGGTGATCCGGGCGGCCCTGATGGTGCAAGCCGGTGACTCGGATCGTCACCACCTCGCTGACATATCCGCCAGGACAACCCGCCGTGGACACGAGCCACCAGCCCTGCACCAACCGTAGCCAGTCACCCTCGCTCCGCCAGAGCGGGAGGAGCTCCAGTCCGTCGTCCATAAGAGTCACTATGGTGTTTCTCCGAGACGGATCCCGTGCGCCCGCGTCTCGACGGATCGTGTCCTGACGAGCGCAGGCACCCTCAGAGGCCGTGACCCTCGCCAGTCCAAAGGCTGACCTGCTACTTGATGCCAGCACTGCGCACCATGACCGGTTGACGAGGCTGCTTTCAGATCTTCTGAACGCCTAGGTCAGCGAAGAGCTGTCTGGTCACCGGATCGACTGAATAGAGGACCCTGCCGTGGAAGGGCCTCAGTCAGGTCCACGCTTCCTGTGCGGCCAGTTCAGCGAGGAGATCGCGCTGGGCGACGTGTCCGCCGCGAGACGTCCAGGCGGTAACGGGTCGGGTGGAGTCGAGGCGGGTCCACGCCCATCGGGGGTGGGTCATCCTGGACTGGTGGATCCACACCATCGGTCCGTAGCGTCGGGTGCGAACGTCGGGGATCACGAGGGCGTGGCTATGGTCACCGATGCGCCAACCGAGGCGGCTGTACCAGTCGACGGATTTGGTTTGGATAGTGGCCATCATCCCGAGCCGGCCGGCGGCGAGGGCGCGGCGCCGCGCGTCGGCGACGAGGTACGTTCCAAGCCCGTGGCCACGATGGGTGTCCGCAACGGCTACGAACGCGAGTTCGCACCAGACGCTTTCGTGCATGACGTGGCCCTCGCCCATGTGAGGCTTGATCACGGCGAACCCGGTCACCTGGTTGTTGTCGTCGAGGGTGACGGTGAACGCCCAACCGTTTCGGGGCGATTGGGTGATTGTGCTGTGCAAGTTCCCCGGTCGTGGGAACGCAAGGCTCCAGCTGACTCCGAACGCGCGGCTGCCGAGCGCGTTGATCGCTTCGGCGTGACCGGCGGCTGCTTCATGGACCGGCTGGGGCGTCGCCTGCATGGCGGAAACCTACCCGTGTGACGGCTACATCGTGAAGCACGTCGAGACATCGGGCTAATTGCTGTTCCTCAGCGCGCTCTTGGCCTCGTCGACCTCTCCGGTGTGAAGGAGCAAGCAGCCGTCGATGAGCTGCGCGAGCAGCGGCTACACCTGATTGCAGCGTCCACTGCAGTCCACGGACGTCCGGTCTTGCTCGGTGCAGGCAGTCGCTTCGAAGGCTGACCGCATAGCTCATGTTCTCGACGACGCTGACGCTCGGGCGCTGCTGGCTTCGGCCGGGCTACGCGACCTGGGCTAAGCACCTGGCGCTGCAGACACAGGCCTAAACGCTCTCGATGGTGGTCGGTGGCTACTGGCCAACGGCTGGCCTCGCAGGATCGCTGCCTTGGTCGCCCATCACTCCTGCGCTCAGTTCGAGGCCGATGAGCGAGGACTCGACCACACGCGGTCAAGCCGGTCGGCAAGCGCCTGACTATGCAGGGTTGCCAATGGTCAGGCTCGCGGCAAGGCGGGTGCCGCCTGCGTCAGTGACGACGCGCATTTCGAGCCCGGGCGGCGGCGGTCGACCGGGCTCGGGCCTGCGCACCCAAGTGAATCGACTCAACTTTCAGGTCGACTTTCCGACAGTGCAGCGGGCTCGGTAGCGCTGGTCGACGCCGTGAACCGGGGGAAATTTGCCGAGAGCCGGTGTCAGCGCTGTTGCCGGCGAGTTCGCCCGTCGAAGCCCTCATCGCCACACAGGTGCTCTCAGGGGACGCGGGCGCGAACAGTCAGCCGGTCGTCGCAGTGGTAAGCCCAGGTGCCCTAGCTGACGGTGGATAGTTGCTATATGAACCGTTAGGCGGTGATTCTGTGCCGACGGCGGGCGATGCCGTAAAGGCTGGTCGGCGTGAACATCATCGATCGAGTTGAGGGTCGGGGATGCAAGACCGACGGCGGGTCTGCCGCGTTGCGCAGTAATGCTCGCCTAGTTGCGCGGGACCTGGCGGCACGGCTCACTGCCACACGTCGTGCCGCTGCGGCCTGCTCACAAGAAGCCGCCCGTCCGCCCTTCGGGGTAGGACGTAACCACCCGTCGTGCGGCAGAATCGGACCGGCCGCCTTGGCGGTCACCATTGCTGCGTTGGCGATGACGCGTCGGGTAAGGGTGCCTGGGGTTCGTCCCGCAAGTTGAAAGGATCTAGTTTGGATCTGCAGGACGCCGAGGCGTACATCCGGAGAGTCACCCGAAGATCGTCTACAAGGGATGCACTGGCGTGGCTCAGCGAAGAACGGGCGGTGTCTCAGCCGATCGATCTGCCGAACCTCTTGGCGTCCTTGCTGACGATTGAGGATCAGGCGCCGGTGGCCGATGTTCAAGGACTAGCTGGCCGGGTGATTCGGCAGGTCTGCCGCGCAGAGGTGGTTTCCGAACTGGATCCGAGCCAGGAGCTTCTCGCGTTGGATGAGGTGTTACGTCCGGCGCAATACAGAGCCGCCCTTGACACGCTGGCCGCCCGCACCGCGACTCGCACCCTGACGAGCGTGACGCTGGCCGCCGTCATCGCCGCGCAGCAGGACGACCGCAATGTCGTGACCGCGCTCTGCGCAGCAGCGGGCTTGTCTTATCGGGATCTGCGCGCCAGAGTCCGCGGCGCGTCGGTCCCCACCGACCTATGTGGCAAGTGGAAAAACGACCAGCTGAAGGCAGTGTTTGACGTCATCGACGCGGTTATCACCGGCCGAGTGACGGCGAGCAGTCCGGCCGCCCAGCCGGCCCGACCGGTCGAACACCTGCTGCCTGAAATCGACGACGAGCCTGGGCGGCAGCGCGGCTGGGCGCTGGTTGAGCAGATGCGGGCTCACGGCGTCCCCTACGAAATTTTGCTGACCCAGCGAGCGGTGGGCAGTGCATGGGTCGCCCATCGGAGCAGTACCGGCAAGAAGGTCCAAGCTGCGGTAACGGCCTCCCTGTGCGAGCTGCTTGACGAGCGCCCGGTCCCGTACCGCCGGCTTGCGATGGACGGGGCGTCACGTGAGCTGCTGACGCGCGTAGGAGCCAACCCGGCCGCTGCCGCAGAGAATGGCCGCAACGAGGGTGGGCAACTCGCCGTGCTGGTGCATTCGCCGACGGTGACGCACGCGGTCGCCGTCTCGGTTGCACGGGACGGCGGAACCGCGAGGAAAAGCGGTGCCAGGCTGGGCACACTTCCGGCGCGCCTGGGCATCGCTTGCAGCGTGGTTCTGGTTGGCCCAGGTTGGGCAGAACGGAACACCACGGCCGAGCTTGCTCGTCCATTTGATGGACGAATCTATACGGAGCGGACGGTCGCTGAGCTGGCGGATGCGCTCGCCGCGATGGTTGCAGAGGGTGGGGGTGTCATACCGACCGGGCAGGATAGCGGCGCGCAGCCCGTCGAGCTGGTTATTGATCCATTGGAGGTTCGCTCATGAACTCGCTGACTCAGCAAGCCAGGCGCGAGGTCGTCGCGGCGGCTAAGGCGGCAGTTACGGATCAGAACGAGCGCAGACCGTTCGAATGGCGCGGCGAGAACATCATGCTGCCCGTGGTCACTGTCCCAGTAGGCGATGTCTTGCTGAACCACCGCACGCATCGCGTACGAGCTCAGGTCGATAGTCTTGGGGCGAGTGGCTCCATCATCGAGACGGACCCGCATAGCGACGAGGCGCAGCGGCTCCTGGCTGACCTCATTCGAGAAACCAGCGGTTACAGCGAGGTCAAGGCCATGCTTCGCTACGACTATCAGCGCGAGCCCGGGCTGGTGACGCACGAAGGTGTTTTGATCAACGCAAACACCAGGGCAGTTGCGCTGCGGGACTTGCATGAGGAGCTTCCGCACGAGAGTCGCTTTGAATTCGTCAAGGTCCAAGTGCTGCCGGATAACGCCGACAGCGACGAGATCATGAAGATCGAGTTCAGCTTTCAAATGCGGCGGAACTACCAGCAGCCGTACTCGTTCACTAATCAGTTGATCTTCATCAAGGACCTGTTGGACTCTGGTCTCAAACCGGACGAGATCGGCGTGCAGATGAAGCCGCACTATGATCCCGCATCGCCAAAGGACCGCCGTGCAGCTGCCGAGGAGGTAGAGGCCGAAGACCGGCTTCGGCAGATCATTGAAGAACTGATCGCCGCCAGCAGTGGAGCACTTCGCTGGCCGGATTTTGATGACGACCGTCAGAATTTGATTGAGATTGACGAATCCTACCGGAGGATGGTCACACGCAAGGGCCCTGATGCTGCGCGGCGTGTCAAGCAGGCGAAACTAGTCGGCCTTTTGGCGGGAATGGATTACCGCAGGGTGCGGCACATCGACGAGTCCTATCTGGACAGCTACGTGCTCCAGGCGTTCGAGGAGCAGCCGAACTTACGGCCCGCTGCGAAGGCTCTGACGATCGGACAACAGACGGCTCCCCACGCGGACCTGGGTGGCCTTTCCATCCTCGACGACCTCGACGAGGACCTGCCTGTCGATCAACCCGGCGAGGTCACTCTTCAGCCGCTGTTCGACGTGCTCGTCCGTCACGGCAAGGTCGACAATGACAACGACTGGGACGCCGAGGTTGAGGTGCCGACCGACGAGGGCACCACGACCTTGCCCAAGAATACGTTCTTCGACGCGGTCAAGACTGCCATGCAAACGGCGGCAGACAGCAAGGCACAGGATGATCAGGGCCAGGATGCCCTGGACGTCCCGCGGCGACAGCTGAACGCTGCTGGTGCCGCCTGTGACCGAGTACGACGGGCACACAGCGAGCTCGAGGATGACGGCGACCAGCCGGACCCGGCAGCGCTCGAACAGGCACTCGAAGCCTACTTGCGCTCGCACGACGAACTGCTGCACTACCTGGCAGAACGCGGGTTCGCCACCGCGGAGAATCGACTGTGACCGACGGCCCGGCCATCTCGCTCGACTTCGACTCGGCGGCGAACGTGGTTCTCGCTCAGAAGGTCGGTGCCGTCCCAGATGTGTTCTGGGGCCAGCTGCGTGTCGAGTGGGGCTACGAAGGCGACCCGGCACGCTCAGTCCGGGTGCCGCTCGAGCGCTTCCGCGAGAACATCGGCTGGCTAAGTCCTGCCTGTAACCGCTACAACGTCGACATCGCTTGGGCGCCTGAGGCAATAGCGATCATCACCACCATCAAGCGTGAACGCAAACAGCTCGAGCGTGCACGTCACCAGGAAAGCGCACTGGTGACTACCCAAGAGGTGCAGCACCAACTAGACGGCAGCCGCTTCGCCAGGCGGCTCAAGCCGTTCCAACTTCGCGATGCGGCCAAATTGCTCAGCCTGGCGCACGGCGCGAATTTCTCCGTACCCGGTGCCGGCAAGACAACCGTGGCTTACGCGGTCTATGAGACCGAGCACCATGCCGGGAGAATCGACCAGCTCCTGGTAGTTGCGCCGCTTTCGGCGTTCGACGCGTGGCAGACCGAGGTCGAGGCGTGCTTCGAGCCGGGCACGGCACCGCACGTCAAGGTATTCGGTACGCCTGGCAGCCAGGAAGCCGAGATCCTGCTGGTCAACTATCACCGCTTAGCGGCGAACCTTAGCGGGCTCACCAAGTGGGTCCGCAAAGGCCGGACCATGGTGCTGCTCGACGAGGCACACCGGATGAAGGCCGGCCGTGTCGGCCAGCACGGCAGCGCGTGCCTCGATCTTGCATTCTCCGCCTCTCGACGGGACATCCTGACGGGTACGCCCGCCCCACAGTCGGCGCAGGACTTCGTCGCCCTGTACGAGTTTCTGTGGCCCGGGCAGTCCCGACGGATCATTCCGGGTGAGGCACTGACGACCAATCCTCAGCCGGAGGCACTCCACGCAATCAACCGGGCGATTCAGCCGCTCTTCGTGCGGACCACAAAAAGGGAATTGGAGCTGCCGCCTCCCACTCTGCGCCGGGTCGTGGTTCCGCTAAGCGGTCTGCAGCGCGAGATCTACTCAGGTCTTCGCGATCGCTACGCCGGCATGCTGCGAGTGTCAATGAACGACCGCGTCGAGCTGGCCCGCATGGGCACGATCGTCATGTACCTGCTCGAGGCGGCGAGCAACCCTCAGCTGCTCGCGGTCGGATCCCGCGACCTGCCTGGCGAGTTCGCCCACCCACCGTTGCCCGTCGAACCCGGAAGCCGTCTGTGGGAAATGATCGTCGGCTACGGTCGCTACGAGACACCCCCCAAGTTCACCCGTCTCCGCGAAATCGTCGCTCAGAACGCCGCTGATCCGACCGGCCCCCGTAAGACTTTGGTGTGGTCAAACTTTGTCTCGAACCTGGAAGGCCTGAAACGGTGGCTGGCCGATTACCAGCCCGCCATGATCCATGGCGGGGTTCCGTCCGTCACAACTGCGCCGACCGCAGCGGTCACCCGGGAGTCGGAGCTGCGGCGCTTCCGGACTGACGACGACTGCAAAGTGCTGCTGGCCAATCCAGCGGCGATGAGCGAGGGCGTCAGCCTGCACCACGACTGCCATGACGCGATCTACTTCGACAGGACCTTCAACGCCGGCCACTACCTGCAGAGCATCGACCGCATCCATCGACTCGGCATGGATCCCGGCCAGCGCACGACACTGCTCTTCATGATCACGGATGACACCGTTGATCAGGTTGTCGATGCCCGGATCCGGGACAAGGCCACCAACCTTGCCCGCGCCTTGGACGACAAGGAGCTGGTAAGGATGTCATTGCCCGACGACGAAGACTACGGACCGCCTATCGAGACCGATGCGGATATGGCCGCGTTGCTTGCCCATATCACCGGCCAGGAACAGTGAGCAGCTGTGCTGTCCGAGCCGGTACCGATCCATCCCAGTCACCGTCACCTTCAGGCGGCGTTCTACGTCGCCCGGCTACTCAAGCCGGATGGCGAGCCTCGGCACGCGCTCGACCGAAGCTACCGGAGTCTCGCGACGGGGGCGCTACACGATCACCGCAGCCTCACCGAGGGTGAACGACTGCTTACCCGAGCGGGCCTGGTCGCGACTCAGCGACACCTTGTCGTCCCGTCCAACGATCTGCTGGCCATGTCCCGATTGCCGGTGGACACGTTCGTTGAGGCGCTGCTCTTCAAGATTCTGACCGACCAGCGCGAGGTGTGGCTGGCGCAAATGGCGACGACCGACGAGGTCCGTTGGGAGCTCGTGCCCTACGACGTTGCTACGGCGCTTGCCTCTACCTTCGAAGACGAGCGCGAACGCGACGCCATGCTACTTGCTGCGGCCAGGAAGGTTGATCTTCAGGTGCTGCAGGAGTTCGGGGACGAAGGCGAGCAGGCGGTACTCGATGCATGCCGGACCCATCTGCGCAGCGCGGGAATGCAGCATATGCTCCCCGACGTGGCCCAGGTCAGCCTGATCGACGACACCTTGGGCTACGACATTGCCAGCCCCGATGCCACCGGTCAGCGTCACCGGCTCGAGGTCAAGGCCACCTCAGCACCACCGGGCTGGGTTGAATTCTTCATTAGCCGAAATGAGGCCACCGTCGCCGAACGCGACCCTCGATGGTCGCTGGTGGTTACCCGCCGGGAGCAGGATCCCGCCACCGGCGAGCCGGTCATGCAGGTCGCCGGATGGCTCACTCACAGCGATTTCGCCGCTGCGCTGCCTGCGGACCCGCCACTCGGCGGCGGCCAGCTGCGAGGCCGCTGGGCGTCATGTCGAATTACGCTCAGTGCTCAATGCCTCCGTTCCGGCCTTCCGCTTCGCAAGCCGGACGAACCGTGCTAGATCGAAAGCCTGCATGGGTGATTCCCAATCAGGCGAACCACGCCGTAACATGATCAGTTGTTCAGCTATACGACACGCACCCTCACGTACGTGACACGAACGCCCCCACGGTTAAGTGAGCGAACCTAGGACAACGATGACCGCGATGACGGCCCCAACGACCGACCCGCCAACGCCGTCCCCGTCGTCCCCCCGGAATGAACCGCTCCGCAGCCCACTCGGCGGGCTCGACTACCTCAAGGTCAGTGCGGAAGCGCGAGCCGAAAGCCGCAACCGGGAACTCCACCTTCCGCCGGTCAGCACCTACCGATGGTGGGCTCGGCGAACTAGCGCCGTCAACGGAGCGGTCATCGACGCGTTCAACGCGATGATGCCCGGTCGACTGCTCGTAGCTGACATGTTCGCCGGCGGTGGCGTGATCCCGCTCGCAGCCGTCGCACGAGGTCACCAGGTGTACGCCCAGGACCTCAACCCCTGGCCAGCGGCTGGACTCACCGCAATGCTCGGTCTGCCCGCGCCCGACAAACTCCGGGAGGCGGCGTCGACGATCGAGCAGTGGATCCACAGTGAGGTCGAAGCCGCCTACGGCACCACACTCTCCGACGGCACCAGGGGCGTCGTATCCCACACGATCCGAGTAGCAACTGGCGAGTGCACCGACTGTGGTAAGCGCGCGCGCATGTTCCCTCATGCGCTCGTGTCGCTACGTGCTCGCAAGGAGAGCGGAAACCCCCAAGCGTGGTTGGCATGCCGACGAGGCCACCTGTTCTCAGCCATGTCCGACAAACGTCGACGATGCCCGATCTGCCGCCTCCTAGTCGAGCCAACGGCCACCTACACCCCGATGCGAACGATCACCTGCGAATGCGGCAAAACAGACCGCCTTGCCGATCGAGCCAAGACCTGGCAGTGGGAGATCGTGCTCGTCGACCGTTCCAGCCGTACGGCCCGTGAGGTCGACATCCCCACCGCCGCTGAGCGCGAGACGGCCGATTCAAGCGGATGGCAGCCGGTGGCTGACCTGGGGCCAATTCCACCCGGCCAAGAAACCAGCGTGCTCACCCGTCACGGCTTCCACCGCTGGCAGGACCTTTACCCGCGCCGGCAGCGGCACATGCTCGAACGGATACTCGACCTCGCAAGCCGCTGCTCGCAAGATCCCTCTGTCGTGCGCGCGGCGGAATTGGCCGTCGTCGGCAGCGCTGAGATGGCCGGCCACCTGTCTCGATGGGACCGGTTCTACCTCAAGAGCTTCGAATCGATGGCGGGCCATCGATTCAATCTCACCACCGTCGCCGTCGAGCCCAACGTCTGGGGCGGCGTCGGCCGCGGGCGGGGAACCGTCCTTCGGCGCCTCAACCAGCTCGTCAAGTCCGCAACATGGCTGCAGGAAAAGACCGGCCGCGAGCTTCTCGTCCAAGGGCCGCTCACCACCAACGCACCGGCCGCAGCTATGAACGAGTGGGACGTACGGGTTGTCGAAGGTAGCAGTGAACAGATGGTTCTGCCGGCAAACTCGGTGCACCTTGCCCTGACCGATCCGCCGTATCACGACGATGTTCAGTACGCAGAACTGTCGGGCCCCTTGCGTGCTTGGGCTCGCCTCGCAAACGAAAAGCTCACCAACGAGGCGCTCACCGGCGAAGCCGTGGTCAACAGCACCACTGGCCAACTCGTCGATGACGGTGCCTACGAGGCGCTGCTAGGCCGCATCTTCAAGGAGGCCCGACGGACGCTCCGTCCGGATGGACACCTCATCTTTAGTTACGCCAACCGAAGCCCACGCGCCTGGGCCGCCGTCTTCGGCGCGCTGCAGACCGCCGGCCTACGCGCTGTGGGCTGCGAGATGGTTCACAGCGAAAATGAGACTGACCACGCCAAGCGGGGCGTGCGAGCTTGCACCCTCGACCTCATGCTCGACCTCGTCCCCTCCGGACCCTCCCCCGTCGAGCAACACCGGCCACATCCCGCTCCGGACATTCCTCTGACTGACGAACGACGGTTCCTCAGTGTCGTGGCCGACATGTTTTTACAGGTTGGTGACCTCAAGGACGGGTGGCGCCTCAAGGTCCAGAAGACGCTCTCCGAGCACCCCTTCATCGCATCACCGGCCGATCGAGCTGCCGCGGCAACCGTGGAGGTAGCCGCAGTTTAGGGCAGCAGTAAATTGACTCGCAGGAGAAGAGGTGGGCGGGGGCCGGGAACTTCTGATCGGCACGTCGGCCGCCCAACCCGAAGCATCCTCGTAGCCTCCCATCCGCGGACCAACAGCGCTTCGCGGCGGTCAGCCACCGTTCAAATGTGAAGGCCACGGCACCGAGCGAACGGCGGGGATAACGGTTCGATCCCGATAGCCACTTGCTGCTCGGTGTGGTCCGGGCTGGCATGATCCACGAATGACGACGCACGTGCTGACTGCAGAGCTTCCCCGGCCGGAGGCGTTGGGACACGCCGCTTGGGCAGCAATCCAAGATCCGTTTCAACGACTGCGGTCAGCGGTGGCTACGAATGACCGTCCGCTGGTGGTTGGTTCGGCCAAGGACCTCGTCGAGGCGACCGCGCGCGTTGTGCTCGATGCTCGCGGTCGCCCCGCCGGTAGTGGCGAAGAGTTCGACAAGGTGTTGGGTGACGCACATCGCGAGATTGAGTACAAGGTGGGACCGGGAGTAGCGGCGAACGCGGTGGTCCGCCAAGCCGCCAATTCGGCTCGCAAGCTGGCCGGGATGTTGCGCGAGCTACGCAATACCTACGGCACTGGTCATGGCCGATCAGTCCTGCCAATTCTTGAAGACGAGATCTTGGAAACCGCCGTTGACGCGGCTCTGTTGTGGACCCGCTGGGCCCTCCGGCGGTTACAGCTGGTACTCCTCGGATCGCTGCAGCCTTTGATCGCCGATCTCAGCACGAGCTCGTTCAGCATAGGCTCCCTCGCTACCCGGCTCGCGGCGGTGGGCCTTCCGCAGTTGGAGCATGCCGATCAGCGTCAGCTAGGTGTGGCCGTTGGGCAGCGGGCGTCTCGCAACACCTTCACTGTGCGCATCGACGGGGTCGAGGCATGCGCGCTGAGTCAAGACGCGGTTGCTTGGCCCTTAGGCTATCGCGAAGGAGTCGTAGAGGGGCTGTTCCTTGACCAGTTCGGGCAGTTGCACCTCGACGAACAAGCCCGAGCTCCGCGCCTAGCAGCTGAGATCCTGTCCCCTCATCCCGAGCGAACTAGAATTTTGGACGAACTCGCCGAACGTATCTACCGGTCAGCCTGGTCGCACGAAGTACGCCTGATGTGGCGTCAAGCCGTCAGCGAGATGGACCTGGCGCAACGACTGCTCGGCGACAGGACAGCAGAACAAGTGTGGTCAGCGATCTCTGAGCACATCCGAACTACCGGCGAAAAGTACGACGCACTCCAGCAGTAGCAGTCGGGCGCCGACGGTAGCTGCCCGCCACCCGCCGTCGGATCCGCTTCGGGCTCCTCATTGCCACAATCGACGCGCAGGCACCACCCGCCCGCCGGGCGTTGGCCCGCTACCTATGCGTCTACGCCGAATTCGCCGGCATCTCCCCCGCCGAGCTGGCAACCCAGGCAGACATCGCAACCCCCGTGACGATGGACATCCTCGCCAGCCGTCACGCCGCCGCCTGCAGCAGCACCGCCCTCGACGAAGATTTTTGGAGCATCGCCCGCTCCGTCGACGCCCCACCTCTAAGGGCAGCGCGTCGGGCGCCGTGGACGTTGTCGAGTCGGATTTCGACAACCCTGTCACGCGTCCACACTCCGACCCGACAACCCCGCCCCCCAACCCGATCGCCGACCGGCTCCGCCAACTCGCCGCCGTGTACCAGCAGGGTCTGATCAGCGACGGCGAATACGCCGAGCAACGCACCCGGATCCTCGGCGAGCTATGAAAGGCCACGACGGCGGCACACGGCGCCCTCCGGGAACCGACAGGGCCTCTACGACTGTCCATCAGGGCGATCGTGGAGCCGGAGCCACCACAGGCTTCCGTCGTTTCTGCGCTCGACCAACTCCACCGACCGGCGTAGAACGCGGCGTTCCAGATGGGGCCCGACTGGAAATGGCGACGCGCACGGCCTGCAAGCCCACACCAGGTCTTCGTCGCTAGGAGATCCAGGCTGAGCCTAGCGAGCGGGTCGTTCGCCAGCCGGCGCTCTCACTCTAGGTAGAGACGCCGTCGAAGATTGCTTCCTTGGCGGCGCGGGCGAGGGTGCCTTGGATGCTTGCGCGGATTCCGAGGCGGTTCATGTGGAAGATCACGTGCATCGCGATGACTCCGCGGATTCCTCGGGTGAGCCCGCCCGACTCACGGAGGGTGCGCAGCGCCTTCCCGGTGTCTTCGAAGGCCCTCAGCCACTCGCTGGCGATGCCGCCCACGAGAGGTGAGCCGAGTAGGAGGCGGCGGACACCAGCGGTGAGATCAGTCCAGGCTCGCAGGTCCTGGGGAGTTCCTGGGCTGGTCAATTGGCCGCGCTGATCGGCGATCCTAGCCCAGATGTCGCCTTGCTCGTTGATGTCGAGGTCGGCAGCGCGCATGAGCGCAGTGCAGAGGATGAGTGCGTGTTCCCGCCGGTCGTCGGGGTTGTCGCTCAGGTAGTCCAGGAGGTGTCGGCTGTCGTGGTGGAACAGGGCGTGGGCGGCGTTCATGCTGGCGGATCCACCGAAGGCATGGGTTTCTGGTTCGTAGATGTCGGTGGTCCAGTTCACGGTGTCGGTGAGCAGTAGGTGCATCGGATCGTTGGTGGACGTGGCGGGGAGGTAGCGGATCCGCCACGGGCCTTTGCGGATGAACCACCACGAAGTGATGAGGCCCTTGGCTTCGGCGGCGGGTAGCACGCGGGTGAGGTGTTCGACGGCTTGCCTTTCCCGATGTCTGGGGTCTGGGCCAAGGTAGGCGAGGTTCACCTGCTTCCAGGAGTTCTGTTCCATCAGTTCCGTCCGGTCGATGGTGGCGGGTTAGCAGAGGAGCAGGCAGGCGTCCCACGAGGTCTTCGTGGTTCCGGTCGCGGCCAAGGCGGCGCCGGATGTCCCGTCGAGGAAGCCTGCGGGTTCGTCGGTCGCCTCTTGCGCCTGCTGGTGGAGACGCTCCAGTGGCGCGAGGGGTATGGGTGTCAGGGCGTCGACGGCGATGCGGCGGGCGGTCGTAAGGAGGCCGCCGGTTCCGTGGCACAGGGCGCGGTCGGTGAGCTGAGGGATCTGGGCCGCGTCGTTCAGACAAGCGATAAGCGCGCTTTCGGCAAGGTGTTGGCGTGCTGTGTCGCCGAGGGCGAGCGCGGTGAGTTGCTGGGCGCGGGCCATGCCGGGCGTGCCATAGCACCAGGACGGCCGGAGCGGTCCGCGCTGGCTTGGGTCGCCGCGGCGGAGGTCATCGAGCGTGATGGTCTGGGGCCACCACGTTCCGGTGCTGGTGCGGCGTTGCCAGGTGTCGAGCCACTGGCAGACGCGATTTATCGCCTGGGTGTGTCCGTCGACGGTGATGCCGTCGAGGAGGGTGAGTGCCAGGAGTGCGAGTGGGCCGGTGATGCCGTGGGCGATGCCGTGGTTGCTGTGGCCTCCGGCTGGTCCTGGCTCAGTGCGGTTGGGGCCGTGTGGGCACCACCAGCCGGGGAGCGCGCCGATGGGTTCGGTGAGTCGTACGAGGTAGGTCAGTACCTCGCGGAGGATGTCGAGGTCGCCGATGCGACGCAGGGCGACGCCGAGGCCGGTGAGGCCGCGGATGAGGTCAAATTCTGCGTACGGGGGCTGTTGGCGTTGGTCGATGCGGCGGTGCGCGGTGTGCAGCCGACGGCGGGCCACCGTGGCGGTTGCGGCGGCGGCGACGCCCTGGGCTCGGATGAGCGCGGGGTGGTCGGATGCGGCGAGGACGAATGCGAGCGCGGGTACGCCGTAGTAGAGGCTGGCGTTGTCGGTGGCGCTGACTCCGTCGGCGGTTGCTTGCTGGAGTGCGGCGTATGCCGCCTGCCATCTGCCGGTTTCGAGGTGCCAGAGGGCGATGCCGGCTGCCCCGTCGGCGAGTGACTGTCCTGCGGTCATGGCGTGCCGCGGATGAGAATGGTGTGGGCGACGGCGCGGGCGAGGCGGAGACAGTGCCGTTCGGAGGCGAGGTCGACGCCGATCATGCGGGCGTGGTGCAGGTGGAGCAGGTCGGCCAGCACTTGGTCCGGGTCGAGGCCGTCTCGGTCGACGAGTGTCCGGTAGGCGGTTAGCGCCGTGGTGAGCGCCGCTGTTAGTTCGTCGTCTCGGTGGGTCCGGCGGGCGTCACTGAGCTGGGTGGGGTCCAGGCGTGGGCCGCCGCGGTGCGGGACGTGTTCGGTTATCCAGCGTGGGCCGCCGCCGCTGAAGCCGTGGGCGATGGTGAGCATGCTGGCAGCGGTGGTGGCGTGCCGGTCGCCGGTGAGGTTGGCGAGGACGGCGCGGGAGTCGGCGGCGAACACGGCTTCGGCTGCGGCGAGGGTGGGCCCGGTGCCGTGGCGTGTCTCGGGCCGGTAGGTGGCCAGGCTGTAATCAGTCAGCAGGCCCTGCTCGTCGAGCCGTTCAGCCCATACGGCAACGTCGCGGGCAACGTCCGCGAACTGGTTGGCGTCACGCAATGGAACGCGCAGCCGCAGGTGGGGCTGCGGGTCGGGGTAGCGCAGGAACCACCAGCCAGCCGGCAACACCTCGGGGCGTTTCGACAGGTCGGCGAGGATGTGCTCGGTTCGGCCGGTGAGGCGGACGTCCAGCCACAGCGATTGGCCGGGTCGGTGCTGCACGGTGCTGGCGGGACGCGCCGGTCGAGGAGGCAGCTCATCGCGCGGCGGGGTGCGGGTCAGGGTGAGCAGGAGTTCGGAGGGTCTGCCGTCAATCCAGCCGGCCCATCCCGGCGCCTCGGTGAGTGTGGCGTATCTGCGCCGGTCGAGGTGGCTGCGCAGCAGCGCCAGGTGGGCGGGGTCGTCTAGGTCGAGGCGTAGCCGTGCGTCACCGCTGCCAAGGAGTACGTCTGCGGGTAGCCGGTGCTGGTCACGGTGCCGCTGCCAGGCCGCCCGCCACTGGTGCCACGGCGCACCGTGCTCGGGTAGGGCGGCTGCGGTGATGGTCCAGCAGGCCGGATGCAGGATCGACCGGCCTCGCCGTACGCGTGGCAGGAACGGCAGGCCGTTGCAGCGGCCCCAGTCGAACGGGACGCACGGTGCCGTCCACGCGATGGGGATCTCCGTCAGGAACCGGATGAGCGGCTGCTGCAGCGTCGGCAGCAGCAGGCAGTTGAGCAGCATCGGCTCGACCGGCCGGCCTGTCCTACGCGACACGAGCCAAAGCCGCTGACCATCACCTGCGACGGCCAGGTCCGCGAGCGTCCACTGCGGTTCGGGGTGGAAGTCGCCGACGGGCAGGACGGGCAGCAGTTCGGGAGCGCGGGCGAGCGCGGCCAATCGGCTGCCCAGTGGAGGGCCGGATATCTGTACCGCGTCCGCGCCCGGCAGCGTCGTCGGCAGGTGGGTGTAGACGTCCGAGAACCGCGCGAGTTCGGACGGGGTGAACAGGTGCAGAAACCGGCCCGCTGCGGCGCCCGCGTGGCGGGCGCCGCTGACGACCGTGAGCGTGAAGTCGCCACGGTCGAGGTCCCGGAGCGTAGCTGCGGCAAGGGTGAATTGAAGTTCGGTGTGCGGGACCGGAGGCCGATCGTCGTCGCCACGCAGTTGGTCGACGAGCTTGGCGTCGAGCATCACCTCGGCGCAGTTCTGCAGGGCCGCGCGCTGGGCGAGTTCCGCGACGAGGACGTCGCGTTTAGTCAGCTCCGTTGCGTCGCGGCGCAGTGAGCCGCGGTATCCGGCGGGGAAACCCAGGACGCGTAGGACGTCGGGCAGCGGTACGGCCGCGCCTGGTCCCCAGCGTTCGATGAACGCGGAGTGGTAGACAGCCCAGCCCGGCAGGCGCGGTGCCACGCTGACAAGTACTGCTGCGGCCTCGCATGCCTCGCGGACCACGGCCGGTGGCAGCGTTACGGCGCAGTCGACGCGCAGGTCAACCTGGACACCCTCGCCAGGGTCAGGCAGGTCGATGTGCTGACTGAGGTGAGCGACTGGCTCGGTTACCGTCACCGGTGGGCGGATCTCGGACACGAGGACGCCGGCGGCAACGAGAGCGGCAAGGAGCCGCTCGGCGCGGTCCGGCAGGCTCGTGTTGGTCCGCTCGACCATCCGGGCCGTCAAGTCGACGAACGCGATCGGTGAGCTGGCAAGCTTCACCGCCAGTCGTACCGGGTCGGTGAGGTCAATTTCCACGTTACTGATCCGGTCGCCGTCGCTGTGGCCGCAGGGCACCACCCACGTACCGCCACGCGGATACCCGATCGGGTTCGTGACGACCCTGACCGAGCGGAGCACGTGCAGGTCCCGTTCCGCCTGGGCTGTGTGCTCGACGATGAACCGGCCATCGGGGCACCTCACCTCCCGGTGCTCGGCACCCCAGCGGACTGCCGCACGCGGGCCAAGCTGCACGGGAGCGACTCCGGCGAATCGACCGAACGGCGTCGCGCGCGTCGTCCACCTCAGGAGGTATCGGACTGTCGCCTCCACCACGCGGCGCAGTCTCGGCCCGGTCACGGCTTCCTCGGCGAGTACACGGGCGATCTGGTCGGCCAGCTGCGGCGCGGCGTGGGTAACGGCAGCGGCGAACCCTGGTAGCACCCAGGCCTGCCGTAGCCATTCCCGCCACCGTTCTGGCTGCTCGACAGCCAGGTCGGGCCACGTCGGCAACGTCAGATCGGAAGGGTAGGACGCTGCCCTGACGAGGGCCGCACCCGTCGCTTGGAACATCGCGCGCTCCCGGAACCGGCGGGGCAAAGGAGAGGGATGTGAGGGTGGGGCCCGACCTCGTGAGGTCGGACCCCACCGCGCGGGACCGCTGTTACTTGCCGCCGCCGGAGCAGGCGTTCGAGCCAGTGTTGCCCGAGCCGCAGCCGTCGTCGGTGGCAGTCGCGTACGCGCTCAACGCCGGGCCAGCGTCGACCAGCCGGAGGTTGAGCTCGCCCTCCACGCGTTCCTGGCCGACCTCGTACTCGTCGAACTCCATCAGGACTCCCTTCCCTCAGTGGTGAAGGCCAGGACGATGCGGCTGTGCCGCTTGTCCACGGCCGTCCCGGCCGGCAAGTCGCCGTCGGGGGTCTGCGCGGGCAGAACGTGCAGTGCCGGCGCAGGACAGCCGGCGCTCACCCAAGCCCGCATGTGCTCGACCAATCGCCCCGCTGCCGCAGCCGCCGCGGAGGTGTCAGGGCCGTGGGCGTACGCGCCCAAATCGAACGCGTCGCCGGTCCACCGCAGCTCCGACCGGTAGGCGAACGTGCCGTCGTCGTGCAGGACAGCAGGTGTCCCGAACCGCCACGACGGCGCGACGACACCGGACGAGATAGCGGCATCCTGGGCGGTCAGCACGACGAACTCCTGTCCTGCGGCAGCGACGCGAGTCGCAAGCCACAGGTCCAGGTCCGCCAGCACGGTGGGAGGCGGCAGGCTTACTCCGGCCCATGCCTCCTGCCGGCGCGTCTCGAGCAAGCCGTCGAGGCTCCGGGAGTCAAGCTGCTGGCCCTCATCGAGGCGCAGGTGGACCCCATCGGCCACGTCGACGTACTGCACGTCGTATGCCCCGTCGCCCTGTACCGGCACGAACCCGCACTGCCGATCGCTCATGCTGACCAGGCCGACCCCGGAACGGCGAAGCGCCCACGATCGAGTCATCCCGAACGTGCGCAGCGGCACCACCAGGACGCCGTCGTCGGTGAGCTGCTCGCGCCATGCCGGCGGGACGTCCCACGCCCCAGCAGTGACGATGATCAAGCCGTAGCGACGGCCGGGTTCAACAGGATGTTCGGCATCGGCGCACACGACCTTGACATCGTCATAGCCCGCCGCCTTGAGGCAAGCGACTGCTCGGTCCGTGACGTCTGGGTCGATGTCCACCGTGGTCACGGAACCGGCCGCGCCAACGAGTTCCCGCAGCAGCGAGGCGTTGTAGCCGCCGCTACCGATCTCCAGCACGTGACGGCCGCGGAGGCCGCCCAGCGCGTCGGCCGCCTGGCCGAGCATCTCCGCGATGAGGAATGGCGCCGACACCGAGCTGATGTTCTCCTCACCGCGCCGCTTCGTGATGACCGCCCTGTTCTCGTACGCCTCCTCCAGGGGAAGGCCGGGCGTGAACAGCTCGCGAGGCACCTTCCGCATTGCGGCTTCCACCTCAGGCCGCAACGTCAGACCCTTGGCCGCATGGTCATGGGCCAGGCGATCGACCATTGCACGGCGCAAAGCCGCGCTGTCTATGGTGCTGACGCTCATGGGCTGCTCCCTCCGGTAGGTAGAGACCGCCAAAGCTCCGGCGGCGCTCCTGCTTCCAACGATCGACCGGCGCTTTGCCACCGGGTGCGGAGCTGACGGGTGGGCGGCTCCCTGGCTCTCACATTCACTCTTCGAGGCCCTGAAAGGTAATGCCTGGCATGCGGACGAATCCGGTGTCCGCATGCCAGGCATCCACGAAGCGGGTGGGTAATCAACCTGTCCTAGGCATGCTTGGTTGCATCGCACCGAGGGGTGCGTGACCCTAGTTGGGCGGTGTCCACGCTGCTGGCCGCCGTTTGATTTGGAGCGACGACCCGAGGAGGCAGTGCATGGGTCAGGCCCCCCGGGATCTCCAGCCATCCCTGTCCGAGCGCCACTTCTTCGGTGCCGAACTACGCCAGCTGCGTGAGCGGGCCGGCCTGTCTCAGGCACGCTTGGGCGCAATGATCCGATTTAGCGCTGATCTGGTTCGTCGGGTCGAGACAGCGGACCGGTTTCCCTCCCGGGAGTTCGTTGAGGCCTGCGATAAGGCGTTAGAAGCCAGCGGGTCCTTGATGCGGCTGCTGCCGCTGCTTGAAGCGAGCCGCAACAACGTGCGCGAGCCGCCCACAGGCCACCTTGGCGTAACCAACCTGTTGCCCACCTACTCGGCGCAACCATCGGGAACGCCTGGCATGCTCGTGCGGGTTCCGTTCCAGCCCGGGGTCCTTGATCGTGCCGCTCTGGACTGGTTAAACACCACAGCCAGCCCTCTTCTGTCGATGGCCGAACGACCCGGCTCTCCGGATCAGGTCTGCGAAGAGGATCTTTTCTCCGCTGAGACCGCCCTGGCGATGTTCAGGCAACTGGACCACACACATGGTGCTGGTCGGGTGCATGCCCAGGTGCAGCGCTTCATAGAAGATGAGTTGAACCACCTGCTTGCGAAGACGCCCGGCTCGGCGGCGATTGGGCGGCGCCTCAGCACACTGGCAGCGGGCTTCTTTGAGTTGTGCGGCTATCAGGCGGTTGATACCGGTGCCCACGGTCTCGCGCAGCGTCGCTACCTACGCGCCCTGCGGCTGACGGAGGCCGCGGACGACCGCCTTTACGGCAGCTATCTGCTCGCCGTGAACATCGGCCACCTCGCACTGCACTGCGGTCATCCCGCGCCGGCTCTGCGGATGGCGCTCGCAGCGGTGCACGGGGGCCAGACGCGGGCGACGCCCGCAGTGCGCGCAGGGCTGCACGCCGTGGTAGCGCGGTCGCACGCTCGACTCGGACAACAGGGCGAGTGCCTCAACCACCTCGACATCGCGGAAAGGCAGCTGGCCCGCAGCCGACCTGAGGACGAGCCGACGTGGATCCGCTACTTCACGTCGGCCTACCTGGCTGATGAGATCGCGCACTGCTTCCATGACCTGGGCAGACCGCAGGAAACCCAACGGCACCTGCGGGACGCTCTCGGCGCGCTGAGCCCCACGCATGTTCGTCGTCTTGCCATCGACACCGCGCTACTGGCCTCGTCGTTGGCCGCTGCCGGCCGCATCGACGAAGCCTGCGCTGCCGCTCGACAGGCGGTAGATCACACGGCGAAGACCGCTTCGCACCGCTGCTTGCAGCGCGTCGTCGAGGTCCAGGCGGACCTTGAGCCCTACCGGTGCGAGCTGGAGGTACGTGAGTTCGGCGAGTATGTGCGCGATCAGCTGCCTCATGCGGCAGTGTGACCCCTCAACTGGTCGCCGCAGCCGCCACCGCAGCACGGTAGTGAGCCAACTCCGCCTCCAATGCGGCGCCGGCGCCCGTGGACGTCGCCACGTAATGGCCGACGTCGGAAAGAAGCAGCAGCTCATGGGGAACGCCTCGAGCCGCCAGATCATCGGCTAGCTCGCATACATCCTCCATCGCTGCCACTTCATCGGCAGTGCCGTGGATGAACAGCACGGGTCGCCGGACGGCGGCGGCCTCGACTCGCCCGGCACCACCGCGAAGCCTCATGGCGTGCGCACGCTGGAACCGGGGCACCGTCTTTGTCCATCGGTCAGGGTCCACGATCGCTGAAATGGCGGTAGCAGCGGCGAACGGGCCCTGCTGTGCCACGGCATGCAGCGCCGTGTATCCGCCAGCGCTGGCACCGCGGATGAAAACCTGTCCTGGCGTGGCTTGCCCTGCTGCTAAGAGGTGGTTTGCCACTGCTGCACAGTCGTCAACGTCGTCCAGGCCCCACCGGCCATACAGAGATTCCCGGAAGGCCCGGCCGTACCCCGTGCTGCCGAGGTAGTCCACGTCGACAACGGCGAATCCGCGACTGGTGAAGAACTGTGCCTGCCAGTCCAGGCGCAGCAGGCAGGATGCGGTTGGCCCAGGGTGCGCCCGAACGATCACGGGTGCCCGCCATGACGCCGGCGAGCCCGCCGGTGGATACACCAGCGCCAGCACCTCACGACCGTCTGTGACGCGGACCCGCAGCTCCGTCGGCGTCGACACCTCAACCCTCGCAAGCCCGACATGTTCCGACTTGGCAAGCACCTCCACCTGCGGGTCGTTATTGCCCAGGTGAACGAGCGCGATCTGAGGCGCCACCGTCGGTGACGACCCGATCAGCGCCACCGTCGTCCCCAGCGCGGCCAGGTAGGGCTTGATCGACGTGTATGGCAGATCCACAGGACGGACAGCGCCGGAAGATTCGATGAGAACGAGTCGGTGTCGCGGCCCGTCCTGTACTGCCACGACGATTCGACCGTCTTCGAGGAAGTCGTATGACGCGTAACCCAGCTCCCACGGCTCTGCGGCGCACTCACCGATGATGGATGCCACCGCCTCGACCTTGTCTCCATCCCAGCGGAACAGATTCCACCAACCGCTGCGGTCTGACATGAAGTACAACGCGCCATCGGGTCCCCACCGAGGCTCGATCGCCGACTCGTCGGCATCGCCGGCGACCTTCACCGGTGACTCAATGTGCCCGTGCGGTGAGTAGGACGCCACCCATACCTCGCAGGCGTCCCAAGGCATGTCGCGCTCGCTCCAAGCAGACCAGGCCAGGGAGCTTGGACCTGGCCGCGGTGCGCTGAGGAAACCTCTGCTCGCGACGAGGGTTCTCCGCTGTCGTGTGCCCGTTAGCGGAATCGCGATCAGCTCGTCGCCGTGGTCCGACTCTCGCACTGCCAGCAACTCGCCGTCGCCGAGTGTCAGATCTCCCAAGGAAGCCCGGCTGACCAGGTCGAGCTCACCGCCGTGACGACCCTCGTACAGGCCACCTTCGCCAGCGCACCACAGCCATCCCTCGGCGACCGCGAAAGATCCACCACCGTAGGCGTGGACACTGTTAGTCACATTAAACCCCGCAGGGCTGGCATCGCGTACGCCCTCGCCGCCCCGCCAGCGCGTCAATGTCGTGACACCACCTGCGTCCGGGCGAGTTTCTAACCAATAAAGCGTGCCGTCCGAGACGCGCAGCTGGTCGTAGCTGACGGACGCGCTGACGGCGTCGCCCAGCGAGACAGCAGCAACAGAATCCGCCACGTTCACGGGCCCCTCCTCGAACAACTCTGCGTGGCCCGCCCGTCGCCGGACCGGCACGAGTGCTCCTCGGACATCGGCGACTCTACGCCGGAGTCGTCCGCCCCAAGTCGCGGGACGCCGTATGCCGAACCGGGCGCTGGCCGGGCCGCCGTGTCATCGCCCTCTTCATGCGGACAACTCCCCTGTCCGCATTTCCGGTATCGACCCGGCTATTCAAACCGAGCGACCCTTTCGAAGCGGAAAGGCCCGCAGGCCTGGCCGGTAAAGATGTCCCCGCCCAATCAAGACTCAATCGGATCGGAAGGCTGCAGTGCATTTACAAGAGGGCTTAGCGCGTTACGGGTACCACCAGGAGTTGGCCCGAAGGCTGCGTTTCCGGGATCTGGTGGCGTACGGCTTGGTGTACATGGTGCCGATCGCCCCGATGGCGATCTTCGGCAGCGTCTATGCCGGCTCCGGCGGGATGGTCGCCCTGGCGTACGCGGTCGGTGTGGTGGCGTTGGTGTTCACCGCGTTCTCGTACGCGCAGATGGTGCGGGCGTTCCCGATGTCGGGCAGCGTCTACAACTACGCAGGCCGCGGCATCAGCCCGCCGGTTGGGTTCCTCGCCGGCTGGGTGATCCTCCTGGACTACGTCCTCGTACCGGGGCTGTTGTATCTGGTGGCGTCGGTGGCGATGCACGCCACGGTCCCGGCGGTGCCGGTGTGGGTGTGGCTACTCGGTTTCGTCGCGGTCAACACGATAGTCAACTCGGTCGGCATCCGCATGACCGCGGTGGTCACTCGGGTGATGCTTATTGGCGAGCTGATCGTGCTGGCGGTGTTCCTGGCCGTCGCCGGGTGGGCCCTCGCCTCGGGTAGGGGCCGGTTCAGCTGGGACGCCTTCTACAACTCCGACACGTTCACCTGGTCGGTGGTGGCGGGGGCGGTGTCGATCGCGGTGCTGTCCTTCCTCGGATTCGATGGCATCTCGATGTTGGCCGAGGAGACCAAGGGCGGCTCCCGGCAGATCGGCAGGGCGATGGCCGCGGTTCTCGTCTTGGCGGGGGCGTTGTTCGTCGCGCAGACGTGGCTGGCGGCGATGCTCGTCCCCGACCCGGGCGGGCTTCTCGCCGACGGTGATCCGAACGGGACCGCGTTCTACGACGCCGCCGCCGTGGCTGGCGGGGGCTGGCTGGCGACGCTGTGCGCGGTCGCGACAGCCATCGCGTGGGGGTTGCCGAACTCGATGGTCGCTCAGGTCGCGACCTCTCGGCTGCTGTACGCGATGGCCCGGGACCAGCAGTTGCCGGCGTTCCTGGCGAAGGTGTCGATCCGGCGCAACGTGCCGATCAACGCCACGCTACTCACCGGCGCGGTGTCCCTGGCGCTGGGCCTGTACATGGCGACCCGCTCGGACGGGATCACCCTATTGTCGTCGCTGATCAACTTCGGGGCGATGGTCGCGTTCCTCGTCCTGCACGTCTCCGTCGTGGTGCATCACCTCATCCGGCGGCGCAGCGGGAACTGGTGGGCGCACCTGGTCATGCCCGCGGTCGGCTTCGCCATTTTGGTGTGGGTGGTGGTCAACGGCAACATTGCCGCCCAGCGCCTCGGCCTGGCCTGGCTCACCCTCGGGATGGTCGTCCTGGCTGGTCTGTACCTGTCGGGCCGCCGGCCTGCCCTCTCCGGGCTGGCGGCGGCGCAGCCGCAGGCACGTCACGTGGAGCGGGTGTGACCGGCATGGACTCGTTCACCTACCGGCCCGCTCGGGACGAGTTGGCGTATACCTTCGGCGGTCGGATGCCGGTCGCGCACGTGCGCGGCAGGGACGTGTTCACCGTCGCGACCGAGGACTGCTTCGGTGGTCTCGTGAGGGGACCGGCGGACCTGCCGTCGCAGGTGTGCCGCATGCCGTACCTCAATCCGGTGTCCGGGCCGTTCTTCGTCGAGGACGCCGAGCCCGGCGACACGCTCGCCGTCCACCTCGCCGCCATCACCCCGGCCCGGGACTGGGGTGTGTCCTCAACGTTCCCGCACTTTGGGGCGCTAACGTCCACCTCCCACACCGCCACCCTGCAACCACCGCTGGAGGAGCGGGTGTGGGTGTACGGCATCGACCGGCAGGCCGGGACCGTACGGTTTCAGGCCACCCGCAGCGACCACAGCGTGGACCTGCCGCTGGACCCAATGATCGGCACGATCGGTGTCGCCCCCGGCGCGTTCGAAGCCCGATCCACACTCGTGCCCGACACCCACGGCGGGAACCTCGACACCCCGCACCTGCGCGCCGGCACCACCCTCTACCTCGGTGTGAACGTCCACGGGGCGATGCTGGCCCTCGGCGACGGGCACGCCCGCCAGGGCGAGGGCGAGGCCTGCGGCGTCGGCGTGGAAATCGCCACGACCACCACCCTCGCCATCGACGTCATCAAAGGCGTCACCACCCGGTGGCCTCGGTTGGAGACCGACTGGGACATCTTGACTATCGGTTGCGCGAGACCCCTTGAGGACGCCTACCGCATCGCCCAGCACGACCTCGTCCGCTGGGCCAGCGCCCTCACCGGCCTGGAAACCCTGGACGCCTACCAACTCGTGTCGCAGGCGGGACGGGCGCCGATCGGCAACGTGTGCGACCCCAACTACACCGTCCTCGCCGCCATCGACAAGACCCTGCTCCCCGCCGCCGGTCCCGCCTATGGCGGGGCGCACGAGCGGCTGCGGCGGCTCACCGCCGGGCTGCGGTAGGAACCCGGCGATGACCGCGTCGATCCCGCGCCTGCCCCTGCGCGATGACCTGTTCCTCCTCGGCCACGACGACGACACCGGACACCCCCACGTGCACCAGCAGACCCTCGCCCTCGGGCTCGCGGGCGCGGTCCTGATCGACCTGTACCTGGCCGGGCGGGTGACCCTCGACCCGAAGGACGACACCCGCCCGGCCAGCCACCAACGGATACACCCGCACATCGACCGGCCAGTCGGGGACCTGATCGCCGACGCCGCGACCGCCACCATCCGCCACACCCACCCACCCCTGCGCGGGTGGCTGCGCGGGTTCTCCGACGACCTCTACGACCGCACCCGCGCCGGCCTCGTCGCCGGCGGGATCCTGCGCCAGCACACCCGCCGGCGCCTCGGCGGCCTCATGCGCGCCGACACCTACCTGCCCACCGACAGCAAATGGGCCGTCATCGCCCGCTCCCGCCTGCGCTACCTCGCCTCCGGCCGCGAACAACCCGACAACCACACCGCAGCCCTTGCCGGCCTCGTCGCCGACCTCGGCCTCACCCACCACCTTTACCTCGACAACAACATCACCACTCTGACCAGCCGCTTGAAGGCCATCGCCGGGCAGCACTACCAGCCGGTACAGGACATCACCGCCGCCGTAGACGCCACCGTGGGTGACCTCGCCACGGCCGCCTACCGCTAGCCCCAAGTCACCTCACCTCACCTCAAGAAAGCTGACCGTGAACAACCTGCCCCACCTGCGACCCCCGACCGACAAGCCCCACCCTGTAGGCCGGCGAGCCGTGAAGGTCACTGCCGCCGCCTGCGCGCTCGGCCTCCTCGCCACCGCCACGGCCATCCCGATCTGGACGGGCACCGCTGGGCCGACCCAATCCGCACCCTCGACTTCCAACGCCACCGCGCCTCTCCCCGCCGTGGCGCCGTGTCTGTCGCCCGCCGCCCTGACCGCAGCCCAGCTCAAGGCACGCGCACAGCAGAAACTTGACCCGTCGCCGACGCGTCTGCCGGCGTCGTCCCCGGCGGGGCAGGCTCTCACAGCGGTCACGGCGGGGCCGTCCGGCTGCGATGCCATCCCGGGCCGGTTCGCCTACGTCCACTTACTCCAGTGGGCCACGGACACCACCATCGCGGGCAACAGCACCACCACGCGGATCGTGCTGTTCGAAGAGCAACGCTGGCGTGCCGATGACGCCTCCGGACGCGTCGTTCGCAGCCGCTACCCCGACAGCAACCAGCCGACCGACGACAGCACCTACTACCCCGGCGAGCTGGACGGACCCATCGGCCCGATCGCTGCCGACCCGACAGCGCTCAATGCGAACATCGACGCCACCCAGCCCCGATTCCTCGGGCCCACCGCCGTCATTCGCGGCCTCGTCAACCTGCTCGGCTGGCGTACTCCCAACCAAGCCGCCCGCACCGCGGTCCTCACCGTCCGGTGCGACACCCCCGGAATTACCTACCACGGCCCGGTGACCGACCGGGCAGGCCGAACCGGCATCGGCGTCAGCGCCACCTCCGACGCCATCCGCTTCCTGCTGATCCTCAACCCCACCACCGGCGAACTACTCGCCTACGAAAGAGCAGCACTCACACCGCCAACCGGCAGCGACCGCACCGGCCCCCTGGTCGACGACTACCAACTGTTCCTCGTCCACACCCGTGCAACCAGCAGCAGCAACTCCTGACCCCGCAACCAAGAGCCTTCTAAGGAACCCCAGCCATGGACACTGTCCCGCGTATCCGCGCCGCCCGCTGGGCGGACAAAGACCACGTCGCCGCACTCATCGCCGACGCCCTCCATCCCAGCCCTCTCGCAACATGGCTGATCCCCGACCCGGGCCCACGACATCGCATCCTCACCGACGTCCTCGCCATCTGGGTCGAGCACGCCCTGTTCTACGGCGACGTCCACCTCACCGACGACGCCACCGCCGCCACCGTCGGCTTCCACCGATACCGACCCATCCCGCCGCCAGCGAACTACCCCACCCGCCTAGGGGATGCCGCAGGCGCCCACAGCGATCGCTTCGACCTACTCGATCGGCTACTCGCCGAAGACCGACCCAGTGAGCCCCACTACCACCTCGCGTTCCTCGCCGTGTCGCCCAGCGCGAGGCGGTCAGGACACGGCACGGCCCTGCTCGGCCACCATCGCAGCCGACTCGACCATGTGAACCTGCTGTCCTGGACGAGCACCACCCCCGACGCGCAGAGCCTGCATGTCCGGCATGGCTACATCCCAGGATCGGCGATTCAATTGCCCGAAGGCCCGGTCATCTGTTCGATGCGTCGCAGCCCTCTCCACGGCGACGTCCAGCCAACCAGGACGACCGCGACCGAGGGCCAAAGCGGTCATCCAAGTCTGCGACCATGACCCATCCGCCACTCGCGAGGACGAGACATGAGACCGGCTATCGGGCCGACCTCAAACTTTGGGGTGGCGGGGCTGCGCCCTGCTGTCCGCCAATCCCGCCTCAGCCGGGCATGTAGCAGAGAAGAGAATTAATGCCTAGGGATTGGACCGCTCTGCCGGAGAGTGTCACGGCAGGGATCGCCGAACGGGTCGGCGGAACCTTTGACGTCGCCCAGGCTTCCAGCGGCGACCACGCTGAGATCGCCTCGACAGTGACCGGACCAGCCGGACAGGTCTTCGTCAAGGCGGCCTCCGGTGAGTTGAGCGTCCGGTCTCTGCGTTACGAACTGGCGGTAACCCGGGCCATCGACCGGCACCCGCCCGCAGTCCTGTGGCAGTTCGAATCCGATGGCTGGCTGGTGGTGGGGACCGAGCATCTTGCCGGTCGCCACCCCGACCTGTCTCCCGGCAGCAGGGATCTCAATCTGCTCCTAGCCGCACTGAAAGCACTTCAGGAGACGCCGGCGCCCGACGAGACGTGGTTCACCCCGGCAACCCGGCTCGGATTCGCGCACCCAGCGATGGACGGCGAGACACTCATCCATTCGGACCTCAATCCGGCGAACCTGATCGTGACACCACTCGGCCTACGCATCGTCGACTGGGCGTGGGCAACCAAGGCCGCCGCATGGGTCGAACTCGCGATGCTCATCCCTTGGCTGATCGGTAGCGGCCACAGCGCCGAACAGGCAGAACAGTGGCTCACCCAGTTCCCCGCATGGACCGCGACTGACCGTCTGGTCCTGGACGACTTCGCTTCAAAAAACGCAACGAAGTGGGCCGCCAAGTCTCGGCGAAGCACGGAGACCTGGGTACACGACCTCGCAATGTGGACCGGCGAGTGGGCGGACCACCGGACCGACGGCCACCAGTCAGCCCGTGAGCCACAGCGCGGGGGCACCCTCCCGTGATGTGGGCGCCGGTAGCGGTAGGACCAGCGTCTCAACTAGCCAGCAGTCCCCACTCGGGGCTGCAAATCAGGTCACGCAGCCGGGCGGGTCCATGCCGGTCCGAACCCAGAGCCAGCCGCGCTGCTCCCAATCTGCTCCCAATGTAAGCCGCACATACCGCAAAGCCCGTTACCGATGACTCCGGTAACGGGCTTCTGACCTGCAAAAACTGAGAGTGGGCGATGCTGGTATCGAACCAGCGACCTCTTCGGTGTGAACGAAGCGCTCTCGGAGCACTGCTGATCCGTGCTGAAGCGCAGCAACGCACTCCGGCAGCGCGGCTCGCCACATCCCGCAAGTTCACCTACTCGATTGCCATGCACTCCTAGCGCCCGCTCCACGTGACCAGCGGCCGATGCCTCAGGCATCGGCCGCTTCCCTATGTCCTGACGCCAACCAGCAAGCCATCCAGCTCCCGGAGGAACTCACCCATGACAACCCACCCAACCGCTACGGCGCCAACCAGCCACGCATCAAGGCACCACGCCTCGGAATCGCCTCACAACCGCACCGGCGCTGCCAACGCCCACCCAACGGCCGAGCCTCGGATGCGAGTAGCCAAAGTCGAGACGCGGGCAACGCAAGAAGGCTGGCTTGCAGGTCGACCACCGGACGGAGGCGCATGACGCAGCCATCCAGCGACCCACACGAGCGGCCATCACTCCCGACGCCACCATCAGCGCCAGGCAGGCAACTTGACCGACCTAACGCAAACAGCCGTTCATGGACGGTCGGCAACGTCGACGGTGGCACATCTACCGGGGTTAGCAGTGTGGTGGCTCCAGACCAACCACCCGAGCTAAACCCTCAGGCGGCTGCCGCCTTACTAAAGCTGCTCACACACCTGAACGACCGCCACACCGAGCACTCAAAGCAGGAGAACGGATGACCTCCCCCCAACCAAAGCCCTTCGCCTTTTATGGCCGTGTCTCCACCGAGGACAACCAAGATCCGGAATCGTCGCGAGGGTGGCAACTCACCCGGGCGACAGCGCTGATCCAGCCTCACGGCGGCCGCATCGTCACTGAGTACTTCGACGTGGGCCAGAGCCGCTCGCTGCCCTGGCAACGCCGAACCCAGGCCAACACTCTTCTCTCTGCGCTACGTAACCCCCGGCGGGGCTTCTCCGCCGTCGTTGTGGGGGAGCCCCACCGGGCCTTCTACGGCAACCAGTTCGGTCTCACGGTGCCACTCTTCGCGCACTACGGCGTCGAACTCTGGGTACCCGAGATCGGCGGCCCCATCGACCCCGACAACGAGGCACACGAACTTGTCATGTCCGTCTTCGGCGGCATGAGCAAAGGCGAACGCAACCGCATCAAGTTGCGCGTCCGCACCGCCATGGCCGCCCAGACACTCCTGGAAGGCCGATACCTCGGCGGACGCCCGCCATACGGCTACACCCTGCGTGATCTCGGCCCTCACCCCAACCCCGCGAAGGCCGCCGACGGCAAACACCTCCGCGGGCTCACCCCGGATGCCCAGACCTCCCCCATCGTCCGCCGGATCTTCGACGAGTTCCTCGCCGGCTACGGACTATTCGCCATCGCGGAAGGACTCACCGCCAACCACGTGCCCTGCCCCTCGGCACACGACCGGGCCCGCAACAGACACCGCAGCGGCATCGCCTGGTCCAAAAGCGCCATCCGCGTCATCCTCACCAACCCCCGCTACACCGGCCGGCAGGTGTGGAACAAACAACGCACCGACGAAGTCCTCCTCGACGTCGACGACGTCGCACTGGGCCACACCGGCGTCATGCGCTGGAACGCCCGTGACAAATGGGTGGTCTCGAAGGAGATCACCCACCCACCCCTGATCGACGACGAGACCTTCGAGCAAGCGCAAGCCCTACTCACCCGTCGCGCGCGAGCCGTCGACCGTCAGGAGCGCCAACGCCGCGCCCGCAACCCCTACGTCTTCCGGGGGATGATCTACTGCGCCGTCTGTCAGCGACGCATGCAAGGTCAGTACAACCACGGCGCCGCCTACTACCGCTGCCGCTTCCCCCAGGAATACGCCCTGGCCAACGAGGTCGAACACCCCCGCAACGTCTACCTGCGCGAGGACGCCCTCACCGACCCGCTCGACGAGTGGCTGGCATCCGCGTTCACCCCTGACCACCTCGACCAAACGATCACCGCCATGTGCGACGCCCAACCAACGGACACAACGCCACAGACGGCCGCAACACAGGCCACGATCGCAGCCTGTGACGCAAAGCTCGCCCAATACCGGGCCGCCCTCGACGCCGGCGCAGACCCCGCACTAGTCACCGGCTGGATAACCCAAACCCAAGCCGAACGGACACGAGCCGAAACTGATCTTCAAACGACCCAGCAGACAGAGCCACGCCGAATGAGCCACTCCCAGATCGCCGACCTAGTCCGAGCGCTCGGCGACATCGTCGCCGTGTTGCGCGACGCCGACCCGGACGACAAAGCCGAGGTCTACCGGCAACTCGGATTGCGACTCACCTACCAAACCGAAACGCAAACGGTGCGCGCTGCAGTGGATCTCAGCGCGCACCGTGGGGTTATGGTTCGTGTCCGAGGGGGGACTTGAACCCCCACGCCCTATACGGGCACTAGCACCTCAAGCTAGCGCGTCTGCCATTCCGCCACCCGGACCTACACGTTCAGCCTACCTTGCCGACCAGATGATCTTTCCACCTGCTGTTCGGCGCGGCGGGCCGCACGGGGAGTTACTGTACACGCCGCCCGTGGATCATGCACATCGCCTTCCGGCAGCTCTCCCCGAGTGCTTCCACCGCTGCTCAAGCCGCCCCAAATAGCCTGACCGACCCACCATCCAACCGTGTACGGGTAGCGTCCGGCGGCCCTCTGACGGCAGCATTGCCCCGTGTCCCATCCCTCCCCCTTTGCAGCCGCCCAGCACCGAGCCTTCGCCCTGCGCGCCGCGGGCGACCTCAGCGCCGCCCGGCACCTGCTCGCGGAGGCCGTCGAGTCCGCTCCCCCGCCCTACGGTGACGATCATCCCGAGGTGCTGCACACCGCGCACGTGCTGGCACGGCTGCACCGGGAGGAGGACGACCCGCTCGCCGCCCGCCGGGTGTTGGAGGAGGCGTTCGCGGCGGGCGAGCGCCGCTGGGAGCACTCTGACCCGTTGATGCTCGCACTCGCCTTCGAACTCGCCGAGGTGGCCGAGGAACTCGGCAACCGCCACGAGGCCCGCCGCAACTACACCCGCGTCGCCACCGCCGGGCCCGCCGCGCTCGGCGAGGACCATCCGGCGGTACGCGCAGCCCGCGCCTACCTCAGCCCACCCGCGTCGACGGCGGGCGAGCAGCACCCCGCGCCGACGCCCGACCCAACCGTGGCCACCCCGGTGACCGAGGCGGGTGCCCGGTCGGCGCTCTCCGGCCCGACCCTGTCGCTGGCGACCCTCGCCGCGATGCGGCCCGCCGCCGGTGGCCCGCCGCCCACCCTCTCACCGTGGGCGCCGCCGCAACCGCCGACCACGCCGCCATCAACCAATCCAGCGGTACGCGCACCCGCACCACCCGTCAACGCCCCAACGGCACCGATCCCGGCTCCTCGGATCGCGCCCGTCCGTCCGGCAGCCTCCTCTACCGCATCGGCGCAGCCTGGCCCGCCGACGGCCGCATCCAGTGCGGTGACGCCGGCCCGGCCGCGCGCCGACGAGCAACCGCCCGGACCGGGCCGACCCACGGTCGACCCGATGGCCCGGCGGATGACGGAGATACCGCCGACCACGCCGGCCGGGCAGCGGGCATCGTCCGGGCCGGCCGTGGCACCACGTCAGCGAGTGGGTGACCAGGTGGCCCCGCCGGCGGTCGCCGCGCCACCTCGCCCGTCGACCCCAACCGCGCCGGCGTCGAGCGCCCCGCCGGCAACACCGGCCGTGCCGGCACCGCGCTGGGACGACCCCACCGTCCAGGTACGGCAGATCGAGCCGCTGCTCGCCGAGGAGGCCGCCCGCGCAGCCGCCCAGCCAAGCGCGCCGAGCGCACCGCACGCACCAAGCGGGCTGAGCGAGTCGCACACGGTGTCCGGCACCGAGGTGACATCAACGGCCGGCCCCTCCCGGACCGTTGACCGCCCAGCGCCGATGTACCCGACGGGTGGGCCACCGGCGCAGCCCATCAGCACGCCGATCGTCACTCCGCATCCGATCTCCGCGCCGCCCAGCCCGCCGTATCCGGTGTCGGGCCCACCAGCCCCGCCCTACCCGGTCTCCGCACCACCCGGCTACGGCCAACCCGTCTCCGCACCCCCCAGCCACGGCCAACCAGTCTCCGCTCCGCCCGGACACGCGTACCCGGTCTCCGCACCGCCGGGCTACAGCCAGCCCATCTCCGCACCACCCGGCCACGGCCAGCCCACCTCCGGACTGCCGGGCTACGGCCCACCGGTTTCCGCGCCCCCCGGGCACACGTACCCGGTCTCCGCGCCACCCGGCTACAGCCAGCCCACCTTCGCAGCGGCCGGCTACGGGCAGCCCGTGTCCGCACCACCCGGGCACAGCTACCCGGTGTCCGCACCGCCCGGGTTCGGGCCGCCTGTCTCGGGGCCGCCCTACGGTCACCCCGTCTCCGCTCCTCCGGTGAGCGCTCCGCCCGTGCCGCCCTGGGGGATTACCGCACCGCCCTGGAGCAGCACCGCACCACCGCAGCCCCTGCCCATTTCAGGTGCCGACCCCACCGACCAGACCACGACGCCTACGCAAACCACGATCGCAGAGCAGGCCACGACCGCAGAGGCCACGACCCCTGCGCAGACCACGACCGCAAAGCAGACCACGACCGCAAAGCAGCCCGCGACCGCAAAGCAGATCACAGTGGACCCGGTCGGCATCGGCGTGGACGGTGACTCCGGGCTGGGCATCCTCGACGCCCCGGTGGCACCGACCGGGCAGGCCGGTAGCGCACTGTCCGACCAGACCGTGGTGTTGCCTGCCGTTCCGTCGCAGAGCGAGCCGGTCGGGGTCGAGGCCAGCCTGGGCTGGCCCGCCACTCAGCCCGCCCCGATGGCCGCCAATGCGGACCCCGCGACCGTCGCCGCCGCTCGGGCGAACCCGACCATCGCTCAGGCCGGCCCCGGTGCCGTTCGATCGAGTCCCGTTGCCCAACCGGCCTGGTCACCGGGCGTCAGTTCGGCGCTGACGCCACCAGCCGCGCCGCCGCAGGCTGACCAGTATCAGGACCAGCCGCAGCAGATCCCGTACCCGGCATACGACCAGCACGCGGTCCAGCCGCCCTTCTCGGCGCAGGCCCAGCACCCGGTCCAGGCGCCCTACCCGGCACACGGTCAGCAACCGGCCCAGACGCCCTACCCAGGCCAGGACCAGCAACCGGCCCAGACGCCCTACCCAGCACAGGACCAGCACCACGCCCCGTACCCGGGTCAGCAGTACCACCCGGCGCCGGAGGCGTACCGGCCGGCGTACACCGATCGTGCTGGATCGGCGGGCCGTAACCGGGCGGCGCTTGTCGGCGCGGTCGTGGCGGCCGGGGTGGCCGTCGTGGCGGTGGCCGGCCTGGGTGTGGTGATGGTGACCCGGGACGACCCGCCGCCGACCGGGACCGCGCCGACGGCGGCGGCATCGACGGCGGCCGGGCTCCCGCCGGGTGATCTGAAGCTTCGCGACGACTCGACCACGATCACGTTGACCTGGACGGACCCGACCGGCGGGGCGGTGCCGTTCATGGTCGCCGCCGGGCGGGCCGGGCAGGCGCTGGGGGTGATGGCCACGGTGGACCCGGGGCGGACCAGCTACACGGTGAACGGGCTGAACTCCCGGGTGGATCACTGTTTCACCGTGTTGGCGGTCTACTCGACTGACAGCTTTGCGACTTCGGGGCAGGTCTGCACGAGGCGGGAGCGCACCGCCCCGTCCAGTGGGGAGCCGTCCGACCGGCCGTCACCGCGCTGAGGCGAGCGCGAGCCGGGCCAGAACGAGCGGGCACCGCGCTGAGCTGGACGTCCACAGCGCACACGCTCGGTATCCACAGGGGTGACGGTGCGGGTTCCCCCGCCACCACCAGCGCCATATGATGGCACCCGGCTCAGGGGAGGGGTCGCCGCGAGGCGCGCGCCACCTGCCACGACTCAGGGGAGGCAGCCGGCTGTGGCCAGCATCGACGACGCCGTACCGACCGAGGCTCTTCGCTCCCGGTCCCGGCTGCGCGGCGGGCTGGTGACCGTCGGCACGGTGGCCGCGCTGCTGGCCGCCATGGGGCTGACCGTGCTCGGGTTGGGCGCGGCGGACAACGCGGTGGCCAACTACGACGCGAGTTCCTGGCTGTGGAGCGCGGCGCGCAGCGAGCTGGCCCGGGTCAACGGGGTCACCGCCCGGGTCGACACCCGCACCGAGATCCCCAATGCCCGGCAGCACCCGATGCAGATCACCCAGACCGACCGGCTGCTGGTCCTGCGCGATTTGCAGACGGGGCAGGTCAGCTCCCTGGACCTGGCGACCCTGCAACTCAGCGCGACCACCCGGACCACCCCCGGCCTGGGTGTGAGTGTGGCCCTGCACGAGGACGCGGCGTTCGTCGTCGACGCCGTGCAGGGCATCGTCCGGCAGCTCGACCCGCGGTCGTTGACCCCGGTCGGTGAGCCGGTGCGCTATCCGCCGGGCATCACCGGCGGCACCTTCGACGGTAAGGGTCGACTCTGGATCGCGGTGCCCAGCCAGGGCACGGTCTCGGCGATCACCGCGGCCAAGCTGCCGTCCGCGCCGGCCACGGCGAGTGCCGGGCTCAGCCCGAAGCAGGTCGAGTCGTACGACGTCGCCGACGCCAGCCACGAGCTGGTGGTCTCCGCCCTGGACGACGGGGTGGCGGTGCTCGACCGCACGGCCGGGAAGCTGGTGCGGGTGCAGGGCGGTGAGGTGCACCCGACTTCGCTGACGCTGTCCGGCCCGGCGGCGCTGCCCGCGCGTACCAGCGGCGCCCGGGTTCCGGTCACGGTGACCGCGGAGCGGCGGGTGGTGCTCGTCGGTGACGGTGGGCAGGAGAGCACGTTCACGGTGCCGGGTGAGGGGGATCGGCTCAGCCCGGCGGTGGCCTGGGCGAACCGGTTCTACTGCGCCGACGAGGCGACCGGGGCGATCTACTCCTTCGACGCGGCTGGCCAGCTCGTCGAGACGATCCGGGGGCGCGCCAACGGGCCGCTGGAGCTGGAGGTTCGGGAGAACCACCTGTTCATCAACTCCCCCGACGCGTCGACCGCCCGGGTGGTGGACGACAAGCACCAGGTGCGCGAGGTCAACAAGTACGCCAACGATGTGCTCGGTGGCGACCCGCCGCCGGCTCCCCCGCCGCCGCCCCCGCCGAAGAAGCCGCGGGTGGGCAAGCCGAGCGCGCCGCGAAGCGTCACCGCCGCCGCCGGCAACGCCCAGGCGCGGGTGAGTTGGCGCCCGGCCGCCGCGAACGGCGCCGAGATCATCAAGTACGTGGTGGAGGGCGCCGGCCAACGCCTGCAGGTGGGCGCGAACCAGCGTGCGGTGGAGGTCAAGGGTCTGACCAACGGTGAGACGTACCGGTTCGCGGTGCACGCCGTCAACGCCAAGGGCGACGGGCCGCCGCGCACCAGCAACCCGGTGACGCCGACGGCGGCGGTGCCCGACCCGCCGGCGAGCGTCACCGCGCAGGAACGCCCGGACGGCACGGTCCTGGTGAAGTGGCCGGCGGCGAACGGGCAGGGCAACACCATCGCGAGGTACGCGGTGACGGCCAGTTCGGCGGGGACGAACGCGCCGGCCGGCGAGTCGACCAAGACGGAGCTGGTGGTGCCCGCCGGTGAGCTGGAGTACGGCACCCAGTACGCGTTCACCGTGGTGGCGGTCAACAGCAAGGGCGCCGGGTCGGCGGCGTCGCCGGTCAGCAACACGGTGGTCCCGTTCGCGGCGCCCGGTCAGCCGCTGCAACTGCGCGCCGGCACGGTCGCCAACCAGCCGGGTGCGGTGACGGTGCAGTGGGCGCCGGCCGAGGCCAACGGCCGGCCGGTGACGAAGTACCTGGTGGACGTCGGTGGGAAGGTCAGCGAGGTGACCGACACCCGCACGACAGTCACCGGGCTCGGCAACGGCCAGAACGTCACGGTGAAGGTGAAGGCGGTCAACGAGGCCGGGCCGGGTCCGGAGGCCACCGCCACCGCCCGCACGGTCGCCGAGCCACGGATCACCGTGACCGGCTCGTCGTCGACGGCCACCGGGGCGACCGTGACGTTCACCGTGGACGCCGGCGGCGGCCAGGCCACCTGCACGCTGAGCACCACCGGCAAGCCGGCGAAGGCCGGGGCGTGCTCCAGCATCACGATGACCGGCCTGACCCCGGGCACCACCTACACGTTCACGGTGACGGCGAGCAACGCCGCCGGCAAGGGCACCGCCACGAAGGCGCAGGCCACCCAGCCGCTGTTCGGGGTCGCGACCTGCCGCAACGGTGCGTCCGGGCCCGAGTCGACCTACTGCGACCGGGACCGGGAAGGCCGCAACGGCAACGAGATCTTCTCGGTCACCCGGCAGGACAACGACAAGCAGGTGGGGTGGGCCAAGCCGGGCACCCGGCTCCAGGCGTACTGCAAGAAGTCGGGCGAAGAGGTCTACGCCTACATCTACAACAACGAGAAGCGCAGCACCTGGTGGGTGCAGGTCAGCTACAAGGGTGGGAAGAACTACATTCCCTGGGCCTGGCTCAACCTGGAGGGCGGCGATGACATCAAGGTCCTGCCCACCTGCTGAACCACCAGGCGAGGAGCACCACCGACCGTGAACACCCACGAGCCGCTCACCCAGCCGGAGGTGCAGGGTTTCGCCGCCCTCGCCGCCCGGCTGGCCGAGAACGTCAACGCGGTGGTGCTCGGCAAGCCGCAGGTGGTGCGGCTGGCGCTGACCGCGCTCTTCGCCCAGGGGCACGTGCTGTTGGAGGACGTGCCCGGGGTCGGCAAGACCACCCTGGCGCGGGCCATCGCCGCCACCGTGAAGGGTGAGTGGCGGCGCATCCAGTTCACCCCCGACCTGCTCCCGTCGGACGTGTCCGGCGTGACCATCTTCAACCAGGCGACCCGGGACTTCGAGTTCCACCCGGGGCCGGTCTTCGCCAACATCGTCATCGCCGACGAGATCAACCGGGCGTCGCCGAAGACCCAGTCGGCGCTGCTGGAGGTGATGGAGGAACGGACGGTCACCGTGGACGGGGTCCGGCACCCGGTGCCGTCGCCGTTCCTGGTGGTCGCCACCCAGAACCCGGTCGAGATGGACGGCACCTACCGACTGCCCGAGGCGCAACTGGACCGGTTCCTGGTGAAGCTCTCCGTCGGCTACCCGGACGAGGCCGTCGAGGTGGAGGTGCTGCGCGGCGCGACGGTGCGCTCCCCCGAGGCGCTCGCCCCGATCACCGACACCGCCACCGTCGGAGAGATGGTCCGGATGGCCCGCCGGGTGCACATCGCCGAGCCGCTCTACGCGTACGCGGTCCGGCTGGCCGCGGCCACCCGCACCCACCCGCAGGTACGCGTCGGGGTCAGCCCCCGGGGCGTGATCGCGTTGACCCGCGCGGCGTGCGCGTACGCGCTCATCGACGGGCGGGGCTGGATCATGCCGGAGGACCTGAAGGCGCTCGCCGAGGCGGTGTTCGCGCACCGGCTGCTGCTCACCCCGGACGCGCAGGTGCGGGGGCTGACCCCCGCGGAGGTGCTCCGCCAGGCCGTCGCCTCGGTGCCGGTGCCGCTGCCGTCGGGGCAACCCGCTCCGGTGCAGGGCTGACCGGCAGCACCGCGATGGGGATCACCGCCCGTGGCACCGGGCTGCTCGTCGCCGCCGTCCTGCTGCTGGGCGCGGGCTTCCGGTTCGCGTACCCCGAGCTGACGCTGCTCGGCGCGGCGGCCGGCGCGGCCGTCGGCTACGCCGCGCTTGTCGCGGCCTGGCGACCCCGGCTGACGGTGACCCGCCACGCGGACCCGGACCGGGTGGCGCGCGGAGAACCGGCGAGCATGACGCTGACCGTGCGCAACACCGGCCGGCTGCGCTCGGCGAACCTGCTCGCCGAGGACCGGTGCGGCCAGCGGACCGTGCCGGTGCCGGTGCTACGCCTACGACCCGGGCGCGACACCGAGGTCCGCTACGACGTGCCGACCGACCGGCGCGGGGTCGTGCCGGTCGGCCCGCTGCGGGTGACCCGACGCGACCCGCTGGGGTTGGTGGCGCTGGCCCGCCCCTACGGCGCGGCGGTGCCGGTCTGGGTGTACCCCCGCATCCACCCGCTGACGGCGGTGCCCCGCGGCGCCGGGCGCAGCCTCGACGGCCGGGTGGACGGGGTCCCGCACGGGTCGATCACGTTCGACTCGCTGCGCGAGTACGTGGTCGGCGACGAGCTGCGCCGGGTGCACTGGCGCACCAGCGCCCGGGTGGGTGAGCTGATGGTCCGGGAGAACGTCGACACCAGCCTGCCGCGCCTGGTCGTCCTGCTGGACAACCGCGCCGCCGCGCACCCGCAACGCTCTGGTGGGGTCGCGGAGTCGTTCGAGTCGGCCTGTGAGGCGGCGGCGTCGGTCGTCACCGCCGCACACCGCGCCGACCTGCCGGTGCTGCTGCTGTCGGTCGCCGCCGAAACCGTGACGCCCGACGGCGGGGCCGACGGCCCGCTCGGGCCACTGGACCGGCTCGCCGCCGCCGAACTGTCCGAGGACCGCGACGCGGTGCGGGCGGCCACCACCCGGCTGCGGCAGGACCGGCTCGGCGACACGCTGATCTTCCTGACCGGGCCGGGCGGCCGCGACGAGCTGGGCCACGTCGGCGCGCTGCGCGGGGCGTACCCCTCGGTGGTGGTCGGGGTGTTCGGCGCGGCCGAGCCGACGCCACCGGGCACCGCCGGCCTGGTGGTCGTCGACGCCGCCGACGGCGCGCAGTTCGCCGCCGAGTGGGACGGGGTACGCCGGTGGTGACCCGGGCCGTGCGGGCGCTGCGGGCGGCGGTCCTGCCGCTGGCGTTGATCGGGCTGACGGCGCTCGCCGGGGTGGTGCTCGGCCGGGTGTACGCGGGCGGCCTGCTGACCTGGCTGGTCCTCGGTGCCGCTGCGGGTTCGGTGCTGGTCAGCGTGGCCGCCCGACGGCTGCCGTCCTGGTTGGTGGCGCCGGTGTCGGTCGCCGCGATGGCCGGCTGGACACTGTGGTCGCTGCGGCTGGCCGCCACCCACGCCGAGATGCCCGGTGGCCTGCTGGAGGTCACCGTGGACGCTGCCCGCAACGGCATCCCCCGGCTGCTCACCGCGATGATCCCGGTGGAGCCCACCCCGGACACGGTGCTCGTCCCGGTGGTCGCCGCCTGGCTGGCCGGGCTGACCGGCGCGGAGGTGGCGCTGCGCACCGGCAGGGTGCTGCTGGGCTACCTGCCGGCGGCCGGGCTCTACGCCGCCACCCTCTACATGGTCGGTCCGAACGCCGAACCGGCGCTCGCCCCGACGGTGGCGTTCGCCGCGATCGCGGCCCTCGGCCTGGCGACGCCCACCACGTCGTCCGGCGGTGGCGATCCGACCGCCGACCTGTCCCCCCGGGTACGCGCGGCGGTGCGGCTGCGGCTGACCGCCAGCGCGGCGCTCGGGGTGGCCCTGGTGATCGGGCTGGTCGCGCTGCTCGGCCCGGTCGTCGCCGGGCAGGTCGACGGCCGGCCGGTGGACCCACGCCGGTACGTGGAACCACCACAGGTGCAGACCCTCGACGAGAACCCGCTGATCCGCATCTCCGGCTGGGCCCTGCACCCGGAGCAGAAACTGCTCGAGGTGAGCACGCAACGCCCCGACGCACCACCCGCCGGCCCTGCCCCGGAGGCCGACCCGCCGACGAGCGAGCCGTCGGCAGACAGCACGCTCAGTGTGCGGATGCGGTTGGCGGTGCTCAGCGACTACGACGGGGTGACCTGGCGGGTCGGCGCGACGTACCGCAACGCCGGCCGGATCCTGCCGGCCGCGGACCCGGCCCGCGACAGCACCGTGCAGACGGTCCGGCAGCAGATCAGCGTGGCGGAGCTGAGCGGTCGGCTGCTGCCCGCAGTGGCGACACCCCAGCAGGTCAGTGGCGCACGCGTGGCGTACGACCCGGCGAGCGGGACGCTGATCCGACCGGAGGGGCTGACGCCGGGGCTGCGGTACGCGGTGACCTCCACCGAGGAACGCCCCGACTCCAACCTGCTGCCCACCGCGAACGTGCCCGCCGGCGACGAGGTGGCCCGGGTGCTGCGGGTCGCGGACGGGGTGCCCGACCCGATGCGTCGGCTCGCCACCCAACTCGCCGAGGACAACGGCGCACCGTACGCGAGGGCGTCGGCGATCGAGCAGTTCCTCGCCGAGCACTACCGGGTGGTGGCGGACGCACCGAGCGGGCACGCGTACCCCAATCTGGGTTTCTTCCTGTTCGGACCCCGCAACGGCGGCGGGCAGGAGGGCACCTCCGAGCAGTTCGCGGCGGCGTTCGCGGTCCTCGGCAGACTCTCCGGGCTCCCGACGCGGGTGGTGGTGGGCTTCCGGACCAGCGGGCAGGGGCCGGTGCTTGCCGGTGACGCGTTCGCCTGGCCGGAGGTGCTCTTCGACGGGCTCGGCTGGGTGGCGTTCGACCCACTGCCCCGCCCGAACGACGAACCGCGACCGGTGGAGGAGGACTTCCGTCCAACACCTGAGGACCCGCCCCCGTCGGAGGCACCGGCGCCGACCGCCGAGCCGAGCACCTCACCGGAGCCCGCAGCCGGTGCCGACGCCAAGCCCGGCAACGACGGGATCTCCACGCCGGTGCTTGTCGCCGGCGGCAGCGGCGGCCTGCTGCTGGTGGTCGGGGCGCTCCTGCTCACTCTGCTAGCGATGCGCCGCTCCCTGACCCGCAGCCGGCTCGTGCGGGGCGACCCCGGCCAGCGCATCGCCGGCGCCTGGCGGGAGGTCACCGACGCGCTCCGGCTGGCCGGCAGACCGATCGGGGACGACCTGGCCGCCACCGAGGTCGCCGGGCACGCCCACCGCGCTCTCGCCGACGCCCGAGCGGGCGCCTCGGGCGACGAAACGGCCGCCGGTGACGACCGAGCAGGCACCGGCGACGCAACAACCGCCGGTGGCCCGGCTTCGGCTGACTCGTCCGCCCCGGCCGTCGACGAACTGGCCACCCTGCTCAACCAGGTGGGCTTCGCCCCCGGCGCCGCGACATCCGACCAGGCGGCTCGCGCCGCCGAGCTGTCCACCGCCTACGTGACCAGCCTGCGCTCCGCCCGCCCCTGGTGGCGCCGCCTGCTCTGGTCGGTCAACCCCACTCCCCTGCGCCACGCCCGCCGCTCCTCGCGGTGATCAAGAGCTTTGCGTCGGCTGCGGGCCTCCTCCTGACGCAAACCTCTTGATCAGCGACGGCAGGGTCCGGGGGCAGGGCCGGGGGCGGGGCCGGGGGCGGGTCCGGGGGCGGGTCCGGGCGAAACACGGTGGCCCCGCGCACCGTCCACCGGCGACCATCGACGCGTGGACACGCATGCGAGCGACATCGTCGACTACTACACGCGGCACTACCGCGAGGACCAGCGGCTCACCGGCAGGCCGCAGGCGCGACTGGAGTGGATCCGCACCATGCAGCTCCTGCGCGATCTCCTCCCCGACCCGGGTGCCCGGGTGCTGGACATCGGTGGAGGCACCGGCGAGTACGCGCGGGCTCTCGTCGTCGCCGGCTACGACGTCCGCCTCGTCGACCTGGTACCGAGTCACGTCGCGCAGGCAGGCGACGGGCACCCTCCGGTCGACGCGCGGGTCGCCGACGCGCGTGCGCTCCCCGACGCCGACGACACGTACGACGCCGCGCTGCTCCTCGGCCCGCTCTACCACCTGGTCCGCCGAGCCGACCGGCTTCAGGCCCTCCGCGAGGCGGCCCGGGTCACCCGCCCCGGCGGCCTCGTCGTGGCCGCTGCCATCTCCCGGTTCGCCGGCCCGCTGGACGCCGCCGCCACCGGACGACTCGACGAGAGACTGCTCGACGAGGCCCGGGCGCTGCTGAGCGACGGCGTCAACGATCCGCGCCTCGGTTTCACCCACGCCTACTTCCACCGGGTCGAGGAGATCACCGACGAGTGCTCCGCCGTGGGGCTGACCGACATCGTCGTACATGGGGTCGAGGGCCCGGCCTGGACGGCAGCGGAGGCGGCGGCGAACGGGCCGGCGCGGGACGCGGTCTTCGCCGCGGCGGTGGACCTCGCTCGGGTCTACAGCAGCGAGCCGGCGCTGATCGCCGCCAGTTCCCACCTCCTGGCCGCCGGGCGCGTTCCGGCGCCCTGACCCGTCAGGAGGTCAACCGGCGGATGAGTTTGCGCATGCCGGCCTGCCAGCCGTCCGGGTCCTCGGCGCGGCGGCGCGCGTAGTCGGCGACCTCGGGGTGCGGCAGGATCAGGAAACGCTCCTCGGCCAGCCCGGCGACAGCCGCCGCGGCGACCTCGTCCGGGGTGAGCACCGCACCGGACGCGGCGACCACCCGCGCACCCAGGTGCCCCTCGGCGAGCCCGTCAGCGAGCATCGGGGTGTCCACCCCCTGCGGGCAGAGCGCGCTGACCCGGATGCCCCGGTCCCGGTAGGTGATCGCCAACCACTCGGCGAACCCCACCGAGGCGTGCTTCGTCGCCGTGTACGCGGCGTCGCCCACCGCCGTCAGCACACCCGCCGCCGAGCAGGTGTGCAGCAGGTGCCCACCGCCGCGGGTGAGCATCCCGGGCAGCACCGCGCGGGCCGAGTAGACGTGGGCGAGCATGTTGACCCGCCACGCCCGGTCCCACCCGGCGTCGTCGACCTCCACTCCCCCGCCGGTGGTCACCCCCGCGTTGGCGCAGAACAGGTCGATCCGGCCGTACCGCTGCTCGGTGTCGGCGACAAGCGCGCGGACCTGCTCCTCGTCGGTGACGTCGACGGCGCGGGGGTGCGCGACCGGGCCGATGTCCTCGGCCACCGCGCGGGCCGCCTCGGCGTCCAGGTCGGCGACCACCACGGCGGCGGCCCCCTCGGCGGCGAACCGGCGCGACAGCGCCGCGCCGATGCCGCCGGCCGCGCCGGTGACCACGACGATCCGGTCGGTGAGGTTCACGCTGCCACCTCCACGGAGGTGGTGCCCAACCGGGTGATCAGGCCGAGCAGCGCGTCCGCGCCGCCGGCGCTGACCTCGGGGGTGGGCAGCAGCGCCATGATCGGCACGTCCACACCGGCGTCCGCGTAGCGGCGCACCTCGGCGCGACACCGCTCCGGGGAGCCGTGCAGCACCAACGCGTCGACCACCTCGTCGGGCACCGCCGCGTTGGCGCCGCGCCGGTCACCGGCGGCCCACGCCGCCCACATCGGCGCGAGCGTCTCGTCGCGGCCGAGCCAGCGGTGGAACTCGGCGTACGCCGGCACGGTGAGGTAGCTGGTGATGAGCCGGCGGCCCAGCGCCCGGGCGTAGGCGGTGTCCTCGGTGGGGCAGACGAAGATCCGGGCGGCGACCTCGAAGCCGGCCCGCCGCTCGCCCAGCTCGGCCAGGGCACGCGGCACGTCGTCGGCGCCGAGCCAGTTGAGGATGACCCCGTCGGCCTCCGCGCCGGCCAGCCGCAGCATCCCCGGGCGCAGCGCGGCGAGCAGGATCGGCGGTGGCGTCGCCGGTGGTGCTTCAAGTGTGAAGCGGCGGATGGTGAACGTGTCGTAGACCTCGTCGACGGTCTCACCGGCCAGCGCGGCGCGCAGGAAACGCAGCACGTCGCGGGTGCGGCGGAACGGCTCGTCGAACGGCACCGCGTTCCAGTCCCGGACGAGCACCGGTGAGGACGCGCCGATGCCGAGCGCGAACCGGCCCGGCGCGGCCTCGGCAAGCGCCGCCGCGCTCATCGCCAGCAACCCGGGCCCCCGGGTGAAGACCGGGGTGATCGCGGTGCCGAGCCGCAGCCCCGGCTGCCAGGCCGCGGCGAGCGCCAACGGGGTGAACGCGTCGGTCCCGGCGACCTCGGAGGACCAGACGTCGGTGAACCCGGCCCGGTCGAGCGCCGCGTAGGCCGCGTCGTGGTGCGCCAGCGCGATCCCGCCCAGCGGCACCGTCATACCCCATCGATTCGTCACCGATCGATCGTGCCCGTTGACGCAGGCCCCGGGCAAGATCCCCGGGTTGGGCAGAATCGCCAGCTTCCGGCCGTACGGGCCGACGGGAAGTGCTACCACTTCGAGGTGGACCGGACCGACGGCGCAGGCCGCTGACCATGGGTTCCAGGGCGGCAGGACACCTGGAGCCGGTCCCCGGGGTGGCCACCCCGGGCCGGGCCACCTTCCTGGAACTCTTCTTCGACCTGGTGTACGTCTTCGCGCTCACCCGGATCTCGGCGCGCGCATTCGAGGACCTGACCGAGGAGACGGGCCGGAAGTACATCTGGGAGGCGGTCACCGGCAGCGGCAAGACCCTGCTGTTGCTGCTCGCGCTCTGGGCGGTCTGGCAGGGCACCGCGTGGACGACCAGCCGCTACGACCCCTACCGGGTGCCGCTGCAGACCGTGGTGATCACCGCGTTGGTGTGCAGCATGCTGATGGGCGTCGCGATCCCCCGGGCGTTCAGCCAGACCGCGCTGATGTTCGCGGTGGCGTACGTGATCGCCCAGGTGACCCGGCCGGTGATCCTGTCGATCGCGTTGGGCGCGCACCCGTACCGCCGGCTGAAGGTACGGATGGCGGTGATCTTCGCGCTGAGCGGGGTGCTCTGGATCAGCGGCGCGATGCTGGGCACCAACGCGCAGGTGGTGCTCTGGTCGACGGCGCTGGCGTTCGAGTACCTGGCGGCCCGCTGCGGCTGGCCGGTGCCCGGCCTGGGCCGCTCGAGGATCTCCAAGTGGGAGATCGCCGGCGAGCACCTGGCCGAGCGGTACCAGCAGTTCTTCCTCGTCGCGCTTGGCGAGACGATCCTGGTGGCCGGTTTCGCGTACAGCAAGGGCCCGTACGAGGCGGGGCACGCGTGGGCGTTCGCGCTGGCGCTCGCCACCTCGATCATGCTGTGGCGGATCTACGTGCAGCGGGCCGGGCGGATCCTGGGCGAGGCGGTGACGAAGGCCCGGCACCCCGCGAACATCGGCCGGTCCGCCGCCGACACCCACCTGCTGATGGTGATCGGTCTCGCCGCCACCGCGATCGGGTACGAGCTGATCATCGAGAGTCCGCTGGAGCGGATCCCCGGGCCGTGGCTGGTCATGGTGCTCGGCGGTCCGATCCTTTTCCTGGCCGGGCGGTCCCGCCTGGAGTACGAGGTGTTCGCACGGGTCTCCCCGTCCCGGTGGATCGCCCTGCTGGTGCTGCTGGCGTCGGCCGTGCCGCTGCGGCACCTGCCCGGGGTCGCCGCGACCGCGGTCGGGGCGGTGGTGCTGGCCGCGGTCGCGGTGGCTGACGCCCGCCGGGCCCACGGCGCCCCGCCGGAGCCCGCCGCACCGCCGTTCTAGGGCGTGTGTCAAAGTCCTCGGCCGAGCCGAGGCGGAGTCCAGGCGGCGGTCCGGCAAGGGGCTTTGACACACGCCCTGAGCCCCGCGTACCCGAGTCTTCGCGGCGCGGAGGGCTAATGTCGGCCGGTGACCTTCTCGCTCGTCGCCCGCTCCGCCGACGGCCGCCTGCACGGCGTCGCCGTCGCCAGCAAGTTTCTCGCCGCCGGGGCGTTGGTGCCGGCCGCCGCCGCCGAGGTCGGTGCGCTGGCCACCCAGGCCCACGTCAACCTCGCCTACCGCCCGCAGGGCCTCACCCTGCTGCGCACCGGGGTGGCCCCCGCCGACGTGGTGGCCGGGCTGATCGCCGCCGACCCGGAACGGGACCACCGCCAACTCGGCGTGGTGGGGGCCAGCGGTGCCGGTGCCACCTGGACCGGGCCGGCCTGCCACCCGTGGGCCGGCGGGCGGGCCGGCGACGGGTGGGCCGCACAGGGCAACATCCTCACCGGGCCGGAGGTCGTGGACGCCCTCGGCGCGGCCTGGGAGGCCGGAGCGGCACTGCCGTTCGCCGAGCGGCTGGTCGCCGCGCTGCGGGCCGGCGACGAGGCCGGCGGCGACCGGCGGGGTCGGCAGAGCGCCGGGCTGCTGGTGGTCGAGCGCGGCGCCGGGTACGGCGGCACCAGCGACGTGGTGGTGGACCTGCGCGTGGACGACCACCCGGAGCCGGTCACCGAGTTGGGCCGGCTGCTCACGGTGCACACCATGCTGTTCGGGCGGCCGGACCCGGCCACCCTGCTGGACCTGAGCGGCGCGGTCGCCGCCGAGGTGGCGGCGTTGCTCACCGCGCTCGGCCATCCCGTGCACGCCGACGACACGGAAGCGGCGTTGGTCTCCTGGGCCGGCCTGGAAAACCTGGAGGAGCGGCTGGTGCCGGGTCGCATCGACCCGGTGGTGCTCAGCCACCTGCGCGGTGTCGTCCCGCACGTCCCCGCCCCGCGCGCCGCGAGCTGACCCGACGCGCCCCACCGTCGCCCCTTCAAGATCCGCACAGTTTCGGGGAAACTGCTGCGTCCAGGAGCCCCGAGGGGACAGTTTCCCCGAAGTTGCACGGACCTCGGGGTCGGGCTCGCGCCGCAGGGGCTGCGGCCGACGGCGCGCGGGGTCAGCGACCGAAGGAGAGCCACCGGAAGCCGGCGGCGTCGATCACGGCCCGCTCCGGGGCGGTCAACGCCACCCGGCGGGTGACCTTGCGGATCAGGGCCGGCCGGTCCCAGCCCAACCCCGCCGGAGTCGGCCGCCCGTCGGTGAGCAGGTCGCCGATGACCGCCGCCGCCGATGTGGTGAGCCACGCGGGCCGGCCCAGCGCGGCGGCCAGATCCAACCCGTGCGCACCCACCTCGACGACCCGGGTGCGCAGGAACTCGCCGACGAGCATCGCGTCGCCGTGCCGCGTTCGCACCACCCGGTCCGGCGGCGCGGCGGCGACCGCCGCCTCGGTGGCCCGCCAGGCCCGGTCGAACTCGGTCGCCAGCGCCGCCCGGCCCACCCGCAGCGCCTCCCGCTGTCCACCGGCGATCCGGTCGGCGTCGACCTCGGCGGTGAACTTCGCGACGCCGAAGTACCCGGCGGCGTCCACCTCGGCGCGGGGCGGGGCCGGCGCGGCGAGCATGTCGGCCAGCCGGCCGACCCCGGTGCGGACGTGCGCGACCAGGTCCCGAACGGTCCACGGAGGGCAGTCGGTGGGCCGGCCGAGATCATCGTCGGTCAGCTCGGACAGCACCCCGCCGAACCGTCCGCACTCGGCCGCGAACGCCGCCCGAACCGGCTCCACCCGGCGGCTCAGCCCTTGACCCGGGGCACCAGCCGGTGCACGACGGTGAGCGCCAACGCCATCACCACGGCCATCGCGCCGGCGATCCCGGCGGCGCTGCCCGCGTACCCGACGAACAGCGGCCGGCGGGCCAACTCCTCCGGCCCGGTGTCGCGCAGGTCGAGCAGCCAGGCCAGGGAGAACCCGCAGGCGACCAGGGCGAGCACACCGCCGAGCCCGAGCACCAGCGCCGCGACCCGGTGCGCGTCACCCGGGGCGATCTCGGCCTGCTCCCGCTGGGTGATCAACAGGAGCAGCCCGGCCAACGCCGCCCACACACCCACCACGAGGTACGCGGCGACCGCGTCGCTGGGCCGGTGCCAGCCGGCGGAGAGGGTGGCCACCCCGGCGGCCGCGGCGTAGCCGGCACCGATGAAGGCACCGGCGGCCCGCACCTTGCGCGGCAGCACGAGCATCAACGCGACCGCCACCGAGGCGGCCACCGTGGCGTGCCCGCTGGGCAGGCTGTTGCCCACCGCGGCGCGTTCCGGGTCGACACCGTAGTCGGGCCGGTTCAGCCCGTACTTGAGCAGTTGGGTCGTGACGTTCGCGCCGGCGATCAGCAGGGTCGCCGTGATCGCCAGGGCGATCCGCCCCCGGATCAGGGCGATGAACCCGATCGTCGCGGTCGCGGCCAGCAGTGAGACCACCGACATCGCGTTGAGGATCCGGTCGACCGGACCGTCGATGGTGTCCTGCCCGATCCGGTTGCCGGTGAGGGCGACCGTGTCCACCCACTGACCGACCTCGGAGTGCACGGCCACCCGCCACACGGCGAGGAAGGCAGCCGCCTGGACGAGGGCCAGTACGACCAACCAGACCGCGGTCCAACCCCGTGCCGTCGCGCGCATCCGCACACCGTAGCGGCAGGTGTCGGCGCTCCGATCGGTGGCCTGCCGCCAATCGCCGGTTAGGTTGTGCCGGAGGCGAGGAGGCGGTGGTGAGCGGAGCACCGGAGCGCGACAGCGACCCGACCGAGCCCGGTCCGCAGCGACGGGTGGGTGACGGCCGGGGGCCGGCGGAGCCGGCGCGCACCAGCGCCGACACCGGTCCGACAGGGCCGGCGCGGGCCGGTGCCGACACCGGTCCGGCAGAGCCGGCGCGGGCCGAGTCGTTGACGGATCTGCTGGGCGGGCGGCGCGGTGCCGTCGACGCCACCCTGCCGCCGCTGGCCTTCGCGGCGGGCTGGCTGCTGGGCGGCGAGTCGCTGTGGGGCGGGGTCGGCGCGGCGTTGGCCGTGGGCGCGGTGGTGGCCGGCGTACGGCTGCGCCGCGGTGACCGGCCGCGCTCGGTGCTGATCGGGCTGCTCGCCGTCTGCGTCGCGGCGTTGATCGCGGTGCGCACCGGCCGGGCCGAGAACTTCTTTCTGATCCAGGTGTTGTCCAACGCAGCGAGCGCTCTGGCGTGGACGGTCAGCATCGTGGTGCGCTGGCCGCTGCTGGGTGTGCTGGTGGGCGCGGTGCTGGGCCAGCGTGCCCGGTGGCGGCGCGATCCGGCGCTGCTGCGCGGCTACGGCCGGGCCAGTTGGGTGTGGACGGCGACCTACCTGCTGCGGCTGGCCGTGTTCGTGCCGCTCTACCTGGGTGGGCAGGTGCTCGCGCTGGTGGTGGCCCGGGTGGCGCTGACCTGGCCGCTGGTCGCCGCGGCGTTGGCGCTGAGCTGGGTGGTGCTGCGGCGTTCGCTGCCGGCCGGGCACCCGGGGCTGCGTCACCCGGTCACGCGGCCCCGCTGACTGGATCGGGCGCGGCCGGACTCGGGGCAAATAAGTGGAGAGGCCGCCACGGGGGGAGCGGCCTCTCCGGTGACGTACGTTACTCCGTCACAGTCCTCGGTGTGATCCCGCGACGGCCTGAATTTCTGGGCTTTTTCGCGGCTAGCTTCAGTCCGGGCGGTGGGGTGGGCCGACCGATCCGCTGCGTCGGCCAGATGGCCGGCCCACCCCGGCCTGACCGTGGGTGTCAGGCCGTCCGCCGGCCCCGGTCCGTCGTTCCCCGGACCGGGCCGGATCCCGGGGTGGGCGGTCCACGCCACCCACCCCGGGTCGTCTCAGCCGTTCGGGAACAGGCTGCCGTAGTCGGCGTACGCCATGGCGACGTCAGCCTGTGCCCAGAACCGGTGGTAGTTGAACTCGGGCTCCGGACCACCGTTCAGGTACGCCTGCACCTTGGGCCAGTCCGGGTCGTTCTTGTAGAAGGACCGGATGTCGAGGAAGCTCTTGCCGGCGGCGATGGCGTCACCGTTCGGCATCTTCCCGGTCCAGCCCGGCGGGACGTAGAGGCCCTGCCCGGTGGACGCGTTGTAGACGTCGTCGAAGCGCCGGTAGTCGCCACGCTTCTCGGTGGTGGAGACACCCTTGGCGTCGCTGGCGGCCGACAGCGCGTCGAGCAGACCCTTGGCGGTGGTCTTCGCCGCCGTGCTGCCCGACTTGGCCGCGTACGCGATCAGGATCCGGGCGTAGGCGGCGGCGACACCGACGTCCTGGCCCTTGCTGATCACCTCGACGTGCAGGCCGGTGTTGGGCTGCGGGTTGGTCGGGTTCCAGGTGGTCGGCTGACCGGTCCACGCCATGTCCGACGGGATCGACCAGGTGGTGCCGAGCGTGGTGTTGGCGATCGCCCACGGCACCCACTTGTCCAGCAGCGCCTTGGCCTTCGCGTTGCCGGTCTGCAGGTACAGCTCGGCGATGCGCTGCATCGACCAGGCCTGCATGCCGAACCACTGGTTCGACGGCGGGTCGTTGTAGACCGGGTCGACGTCGTAGAACATGCCGTAGAAGGTGCTGGTGCCCGACGGCGGCTGGGCGTAGCTGCCGTCCCAGCTGTTGGTGGCACCGCCGGCGATGCCGCCCTCGGCGGACTGCAGCCAGGTGTAGAACTCGAGCTGGCGCTCGAAGCTCTTGGTCCAGTCGCTTGCGGCGGTCGGCGACTTCGGCGCCAGCTCCGGGGTGTTGGTCAGCGCCCAGGCCGCGAACGGGTTCTGGTAGCCGAAGTGGTTGTGGCTGGAGCCGATCCGCCAGGACCAGTTCTGGCTGGTGTCGTACGCGCCGCCCCAGGCGTAGTACCAGGACAGCAGGTAGTGCGCTGAGTCCCGGCCGCTGCCGGCGGGGCAGGTGCTCGCCCCGACGCAGTTGCCGATCTTCTTGAAGTACTTGTCGAACATCGCGTACCGCAGGTAGTCGCCCATCTTGGCGGCCTTGGCGATGGTCGCCGCGACGTCGGCCTGCTTGTTCTGCGCCTTGGCCCAGGTCAGCGCCCAGTACGCGGCCTGCACGGCGCGGGCGTCGGCGTCCGGGGCGTTTGTGTACTTCCACTGCTTGGCGGGGGCGCCGGTGTCCTTGACGAACAGGTCGAGGTAGCCGTACTGGCCGCCGTGCTTGAAGGTGTCGCAGGAGGGCTGCGGGATGGTCTCCCACACCGACTCCTGGGTGCCCCGCTGGAAGGTGTTGATGTAGGCGGGCTTGGTGGTGCCGTCACCGCAGCGGCCGAACCCGTAGGTGTTGTCGACGTCCATCAGCCAGTGCATGCCGTAGATGTCGCCGGTGCCGTAGGTGGACTGCAGCTCCGAGCGGAGCGGGTCCTGCCCGACCGAGATGTTCGGGTTCAGGGCCGAGGGGTACTGGCTGGGCAGGTTGTACTCCGCGGCGTACTGCGGGGTGCCCGCCGAGCCGGAGGTCGGCTGGTCGGCGTGCGTCGGGATGATGTACTTCTCCATCACCGTCCAGGCGTTGTTGAACGGGGCCCAGTTCTGGGTGACCCGCCCGTAGTTCGCCTCCAGCCAGAGCCAGAAGCTGAACGCCTCGGAGGTGGTCTCGTGACCGTGGTCGGGTGCTTCCACGATCAGCGTCTCCACCGAGTGGTACGGCACGCCCTCGGGGCTGAAGTAGCCCGAGTTCTTGATCTTGCCGTACTGCTCGAGGAACTTCGCGATGTAGGTGTTGTCGCCGCCCGGGGTGTCGTTGTCGATCTCGGTGGCGGTGACCGCAAGCGAGGCGAGACCCGTGGCGGCGGCGGTGATGGTGGCGGCACCACCGAGGGTGTCGGTGTCCTCCGCCGCGGCGACCGTGACGGTGACCCCGGTGTTCCAGTTGCTCGGGGTCAGCGTGGCGCTGGTCGGCGAGACGGTGATGTCCGCGTCGCCGGTGCGGGTGAGGGTGACCGGCACGCTTGCCGTCGGTGCGGAGCTGAGCTTCAGGTTGAAGGTGGAGGTGCCACCCTCACTCACGCTCACCGCGGACGGCGTGGCGACCAGGGTCGGACCGCTGGCGGCGCCGACGGTGAACGCCTTCTCGTCGACCCCGATGCCGTTGCCGTTGTCGTACGCCTTGGCCTGCACGGTGTAACTGCCGGCCGGCAGGTCCTCCTGGGTGTAGGCGTACGGCGCGCTGGTGTCGGTGTTGATCAGCAGGCCGTTGCGGTAGAACTCGACCTTGCTGATCGTCCCGTCCGGGTCACTCGCGGTCGCGGTCAGCGGCACGTCGGCCGGCGCGGTGAACGGCCCGCTCGGCAGGCCCAGCGAGACCGTCGGCGGCTGGTTGGCCGGGGTGCCGTTGCAGGGCGTGCCGTTCAGGGTGAACGCGGTGGGCTTCGGGTTGCTCCCGGTGTGGGCGCCGTTGAAGCCGATGGTGGTGGATCCCCCGGTGCCGATGTTGCCGTTGTACGACTCGTTGGTCGCGGTGACCTCGCTGCCGGACTGGCTGAACCGGGCCGACCAGCCCTGGGTGACGCGCTGCCCGCTGGTCGGGAAGGTCCACTTGAGCGTCCAGTTGGTGATCGGGTCGCCCAGGTTCTTGATGGTGACGTTGGCGGTGAAGCCGGTGTTCCAGTCGTTGGTCGCGTAGACCACGTCGCAGGCGGGCGCGGCCTGTGCGGCACCGGCGGGCAGGGTCACCCCGCCGACGGCGAGCACGGCGGCGGCGACTATCGCCACTCGACGGCGTCGTGCCAGTTGTCTCATGTGCGCGGTGTCTCCTCGGGCCAGGCCGGGATGGTCCCGGCGAAGGCGCCTGCCCGCGAGGGTGGTGGTCCGCGGGGATGTCGAGGCGCCGGGAAGGTGGTCTTCCCCCGGGCCCGGCCGGGGTACGGCGGTGCAGCCCGCACGGGAGGGGTCCCGCCGGCTGATCGGGTGACCGTGACCGGAGCTGGTGCTGCCGGCTGCCCTCGGTGGACCCGCACTCACGCGGTGTGGCTCGTGCCGCGTCGAATCGACAGTGTGCCATGGAAGCGCTCCCACAACAAGCGCGCGGAGCGCCGGATCAGCTCCTTGTTTCGATCTCGTTTTGGGGCTTTCACAAAGGCGTGACGGGCGTTACAGTCGCAACATCGGTCGATGGGAGCGCTTCCATCGACAAGGTTCCAACAAGAAGATCGCTGGGATCGTCTCTGACGAGCCCGGGGAACCAGACCGAGGGCCGACGACGGGCCAGCCCGGACGCCGTCGTCAGCCATCGTCCCGCCACATGGAGGGAGGTGGAACCAGAGCCACTCGCGTGGCCCGGCTCCCGCGCGACACGCACGGCAGGACCCAAATCTCGCCCGTGTGTGTGCAGTTACGGTGGGGACGGGGGTTGCCCTCCCCCGTCCCCACACTAAACCCCCGTACACGATAGGAAAAGAGGCCGACGGGACAGGCGCACCGCGCCGCCCGGACGGCCTCGTTCGCTGCTCGGGGCCACACCCGCCTCTCACCCGCCAACGCCTGCCGCTCTGACGGCCGGCTGACCGGCTGGCAGCGCCTGCCCTATCATGGGAGCGCTCCCGAATCTTCGGCGGTGGTCCCGTATCCATGAGGAGAATCCATGTCGATACCTACTGGGCCCGCCGGCCCGCTGCGCTTCCCGGACACCTTCGGCTGGGGCGCGGCCACCTCCGCCTACCAGATCGAGGGTGCCACCAAGGAGGACGGGCGCGGCGAATCGGTCTGGGACACCTTCAGCCGCGTTCCGGGGCGCACCCGCAACGGCGACACCGGCGACGTGGCCATCGACCACTACCACCGCTACGCCGAGGACCTCGACCTCATGCGTGACCTCGGGTTGCGCAGCTACCGCTTCTCGATCTCCTGGCCCCGGATCCAGCCCGACGGCACCGGCACGCCCAACCAACGTGGCCTCGACTTCTACCGCCGCCTCCTCGACGGTCTGCACGAGCGCGGGATCACCCCGATGGCCACCCTGTTCCACTGGGACCTGCCCCAGGCGCTGCAGGACGCCGGCGGCTGGGAGTCACGCGACACCGCCCAGCGCTTCGCCGACTACGCCGACGTGGTCTTCCGCGCCCTCGGCGACCGGGTGCCGGCCTGGCTCACCATCAACGAGCCCAAGACCGTCGTGCAGAACGGTTACCTCACCGGCCACCACGCCCCCGGCCGACGGGACCCGGACGCCGCCTACCTGGTCGCCCACCACCTGCAACTCGCCCACGGGCTCGCCGTCGGCGCGCTGCGGGCCACCGGCAGCGACAGCCGCATCGGCCCCGCGCTCAACCTGCACCCGTGCTACCCCGCCGACGACTCCCCGCAGGCCGCCGCGGCCGCCCACCTCTACGACGGCTACGAGAACCGCCTCTACCTCGACTCCGTGCTGCGGGGCAGCTACCCGGAGGACCTGCTCGCCGACCTCGGCCCGCACAGCCGGATGGCCCAGGGCATCCGCGACGGCGACTTGAAGATCATCTCCGCGCCGATCGACCTGCTGGCCGTGCAGTACTACACCCCGATCTACGTCACCGCCGACGGCGGCACCGCACACCGCTGGGCGACCTCCGAGGCCGAATGGCAGCAGATCTACCCCGAGGGGATGTACGACCTCCTGACCCGGGTCACCCGCGACTACGGCCCGATCCCGCTCACCATCACCGAGAACGGGCTGCCCACACCGGACACCCTGGGCACCGACGACACCGTCCAGGACAACGGCCGCATCACCTTCCTGCGCGACCACCTCACCGCCGCGCACCGGGCCATCGCCGACGGGGTGCCGCTGGAGAGCTTCCACGTCTGGTCACTGCTTGACAACTTCGAGTGGGACCAGGGCTACGACCAGCGCTGGGGCCTCGTCTACGTCGACTACGCCACCCAGCGGCGGGTGCTCAAGAACTCCGCCGTCTGGTACCGGTCCGTCATCGCCGACGGCGGCTTCTGACCGCGCCGCCACCCGGACGCCCGGGCCCGGACGGCTCGGCTCGGGTGAGCCGGTGACCGTCCGGGCCTCGGCCGGCGCACTCAGCGGGGCAGCGCCTGCTGCAACTCCGCCCGCAGGGCCGGGGTGAGCATCTCCCCCGCCTGCTTCGCCAACCTGGCCATCTCGTAGCCCACCACGCCGATGTCCGCGTCACCGGCGGCCAACGTGGCCAGAATCGACCCGTCGCGGATCTGCATCACCAGGAAGTAGCCGCGGCCCATCTCGACCACCGTCTGCTTGACGACATCGCCGTCGAACATCGAGGCCGCGCCAGCGGTGATACTCATCAGCCCGGAGGTCACCGCGGCGAGCTTGTCCGCGTTGTCACGGGGCAGGTGGTCGGAGATCGCCACCAGCAGCCCGTCGGAGGAGACCACCACCGCGTGCGCCACACCCGGCACCCGCTCCGCGAACGCGCTCACCAGCCAGCTCAGGTCACGCGCCTCCTGGCTCAACGTCGTCACTGTCGTCGTCCCCCTTCGTCGTGCCCCCCGGACGGTGGCACGGGTATCTCGGTGGTGTCCTCAGCCTCGGCGCGCCGTACCCCGCTGTAGAGCCGCGAGAGCATGCCGCCGACCGCCTCCGGGTCCGGGTCGGTGCGGGTTGGTGCCGTCATCGGTTGTGCCGAACGGGTGACCGCGCTCAACTGCGCCATGGGCACCCGCACCGGCAACCCCCGCTCATTGGTGCCGGCCGTCACCGGGATGCTCGGCGGCGCCGCCGGTGCGGGCACCACCGGCGCGGCCGGGCCCTGCCGCGAATACCAGCCCCCGCCGGCACCACGAGCGGCGGGCGGGTTCAACACGTCCTCGGCGCGCACCGGCACCGGGCGGCCCTGACGCGGCACACCGACGCCCGGCGGCCGGCCGGCCACCGGCAGGTCCCGCACCAGTCCGGCCGGCAACGGGGCAGCGGACTGCCGCAGCGCACCGGACGGCGACGCCACCCCGCGCGCCGCAGTGGCCGCCAGCATCCGCGCCGACGGGGGCGCGTCCAGCTCCACGGTGCCCGCCGGCGCCAGCAACTCCGCCGGCAGGGAGAGCCGGGCGACCAGACCGTCCTCGCCGCCGGCCAACCACACCCGTACGCCCAACCGGGCCGCCAGGTGGCTGACCACGAAGAGACCCATCCGCTCCACCGCCGCGACGTCCGCGGCCGGCGGACTGGCAAGCACCTCGTTCGCCTGCACCAGAGCCGCCGGGCTCATGCCCAGACCACGGTCGACGATCTCGATCAGCGGGGCCTCCGCCTCGACCCGGGCGGTCACCACCACCACGGTGTCCGGGCGGGAGAAGGCAGTGGCGTTCTCCAGCAGCTCGGCGAGCAGGTGCACCAACTCACCCACGGCGTGCCCGACCACGTACACGTCGGCCACCGACTCGTTGCGGACCCGCTGGTACTGCTCGATCTCGGCCGCGGCTGCCAGCAGCACCGCACCGAGGCCGACCGGCCGGTTCCACCGTCGGGTGGAGTCGGTGCCGGCGAGCACCAGCAGACTCTCGTCGTTACGACGCATCCGGGCGGCCAGGTGGTCGAGCTTGAACAGGTTCTCAAGCTGGTCCGGGTCGCTCTCCTCGCGCTCCAGGTCGTCGAGCAACTCCAACTGGCGCTCCACCAGCACCTGGCTGCGGCGGGCCAGGTTGACGAACATCGCGTTGACGTTGCGCCGCATCAGCGCCTGCTCGACGGCGACCGTGACCGCGCTGCGGTGCACCGCCACGAACGCCTCGGCCAACTCGCCGATCTCGTCGAGCGAGCGGACCACCGCCGGCGCGACCTCGATCCGGGGTACACCACCGGTCACGGTCTTCAGGCGGTCCAGCGCGTCCGGCAACTCGACCTGGGCGATGCGCAGCGCCTGACTGCGCAGCCGCCGCATCGACCGGGCCACCGACCGCCCGATCAGCAACGAGATCAGCAGCGCGGCCAGCAGGACGGTGGCGACCCCACCGACGACCAGCAGCGTCGTCCGCAGCTGATCATCGCTGGCCTCCTCGGCCTGCCGCACGGCGTCGTCGAGCACGCCCGCCTCAAGCTGGCGCAGCAACTCCTGACGCTGCTGGCTGGCCGACCACCACTGCTCCGACGGCAGCACCTGGGGCGACGCGCCACCAGAGGACAGGCTGCGCTCCTCCAACCCGGTGGCGACCAGGAACATCGGCGACACCGAGGTCTCGTCGTAGCGTTGGATCTGCGCGCTCGTCGCGGCCACCCGGAACGCGCCGAGCGCGGTCAGCTGCTGACCGCGCAGGTCGGCGAGGACCACCCGGTCCTCGGTGCCGTACCCGCCGGCACGGGAGGCGGCGTAGAGCTGGGCCCCCACCCGCGAGGAGAGCTCCTTGACCCGGGCCAACTGGACGTAGCGCAGCACCGCGTCGTTCAACGCCGGCTGGTTCTGGCCCGGCTTCGGCTCGGCGAGCAGATCCAGCAACGACCCGACGGCCCGGTTGTAGTTGCCCAGGATGGTCTCGTTGCTGAGCACCGCCGGCGGAATCGCCGAGCGGATGTCGACCACCTGGTCGTACGTCTCCAACGCCTCGGAGAAGGCGACCCGCCAGGACGCGTCCGCGTCCGCCAACGGCTCGGCGGCCCGACTGAGGTCCACGATGGCCCTGTCCGTGGCCGCCTGCAACGGCTTCAGGTCGTTCGCGGTGGTCTGCCGGTCACCACCCTTACGCAGCTCGGCCAACTCCCCCGCCGAGCGGTCCCGCTCCTGCTGGAGCTGGTGCACCGCCGCGGTGATCTGCCGGCCGATGCCGACCTGACTGGAGAAGTCGTTCAACGCCGTCGTCCGCCCCACCAGGGTGCTGGTCTGCACTCCGGCGAGCAGGAGGAACGCCATCGACGGCACCACGAGCACGGTGGCGAGCTTCGTGCTCATCCGCCAGTCGCGCAGCCGGAACGGCGACCGCCGTCGATGCGGAACAACTCGGACATCGAAGCGACGCCGGCGATGGTTCGACACCGCGCCGTTCGCCGGGTCGGGACCTGCCGCCACCCTGCCTCCTCCGTCCTACCGCGTCCACCGCGGTCGGGGGAGCGCAGTCCATCCAACCAGGCTCGGTACCGCTGTCAACGGCCCGGGCGAGGCTGGGGTTCAGGAAGGATACTGCGGGTGCGAACGTCCTGCCGTGGTCGGTAAAACAAGCTCGTCCGTCCGGCCGATGCCGGCGAGCTCGATCGCGTCACCGAAGCGCCCCAACGCCACCAACGCGGCCCCGGTGGCGCCGATTTCCGGGTTGCGCTGATGCGACACCGGCCGCGGTGCGAGCACGGTGGCGAACGCCTGCCGCCACCACACCGACGCGGCCACCGCCCCACCGCCGAGCACCACACCGACCGGTTTGTCGATGGTGGACTCCAGCACCCTGAGATCGTCGGCCACCAGGTCACACAGCCCCTGCATCAGCCCGGCCAGGATGTCGACCGCGGTGGTGCCGAAGCTGAGACCGCGCAGCTCACCGCTGCCCGCCGGCACCAGCCCGGGCGCCCGGTCGCCGCCGAAGCGGGGGTCCGCCGGTCGGCCACCGCCCGCCGGCACCAGCGCCAACGCCGCGTCCAGCTCGGCGCCCCGGGGCAACCGCAGCTCCCGGTTCGCCCAGGCGAACAGGTTGCCCCCGTTGGCGTACGCGGCCCCGGTCACCACGTGGTCGTGGTCGACCCGGTAACGCCACAACCGCTCGGGCAGACGGGGCATCGGCTCGCCCGCCGGGATCCGCTGCATCAGCCGTACCGCCGCGGAGGTGCCCACGGTGACCGCGGCCCGGCTCGGGTCGACGCAGCCCGAGCCGACGTTCGACGCCCCACCGTCACCGACCGGCGGGGACCACCGGGCCTGCGCCAACTGCGGCCACCGACGAGCCAGGTCGACCCGCAGCCGCCCGTGCCCGTGCAGCTCACCGAGGGTCGGCAGCTCCTCCGCCCGCACCTCGGCAAGCGCCAGCGCCTCCTCGTCCCACCGCAGCGTGCGCAGGTCCAACAGGCCGGTCCCGGACGCCTGGGAGATCGACATCGGCGCGGTGTCGAGCAACTCGCCAAGCACGTACTCGGGCAGACCCACGAACCTGGCGATCGGCGTGCCGGACTGCTCCCGCAACCACGGCAACCGCATGGACCAGTACGAACGGTGCCACCAGCAGCCGGTGCGCTGGTGGAAGCTGTCCGGGTCGGCCGGCCCGGCGGTGCCCCCGACCGGGGCGGGCCGGGTGTCCAGCCAGGTGACCACCGGGCCCAGCGGGGCGCCGGCACGGTCCAGGGGAAGCACCGAGTGCCACTGGGCGGAGACCGCCACCAAGCCGACGTCGTGCAGGTGCCCCGCCTCGGCCAGCTCGTCCAGGCACTCGACCAGGCTCGCCAGGTAGTCCCGACCCGACAGCGTGCCGCTGCCGTCGTCGCCCATGGCCAGGTCGACCTTGCGACGGGCCAGGGCGCCGGGCAGCGGCTGGGCGTCCGCGTCCAGCACCAGCCCGCGTACCGAGGAGGTGCCCAGGTCGAGCGCGAGAATGTTCATCGCCGGTCAAGTTACCCCGTGTCAGGCGGGCGACGGGCGCGTAGGGTGGATCACATGCTCGCGCACCTGACCAGTTGGTGGCCCGCCGACCCGGCGGCCATCTCCCGCGCGTAGCTCCACCCACGCGGCCGCCATCGAGGCGGTCGCCGGATCTCCCGGTCGCAGGGCCGCCCGACGGCGGCACCGACCCCGACGGAGACTCCGATGACCCACCTGACCGACCTGCTCGCCGCCGTCGCCGACGGCGTCGACCCCGGCCCCTTCGCGCTGCTGCGCCGCGACGGCGCCGACGACCTGGACCTGTTCACCGGCCCGGTCGACACCGTCGAGGCGCTCACCGACCTTCCGCTGCCGTCCGGCCCGCCCGGGGCACGGACACTGGCCGTGGTGCCGTACCGGCAGATCACCGAACGCGGCTTCGCGTGCGTCGACGACGGCGCCCCGCTGGAGTTCCTCCAGGTCCGCGAGCACCAGCGGATCCCACTCTCCGACGTTCTCGCCGCGCTGCCCGACGAGCCGGTGCACACCGTCGACGTCGGCTTCGACGTCAGCGACGAGGAGTACGCGCGGACCGTGCAGCGGGTGCTGTCCGAGGAGATCGGCCGCGGCGAGGGCGCGAACTTCGTCATCCACCGCTCCCTGCACGCCCGCGTGCAGGGCTCACCGCTGGGGGCCGCGCTGGCCGCGCTGCGCCGGCTGCTCGTCGCCGAGCGCGGCGCGTACTGGACGTTCGTGGTGCACACCGGCACCCGCACGCTTGTCGGTGCCAGCCCGGAGCGGCACGTCAGCGTCGACGACGGGCTGGTGCTGATGAACCCGATCAGCGGCACCTTCCGCTGCCCCGGCGGCGTCGCCGACCGGGCGGACCTGCTGCGCTTCCTCGCCGACCCGAAGGAGATCGAAGAGCTGTACATGGTGCTCGACGAGGAGCTGAAGATGATGGCCACCGTCGCCGAGCACGGCGGCCAGGTGATCGGGCCGTACCTCAAGGAGATGTCGCACCTGGCGCACACCGAGTACCTGCTCGCCGGGCGGGGCACCCGTGACGCCCGGGAGGTGCTGCGCGAGACGATGTTCGCCCCCACCGTGACGGGCAGCCCGATCGAGAACGCCTGCCGGGTGATCGCCCGCCACGAGCGCCGGGGCCGGGGCTACTACGGGGGCGTCCTGGCGCTGCTCGGCCACGACCAGGCCGGCCGGCAGACGCTCGACGCCCCGATCCTGATCCGCACCGCCGAGATCTCCCCCACCGGCCGGCTGCGGGTGCCGGTCGGCGCGACCCTGGTCCGGCACTCGACGACGGCCGGCGAGGTGGCCGAGACGCACGCCAAGGCCGCCGGTGTGCTGGCCGCGCTCGGCCTCGCGCCCGCGGCGTCCGTCGGCGACCGCGGGCCGGTCGCACCGCTTACCGACGACCCGGCGGTACGCGACGCGCTTGCCGCGCGCAACGCCCCGCTGGCCCGGTTCTGGCTCGACCAGCGCTCACCTGACGCACCCGGACTCCCCGGGCTGGTCGGCCGCCGGGCACTGATCGTGGACGCCGAGGACACCTTCACCGGCATGCTCGCCCACCAACTGAGCGCGTTGGGTCTCGCGGTGACGACCCGGCCGTGGCACGCGAGCGGCCCGGTCGACGACTACGACCTGGTGGTGGCCGGCCCGGGGCCGGGCGACCCCCGGCACGTGGACGAGCCGAAGATGGCGGCACTGCGCGAGCTGCTGACCGGGCTGCTGGCGACCGGGCGTCCCACCCTCGCGGTCTGCCTCGGCCATCAGGTGCTGGCCGGGCTGCTCGGGCTGACCCTGCGCCGTCGGGAGGCGCCCTACCAGGGGTTGCAACGGGAGGTCGCATTGTTCGGCAGGACCCGCCGGGTCGGGTTCTACTCCACGTTCACCGCCCGCGCCGACACCGACCGGCTGGCCACCGCGTACGGGCCGGTGGAGCTGGCCCGGGACCCGGACGACGGCGCCGTGCACGCCCTGCGTGGGCGCGGCTTCGCCGGGGTGCAGTTCCACGCCGAGTCGGTGCTGAGCCCGGACGGCCTCGCCGTGCTCAGCGAGCTGGTGACCGACCTGCTGCCCGCCAACCGCCAGGATGCGCTGACCACCACAGGCGGAGGCGCATAGTCGCCCCGGCCCGGGGGTAGGGCTGGATGGACCGGTGGTGTGGACGGGCCGAGAGCCCCCGCCCGCGCCACCGGTCGCCCTCGTCCGCTCAGTCGCCCCGCCGGTCAGCCGGCCAGGCCCGCCTTCAGCGCGGTCCCCAGCAGCACCGCACGACGGGCGGTGAGCGCGCAGGCCCCGAGCGCCACCGCGTCCGGGGGGATCTCCCCGTTGTTACTGGTGTGCGAGGCGCCGTACGGGTTGCCGGCGATGAACTGGCTGCTGTCGGTGTAACCGGGGGCGACCACGACTCCACCCCAGTGGTAGAAGACGTTGAAGAGTGAGGTCAGGGTCGTCTCCTGCCCGCCGTGCACCGTCCCCGACGAGGTGAACCCGGCGTAGACCTTGTTGACGAGCGTGCCTTGGCTCCAGAGCGGGCCGGTGGTGTCGATGAACTGCTTGAGCTGCGCGGCGATCATGCCGAACCGGGTCGGCGCGCCGAAGATCGCCACGTCGGCCCAGGACAGGTCGTCGATCATCGCTTCGGGCACGTCCTGGGTCTCCAGGCTGTGGGCGTGCCAACCGGCGTTCGATCTGATCGCCTCGTCCGGCGCCAACTCGCGCACCTTGCGCAGCCGCACCTCGGCACCCGCCTCTCCGGCGGCCTCGCACGCGGCCTGCGCCATCTGGTACGTGGTGCCGGTGGCGCTGTAGTAGATCACCGCTACCTTGGTCTGGGCAGCCATCAGAGTGTCCCCTTCTCGTCTCGGGTCAGCTCCCGCGACTACCCGCTGCCGACGCGGTCTAACGACAGCGCGCGCCACTGCCGTGTGTCGGTCCGCCGTCTCAATTTTTCCGCAACTTCCCGGTCGTTCCGGCCCGACGACGGGCGCGGACGGCGATCCTGATGCCATCGGTGCCGGTGGGATCGAGCCGCCGCCCCGCACCGGGCACCTGAACGGGGGATCGCGCTCCGCCGGCAACGACGCTGGCGTAGCGCGATCAGGGGAAAGGCCGCGTCAGCGGACCAGAGTCTCCATCAGCCGGTCCAGCTCGGCCGCCGGGTCACCGGTGAGACCGGTGTGCACCGGCCCGGTCTGGATCATCGTGCTGCGCGGTGCGGCCAGCCAGTGGAACCGCTCACCGAGGCGCATCCGGGTCGCCGGCCCGTCGCCGGAGCAGGTCCGGTCCCAGGAGTCGAGCACCGCTGCCACCGCCGGCAGGTCGACGTCGGGTGCCAGGGCGCGAACCCGGTCGGCGTCCAGGTGCGTCCGCGCGGCCAGGAAGTCGCGCTGCTGGCAGTAGAGCAACACCCCGACGTTGATCTGCTCGCCGCGCTCGATGCGGGGCACGAGCCGGATCACCGCGTACTCGAAGGGTTGTCTCATGCCCCGCTCCCCTGCGGCAGCCAGTCGGCCGGGCGGGCGACCCGGGCCGTCAGGTGCCTGAGGTACGCGGCCCGCGCCTCGTCGGCGGACTCGAAGTCGGCGGCTGTCAGCCACTCGTCCGGCACCATGGCCAGCACCTCGGTGAGCAGGTCCGCGGTGACCCGTGGGGCCAGGTCGCTGTCGGCCTCGGCGAGCCGGTCGGCGTACGGGGCGAGCACGTGGTCCTCGGCCCGGTAGGCGCGGTGCACGGCGGCCTCGGCGCGCGGCCAGTTGTGGTGGAAGTAGAGCGAGGCGCCGTGGTCGATGAGCCACAGCTCCCGGTGCCATACCAGCAGGTTCGGGTTGCGCCAGCTCCGGTCGACGTTCTCCACGTACGCGTCGAACCACAGCACCCGAGAGGCCAGCGCCGGGTCGACGGGGTGCGCGACCGGGTCGAAGCCCAGCGCTCCGGGCAGGAAGTCCATCCCGAGGTTCGCGCCGCCGCTGTTGCGCAGCAACTCCTGCACCTCCTGGTCGGGCTCGGCCCGCCCGATGACCGGGTCGATGTCGAGGACCACGAGCGGTGGCACCCGCAATCCCAACCGGCGCGCCAGCTCACCGCAGATCACCTCGGCGATCAGCGCCTTGGGGCCCTGCCCGGCGCCCCGGAACTTCGCCACGTAGGTGCCGAGGTCGTCGGCCTCCACCACGCCCGGCAGCGACCCGCCTTCACGCAGCGGGGTGACGTAGCGGATCGCGGTGACCTGGCGAAGCACGTGGCCCACCCTACTGTGATCTCCGAGGCCGGGTCAGCGTGGTCGCTGGAGACCACGCAGGAGCAGGTCGACGAGCCGGCGGGGGTCGTATCGCGGGTCGTTGTCGCGGCCGATGCAGAGGTTGCCGATGCCGCGCATCAGCTCGTAGGGGCCGGTGCCGGGGGTGATCTCGCCCGAGTCGACGGCGGCGTCGAGCAGTTGCCCGCAGACCGGCACGAGGCGGTCGACGAAGAAGGTGTGCAGCGCGTCGAAGCCGCTGGCGTCCGACTGCAGCGCGTTGGCCAGCCCGTGCTTGGTCACCAGGAAGTCGGTGAACTGGTCGACCCACTGGCGGAGGGCGGCCAGGGGTGAGGCGGCGTTCGCCAGCAGGGTCGGGCCGGCCTCGGCGCAGGCCTCCACCTGATGACGGTAGACGGCGACGACGAGGTCCGCCCGGGTCGGGAAGTGCCGGTAGATCGTTCCGATGCCGACCCCGGCGCGGGCCGCGATCTCCCGGATCGGCGCCTCGACACCTGAGGTGACGAACACCGCGGCGGCGGCCGCGAGGAGTGTCTGCTGGTTGCGCAGCGCGTCGGCCCGTCTGCCGCGGGCCGGTACCTCCGGGGACTGGCTCGTCGCCGCCACTGACTCTCCTTCACGGGGCGCTCCTACGGTCGACGCTCCTCGTGTTAGTGGAACGGCGATCCGCTTCGACTGTAGCGCAGGCAGGGTCGCCTGCCCGGCACCAGTCGCACCGGCACGCCCACGTCCGGGCGGGGGCCAGCGACACACCTGGCCCCCGCTCACCGCGTCAATGTCAGTCGATCTTGTCCCGTAGCTTGTCGACCTGGGTCTGCAGGCGGTCCACCGCGTTCTCGTTGTTGACGAACGTGGTGATCCCCGCAGCCAGACCGAGCCCGATCAGCACGGCCAGGATGCTGAGCACCAGGCCGCCGATCGACACGCCACGACCGGTGACCCCGGGTCGGCTCGCCATCTTCAGGCCGACGATGCCCAGGATGATCCCGATGATGCCGAGCACCAACCCCAGCCAGGCGAGGATCGCCGTCAACACACTGAACAGACCGGCCACCCCGAACACCAGGGCGAAGGTCGCCGCAGCGCTCGTCTTGGCGCGGGCGTCCCCCCGATGGGTACGGGACCCGGCCGTCACGCCGGCGCCCCGGGCCGGCTCGCTTGCCGCAGTCATGAGGCTCCCCTCCGTACGCGCGGCGCGCGTACTTCCGCCGCCGCTTTCCCCCGACCACCGCCGTTACGCCTCCCACCAGCGGGAGTGTCGGTGGACGACCTTAGGCTGACCGCCCGGCCACGATGAGGAGCGCCCGATGCCTGTCGACCACAGCGCCGCCGCCGCGCTCACGCTGCGGATGACAAGCCTCCTGCTGCGCCCACACCCGGGCACCCGACCCGACACCGTCGCCGACGTGGTCGAGTGGTTCGGTGCGATGCAGGCACAGGACCTGGCCAGCGGGCTGTGGTCGCTGGGTGCCCGGCTGCCCGGTCACGGCATCGCCGACGTGCAGGCGGCGTTGGAACGACGCGAGGCGCTGCGCACCTGGCCGATGCGGGGCACCGTGCACCTCGTCCCACCCGCTGACGCCCGCTGGATGCTGGAGCTGACCGGCGTACGCTCGCTTGCCGGCGTGGCGACCCGGCGGGCGCAGCTCGGGCTCACCGAGACCGACGCGGACCGGGCGGTGGACGTCCTCGGCACCGCGCTGGCCGGCGGCGGTCGACTCACCCGCGCCCAGTGCCTGGCCGCCCTGCGGGCAGCCGGCCTCGGCACCGACGGCCAGCGCGGCTACCACCTGCTGTGGTTTGCCAGCGTGCGCGGCGTGACCTGCGTGGCGCCGAACGTCGGCACCGAGCAGACCTTCGCCCTGCTCGACGAGTGGGCGCCCCGGTCGCACCGGCTGGAGCGGGACGAGGCACTGGCCGTGCTGGCCCACCGCTACGTCCGCGGCCACGGGCCCGTCACCGACCGCGAGTTCGCCGGGTGGAGCGGCCTCACGCTGACCGACGCCCGCCGCGGCCTGGTCGCCGCCGGCGAAGCGCTGAGCACCGTACGCGTCGACGGCACCCCGATGTACGTCGACGCGGCGCTGGCCGACGCGGCCCTGAGCGACGCGGCCCTTACCGATGCGCCACGGGCCGCACCGGACGACGTGCTGGCGCTGCCCGGCTTCGACGAGTATCTGCTCGGCTACCGGGACCGCACGTTGATGCTCGACCCCGCCCACCAGGCCGCCGTGGTGCCGGGCAACAACGGCATCTTCCAGGCCACAGTGGTCCGCGCCGGCCGGGTGGTGGGCGTGTGGAAACGCAAGATCGGCCGCACCGCCGTCACCGTGACCATCCAGCCGCTCACCACGCTCGACACCGCCGCGCGCGCCCGGGTGGAGCAGGCGCTCGGGCGCTACGCCGACTTCCTCGGGCTGCCGGCCCGCTACGACTGGCAGACCTGACTGCCCGCCGGCGTCACTGCTTCGGCGCTGCCGGGTCGTTCGGTCGGGGGCGGGCGGCGCTGAGCAGGTCCACGATGCGGGCCACCCGGGGGTCCGCACGGATCTGCGCCACGCTTGCCGGCAGCGGCAACCGCCAGTTCGGATACTCGTGCACCGTGCCCGGCATGTTGGGCTGGCGTACCTCGCCCAGCACGTCGTAGAGGGAGACGCCCAGCAGCCGGGTCGGGCTGGCCGCGAGCGCGGCGTGCATCGCCACCACCACCTCGCCGTCGTCAGCCGTCGCTGCGGTCGCGGTCGCGCCGGGCAGCGTTGGCTCGACATCCGTCCTTTGCTCTGCACCCGCGGAAGCGCCAGTCACGGACGGTAGCTGCGGCATCGGCCCGGGCAGCAGGTTCTCGGCGCGCAACATGCTCACCAGCCGTTCCCGGTCGGCGGCGGCGCGGTCCCGCTCCACCGCCACGTCGGTGCCGAGAAGCTTCAACTCGTCGCGCACCCGCACGTGCTCACCGGTCAGGAAACCCGGCGCGGTGGGAAGGTCATGGGTGGAGATCGTGGCGAGCGCGTTGCGGGGCCACCGCGCCGGTGCCACGAAGTCACCGGCCTCGTCGCGGGCGAACCACAGCACTGTCGAGCCGAGCATGTTGCGCCCCCGCAACCCTCGGGTCACCGCCGGCTGGACCGTACCGAGATCCTCACCGACCACCACCGCGCCGGCCCGGTGCGCCTCCAACGCGAGGATGCCGAGCATCGCCTCGGCGTCGTAGCGCACATAGGTGCCCTCGGCCGCACCCCCGCCCGGCGGCACCCACCACAGTCGCCACAGCCCGGCGACGTGGTCGACCCGCAGGCCACCCGCGTGCCGCAGGACGCGGCGCAGCATGTCCCGGTAGGCGGCGTAACCAGTGGCCGCGAGCCGGTCCGGACGCCACGCGGCGAGCCCCCAGTCCTGGCCGAGCTGGTTGAAGTCGTCCGGCGGCGCGCCGACCCGTACACCCTGGGCCAGCACGTCGGCGAGCTGCCACCCGTCCGCGCCGCCCGGGTCGATGCCCACGGCCAGGTCGTGCACGACACCGACCGGCATCCCCGCCGAGCGGGCCGCCGCCGTGACGGCGTCCAACTGCTCGTCGCAGAGGTGTTGCAACCAGGCGTAGAACGCGACCCGGTCGGCGAGCTGCCGACGCTGCTCGGCGACCGCCGGGCCGTCGGGGTGGTGCAGCTCCGCCGGCCACGCGCGCCAGTCGTTGCCGTGCCGCTCGGCGAGCGCGCACCAGGTGGCGAAGCTGGTCAGCGCCGGGTCCGCGGCAAGATCCACCGGCGAGGCGTACGGGTGCAGCAACTCCAGCGCGTGCCGCTTGGCGGCCCACACCTCGTCGTAGTCGATCAGGGGCCCCCGGTCGGGACGCAACGCGTCGACCACCGCACGGGTCGCCGGGTCCACCGCACCGTACGCGGCGGTGTCGCTGACCCGCAGGTAGAGCGGGTTGACGAAGCGTCGACTGGCCGGCGAGTACGGGGAGGTCGCCACCGGGTGCGCCGGCCCGACCGCGTGCAACGGGTTGAGCAGCACCAGCCCCGCCCCGGTGGCACCGGCCCACCCGGTGAACTCGGCGAGGTCGCCGAGATCGCCCATGCCCCAGGAGTGCTCCGAGGTGAGCGCGTAGAGCTGGAGCATCCACCCCCAGGTGCGCGGAGGCACGGGCAGCCGACGGGGCACCACCACAAGCGTCACCTCGCGGCCGGCGCAGGCCAGCCGGTGCCAACCCAGCGGCAGGTCCGCCGGCAGCTCACCGTCGACCGCGTGGCGACCACCGTCCTCCAGGGTCACCACTCCCGGGCCGGGCAGCGCCCGACCTCGGCCGCGGGTGAGCACGATCGTCTCCGGCAGGGCGTTCCGGTCGACGGCACGGGCGGCGGCGAGCGCGTCGTCGACGGCGGACGGGCTGCTGGCATCCACGCCGAGCAACCCCAGCACACCCACCACGGTCTCCGGTGCCACCTCGACACGCCGGTGCCGCCAGTCCTCGTACCAGGTGGAGACACCGTGCGCAGTGGCCAACGCGGCCAGTCGTCGATTCATGTGCCCCCCGCTCCACGACGAACCCACAACAACCCTGCCACGCAAAGCCCCACCCCGCAGAAAACACCCCCGCCCCGCGCCCCCGCGCCCCCGCGCCCACGCCCTCGCGCCTCCCTCCCGAGCGCCGATCTTGCACTTCCTGTGGCGACAAAAGGCGTATCCCGCCCCTATCGACAACCGAAACTGCAAGATCGGCGCGGTTCTAGACGTAAACCCTGCCCCGCGCGGCCCGGGACCTCAACCCAGCCCCGCGCGGTCGTCAAGTCCAGCTCGGGCGTCAGTCGGCGAGGGCACCCGCTGAGCGGCCCTCGTGCAGGGTCAGGTTGCGGCCGGTGCCCGGGTCGAACAGGTGGATCTTCTCCAGGTTGAACCAGACCCTTCGGCTCTGCCCCTCGGCGACCGGGGACTCGGCGGACAACCGGGTGACCAGGTGGCCGCCGGCACCGGCGAAGTCGGCGCCGCCCGCGTCGGCGGCCAACTCCTCCAACTCGGCGGCGCTGGCCTTCTCACCCTCGACGGTGAAGTAGACGTACTTGTCCGAGCCCATCGACTCGACGATGTCCACCGGTGCCTCGAACTCCAGGCCCCGGCGGCGGGTGTCGTCGTCGACCAGTTCGGCGTCCTCGAAGTGCTCGGGCCGGATGCCGAGGATCAGCTCGCGCGGCGCGTCGGCCGCCTCCAGCTCCCGGCGGACCCGGTCGCCGAGCGGCACCGTGCCCAGGGCGGTGTGCAGCTCGCCGTCCTGCACGGCGGCGTGCAGGAAGTTCATCGACGGTGAGCCGATGAAGCCGGCCACGAAGAGGTTGCGCGGGTGGTCGTACAGCTCCTGTGGTGGCCCGACCTGCTGCACCGCGCCCCCGCGCATGATCACCACGCGGTCGCCGAGGGTCATCGCCTCGGTCTGGTCGTGGGTGACGTAGACGGTGGTGGTGCCGAGCTGCTTCTGCAGGCGGGACACCACGGTACGCATCTGCACCCGCAGCTTGGCGTCGAGGTTGGACAGCGGCTCGTCCATCAGGAACGCCTTCGGTTGACGGACGATCGCCCGGCCCATCGCCACCCGCTGACGCTGGCCACCGGAGAGGTTCGCCGGCTTGCGGTCCAGCAGCGAGGTCAGCTCCAGCACCTTCGCCGCCTCGTCGACCTTGCGGTTGATGGTCTCCTTGTCGAGCTTCGCCAGCCGCAGCGGGAACGCCATGTTCTCCCGCACGGTCATGTTCGGGTACAGCGCGTACGACTGGAACACCATGGCGATGTCCCGGTCCCGGGGGGCTTTGTCGTTGACCCGCTGCCCGGCGATGCGCAGCTCACCGGAGCTGATGTCCTCCAGTCCGGCGATCATGTTGAGGGTGGTGGACTTGCCGCAGCCGGAGGGCCCGACCAGGATCACGAACTCGCCGTCGGCGATCTCCAGGTCGACGTCCTGCACGGCGACGGTCCCGTCCGGGAAGCTCTTGCTCACCTTGTCCAGCACGATGTCAGCCATGACTACCCACCTATCCCTTGACCGCGCCGGAGGTCAGACCGGACACGATGCGACGCTGGAAGAAGAGGACGAACAGAATGATCGGTACGGTGATCACCACGGCGGCGGCGCAGATCGCCCCGGTGGGGTCTTCGAACTGGGACGCGCCGGTGAAGAACGACAGCGCGGCGGGCACCGTGCGGGATCGCTCGGTCGAGGTCAGTGAGATGGCGAACAGGAAGTCGTTCCAGCAGAAGATGAAGACCAGGATCGCCGTGGTGAACAGCCCGGGCGCGGCCAGTGGCGCGATCACCCGCCGGAATGCCTGACCCTGGGTGGCGCCGTCCATCTTCGCGGCCTTCTCCAGATCCCACGGGATCTGCTTGAAGAACGCCGACAGCGTGTAGATCGCCAGCGGCAGCGCGAACGTGATGTACGGCAGGATCAGCCCCGGCCAGGTGTCGAAGATCTTGAGCTGGCGCTCGATCTCGAACAGCGGCGAGACCAGTGACACCTGCGGGAACATCGCGATCAGCAGGGACACGCCGACGAGTGCCTTCTTGCCGGGGAAGTCCAGCCGACTGATCGCGTACGCGGCCATCGCACCGAGCACCACCGCGATCAGCGTGGCGATCAGCGCGATGCCGATCGAGTTGATCAGCGCGCGCACGAACTGGTCGGTGTCGAAGATGGTCCGGTAGTTGTCGAGCGTCCACTCCCGGGGGATGAAGTTGCCGTCGGTGAGGGTGGCCGGCGTCTTGAACGACAGCGACGCGATCCACAGCACCGGGACCAGCGCGAAGACGACCACGAGGACGTCGAGCAGACCCCAGCGCAGCTTTGCCCTGGTCGTGGTTTCGACAGCCATGTCAGCGCCTCTCCCCGTCGTCGCTGCCCGGGGCAGCGGTGCCGAACAGCTTCACGAAGACGAAGGCGATGATCGCCACGGTGATGAAGATCAGCACCGACATCGTCGAGCCGATGCCGAGGTTGAGACCCCGGATCAGGTTGTTGTAGGCGAGCATCGACACCGACGAGGTCTCGTTGCCCCCGGCGGTCAGCACGAAGATGTTGTCGAAGACCCGGAACGCGTCCAGGGTGCGGAACAGCAACGCGACCAGGATCGCCGGCTTCATCACCGGCAGCATCACCTTGGTGAACTTCTGCCAGGCGGTCGCGCCGTCGGTGGAGGCCGCCTTGAGCAGGTCCTCGGGCACCAGCGCCAGCCCGGCCATCAGCAGCAGCGCCATGAACGGGGTGGTCTTCCAGATCTCCGCCAGCATGATGATCGCCAGCGAGCTGGCCCGCTCGGTGAGGGGCGCGCCGTCGCTGAACAGGTCGGCGAGGTAGCCGGTGCCGGGCGTCCAGGCGTACCGCCAGGAGAACGCCGCGACCACGGTGACGATCCCGTACGGGATCAGCGCCGAGGTCCGAACCAGACCGCGGCCGACCAGGGTGCGGTGCATGATGATCGCCAGGCCCATGCCGAGCACCAACTCGACGGCCACGGTGACCACCGTGATCAGCGCGGTCACCCCGAACGCCGTCCACCAGAACTCGTTGGTGAGCACGGTGACGTAGTTCTCCAGCCCGATGAACTCACGCTGGTCGGGGAAGCGCAGGTCGTAGCGCTGCAACGACAGCCAGACCGAATAGATGATCGGGTACGCGGTCACCGCGACCATGACCAGCGCGGCCGGCGCGCAGAGCAGCAGACCGAGCCGGCGTTCGGCTTTCTTGTTCTCGCTCAATGGGGGCTTGCGACGGCCGCCACGCTGGGTGGGCACGGTGGGGCGCTGGCCGGTGGTTTCGGTGGTCTCGTCGGCGGCGACATCGGCGCCGGCCGGCGTGGCGTTGATGCTCATGGCAGGACCCCCTTCGACTGGAGGGCGTCGGCGATGGCGTCACGCAGCTCGTCGGCGGTCTGCTGCGGACGGATCCCGGACGGCGGCGACAGGATCGCCGACATCACGGTCGAGATGCTCTGGTAGGCGGGGGTCAGCGGACGCGTCGCCGGCTCCTTCAGCTCTTCCAGGATGGTGTCCTTCATCGGGTACGCCTCGGTCATCTCCGGGTCGTCGAAGACGGCCTCGATGGTGGGTGGCACACCGTCGTTGATGGCGGAGAACTTCTGGTGCTCGGCGCTGCGGATGCACCGGGCCGCCTCGAAGGACTGCTCCGGGTGCTTGGAGTAGGAGCTGACCGCCAGGTTGACCCCGCCGATGGTGACCTTGCTGGGCGTACCTTCGTCGATGCCCGGGATCCGGGCCCAGCCGACCTGCTTGGCCAGCTCCGGGTTCGCCTCCTGCAGGGCCGGGTAGACGAACGGCCAGTTCACCTGGAACGCGCCCGAGCCGGACTGGAACTCCAACCGGACCGGGTCCTCGGTGGCGTTGCTGAACGACGGCGAGGTCACACCGGACGTGGCGAACTTCTTCAGCTGCTCCAGCGCCCGGACCGTACCGTCGTCCATCACGGCCTTCTTGCCGTCGTCGCTGAGGATCTTCCCACCGGCGCTCTCGGCGAGGGTGTTGTAGAGGACGACCAGGCCCTCGTACTGGGCGCCCATGGTGAGCACCTGGTACGGCTTGCCCTGGTCCTTGAGCTGCTGCGCCGCGCTGATCATCTGATCCCAGGTGGTCGGCGGCTGCGGCACCAGGTCCTTGCGGTACCAGAGCAGTTGGACGTTTGTGTTCTTCGGCGCCGCGTACAGTTTGTCCTCGTAGCGGGCGGTGTCGAGCGGCCCGGCGAGGGTGCCCTGCTCGACCTCGGCCTTGTCCTGGCCGGTCCACTCGCGGATCCAGTCGGCGCTTGCGAACTCCTGGGTCCAGGTGACGTCCAGCCCGAGCAGGTCCATGCCGCTGTCCTCGGCGGCCAGTCGGCGCACCATCTGCACCCGCTGGTCGTCGGCCTGCCGGGGCAGCACCCGGTAGGCGATCTCGTACCGTCCCTGGGCCTGCGCGTTGCAGTCGTCGACGACCTTCTGCAGGTTCTGCTCGGGCGGGTAGTACAGGTTGATCGTCGGCGGGCCGCCAGCGTCGTCCGCGCCGCACGCGGCAAGCGGTGCGACGAGCGCCAGTGCGGCGGCCGCCGCTCCCAGCCGTGCTACCGGCCGGCGTCGGTGTCGAGCCGTTTCGGGGTCCGTCATCGCCCTCCCCCTCTCCTCGGCGAAAGACCGGGGAGGGGCATCCGTGCCCCGGCGCACGGCGAAACATTCCGAGCCGGTGAGCTGCGGAAACGCTCCGGTCCGGATGCTCTGTGCGGCTACACTGCCCCACCCGTGAAGTCGCGAAACCTGGCTGTCACAACGGAACTGCACGCGGTGACCTGCCGACGCGCCCTGGCGTGCGACCCCCGCTCGCCCCGGACGCCCCGGACGGCCGCGCTCGGCTACGGCCTCCTGATGGCGGCCTACCCGGCGCTCGTCGGCATGACAGCCCCCGGTCGCTGGGCTGGTCCTCGTGACACCATGTTGCGCTATGGATCATCAGGGGCAGCTTCGTCGTGCAGCGCTCGCATCGGGCATCCCGGACGACGAGGTCAGCCGGTTCATCCAGCACCTCCGTCTGTCGATCCGGTTGAGCGGCGGATCCAGCGGCGGTCCGGTCGGACAGTTCGGTGGGTTGCCTCGGCTGCCGGTGGGCATCGACTGGCCGTCCGACGGGATCGGTCCGTTGCCGTTCATCTTCTCGGTCGACTGCGCGGCGCTGCCACGAGTCGACGGCTTCGGCCTGCCGGCAGACGGCACGCTGGTGTTCTTCCTGAACCACAGGCAGGCCGCTGCCACCGGGGAGCAGAGGTACGGACGAGTGGTCTATGTGCCGGTCGGCACCGACACCGAGGTGGCGGCAGGACCCGCCGACCATGCGTCCGTCGACAAGCAGTACGACGTCGTCGCCACGCTGCGCGCGGAGTTCCCCGATTGGCTCGACGAGGACGACGAGGACGACGAGGAGCACGAGGACGAGGACGACCTGTCGTCCTTCCAGCAGCAGTTGGCCCGTGACCTCAAGCGCGACCTGCCGCACCTGGACGAACTCCGTACCCTGGCCAAGGGCCTCTGGCCGTCTGACAACGGGTACGCCAGCGCTTGTATCGGCGGGTATGTCGACCATGAGGTGATCAAGAGTTTCGCGGAGCAGACCCTCGCGTGGCGCGAGAAGACCGGCGAGATGGTCATCCCGGTCGCCAAGTGGTATTCCCATGTGGAGGCGGAGACGCACCGGCTGACAAGTGAGTGGGTGTCGCTCGCCCGCTTCCCGGTGGAGAACGAGCACTACTACCGGAGCGACGGGAGCTTCGTGATCCGTCACGACGACCTGGTCGCCGGCCGGCTGGACAAGGCGCTTTCCGCGGCTGAGTTGATCCCGTAGAACACCTGCGGCGCCGGCGCAGCCACCCAGCCGACTGCGGAGAGCGTCAGCCGCGGGCCCTCGCCCAGGAGAGGAAGCGCTCGGTCATCCGGGCCGGTGGATGGTCCGGGTGGAGTTGGGTGAGCTGGTTCGTCGCCTCGTGCATCAGGGTGCCGAGGTAGATCAGCAGCGCGGTCCTGCTGGTCCGGTACTCCGTCAGCAGGGCGAGCTTTGCCGGCTGGCAGGGCCATTCCCGGCCGCAGTTGCGGCACCGCCACAGCGGGCGCATGGCGACGTGCGGGACGGGCGGCCGGACCACCATCACCACCACCGCGCCAAAGGGCTCAACACATCGTCCTCCTGAAGGTGGGTGAAGGGGCCGCTCCCGCAAGGGGGGAACGGGAGCGACCCCGGGTGCAGAGCCTGCCGCCGCCATTGCGGCCACCGGCGGACCCGCCACTGGTGACAGTCTGGTGATGACACCACTACCGTCGATACGTGCTCGCGTCATCCGTGCAGCTCAGCGGTCGAGGTGAGCACCCATGAAGGACACACCGGGCGAGACTGAGCGAAGGTTGGGGAATCGATGGGCAGCGTCACCGACTACGTGCTTGAGGAACTGCGCCTGTTCCGAACGGGCCTGGGGCTCAGTCAGGACGACTTCGGCAGGAGCATCGGCTATTCGGGGTCGCACGTCAGCTCGGTGGAGACCGGCGGGCGACCGCCCACGAAGGAGTACATGAGGGCGGTCGACACCCACCACCAGACCGACGGGCGCTTCCTCCGCATGCTCGACGGGTTGGCCCGGCTCGACGCCGAGCCGGCCTGGCTGCGCGAGTGGATCGAGTTCGAGCGGGAGGCGACCACGTTGCGCTGGTTCGAGTTGGCGTACGTGCCGGGCCTGCTCCAGACCGAGCGGTACGCCCGCGCGACGCTGGCCGGCGGCCGGTTCGACGCCGAGGACGTGGACCGGATCGTCGCCTCACGGCTGGAACGGCAGACGATCCTGCACCGCCCACGCCCGCCGCAGCTCATCGCCGTGCTGGACGAGGCGGTGCTGCGCCGGCCGGTGCTCGACCAGCCGGGCCTCATGGTCGAGCAGTGCGAGCACCTGGCCCAGTTGGCGGTGGCGGAGCATATCCAGGTGCACGTCGTCCCGGTCGATGCTGGAATGTATCTGGGGCTGGCCGGTCAGTTCATCATCGCCGAGATGCCGGACGGCGAGCGGGTGGCCCACGCCGACAACCAGCTCACCGCGCAGTTCGTCGATGCGCCAACCGATGTCGCTAAGCTGGCGAAGACGTGGGAGATCGTGCGGAACGAGGCGCTCCCCCGCCGGCAGTCAACCGAGCTGATCAAGGAAGTGGCGAAGTCATGGGCATGCTGACCCCCCAGTGGCGCAAGTCGACCCGGTCCGGCGGCAACGGCGGCTCCTGCGTCGAGGTCGCCGACAACCTGCCGAGCGTGGTGCTGGTGCGCGACACCAAGGACCGCGACGGCGGCACCCTGCACATCGCCCCCACGGCCTGGAAAACCTTCATCGAGTACGCCAAGCAGCACTGACCCGGAAAGACCCACCCCCGAGGCGTGCCCCGCCCCGCCCCGCCCCCGCCAACCGCGTCGATCTTGCAGTTTCGGTCGCCAAAAAGCGTGGAATGCCACCTATGCCGGGACAGTAAGTGCAAGATCGCGGGCAGGGCAGGGCAGGCCAAGGCCCGGTCGATCATGGAGTTGTGGTGCCCGTTTCGGTGTCCCGCGAGGACTTTGTCACCCAGCACAACTCCTTGATCGACGAGGCGTCGGGCGGGGCTGGCTCCGCAACGCGCGCGGGCAACCCTCGGGACCAGGCATGCTGGCACCATGATCGCGCGCTTCAAGGACCTCTGTCTGGACGCCAACGACCCGCTCGCCCTCGGCGCCTTCTGGGCCCGGATGCTCGACGGTGACGTGGCCGACGCCGGTGACGACGACACCCGGGTGGACCCCCGCTCGGCGCGCTCCAAAGCCGAGTCGATCTGGGTGAACAAGGTGCCGGAGCCTCGGGTCGGGCGTACCCGCGTACACCTGGATCTGCGGTTGCCCGGCGCGGACCCGGCGCCGCTGCTCGCGGACGGCGCCCGGCTGGTCCGCGAGCCGAACGACGACGGCCGGTGGGTGCTTGCCGACCCCGAGGGCAACGAGTTCTGCGCGCTCGCGGCCGACGCCGACAGCCGTCCGGGTCCGTTCCAGTTGGTGGTGGCCGCGCTCGACCCGCCCGCCCAGGCGACGTGGTGGGCCGGCGTGCTCGGCGGCACCGCCGAGCACGGGTCGATCGACGCGTCGGTGGAAGGCGCGGCCGGTCTCCCGTGGCAGCACTGGGTGTTCGACGGGGTGACCGAGCCCAAGACGGTCAAGAACCGCATGCACTGGGACGTCGAGCTGGCCGACCCGGAGCCGATGGCGCTGATCACGGCGGGCGCGACGCTGCTGCGCGAACCGCTCGACGAGGCGCACTGGTGGTGGGTGCTTGCCGACCCCGAGGGCAACGAGTTCTGCGCCTTCGCACCACGCCCCACCGGGTGAACGACCGACTACCGAGCGACGGCATCGTCGGCTAGCGTTTCCGTAGCGCCGTAGCTGGCGCGTTCGCCGCCGCCGTCGACACGCCTCCGGCCGACCCCACGCCTGCCCGAACGGTTGGTAATCGCGGGAACGTCCCACCGCCGCTCCCCCGGTTGGGCAGGATCGTCCCAACGAGGAGGTGCCGACGTGCAGGACACCCGCGCTCTCGCCCTGACGTTCGAGGTGAGCGGCCTGCCACCGGTCAAGACCGAAGCGTTGTCCATCTTCGCCGCCGGGCACCGGCAGGCGACGAGGGTCCGCACCCTGCTCCAGGCCGCTCTCATCGCGGCCCAGCGCACCGGCTGGACGCCGTTGCCCGGGCCGATCGAGGTCGACCTGGTGCTGCGCTGCCCGCCCGGGCACCGTACGTCCGACGCCAGCACCCTGCTCGGCGGCATCTGCGCCGTGTTGCAGGACAAGAAGAGGGTGTCGAGCATCGGCCTCACCCATCTCGGCGTCCTGGTGGACGTCGCTCTCTACGACGACGACCGGCAGATCCGCCGGCTGTCGTACCACGAGGAGCCGGCCGAGGACTTCTCGTACCAGGTGCGGGTCGCCGCCGTACCGACAGGGGTTTGACCGACGTCCGCGGTGGGGTATCGCGGACGCCGACGAAGGGAGCACCGATGTCGGAGCCACATGTCACGCTCGACCCCCGCGGGCTCGACGCTGTGCAGCAGAAGCTGCGCGGCCCGTTGGAGGAACAGCTGACCTCGGCGCTTCAGGCGGCCACCGACCGGGTCCGCGCCGGCTACGCCGGCGAACCGGTCGAGCAGGTCTGCCAGCGGCTGTTGGAGGAGACCCGCTCCGGGTTGCACCCCGACATCGCCGCCGGGTTCAACCCGGACATGGACGAGTTCTGCCGGGTGGCGGTGGCGATCGTCCGGCGCGAGGCCGGCTGAGCCGAGGCGACCTCAGTATCGACTGAGCTGGGCGTACGGGCTGAGCACGATCCTCGGTGACAGCGCCGGGTCCAGCCAGTTGAGCACGTCGACCAGGTGATCGTGGGCGAGGGAGACACAGCCGGCGGTGGCGTTGCCGGCGCTGGTGCTGAACTGGTGCAGGAAGATCCCGCTGCCCGCGTTCGGCACCGGCTTCGACACGTTCGGCGGCATGTTGTAGGTGATCACCGCGAAGTGCGTGTAAGCGGGGACCTCCTTCCACAGCGCCTCGCTCGCCCCGCCCGGGTTGGTCGCGCTGTGCTGGAAGGTGTTGTAGCGCGACGACGACGGGTTCTCGTTCCACCAGTCACCGCTGACCAACCGGTGGTAGGGGAACCGCACGCCCGGGTCGGCGGCGATGCCGTACATGGTGGGGCCGATCGAGTAGACCCCGGTCGGCGTCGTCGGCACCCCCTCCACGTGGTTGTCGCTGAAGCCCTTCGAGCCGATCCGGGCGGGCAACTTCGCCGCGGCCGGCTGCCAGCCGTTGCGCACCCGCACGTACGCCTCAAGCGTCGCGTACGTGGTGGTGTAGCTGGCGGCGCCGACGATGATCACCTGCTTCGTCTCCGCCGGCAGCGTCCGCAGTTCACTCGCCCGGTTGTGCAGCGGCAGCGCCAACCGGGAACCGGGCACCGGGGCCGTGCCCCAGGCCGGCCGCAGCGGCCCGCTCGCACCGAGCGCGGGCGCGGCCGGGGTGAGCACGGCCGGGGCGGCCAGACCTGCCGCCGCACCGAGCAGGAGAGATCTGCGCTTCATGCCGCCATCCTGACAGTCGAACCGGCGCGCGGTCTGCCCCGCACGGCACGGTGGGAACAATTCGCGGGCCGGGCCAGGACCGGGTCCGCAACTACCCGGCCCTGACCCTCGGCCGTCCGACAGGGGAGCGGACAGCTCCGGGCACCCCGCGGCGCGGGCCTGCACGATGCCAGGCGCCGTCACGGGGTGAGCGGCCGCTCCGCACTCAGCTCCACGGTGCTCACCCGCCGAACGCCGACGCGCCCCCGACACACCCCGAAGGGCCGTGAGCGCCGGCCCAGGTTAGGCGGCTCCGACCGGCCGGACAAGCCACGTCGGGCGGCAGACGGCAGGACTGATCCCACGGTGAAAATCGGGCAGGTCGGCGTAACGCGACCATGATCGCGGACGCTGTTTGCTTTCGTTACGGCTCAGAAGTGCGCCAGCAGGTCACGGAACGCGGCGAGCCGCAGCACCCCGTCGTCGGTCGGGTCCAACTCGTCGTCCTCGAGCACCCACGTGTTCGCGTTCGGGATGAACACCGCGTTCAACCCGGCCGCCCGCGCCGGCAGGATGTCGGACTTCGGGGAGTTGCCGATCATCCACGCGCCGGCCGGCGCGAAGCCGTGCTGCCGGGTGAGCCACCGGTACGTGTCGACGTTCTTCTCGGCGACGATGTGCGCGGCCCCGAAGTGGTGCAGCAGGCCGCAGGCGTCCAGCTTGCGCTGCTGCTCCTCCTGGTCGCCCTTGGTGAGCAGCAGCAGTTCGTGCCGTTCGGCCAGTTCGTCGAGGGCGTCGGCCACCCCGGGCATCAGCTCCACCTGGTGCTCGACGAGGGCCACCGCCAACCTGTCGATCTCCTGCCGTTCGGAGTCGGTGGCCGGCCGCTCGCGCAGCCGTTCCAGGCACTCCGCCAGGCTCCGCAGGAAGACCTTGCTGCCGTACCCGTGCGCCACCGCGTTGGCCCGCTCGATGTCGTCCAGGACGGCCCGCAGCTCGACCCGGTCCAGGGTGGGGTGGTCCAGCCAGCCGAGGAAGTCGTCGATCACCCGCTCGAAGACGACGTTGTTCTCCCACAACGTGTCGTCCGCATCGAAGATCAACACCTGTGCCTGCCGCCGCGCCGCCACGTCGACCGTCATGCCGTCCCCTCCCCGTGCCACCGCCTCATAGGCCGACAGACAGGATAGGTGGAAGATCCATTTGAGATCTTCCGGATTTTCGTGAACCGTTCCAGCGCGGCCGCCGTCATGCGCAGGCGACACCCATGATGATTCCCGCCCGGCAGGTTCGGGACGGCTCTCGAGGAGTACGGCATGGTTAACATGAAGTGGATCACCGGCGCGGCCTTACTGGTCTGCACCAGCGCGCTTGCGGGATGCCAGGGTGCTGCCGACAAGGCGCCGGGCACCTCGGCGGGCACGCCGACGCCGACGGGCGCCGTGACGAGTGCGCCGACGCCGACGGCAGCGGCTCCCGCAACCTCGGCAGCGGCGGCGACCGACCCACTGCTGTCCGGCAAACGCGAAATCACGATCACCCGGGTGCAGGGTTCGGGGGAGGCGCTGGAGATGGGCGGGCGGATCGAGGAGGGCGGCGACACCGGCGGTCGCACCCTGTTCGTGCCCACCCCGATCGGCAATGACCAATACGTGATCAGGGCCTTCGGTGTGAAGGACGGCCACCCCGCCAACGACGACCCCTCGTGCTGGCAGGTGAACGGCCTGGACATCGAGCCCGAGCTGACCATCACCTCCGCCGTCTGCGACCAGGACGACCCCATCCAGCGGTTCACCATCATCCCCAAGGGCAACGGCACGTACGCGATCGGCAGCGAGACCCGGTTCCTCCAGCACCTCCCCGGCAACGGCCTCATCCTCAAGGAGTTGGGCAACGCCAAGCTGAACACCACGTTCCGCTTCACCGACAAGGGCCCGGCCGACCGCGAGCCCCTCAACTGAGGGTGGGCGGTGCCGTGGTCACGGCCACCGCAGCAGCCGTTGCGCGATCAACGCCTCACGGTCGTCCTGTCCCTCGGGTCGGAGCCGGCCACCACGGGTCAGCATCACCACGCCGTGCAACAGGCTCCAACCCACCTCGGCGAGGGTGTCCGGGTCCCGCCCCTCGGCCAGCGGCGTCAGCGCCGCCCGCAGCTCGGCGAAGACCGCCCGCGGCGCGGCCGGCACGCCATCCACGCCGAGGGCCAGGTCGGGGGTCAGCGCGAGCATCGCGTCATAGACCTCCGGATTCGTGTACGCGAAGTCGAGGTACGCGCTCGCGACCGCCGGCCAGACCCCCTCGGGGCCGCCGACGCTCTCCGCGTGCGCCTCGGCGAGATCGGCGGCCAGGTCGGCGAAGGCACACACCGCCACGGCGGCGATCAGCGCCTCCAGGTCAGGGAAGTGCCGATAGATGTCGCCCATGTCGATCTCGGTGCGTTCGGCGAGCCGGCGGGTGGTCAGACCCGCCCAACCCTCCGTCTCGGCCAACTCTCGCGCGACCGTGACGATCAGGTCACGCCGGTCCTGTTCAGTGGCCTTCTCGGCAGGTCCGGGCACGTCCACGAGCGTAAGGGCGCACACCTGCCGTACCCGCCAGGTGACAGATTGGTGACTGATGTCGGTGGGCGCGCCGCCCTCCGCACGTGCCCCACCGCCCCCTGCCTCGTTAGGCGAGCGGATCACCGCGACGGGAGGGCACGTGGTCGTTCGGCGGCGGCACCAGGCGGGCCGATGAGGAGCACCCCCAGCCGGCTGGTGCGCGGCGACACCACCCGACAGCGGGCCACCTTCCTGGAACTCTTCCTGGACCTGGTCTTCGTCTTCGCCCTCACCCGGATCACCGCGCGGCTGATCGTCGACTTCACCGACGGCCCACGCGGCGTGTACGCGGGCCTCGGACAGGCCCTGCTGCTGTTCCTGGCCCTCTGGGCGGTCTGGTCGGTGACGGTCTGGTCGACAAGTTGGCTGGACCCGGACGCGCCGATCGTCCAGACCGTCATCATCATGACGCTCGGCGGGTCCATGACGATGGCCGTCGCCGTGCCCGACGCCTTCGGCGAACGGGCCGCGCTCTTCGCCATCACGTTGGTGACCCTCCAGATCGGCCGAGTGCTGTACTTCCACATCGCCGGGCACGGCCGACCGGACCCGCGACAGTCCATCCGGATCCTGTTCTGGCTCGGCCTGAGCGCACCACTCTGGGTCGTCGGCGGGCTGCTCGACGACGGCACCGTCCGTGGGGCACTCTGGACCCTCGCCGTGCTGAGCGACTACAGCGGGCTGCTCCTCGGCTGGCCGACCCCCCGACTCGGCGCGAAACGGCTCGGCGTCGAGATGATCGCCGCCGAGCACTTGGCCGAGCGGTACCAACAGTTCCTCCTCATCGCGCTCGGCGAGGCGATCTTCGTGATCGGGCTCGCCTTCAGCGGCAGCGACTTCCACGCCGACCAGACGGCCGGGTTCGTCCTGTCGCTGGCGGCCACAGTCCTCCTCTGGCGGATCTACTTCCACGTGGCGGGAGGGCTGCTGGACACCGCCGTCGACCGCTCCCGCGACGCCGCCCGGCTCGCCACCGACATGGCGTTCGCCCACATGATCATGATCGCGGGGATCGTGCTGACCGGCGTCGGCTTCGAACTGTTCATCACCGAGCCGCTCGGTCACCTCCCGGGGACCTGGCTCATCGCCATCGTCGGCGGCCCGGTGCTCTTCCTCGCCGGCCGAGCGGCGCTCGAGTACCAGGTCTTCGCCCGGGTCTCCCGGTCCCGGCTGGTCGGCCTGCTGACCCTCGGCCTACTGGCCCTCGGCCTGCTGACTCCGGTCGGTTCGCACGTCGAGCCACTCACCGCGGGCGCGGCCACCGCCCTGGTCCTGCTCGGCGTCGCCGCTGCGGACACCCGACGCGCACGCCGGCACCCACCGGACACACCGACGCCGCCGTACTAGGTTGTGCGGTCATCATCGGCGCAGGGCGGTCGCGTGCCGCAGGTGCGACAACTTCTCCGGGTTACGCACGGCGTAGACCCCGCTGACGAGGCCGTCGTCGATCCGCAGCGTGAGGACGGTGTCCACGGCGCCGTCGAGCCGCAGAATCAGCGCCGGACGACCGTTGACCTCGGCGAAGTGCAACGCCATGGTCGCGACCCGCAGGTGGGTGGCACACAACAGTCGGGCCACCTTGTCGGCACCGGCGACCGGCCGCAGCACCGCCTGCCGGATCCCGCCGCCGTCGCCGAGGAGCACCACGTCCGGCGCGAGGACATCGAGCAGACCCTGCACGTCACCGGTCTCCAGAGCCGACCGGAACGCGCTGAGCACCCGCCGACCCTCGTCCGGAGAAACCACCCCACGCGGCCGACGGGCGGCGACGTGCGCCCGCGCCCGGCTGGCGATCTGGCGGACGGCGGCAGGACTCTTGTCGACCGCTTCGGCGATCTCGTCGTACGCCACGTCGAAGACCTCACGGAGGACGAACACCGCCCGCTCGGTCGGCGCGAGCGTCTCCAGCACCAGCAGCATCGCCATCGAAACGCTCTCGGCCAGCTCGACGTCGTCGGCGACGTCGGGTGCGGTCAGCAGCGGCTCCGGCAACCAGGAGCCGACGTAGGACTCCCTGCGCCGGCCGACCGCCCGTAGCCGGTTCAGCGACAACCGGGTGGTGATCCGCACCAGGTAGGCACGCTGGTCCCGCACCGCCGCAAGGTCGGCGTCCGCCCACCGCAGCCAGGTCTCCTGGAGTACGTCCTCCGCGTCGGCGGCCGAGCCGAGCATCTCGTACGCAACGGTGAAGAGCAGGTTCCGGTGGGTGACGAAAGCGTCGACAGCTCCCCCACGACCGTCCACACCCACGATTGTGCTCCCCGCATCCATCGATTCCCTCCAGTCTCGTCGACCTCGACCCCGTCGCCCACCAGACACCGGCCACCCGCCGCCTGTGACACCCGGCATCGGTGGGCCGCGTCACCCGGAGACCTGTCACAGCGCGCGGCCCAGCGGTGTCCCATGAGCGACCTCGACACGAAAGGGACCTCATGAACCTGGCTCTGTGGATCGCGGCCGGCCTGTTGGCGGCAGTCGCGCTGACCGGCGGCATCACCAAGATCTTCGTACCCAAGGAAAAGTTGGCCTCGATCAACGGCGGCGGCTGGACCCGCGACGCCAGCGTGGGCTTCGTCAAGACCCTCGGAATCCTCGAACTCCTGGCCGCTGCCGGTCTCATCCTGCCCGCCGTACTGGGCATCGCGCCGGTGCTGGTGCCAGTGACCGCCATCTGCTGGGTCCTGCTGATGATCGGCGCGGTGATCACCCACCTGCGTCATGACGAGGCGAAGTTCATCGCCCTGAACCTCGTCTACCTCGCGGTGGCCGCGTTCGTGGCCTGGGGCCGCCTCGCACCCGAACCCTTCACCGGCTGACCCGGGTCCGCCGCCGCCCCGGCTGACCGGCACTGCCTCGCTATCCTCGCCGGATGACATCGCGGACCCCGCCGCGCAGACGCAGGAAACACGTGCTCGTGGCCGCCGCCGTCACAGTGGGCGTGCTGTCCTGCCTGTGGGTGCTGTGGTTTCTCACGTTGCGGGTCTTCAGCTCCGAGGGTGCGTTGCCGCCGAAGTCGCGAATACCGGAGATGCCAGCCGGGGCGAGCGTCGTCGACGAAGGCAAGGAGTGCGCCTCCGGTGGGTGCTGGTGGCAGCTCACCCTGGCCCCGGCCGCCGGGCAGACCCCCGAAGAGCTGGCCCGCGAGATGGGCCTCACCGAGGAGCAGAGCCTGCCTCCGACCCTCTTCGACCCCGCGTCCGTCTACGTGGGGGCCGACCCCAGAGAGGGCAAGCTGATCATTCACGTCGGCTACCAGTGAGCGCCCGGGCGGCGCGCTACCGTGACAGCGGGACATAGACAGGTTCCTACCTGCCTATACACTCTTCTCGCCCGCCGCACCCCTGGAGAAGAGACACCGAATTGACGAAACTCTCGAGCGTCGCCACCGTGCTCACACTCTCAGTCGGAATCGCCATCGCCCCGGCAGCCGCTGCCTCCGCCGCTACCAACCGAAGTGGGGCGGTCCGGTTGGACATCCCCAACAGCAGTGCGTGCAAGGCCGGTCGCACGGTCATGCAGGGCATGGTGGCAGGGCCAGGCGGTCAGCTCTACATCGTCTTCACGAAGGCGGCCGGCGCGGAGCCCGTCCTGTCCCGGTGGCTGCGGGACGGCTCGACCTGGGACGGCGCCAGCTGGGTCTGCTCCGGGGAACCCACCTCCATACCGACCCTCGGCCACGGTAACGACCTCGCCTACAACGCCAACTACCTGGGCCAGGGCCCGGCCCTGATTGCCGCCCAGGGGAGCCAGTCCGCATTCCTGAGCGACAAAGTGACGATCATTCGCCTGAACAGCAACGGAACTGTCGGCACCACCAGTGAGGTGCGCCTGCCGATCGGCAACATCAGCGGGTTCTGCTACAGCGCGACGGCGGCCAGCGGTGCGGGCAAATACGCGGCCCGCCGGTTGGGCAGCCTGTGGACCCATCCCGGCGCCGGCGCGCTGACCAGTGGATGGACGCTGGTCAAGAGCAACCTGACAAGCCACGACAATCGTTCCGACCAGGGCATCGACTGCTCGGAGAACTACATCTGGAACACCAAGTCGATCAACACCTCGACGCCCGCGACCGGATGGAACTGGGTGTACCAGTACAACTGGTCCGGGGGCGATGTGGAGAGCGACATCGGAATCCCGAGCAACAACCTGGTCGACGAGATCGAAGATGTCACCCATGTGGGAAGCGAATTCTTCGTCGGCATCAACCGCAACGACGGGCTCTCCGACACGGTGAAGGTGCTCGTCGAATAGCTCGAACTGGCGGGGCTCGCCGGCCCTCCCGTCGCCCGTCGCCCGTCGCCCGTCGCCCGTCGCCCGTCGCATGATCCGCGCAACTTCCCCGATGTTGCTGCCTCCGCGGCCCCTGAGACAGCAACATCCGAGATGTTGCGCGGATCTTGCGGGCGTGAGCTTCGTGAACGGCTCACTGATCAGTAAGCGCCTTGATGCCATGGGTCTTGAGCAGCTCGGGTACGGGGTTCACGGAGCGCCGACGGCCGAGACGCCAGATGCGCCCCACATTTGTGGACGCGTTGGGCCCCGGTACGTCGTAGGGACCGCCTCGGGGGTAGACCGCCAGGCTGCTTCCCCACATCCCCATATCCACCCAGCCCATCCGCTCGATCTCAGCCCAGGCGTACGAGCGCCGCAGACCTGATCGATCACGGACCAGCAGACCCAGGTCGTCGGCGAACACCGCGTTTCGCGAGCGCGTGACGGCGACGATGATCGGGCCAACGCCGAACGCCAGGACGGTCCAGCCGACCAGGTCGAAGAGCACCCAGATAACGATCATCACGACCATGAGCACGCCCGGTATCGCGATGGCGGGCCACAGCCGGGACTGATCGAGGACCTTCAACTCGCCCACCGGCTCCACCGACTCCCCCACGACCGATCACGATAGTGAGGAGTGCGCACATTCGCTGCCCAAGCAACCTGGCTGGGCTGCGGGCCGTGCACACTCGCCGCCCACGCGCCGACGCCCGTGCAAACTGCGAACCTCTCCGAGACCTGCATGATCGTGCTCGATCCAGGATCGAGTGGCCTCCCCGCGCCGGCGACACCACTACATCATGGATCGAGCACGATCATGCCCATCGCCAGCGGGGTTGAGGCCCGGGTGGCCCAGCAAGATCCGTGCAACATCCCTGATGCTGCTGCCTCCGCAGCCCCTGACACAGCAACATCCGCGAAGTTGCGCAGATCTTGCCGGCAGGTGGGTGATCCGGAGCGAGCAGCGGCAGGCGGGCGGACGAGCGGCGCGGACGGCGGCAGACGGGCGGACGAGCGGCGCGGACGAGCGGCGCGGACGGCGGCAGACGGGCGGACGAGCGGCGCGGACGAGCGGTGGGGCACGCGGGCGGTGGCGCAGGCAGGCGGGCGGGGCAGGCCGGCGGCGGCGCTGGTGGGGGTCAGCGGCGCAGGGTGAGGATCAGGTCGGCGACCAGGGCCGTCCAGCCGGTCTGGTGCCAGGCACCCAACCCGGCCCCGTTGTCGCCGTGGAAGTACTCGGGGAAGGCGATCAGGTCGCGCCAGTCCGGGTGGGTCTGGAACATCTGTGCGGCGCCGTAGATCGGCCGTCGACCCCAGTCGTCCTGGGTGAAGAGCGAGATCAGCCGTGCGGAGAGGTCGTCGGCGATCTCGTCGAGGGTGCGCTTCACCCCGGAGCGGGTCGGGTACTCCACCTGGAGGTCGTCGCCGAAAAACGCCGCGTAGTCGCGCAGCGCGCTGATCAGCAGGAAGTTCGTCGGCATCCAGATCGGCCCGCGCCAGTTGGAGTTGCCGCCGAACAGGCCGCTTGTCGACTCGGCCGGCTCGTAGCCGACGGAGAACTCCTGACCGCCGAGGGTGACCGAGAACGGTTTGTCCAGGTGCGCGCGGGACAGCGTACGGAGGCCGAAGTCGGAGAGGAACTCGTCGGGGTCGAGCATCCGGGCGAGGAGGCGGACCACCTGCTCCGGGCCGACCATGGACAGCAGTCGCTGCTGGCGGCCGTCGGGGCCCAGTCGGCGGCTGCCGATCACCTGGGCGTACTCCGGTCGGTTGGTGAGGAACCAGCGCAGCCGTGCGCCCAGCTCCGGTAGGTGGTGCAGGGTCCGGGCGGTGAGCCGGGTGGTGGCGGCCAGCGGCAGCAGCCCGACGACGGAGCGGACCTTCAGCGGCACCTTCGTGCCGTCGGCGAGGCGCAGCACGTCGTAGAAGAAGGCGTCCTCGTCGTCCCACAGGCCCTGCTCGTACGCGGCGGCGGCGATGTAGGCGAAGTGTTCGAAGAACTTGGTGGCGGTGTCCACCCAGGTCCGGTCGTGCTCGGCCAGCACGATCGCGATGTCCAGCAGGTTGAGCGCGTACATGCCCATCCAGCCGGTGCCGTCGGACTGCTCCAGGACGCCGGCGACCGGCAGCGCCGCCGAGCGGTCGAACGGCCCGACGTTGTCCAGCCCGAGGAAGCCGCCCTCGAAGACGTTGTTGCCGCCGGTGTCCTTACGGTTGACCCACCAGGTGAAGTTGAGCAGCAGTTTGTGCATCACCCGGGCCAGGAACTCGTAGTCCCGGCCGCCGTCGATCTCGAACACCTTCAGCGCCGCCCAGGCGTGCACCGGCGGGTTCACGTCACCGAACGCCCACTCGTACGCCGGGATCTGCCCGTTGGGGTGCAGGTACCACTCGCGCAGCAGGAGCAGGATCTGCTCCTTGGCGAAGCCCGGGTCGACCCGGGCGATGCTGACGCAGTGGAAGGCCAGGTCCCAGGCGGCGTACCAGGGGTATTCCCACGGGTCGGGCATGGAGATGACGTCGAAGCTGGTCATGTGCCACCAGGCGCTGTTGCGCCCGTGTCGACGCCCGGCCGGCGGGGTCGAGCCGGGGTCGCCGTCGAGCCAGCGTTTGACGTCGAAGTGGTAGAACTGCTTGCCCCACATCAGCCCGGCGATTGCCGTCCGGGCGACAAGCGCCTCGTCGGGGGTGGCGGCAGGCGGGATCACCCCGGCGAAGAAGCGGTTGGCCTCGGCCCGCCGCGCCCACACCACGGCCTCGAAGCCGTCGCTGAGGTCGGCCGGGGGTGGCGGGGCGGCGGCCGGCGGCGACGCGGTACGGGTCAGCCGCAGCCGGATCTGGCGCTGCCCGCCGGCTGGCACGTCGAGCACGTAGTGCAGCGCGCCCTTGGTGCCCTCCCGGGCCGGGTTGACCGTGGCCGCGCCGTTGACGACGTGGTCGTTGATGCCGTCCTTCGGGTAGGGCGAGCGGCCCGGCAGGCCCCAGAGCCGTTCGGCGTTGGTGTCGTTGTCGCAGAGCAGCGGCACCGGGCCGCCGTCGCCCTCCAGCAGCAGTTGGCCGAGCACCCGGTGCTCGCCGACGAGCCGAGTGCCCTGGCCGGTCAGCCGGGGGATCCGGTCGCCGCCGGGCAGGCCCCAGGACCAGGTGTTACGGAACCACAGGGTGGGCAGGACGTGCAGGGTCGCCGGCTGGTCGCCCCGGTTGGCGACGGTCACCACCATGCAGAGGTCGGTCGGGGACGCCTTGGCGTAGTCGACGGTCACCGCCCAGTACCTGTCGTCGTCGAAGACTCCGGTGTCCACCAGCTCGTACTCGGTGTCGTCGCGGCCGCGCAACGCGTTCACCGCGACGAGTTCGTCGTACGGGAAGGCGGCCTGCGGGTAGTGGTAGCGCCAGCGCATCCAGGAGTGGGTGGGCGTGGAGTCCTCGTACCACCAGTACTCCTTGGCGTCCTCGCCGTGGTTGCCGCTGTCGCCGCCGAGGCCGAACATCCGCTCCTTGAGGATCGGGTCCTTGCCGTTCCAGAGGGCGAGGGCGAACGCGAAGGTCTGTCGTTCGTCGCAGACGCCGGCCATCCCGTCTTCACTCCACCGGTAGGCTCTGGACCGCGCATGGTCATGCGGGAAGTAGTCCCAGGCCGTACCGTGCTCGCTGTAGTCCTCCCGTACCGTCCCCCACGCCCGTTCGGACAGATAGGGACCCCATGCACGCCAGTCCTGCTCCCCCGAGTCGGCCTGGGCGAGCCGGAGCCGCTCAGCGTCGGGTGGCGAGGCGTCGGAGGACGATCGGTCGGTGATCACATGCACATCTTTGACGTCGCCGCGGTACTTGACCACAGCGGCCATTCTCGTCGTGGCGTGTTACACGTTGCCGACGGTGGAGGAAAGTTGATCGACATTCACTTCGGCCCGCAGGTCTGTGGCGACCTGACCAGCGCGGCAAGCCGTGAGTGGCTGGTCCCCGACGGGCTGGGCGGCTATGCGATGGGCACTGTCGGCGGGCTGCGGACGCGTCGCTACCACGGGCTGCTCGTGGTTCCCGGCGAGACGCCGGCCGCCCGCCAGGTGGGACTGGTCAGTCTCGATCCTGCGGTCACCCTGCCGTCCGGCGCACGGGTCCGCCTCGGTGCGCACGAGTGGGCCTCGGGCGACGTGGACCCGCGCGGCTTCGAGCTGTTGGAGCGCTTCGACCTGGTCGACGGGCTGCCCCGGTGGCGGTGGCGGATCGGCGCGGTGGTGATCGAACGGGAGCTGGCGATGTTTCCCGGCCGCTCCTGCGTCGCGGTGGTGCACCGGCTCGTCGCCGGTGGTCCCGTCCGGCTGGAGTTGTCGGCCGCCTGCACCTGGCGCGACGCGCACGGTGAACGGCGGGCCGACGGCCCGGTCCCGCAGGTCGAGGCGGTGGCCGACGGCGCGGTGGTCGAGGGCGCGTACCGGCTCTCCGGCCCGGGTTGGTCGCCCGAGGGGCAGTGGTGGCTTGGCGTACACCATCGGGAGGAGGCCAACCGGGGCCTGAACGCGGACGAGGACCTGTGGTACGCGGGCCGCTTCGCCGGTGAGCTGGAACGTCCCGGCGACACGGTGTCGGTGCGGGCCTGGGCCGGTCGACTCGACGAGGAGCCGCCACCGGCCCCGGAGATCGTGGCGGCGGCGCGTCAGCGCAACCGGCGGGTGGTGGCGGCGGCGAAGCCCGCCGACGACATCGAGGCCACCCTGACGCTTGCCGCCGACGCGTTCGTGGTGCGCACCCGGCAGGCGGCGGTCGACGTGGTGGCCGGCTACCCGTGGTTCGGGGCGTGGTCGCGGGACACGATGATCTCGTACGAGGGGTTGTTCCTCTGCACGGGTCGCGCCGACGAGGGCCGGGAGCTGCTGCGGGCGTACGCGGCGACGCTCTCCGAGGGGATGCTCGCCAACACGGCCGACACCGGTCGGGTGGAGTACAACACCGTCGACGGCACGCTGTGGTTCCTGCACGCGGTGAGCCGGCACGTCACCGTCACCGGCGACACCGACCTCGGCGACGAGTTGCTGCCGGCGCTACGCGCCGTGGTCGACGCCCACACCGCCGGCACCCGGTACGGGATCCGCGTCGACCCGGCCGACGGTCTGCTCACCCAGGGCGCCGCCGGCACCGCGCTGACCTGGATGGACGCCCGGGTGTACGGGGTGCCGGTCACCCCGCGTACCGGCAAGCCGGTCGAGGTCAACGCGTTGTGGATCAACGGGCTGGCCGGGCTCGCCGAGCTGACCGAGTTGGCCGGGCAGAACGCCGACGAGCTGTGGCGCCGACACGGGCAGGCCACCGCCTCGTTCCGGGAGCGGTTCCCGGCGCCGACCGGTTGGCTGCACGACGTGCTCGACGCGCCCGCGCCGGCGTACCCGCTGGGAGGCGCCGCGCTGCACGACGACGACGCGTTGCGCCCCAACCAACTGCTGGCCTGGTCGCTGCCGTACGCGCCGATGCAGCCGGACGAGGTGACGCTGCGGCGGGTCGCGGGCGGGTTGCTCACCCCGCTCGGGCCGCGCAGCCTCGCCCCGGACTCCGCGGAGTTCGTGGGCCGGCACCGGGGCGGCCCGGCCGACCGGGACGGGGGCTACCACCAGGGCACGGTCTGGCCGTGGCTGCTCGGCCCGTACGTGGACGCCGCCCGACGAGGAAAGATGTCCGTCGATGACGTGTTCGTCGGCATTGAGGCACATTTGATGGAATATGGGATAGGCTCAGTAAGCGAAACGGCCGACGGCCTCGCGCCACACAGCGCTACCGGGTGCCCGTTCCAGGCATGGTCGGTGGCCGAGCTGCTGCGGGTGCGACGAAAGAGCCGGTAGCGCTTTACACGACCGCAACGGTGGTGTCGCCGCTGGTTATCGCGATCCCGGCAGGATTGGCCTCGATCCAGACGCGACGGCGACATCGACTCCGGTGTCGGTCGGCGCGCGCCCGGGGACAACTCAAAGGGGGCCGCATGTCACTCGATGCCCACGTGATCGACATCAACCCCGCCCGACAGCTACGGGTGCTGATGCTCTCCTGGGAGTACCCGCCGGTGCTCGTCGGCGGTCTCGGCCGACACGTGCACGCCCTCTCCGTCGCCCTGGCCGCCGCCGGGCACGAGGTCACCGTGGTCACCCGGCACGCCGACGGCGCACCCCTGGAGGAGTACGCCGACGGCGTGCGCATCCTGCGCGCCCCCGAGGACCCGGTCGCCTTCCCGCTCGCCACCAACAGCCTGCTGGCCTGGACGATGGCCTTCAACCACACCCTCACCCGCACCGCGCTGCGTGCCACCCAGGCCGGCGCCTACGACGTCATCCACGCCCACGACTGGCTCGTCGCCCACACCGCCGTCACCCTCGCCGAGCACCTGGACCTGCCCCTGGTCACCACCATCCACGCCACCGAGGCCGGTCGGCACCAGGGTTGGCTGCCGGAGGAGATGAACCGCACCATCCACGGCGTCGAGCACTGGCTCAGCGGCTCCTCCATCCGGGTGATCACCTGCTCGGGCTACATGCGCGACCAGGTGACCGCGCTCTTCGACGTACCGGCCGCCCAGGTCGACGTGGTGCCCAACGGGGTCGACGACCGGGCCTGGCGGGCCCGCCCCCGAGCGGTCGCGTCGGCCCGAGCACGGTTCGCCGCGGACGGCCCCCTCGTCGGGTACGCCGGGCGACTGGTCTACGAGAAGGGCGTCCAGCACCTGGTGCACGCCATCCCCCGGCTGCGCGAACGGCACCCGGGGCTGCGCGTGGTGATCGCCGGCGACGGCCCGTACCGCACCGAGTTGGAGGCCGAGGCCCGGCGACTGGCGCTCAGCTCGACCGTCCGGTTCACCGGGTTCCTCGACTCCACCCAACTGCCGGCCATGCTCGGCGCGACCGACGCGACAGTGGTCCCCAGCCTCTACGAACCGTTCGGCATGGTGGCGCTGGAGGCGGCGGCCGCCGGGGCACCCCTCGCCGTGGCCCGTACCGGCGGCCTCGCCGAGATCGTCGAACCCGGGGTGACCGGGGTGACCTTCCCGCACAGCGACCCGGACGCGCTCGCCGGCGCGGTCGACCAACTCCTCGGCGACGAGGTCTTCGCCCGGCGGTTGGCCCGCCGGGCCCGCACGATGGTCGGCGAGCGGTACGGCTGGGCCACCATCGCGGCCCGCACCGCCGCCAGCTACGCCACCGCCCGCCGCGAACACGGCCCCGTGCAGGCCCGCCGCGCCGCCGCGAAACTGGCCGGCGGACGCACCCGGATCGCCATCCCGGAGGGAAACCTGCTCACCGCCGCGCTGGGCTGAGTCGGCCGACCGATAGGTGACTCCCGATCCGCTGGTTAGGGTGTAGCCCGGACAGCGGCTGAGGAGGAGCGTGCACAGGTGCTGATCGTCGGTCGGTACCGACTGCTCGGCCTGGTGGGTCGCGGGGGCATGGGTCGGGTGTGGCGCGCCCACGACGAGATGCTGCACCGCGAGGTCGCGGTCAAGGAGATCGTTCCGCCGAGTTGGTTGACCGACCACGAACGCGACGAGGTGCGCTCGCGCACCATGCGGGAGGCGCGCGCCGCCGCCCGACTCAACCACCCCGCCGTGGTCCGGCTCTACGACGTCGTCGCGGTCGACGGCAGCCCGTGGATCGTCATGGAGTACGTCCCGTCGCGCACCCTGCAGGACGTCGTGGACGCCGAAGGGCCCCTCGACCCGACCCGCGCGGCCCGGATCGGCCTGGCCGTGCTCGACGCCCTACAGGCCGCGCACACCGCCGGGGTGCTGCACCGCGACATCAAACCGCAGAACGTGCTCGTGGCGTACGACGGCCGGGTGCTGCTCACCGACTTCGGGCTGGCCACCTTCGACGGCGGCGACGGCGCGATGACCCGCCCCGGCATGGTCCTCGGCTCCCCGCAGTACGTGGCCCCGGAGCGGGCCGCCGAGGGGGCGTCCACGGTGGCGGCCGACCTGTGGTCGCTCGGGGCGACCCTGCACGCCGCCGTCGAGGGGCAGTCCCCGTACGCCCGCAGCACCGCGATGGCCACCCTGAGCGCACTCGCCGCCGGACCGCCGGACCCGGCCCCGCACGCCGGGGCGCTCGCGCCGGTGTTGGCGGGGTTGCTGCGCCGCGACCCCCGTGACCGCCTCGACCACGACGCCGCCCGTCGGTTGCTCACGGTGGCCGCGACCGGCCGTGCCGAGCCGCCGTCGCCGGGCGGCCGGCTCCCGACCGCAGGGCCGACGACGGGCCTGGTCGCCCATCCCGCCACCGTCGACGACGAGAACGAGGACGTCACCATCCCGCTCCCCGACCCGTCCTCCGGCCCCACCACGGCCTCCCCCGCGCCCGGCGCGGACCGGGCGGCCCGGGGGCGCGCCGGCCGCCGGATGGCACTGATCGGCGTGGCGCTGCTGGTGGCCGCCGCGACAGGTGTCGGTACCGCGCTGACCTTCTCCGGCGACAAGCCCGACGACGTCGCCAGCTCGCCCTCGCCGCAGCCGTGGAACCGTCCACCCGACGGCGGCCCGGGGGGACCGGGCGGACCGGGCCCCGACCGGCCCGGGCCGCCGCCGGACGGGCGGGACGGCCCCCCACCGCCGTTCGCGTGTGTCCGCCCGCACATCTCCGGCACGCCGGTGCAGGCCGGCGACCCGGCCTCCGGCGAACTGTTCCGACCGCCGCCGGGCTGGATCTGGCACGTCGACACCACCGGCTTCCGGGTCTCCGTGCCGGCGACCTGGTACTACTCCCGCGACGACGGGGTGGCCTGCTTCCAGGACCCGTCGACCGGTCGGGCCTTCAGCGTCACCCCCGGCAACGGCGCCGACCCGCTGGTCCGGCTGCGCGCGGCCCGGGACGCGGCCATCGGGGCCGGGGCCCTGCCGGCGTACGACGAGATCCGGCTCGCCAGCGCCGACGGCGGGGCGGAGTGGGAGTGCCGGTGGCAGGCCCCCCACAGCGGCCCGTGGCTGCACGCCCGGCAGCAGACCGTCGACACCGGCCGCTGGACGCTCGGGTGGATCACCCACGACAAGGACTGGGGCGGGGCCGTCACCGACTGGCAACCGGTGCGAAATAGTTTCCGACCACCCCGCTGACCTGCACCGTATGGCCATGATCCGAACCACCGTCCGGCGTGGATCGAGGCCGCTCAGTGGATGAGAAAGCCGCCATTGGTGGCTATCGTGGATTCCGGGGTGACCAAGGGGGAGCGGCCGTGCAGCAGTTGCTGATCGCGGGTCGGTACCGGCTGCTCGACCTGGTCGGCACCGGCGGGATGGGCCGGGTGTGGCTCGCTAGCGACGAGATGCTGCACCGCGACGTCGCAGTGAAGGAGGTCGTACCGCCGTCCTGGCTGGCCGAGACCGAGCGCGAGGAGTTGCGGCTCCGGACGCTGCGCGAGGCGCGCACCGCCGCCCGGCTCAACCATCCGAACGTGGTCCGCCTCTACGACGTGGTGCACGACCGGGAGAGCCCCTGGATCGTGATGGAGTACGTACCGTCCCGCTCGGTGCAGCAGATCATCAGCGCGGACGGCCCGCTGAGCCCGCAGCGTACCGCCCGGATCGGGCTGGCGGTCCTCGCCGCGTTGCGGGCCGCGCACACCGCCGGAGTGCTGCACCGTGACGTGAAACCGCACAACGTGCTGGTGGCCGACGACGGGCGGGTGATGCTCACCGACTTTGGGCTGGCCACCTTCGACGGCGGCGACGGCGCGATGACCGGGCCCGGCACGGTGCTCGGCTCACCCCAGTTCGTCGCCCCCGAGCGAGCCCGCGAAGGGGTGTCCGACGCGCGGACCGACATGTGGTCGCTGGGCGCGACGCTCTACGCGACGGTCGAGGGGCAGTCACCGTACGCCAGGTCGAGCGCGATGGCGACGCTCAGCGCGTTGGCCACCGAACCCCCGGATCCGATGCGTCGGGCCGGCCCGTTGCGTCCCGTCCTCACCGGCCTGTTGCAACGCGACCCCTGGCGGCGGCTGACCGCCGTCGAGGCGGAGCCGCTGCTGCGCAGCGCGGCAACAGGCGACGACGAGCCCGCATCCGGACGTTCCTCGGCGGTCGCGGCGATCCGCGGCGTCAGCCGGGTCGTCGCGCCCCGACCGGCCGACCCGGTGACTCCGCCGGGCGAGCCGGCGGCGCCGGCACCGCGCCCGACACGCCGGCGGCGGCGTCTGATCGCCCTGGGTGGCGCGGCCACCGCCCTGCTCGTCGCGGGAGGCGTCACCCTGGCGCTTGTCGACCGGCACGATGAGCGCACCCCACCGTCCGGCGCGGGTGGTGGCGCGCCGACCTCCCGGCCGGCGGCGTTCGCCTGCGCGTCGGTGCCGCCGCCGTCGGCGACGCCGGTGGTGGCGGTCTCGCCGCCGGCCGACGCCAAGTACGGGCTGCGCGAGGGTTGGACCTGGTACGACGACCCGACCGGGTTCCGGATCGCCGCCCCGGTGGGTTGGGCGCGCTGGACCGAGGGCCCGGTGACCTGCTTCCGGAAGTCCGCCGGCTCCCGGGTGCTCAGCGTGGAGGCGGGGCCGGCCCGCGCCGACCCGGTGGCGCACTGGACGGCCGAGGAGGCGCGGCTGACCGTCAGTGGTGCCCTACCCGGCTACCGCAAGGTGGACATCTCCGCGATGGACATCTTCGAGGGCGGCGCGGTGTGGGAGTGCGGCTGGCAGAACGCCCTCGGCGTTCCGGTGCACAGCTTCCGGTTGCTCGCCAACACCTCGGCCGACCGCTCCTACACCGTCTCGTGGTTGACAGAAGAGTTCGACTGGCAGGTCAACGCGGCATACTTGCCGATGATTCGGCAGAGCTTCACCCCCACCCTGTGACACGCTCCAATGTGGACCTTCCGGGTGATGCCCCTGCGGCGCCGACGCTGACTACAGTGGCGTAGTTTTGGGCGCTCAAGATCCCTGGGGAGGGTGAGCCGAAATGATGGGACCGCAACACGCGCTGTCCGGCGCGGCGGTGTGGCTGGCTGGCTCCTGGGCACTGGAGCAGTTCGCCGACTACCACCAGTCGCCGCTCGCGCTGGCGGTGGGCACCGCGGTGTGCGCCGGTGGCGCGCTCTTTCCCGACCTCGACATGTCGGGCAAGGTGACCAAGAACCAGGGCGGGGCCACCGTGGCCCGCACCTTCGGAGTCTTCTCACTCTTCGCCGCCGAGGTGATGGAGAAGATCTCCCTCGGGGTCTACTACGCCACGAAGCTCAGCAAGGACCCACGCCGCAACAACGGACACCGGACGCTCACCCACACGCTGCCGTTCACCGTGCTGGTCGGCTGGGGCACCACCGCGCTCTGCGCCGCGTACGGCAAGTGGGCGGTCATCACCATCCTGTTCTTCATGTTCGGCCTGGCGCTACGCGGGCTGTTCGACGAGTGGGCCGAGCGGGCCGGCTGGGTGATCATCACCCTCGCATCGGCCGGGGCGGCCTGGTTCACCTTTGCCAACCTGCCGGGCGGACGCGGCTATCCACTGATCGGCACCGCCCTTGGCGTGGGCTGCTTCGTGCACATCCTCGGCGACATGATCACCCGAGCCGGCGTGCCGATCCTCTGGCCGATCCCGATCAAGCGGCGCATGTGGATGATGATCGGCCTACCCAACCGCATCGCCCTACGCGTCGGCAGCAAGGCCGAAGTGGTCGGAATGCGCATCGCCCTGACCGTCGTCTCGGCACTCGCCACCGTCGGGCTGATCGCTCCCTCCGTGCTGAGCCGATTCGACATCGACATATGACCGACCCCGCGCCGGAGCCGCGCGGCACGGCCGACGACGACCTGCCGGTCCCGCCCGACGCGGCCGACGAACACCTGACGGTGCCGCCTGACGCGGACGACTACCTGCCGGTCCCACCCGACGCGGCCGACGAACACCTGACGGTGCCGCCCGACGCGGACGAACGCGTACCGGACTTCTGCCGTGCGCTGGGCCTGCCCGGCCTCGCCGACGTGCACGTGCACTTCCTGCCGCCGCGACTGCTGCGTCGGGTGTGGGCCTACTTCGACGCCGCCGGGCCCCTGGTCGGCACCGAATGGCCAATCCTGTACCGCTGGAGCGACGCCGACCGGATCGCGCACCTGCGCCGGCTCGGCGTACGGGCGTTCAGCGCCCTGGCGTACGCACACCGCCCGGGCATGGCGGCGGACCTCAACCGCTGGACCCTGGACTTCGCCCGCGACACCCCCGGGTGCCTGGCCTCGGCCACGTTCTACCCCGAGCCCGACGCCCCCGGGTACGTCGAGGCGGCCCTCGCGGAAGGCGCCCGACTGTTCAAGCTGCACCTGCAGGTCGGCGGGTTCGCGCCCACCGACCCGGCGCTGGACCAGGTCTGGGGAATGCTCTCCGACGCGGGTGTGCCGGTGGTGGTGCACGCCGGGCACGCCCCGGTCGGGACCCTCCACACCGGCCCCGACCCGTTCGCCGCCCTGCTCGCCCGCCACCCTCGGCTGACCGCGGTGGTGGCGCACATGGGCGCCCCGGACTACCGGGCCTTCCTGGACCTCGCCGAGACGTACGAGCAGGTCCGGCTGGACACCACAATGGCGTTCACGCCCTTCTTCGACCAGTTCATCCCCTTCCCCACCGACGAGTTGCCCCGGTTGCGCGAGTTGGGGCTGGCCGGCAAGGTCCTGTTGGGCAGCGACTTCCCGAACATCCCGTACCCGTACGCCGACCAACTGACCGGGCTGGCACGGCTGGACCTGGGCGACGACTGGCTGCGCGCGGTCTGCTGGGAAAGCGCCGCCACCCTCTTCAACCTGCCCTGACCCGCGCCCCCGCCGCGCACACACCACCACGGACCCGCCCGCCGCCCCCGCGCACTCTGCCCATGCCCGCAGCCCACGCACCGGGCCGCCCCTTCGCCCCACCCCCGTGCCCCGTGCCCCGCGCCCCGCGCCCCGCGCCCCGCGCCCCGCGCCCCGCGCCCCGCGCCCCGCGCCCCGCGCCCCGCGCCCCGCGCCCCGCGCCCCGCGCCAAGATCGTGCTCGATCTTGGATGTAGTGGCATCGCCGACGCGCCGAGACCACTACATCCAGGATCGAGCACGATCTTGCCGCCGACTCGTTGCGCGGTGAGGGCGGTCCGAGCAACTTCCTGGATGTTGCTGCCTCAGACGACCGGGAGGCAGCAACATCCCCGATGTTGCGCGGATCTTGGCGGCGACGATCATGCGCGAGCGACAGCGAGCGCGGGGACGGCGCAGGGCAGGCGCAGGGACGGACAGCGCGGGTGCGATGACGGCGCAGGGCAGGCGCGCGGCGGGTACAGGGTGGGGGCAGGCGCGGGGCGCAGAGTGCCGGGCGGGCGCAGGGTGCCAGGTGCCGGGCGGGCGCAGGGTGCCAGGTGCCGGGCGGGCGCAGGGTGCCAGGTGCCGGGCGGGCGCAGGGTGCCGGGCGGGCGCAGGGCGCAGGGTGCCGGGCGGGCGGGCGCAGGGTGCTGCGGGGTCGGTGAATTCTTTTCGACATCGGCTATTGACGTCGCCGTAACAGGTGGCCTAGCGTCCTGTCGAATCGCTTCGTCGAAACGCTTCGACGCAGTTTCGGGAGCGTTCCCACCCCGACCGGAGGAGGTGCGCGGTGGCCACCATGCACGACGTCGCCCGCCTCGCGCAGGTCTCGGTCAGCACGGTGTCGTACGTGCTCACCGGCACCCGGCCGATCTCGCAGGCCACCCGTAACAAGGTGCTCGCGGCGATGGCGCAGCTCGACTACCAGCCCAACGCGATGGCCCGGGGGCTGGCCAGTCGCCGCAGCCGGATCCTCGGCCTGCTGATGCCGATGGACGAACGCGGCCTCGGCGCCACCGAGACCGCCTTCGTCACCGGCGCCGCCGCCGCGGCCAGCAGCGCCGGCTACCACCTGGTGCTCTCGCCGGTCGGCGGGAGCAACCTCGACGACCTGCGTCGGCTGGCCAGCCAGCGGATGCTGGACGGGGTCGTGCTGATGGAGGTCCAGTTGGCTGACGAGCGGGTCACCGTGCTCCAGGAGGCGGGGGTGCCGCTGGTGCTGATCGGCCGTACCGGCGACGCTGGCACGCTCTCCTACGTCGACATCGACTTCGACCAGACCGTCCGGGAGGCCGTCGCGCACCTGGTCGGCCTCGGGCACCGTCGGATCGTCTACGTCAACCACTCGGCCGCGACGCTGGCCAGCGGTTACGGGCCCGCGCTGCGTACCCGGGACGCCTTCACGGCGGCGATGGCCGGGCACGGCCTGGAGCCGGTGATGATCGCGGCCGAGGACAGCGCCGCCGGCGGGCGGGCCGCGCTGGCCGCCGCGTTCGCGCAGGCTCCGGAGCTGACCGCGGTGCTGGCCATGAACGAGAGCGCGATCTTCGGCATCCTCGGCGAGCTGACCGGCCGTGGGTTGTCGGTGCCCGACGACGTCTCGGTCGTCTCGATGGTCACCTCGCCGCAGGTCGCCGAGCTGGCCACCCCGGCGCTGACCGCGATGACGTCACCCGGCTCGGCGTTGGGTCGGATCGCGATCGAGGCCCTGGTGCGCCACCTGGACGGCCCCGCGGCCGAGCGCCATCCGAACGGCTCCGCCGCCGAGCGCCATCTCAGCGGCTCCGCCGCCGAGCGCCACCAGCAACTGTTGCCGTGCGCGTTGGAGGTCCGGGGGTCGACCGCCGCGCCCCGAAGCCACCCACCTATGGGGGCTGATCAGTAGACGGCCCGCCGCCGCGCTGCAACGCGACGACGGGCCTCGTGAAGTACCGGCTAGATACTCAACGAGGAGGATGCTAATGCAGCGATTCCACCGGCTCGTCGCCGCGATCGCCCTGGCCGCGATGGCGACGACCACCGTGGCCGCCTGCGGCGGTGGTGACAGCGGGGACGACAGCGACGCCAAGGTCCTGAAGCTCTGGCACTACGAGAGCGAGAACAGCGCCATGGGCGTCGGCTGGGACAAGGCGATCGAGATCTTCAAGTCCGAGCACCCGGGCGTCGAGGTGCGCTTCGAGCGCAAGGCGTTCGAGCAGATCCAGCAGAACGCCAGCATGATCATCAATTCGTCCGAGGGCCCGGACATCATGGAGTACAACAAGGGCAACGCGACGGCCGGGCTGCTCTCCTCCCAGGGCCTGTTGGCCGACCTGAGCAGCGAGGCCGACAAGCGCGGCTGGGCCGGCAAGCTCAGCCCCAGCCTGCAGACCACCGCCAGGTACAGCGACAAGGGCGTGATGGGTTCGGGCAAGTGGTTCGGCGTGCCGAACTACGGCGAGTACGTGACGGTCTACTACAACAAGGACCTGTTCCAGCGAAACGGCGTCACGGTCCCGACCACGATGGCCGAGATGACCGCCGCGATGGACACCTTCGTCGGCAAGGGCGTCACCCCGCTGGGCATGGCCGGCGCCGAGTACCCGGCCGGGCAGCTCTTCTACCAGCTCGCGCTCTCCAAGGGCGACCGGCAGTTCGTCGACAACTACCAGCTCTACAAGAGCCCGGTCGACTTCAAGGCCGACCCGCTCAAGTACGGTGCGGACACCTTCGCCCAGTGGGTGCAGAAGGGCTACGTCGCGAAGAACTCGGCAAGTCTCAAGGCCGAGGACATGGGCACCGCCTTCATCAGCGGCAAGGTTCCGATGATCGTCTCGGGTAGCTGGTGGTACGGCCGGTTCAAGACCGAGATGAAGGCCAACTGGGACACCTTCCTCTTCCCCGGCAACACCCTGCACGCCGGCTCCTCCGGCAACATCTGGGTGGTCCCGGAGAACAGCAAGGCCAAGGGCCTGGCGTACGACTTCATCGACATCACCCTGCGTCCGGAGATCCAGGACCTGATCGGCAACAACGGTGGTGTCCCGGTGGCCGCCGACGCGTCGAAGATCAGCGACCCGAAGGACCGCAAGCTGATCGAGGACTTCAACACGGTCAGCAAGTCCGACGGGCTCGCCTTCTACCCGGACTGGCCGGTTCCCGGCTACTACGACGTGCTGGTCTCCGGCTTCCAGGGTCTGATCAACGGCTCGAAGTCGCCCGACCAGGTCCTCGACACGATCGCCAAGCCGTACGCCGATGGCGTCAAGGAGATCACCGGCAAGTGACACGGCGAGCGGCGGGCGCGACCGGCACCACGGGCGCGCCCGCCCGCTCCACCGGGAAGGATCTTCCATGGCAGTCTCCGAGACGGTCGCCGCCACACCGCCGGCCGCGACCCCCACCCCGCCCGCGCCCCGCCGCCGACGCCGCGGCCGCGACGCGGCGTACTGGCTCTACCTGCTCCCCGGAGCGGTGCTCTTCCTGCTGGTCGTCGGCGCGCCGCTGGTCGGCACGCTCTACCTGTCGCTGACCAAGTGGTCCGGCATCGGCGACCCCCGCTGGGTCGGCCTGGACAACTACCAGCAGTTGCTGCACGACGACGTGTTCTGGGCCTCGTTCCGCAACACCGTCTGGATGCTCGTCGCGATGGTGGTGGTGCCAACCCTGCTCGGGCTGCTGCTCGCCGCGGTGCTCTTCGACGTCATCGGCCGCCGGTTCAAGCCCCGCACCGCCGCCGCCCTGCGGGCCGCGTTCTACCTCCCGCAGGTACTGCCGGTGGTGGTGGCCGGCATCGTCTGGGGCTGGATCCTCCGCCCCGACGGCGCGTTCAACAGCCTCCTCGACGCGGTGGGTCTCGGCGCGTTACGCCACGACTGGCTCGGCGACCCGGACACCGCCCTGCCGGCCGTGATGGCCGTGATGATCTGGGTGCAGATCGGCTACCCGGTGGTCGTCTTCATGGCGGCGTTGCAGCGGGTCGACCCCGAGTTATACGAGGCGGCCGAGGTCGACGGCGCGAACTGGCTGCACCGGTTCCGGGCGATCACCCTCCCGCAGATCCGGCCGGAGACCTTCGTAGTGGCCCTGACCTGCACCATCGCCGCGTTGAAGGTGTTCGGGCCGATCTTCGCGCTGACCCGGGGCGGCCCGGACAACGCCACGAACGTGCCGTCCTACTTCGCCTACTACACGTTCTTCAAGAAGTTGCAGGTCGGCTACGGCTCCGCGATCTCCATGGTGCTGACACTGATCATCGTGGTGGTCGCCGGGGTCTTCATCTGGGTGCAGGCCCGCAGCGAGCGCCGGGACCGGGGGATCTGACATGGCCGTCACGCTCACACCGAGCCCCGCGCCGGTGACACCGGCCCGGCCAGTACCCGACCGGCACCACCGGGGGGTCAGCCGCTGGGTGGTGCTCGCCCTGGTCACCGTCGGCGCGCTCGTCATGCTGGTGCCGTTCGCGTTCATGCTGCTCAACGCGTTCAAGTCGCCCGGCGACTACTCGTCGGGCGGCCCGTTGAGCTGGCCGACGGGGTTCTACACCACGGGTCTGCGCACCTACTGGACCGAGGTGAACTTCCCGCTCAAGTTCTGGAACTCCGCGGTCATCGCCGGCTCGGTGGCCGTGCTCGGCGTCGTCGTCTCGCTGCTCAACGCGTACGCCCTGGGTATCGGCCGGGTCCGCGGCCGGCTGTGGATCGTCGGCCTGTTCCTGCTTGCAAACATGCTGCCGCAGGAGGCGCTGATCTACCCGCTGTACTACGTGGCGAAGCAGGTCGGCCTCTACAACACCCAACTCTCGGTGATCATCATCTTCACCGTGATCCAGAGCGCGTTCGGCACGTACCTGCTCGCCTCGGTGCTGGGCACGTTCCCGCGCTCGCTGCTGGAGGCCGCCGCGCTCGACGGCGCCGGCAAGTGGACGGTGCTGTGGCGGGTGGTCTTCCCCAACCTGCGGCCCACCCTCGCGGTGCTGCTCATCTTCTTCTTCATCTGGACGTGGAACGAGTTCCTCATCCCGCTGGTCATGCTCATCGACAACCAGACACAGACCATCCCGGTCGCGCTCGCGTCGTTGCAGGGCGACCGGCTGATGGACGCGCCGACCACGAACGCCGGCGCGCTGATCAGTCTGGTGCCGGCCATCCTCTTCTTCCTCATCTTCCAGCGCACCCTGGCGCGCGGCATCACGGCAGGAGCCGAGAAGTGAAGTTCACCGACGGGTACTGGCAGCTGCGCCCCGGCGTCAGCGTCCTGCGCCCCGGCACCGTCGAGTCGGTCGAGCCGGACGAGCACGGCTTCACCGTCTTCGCACCCACCGGTCAGATCAGCGGCCGCGGTGACACCCTCAACCGCCCCCTGGTCACCGTCCGGTTCTTCTCCCCCGCCCCCGGCGTCGTCGGGGTGACCATCGCCCACCACACCGGCGGGCTTCCCCGCGAGCCGCACTTCGGGTTGAGCACCGACGACACGCACCCGGTCACCGTCGACGTCACCGGGCTCAGCGCGACGCTGACCACCGGCGAGCTGACCGCGCGGGTCGCGCTCGTCGACGGGTGGCGGGTCGACTTCCGGCACGGCGACCGGCTGCTCACCGCGTCCACCGCGCGCAGCATCGGCGTCGTCACCGACGCCGAGGGCCGCCCGCACGTGCACGAACGGCTCGCCCTCGGCGTCGGTGAGACGGTGTACGGGCTGGGCGAGCGCTTCGGCCCGTTCGTCAAGAACGGGCAGACCGTCGACATCTGGAACGCCGACGGCGGCACCGCAAGCGAGCAGGCGTACAAGAACGTGCCGTTCTACCTCAGCAGCGCCGGCTACGGGGTCTTCGTGGACCACCCGGAGCACGTGTCGTTCGAGGTCGGCTCCGAGGTCGTCACGCAGACCCAGTTCAGCGTCGAGGGCCAGTCGCTGACCTACTACGTCATCGACGGGCCCACCCCGAAGGACGTGCTGCGCCGGTACACCGCGCTCACCGGCCGGCCGGCCCGGGTCCCCGCGTGGTCGTACGGGCTCTGGCTGTCCACCTCGTTCACCACCTCGTACGACGAGAAGACGGTGACCGAGTTCGTCGACGGGATGGCCGAGCGCGGGCTGCCGCTGTCGGTGTTCCACTTCGACTGCTTCTGGATGCGCCAGTTCCACTGGGTCGACTTCGTCTGGGACCCGGCGACCTTCCCCGACCCGGAGGGGATGCTGCGCCGGCTGCACGAGCGCGACCTGAAGGTGTGCGTCTGGATCAACCCGTACATCGCGCAGCGCTCGTACCTCTTCGAGGAGGGCCGCGAGGCCGGCTACCTGGTCCGCAACCCGGACGGCTCGGTCTGGCAGTGGGACATGTGGCAGGCCGGCATGGCGCTCGTCGACTTCACCAACCCGGACGCGGTCGCCTGGTTCACCGGCAAGCTCAAGGCACTGCTGGACATGGGCGTCGACTGCTTCAAGACCGACTTCGGCGAGCGCATCCCCACCGACGTGGTGTGGCACGACGGCTCCGACCCGCAGCGCATGCACAACTACTACTCGTACCTCTACAACAAGGCGGTCTTCGAGCTACTGGAGACCGAGCGCGGCAAGGGCGAGGCGGTGGTGTTCGCACGCTCGGCGACCACCGGCGGGCAGCAGTTCCCGGTGCACTGGGGCGGCGACTGCGAGGCGACGTTCGTCGCGATGGCCGAGTCGCTGCGCGGCGGCCTGTCCCTGGCGTCGTCGGGCTTCGGCTACTGGAGCCACGACATCGGCGGCTTCGAGGGCACCCCCGACCCGGCGGTGTTCAAACGCTGGGTCGCCTTCGGGCTGCTCTCCTCGCACTCCCGGCTGCACGGGTCCGGCTCCTACCGGGTGCCGTGGGCGTACGACGAGGAGGCCGTGGACGTGCTGCGGCACTTCACCCACCTCAAGCTCGGCCTGATGCCGTACCTGGCGGCCGCCGCCGAGGAGGCGCACCGTCACGGTACGCCGGTGATGCGGCCGATGTTCCTGGAGTTCCCGGACGACCCGGCGACGGCGTACCTGGACCGGCAGTACATGCTCGGCCCGGACGTGCTCGTCGCCCCGGTGCTCAGCGCCGACGGCGACGTCACCTACTACGTACCCGCCGGCACCTGGACGCACCTGATCACCGGCGCGCAGGTCACCGGCCCGGCGTGGCTTACCGAGAAGCACTGCTTCGACAGCCTGCCGGTGCTGGCCCGGCCCGGCGCGGTCATCCCGTTCGGCTCCCGCACGGACCGACCGGACTACGAGTGGGCCGACGATGTGCGGCTGCGGGTGTACGCACCGGCCGAGGGGCAGCGCACCCGGGTACGGGTACCGTCACCCGGCAACGGGCCGGGCGCCGAGTTCGACGTGCGCTACGAGGGTGGGACGGCCAGTGCCGAACTGGTAGCCGGCACCTCGACGGGCTACATCTGCGAGATCCAGGGGACGGAACGATGACGCAACACCAATTCCCGGAGAGCTTCGTCTGGGGCTCCGCGACGGCCGCGTACCAGATCGAGGGCGCGGCGACCGAGGGCGGGCGCGGGCCGTCCATCTGGGACACCTACAGCCACACCCCGGGCCGGACGCTCAACGGGGACACCGGCGACGTGGCCGCCGACCACTACCACCGGTGGACCGAGGACCTCGGGCACATCGCCGACCTCGGGCTCGACGCGTACCGGTTCTCCATCTCCTGGCCCCGGGTGCAGCCGGGCGGCTCGGGCGCCTTCAACCAGGCGGGCATCGACTTCTACTCGCGGCTGGTGGACGGGCTGCTCGAGCGGGGCGTCCGCCCGGTGGCGACCATGTACCACTGGGACCTGCCACAGGAGTTGGAGGACGCCGGCGGGTGGGCGGTGCGGGAGACCGCGTTGCGCTTCCAGGAGTACGCGGCGGGCATCGTCGGCGCGCTCGGCGACCGGGTGCACACCTGGACGACGCTCAACGAGCCGTGGTGCTCCGCGTACCTGGGCTACGCCTCCGGGGTGCACGCGCCCGGTCGGACCGAGCCGGCGGCGGCGCTTGCCGCGGTGCACCACCTCAACCTCGCGCACGGCCTGGCCGGTCGGGTGGTCCGGGAGCTGGCGCCCTCCGCCGAGCTGTCGGTGACGCTGAACCTGCACGTCATCCGGGGTGCGTCGGACTCGGCCGCCGACCAGGACGCGGTCCGGCGGATCGACGCGTTGGCGAACCGGGCGTTCCTCGGCCCGATGCTCGACGGGGAGTACCCGGCCGACCTGCTGGCCGACACCGCGTCCGTCACCGACTGGTCGTTCGTCCGTGAGGGCGACGAGAAGGCGATCGCGGTGCCGCTTGACGTGCTCGGGGTCAACTACTACTCCAGCACCCTGGTCCGCGCGTGGGACGGGGTGTCGGCCCGCTCCGACGCCGACGGGCACGGCGCGTCGACCTCGACGCCGTGGGTTGCCGCGGACAACGTCGACTTCCTGCCGCAGCCCGGCCCGTACACGGCGATGGGGTGGAACATCGACCCGCCGGCGCTGACCGAGCTGCTGCTGCGCCTGCGGCGCGAGTACCCGAACCAGCCCATGATGATCACTGAGAACGGCGCGGCGTTCGACGACGAGGTGTCGGCCGACGGTCGCATCCACGACGACCGGCGCATCGACTACCTGCGTGGGCACATCGGCGCGGTGGCCGACGCCCGCGCGCAGGGCGCGGACGTGCGGGGCTACTTCGTCTGGTCGCTGCTGGACAACTTCGAGTGGGGCTACGGCTACGACCGCCGCTTCGGGATCATCCGGGTCGACTACGACACCCAGGTCCGCACCTGGAAGGACAGCGCCCACTGGTACCAGCGCCTCGCCGCCACCGGCGAGCTGGAGTAGACCCCACCCCGCCGGGCAGCCCCACAAGGCTGCCCGGCCCCACCCCGTCCCGCCCGTCGATCATGGAGTTGTGGTGGGGGACAAGCTTCCCTCTCGCGCCCAACTCGGGCACCACAACTCCATGATCGACGCGGACAGGCGGGGCGGCGAGGGCGGCGAGGGCGCGATGTCAGACCCCGACGCGCTGCGGCGGGACGGTGAGCCCGTACATCTCCATCAGCTCCGGGGTGTCGACCCGGCTGCCGTCGGCCACCGAGTCGCAGGCGATGTCGACGATCTGGTCCTTGTGCGCCAACAGGTACGGTCGGGCGCCCACGTCCGCGCTGGCCAGGGTGGCGATGCCGGGCCAGTGCCGACGGCCGAACAGCATCGGGTAGCCGCGCAGCCCGTCGTAGGTGGCGCAGACCAGCACGTCCGGGTACGGCAGCGCGGCCACCCGGCTGACCGCCTCGGCGGTCAGACCCGGCATGTCGACCGGGACCACCACCACCGCCTCGATCCCCTCGTCGTCCATCGCGGCCAGGCCGGCCCGGATGGACGAGCCGACTCCGGTGCCCCACGCCTTGTTGATCACAACGGTGACCTTGCTCAGGTCGGCGGTCTCCTGAACCTGCTCGGCGGCGGCGCCCAGGACGACCACGATCTGCTCGCATCCCGCCTCGGTCATCGTGTCGATCATCTGGTTGACCAGGGGCTTGTCCCCCTGGTGCAGCAGCGCCTCCGGACCACCGATCCGTCGTCCGCCACCCGCCGCGATGATCATTCCTGCGATCCCGTTCAGCTGCGCCCCCTCCAGCACGGGACCGACCGTTACCGATCGGCCCCTCCTACGGACACTGCAACGAGGACGGCCAGCCGAGGGTAGCGGGGCGAAAAGGAGAAATAGCACAACCGTTACACGCCGGGCCGGGACCGTGCACCGCACCGCCCGGGGGCGCCCCGCCCCGACCGGGGCCCGTGGCTCAGGCCGCGTCGGCGTAACAGTCGACGATGGACAGGTCCAGTGGAAACCGGACCGGCGTCGCGCCGAAGAGCAGACCGGAGGCTCGCTCGCCGGCCCGGCGGACAGCCTCGGCGACCGCCGCCGCCTGACCCGCGGGAGCGTGCACGACCACCTCGTCGTGCTGGAAGAAGACCAGCTCCGCGTCGGTGCCGGACAGCTCCGCGCGCAACGTGGCAAGCAACGTGGAGGCCCACTCCGCCGCCGTGGCCTGGATGACGAAGTTGCGTGTGAAACGCCCCCGGGACCGGGCGGCCCGCGCCCGCGGACTGTGCGGGTCGAGCGCCCCCACCGGATCGGACGGCTCGTCGTCGAGGTCACCGAACCCGGCCGAACCGGGCGGGCACGTGCGCCCCAGCCACGACCGCACCAGGCCACCCGTCTCGCCGGTCCGAGCGGCCGCCTCGACGTAACCGAACGCCGTCGGGTAGCTGCGCTTGAGCACCGCCAACGCGGGCACCGCGGACCCGCCGGTCTGGCCGTACATCGCGCCGAGCAGGGCGACCTTGGCCTTGGCCCGGTCGCCACCGAACGAGTCCCGGGCCAGGGCCGCGTAGAGGTCACCGGCACCGCCCGCCGCCGCCAGCCGTTCGTCGCCGGAGACCGCGGCCAACACCCGAGGCTCCAACTGACCGGCGTCGGCCACCACCAACCGCCAACCCGGATCGGCCACCACCGCCCGCCGGATCACCTTCGGGATCTGCAGCGCGCCACCACCCCGGGTGGCCCACCGGCCGGAGACGACACCACCCGGGACGTACTCCGGTTGGAACCGGCCGTCGCGCACCCACTGATCGAGCCAAGCCCAGCCGTGCGCCGTCCAGATGCGGTAGAGCTCCTTGTATTCCAGCAGCAGCGGGACCGCCGGATGGTCCACCCCGCGCAGCACCCAGGCCCGGGTGTTGGGCAGCTCCACCCCGACCCGGGCGAACGCCTTGAGCAGCTCCGCCGGAGAGTCGGCGTGCAGGCCGCGTACGCCGAGCGCGTCGGCGATGCGAGCGGACAGCTCGGCGAGCCGGCGCGGCGGCCCACCGACCGGGGACGCCTCACCGAGCAGCCCGTGCAGGATCTCGTTGTGCACGTCGGCGCGCCAGGGCAGCCCGGCGACGCCCATCTCCGCCGCGACCAGCGCGCCGGCCGACTCGGCGGCCACCAGCAACCGGAACCGACCGGGGTGCTCGGTCGCGGCGACACGGGCCAGTTGGTCGGCGTACACCCGGGTCAGTGCCTCGATGCCCGGGCCCGACGGGCCGGGCAGGGTGTCGAAGAGCGCGCCCTGGCCGTGCCCGGGGGGCGCGGCGGCGCGCGGCGGCGGGTCGGGCGGCACCGCCGCGCCGGTCAGCCGGGCCCAGGCGGCGGCCAGCGAGCGGGGCTCACCCCAGCGGCCCGCGTGCCCGAGCAGCAACGCCTCGGTCAACTCCACGTCGTGACACCTGTCGACCCGGACGCCGTCGCGCAGCAGCGACGGGTAGACCAGCGTGGCGCTGGACCAGACCCAGCGTGGGTGCGCAGCAGCCTCCCGGGCGGCGACCGCGGCGGCCAGGTCGACGACGGCCTCGGCCGGGCCGGTCGGCTGGCCGGCGGCGTCCAGCGGGCACAGCACACCCCCACCCCGCTCGTCGGACACCACCGCCACCAGCACGAACGCGATTCTGCCTCCCACCTGCGACAGGAACGGAGGCGCACCTCACCCGTTCCGGGTCGGTGCGGTGTCGGGGCCGCTCGGTAGCGTGACCAGGTGCCCATGCAGATCCCGCATCCCGATCCCGGCACTCCTGACACTCGCGGTCCGATGCGGTACCTGTGGTGGCTGGTGCGCTGCCAACCCTGGCGGGTGCTGCGCGGCAGCCTGATCGGCACGGCCTGGATGATCGGGCTCGCGACCCGGCCCTACCTGATCTCCCGCGCGGTCGACGACGGCCTGCGCGAACGCGACACCCGCGCCCTGGCGTTCTGGGTCGTGGTGATCGTCCTCGGGGGTGTGGTGGAGTCCTACCTCGGCATCATGCGGCACCGCACGATGACCTTCATCCGCGAGGACGCCAAGGCCCGCTCGGCGGAGGTTCTGCTGCGTCACCTGTCCCGGATCGGCGCGGTGCTGCCGCGCCGGGTCGGCGCGGGTGAGGTGGCCACCGTCGGTGGCTCCGACATCGAGTGGACGGCGCAGGTGCTGACGCTGACCGGGCCGGGCGTCGGCGCGGTCGTGGCGTACGGGGTGATCGCCGTGCTGCTCTGGTCGGTCTCCCCGCTGCTCGCCCTCTGCGTGCTGCTGGGAGTGCCGGTGGTCGGGCTGGTCATCGGGCCGCTGCTGCGCCGACTGGAACGGGTCGAGTCGGTCTACCGGGGGCAGCAGGGCGCGCTCACCGCCCGGTCCGGCGACATCGTGGCCGGGCTGCGCGTGCTCGCCGGGGTGGGTGGTCGGGACCTGTTCGCCAGGCGGTACGCGGCCCGGTCCCAGGAGCTGCGCGCCGAGGGCTACCGGGTCGGCGCGGTCAACAGCTGGATCGAGGCGGCCACGATCGCCATCCCCGGGTTGTTCCTGGCGGCGGTGGTGTGGCTGACGGCCCGGATGGCGGTGAGCGGTGACGTCACGATCGGCGAGCTGGTCGCCGTCTACGGCTACGTGGCGACCCTGATCGTGCCGGTCTGGTTCCTGCTCGAGGGCAGTCACCAGCTCATCCGTGGTCGGGTCGCCGCCCGGCGGATCGCCGACCTGCTGAACGTGGCACCTGACGACGTCGGCGGGCCGGGTCGCCGGTGGCCGGCAGCCGTGCCCGAGGCGCGCCGCGCGGGTGACCCGTCCGCGCCCGCCGGCCCGGCCGCACCCGCCGACCTGCACGACCCGGTGACCGGCCTGACCGTGCCCGCCGGCCGGCTGACCGGGGTCGCGGCGGACGACCCGGCGGCGGCCCTGGCCCTGGCCGACCGGCTCGGTCGGTACGTGCCCAGCCGGGTCACCTGGGGCGGCGTGCCGTTGACCGGGATCGCCCTGGACGAGGTGCGCGCCCGGATCCTCGTCGCCGACCACGACTCGTACGTCTTCGCCGGCGCCCTGCGCGACATCCTGCGCGCCGGCTCCGACGACACCGACGAGCGACTCGGCGCGGCCCTGCGGACCGCCTCGGCTGAGGACGTCGTCGACGCCCTCCCGGCCGGGCTGGACACCCCGATAGACGCCCGCGGTCGCACGCTCTCCGGCGGCCAGCGGCAACGGGTCCGCCTGGCCCGGGCGCTGCACCACGAGCCGGAAGTGCTGATCCTCGTCGACCCGACGTCGGCTGTCGACGCGCACACCGAGGCCCGGATCGCCGAGCGGCTGCGATCGGCGCGGGCCGGACGGACGACCGTGCTGATCGCCACGTCGCCACTGCTGCTCGGCCGCGCCGACCTGGTCGCGTACCTGAGCGGCAACCGGATCACCGCCACCGGCAGCCACGCCGACCTGCTCGACCGAGACCCCGGCTACCGCCACCTGGTGGCCCGGGGCAGCGAGGACCCCGACCTGGAGAACCCGGCCGACGCCGAGGAGGTGTACCGGTGACCGGACTGCCGGTGGCCGACCGCCGCACCGTACGCCGAGCGTTGCGGGACCTGATCAGCCGGCAACGACGGGCGGTCGCGGTCCTGCTGACGCTGCACTGCGCCGCCGCCGTCGCCGGGCTCGCCCCGCCGTGGCTGCTGGGCACCATCGTCGACCGGGTCACCGCCGGCGCGGGGGTGGCCACCGTCGACCGGCTGGCGCTGGCCATCACCGGCTGTGTCGTGGCCAGCGCCGTACTCACCCGCTACGCCCAGTACGCCGGCCACCGCTTCGGCGAACGCGCCATCGCCGAACTGCGTGAGGGGTTCGTCTCCCGGACCCTCGGCCTGCCGGTCTCGGTCGTCGAGCGCGCCGGCTCCGGGGACCTGGCCACCCGCAGTTCGGTCGACGTCGCGACGGTCGGCACCACCGTCCGGGAGGTGGTGCCGACGATCGTCATCACCTCGGTGCAGTTGACGCTGCTGTTCGGCGCGGTCTTCCTGCTGCACCCGCTGCTCGGGCTGGCCGCGCTCGCCGGGCTCCCGTCGATCGTCGCGGTCACCCGGTGGTACCTGCGCCGGGCCAGCCCCGCGTACCTCGCCGAGGGCGCGGCAGCCGCCGAGTTGACCGAGACGCTGACCACCACCGCCGAGGGCGCCCGCACCGTGGAGGCGCTGCGGCTGACCGACGACCGCGTCCGGCACGGCACCAGCCGCGTCGCCGTGCTGTGGCGTACCCGCCGGGCCACCCTCGCGCTGCGGACCGTCTTCTTCTCGGTCGTCGAGGCCAGCTACCCGCTCCCGATCGCGATGATCCTGCTGGTCGGGGGCTTCCTGCTCACCCGGGACATGGTGTCGCTCGGCGCGGTGGTCGCCGCCGCGCTCTACCTGCAACAGGCGATCGAGCCGTTGGACCGGCTGTTGATCTGGACGGAGCAGGCGCAGCGCGGCTTCGCCTCGTACGCCCGGGTGCTCGGCGTCGGCCTGGTCCCGCCGGAGTCACCCGGCAGGATGGCGTCGTCGTCTGGTGAGCGGCTCGTCGTCCGGGGGGCGCGGTTCGCCTACTCCGACGGACCGGACGTGCTGCACGGCATCGACCTGGAGGTCCAGCCCGGTGAACGGCTGGCCATCGTCGGCCCGTCCGGGGCCGGCAAGTCCACCCTGGCCCGGTTGGTGGCCGGCATCGACGCGCCCCGCCAGGGCGTGGTCAGCATCGGTGGCTGCCCCATCACCGACCTCGACCCGGCCGAGCGTCGCCGCCGGATCGCCCTGGTCACCCAGGAGCACCACGTCTTCATCGGCTCGGTACGCGACAACCTGGCGTTCGCCGCGCCGGACGCCTCCGACGAACAGATGCGCGCCGCGCTACTCACCGTGGGCGCCGACTGGTACGCGGAGCTGCCCGACGACCTGGACACCCAGCTCGGCGACGGCGCCCGTCAGCTCGGGGCGGCCGAGGCCCAACAACTCGCGTTGGCCCGGCTCGTGCTCGCCGACCCGCACACGCTGATCCTGGACGAGGCGACCGCCGCGCTCGACCCGACCACCGCCCGGCGGACCGAACGCGCCCTTGCCGCCGTGCTGGTCGGGCGGACGGTCATCGCGATCGCGCACCGGCTCAACACCGCGCACGACGCCGACCGGGTCGCCGTGCTCGCCGACGGCCGGATCACCGAGATCGGCAGCCACGACGAGCTGGTCGCCGCCGGCGGGGCGTACGCGGCGCTGTGGCGCTCCTGGCACACCCCGACCGGCGAGCGGTGAGCGTCTGTTACTTCACCGCGCCCGAGGTGAGGCCGGCCTGGATCTGACGCTGGAACACCGCGTACACGATGATCATCGGGAGGATGGCGATGGTCAGCGCGGCGAACAACCCGGACCAGTCCGCCTCGTAACCGGCGTTGACCGAGATGTCGGCGATGCCCTGGGTGAGCACCCACTTGTCCTGGGCGTTGGAGAGCAGCACCAACGGCAACTGGTACTGCGCCCACTGGCCGATGATGTTGAAGATCGCCACGCTGATCAGGCCCGGCTTCGCCATCGGCATCATCACCTGGAAGAACAACCGGGTGTGCGAGCAGCCGTCGATCATCCCCGCCTCGGCCACCGACGACGGCAGCGTCTTGAAGAACGCGGCCAGGAAGAACACCGTGAACGGCAACGAGTACGCCGTGTAGACCAGCACCACGCCGGTGTGGGTGTCCAGCAGACCCAGGTTCTTCACCACGAAGAAGAGCGGCACCAGAGCCAGGAAGACCGGGAAGGCCAACCCGGAGACGAACAGGTAGTAGACCGCCCGGTTGCCCCAGAACTTGTAGCGCGCCAGCACGTACGCGGCCATCGAGCCGAGCAGCATGGTGAGGAACGTGCTGCACGACACCACGATCACGCTGTTGACGAAGTACCTGCCGACGTGCGCCTTGGTCCAGGCCCGACCGAAGTTCTCCCACCGCAGCTCGGCCGGGAGCGTCCACGGGCTGCTGAAGATCTCGCTGGTGTTCTTGAACGCGGCGAGGAAGGTCCAGAGGATCGGCACGATCACGATCACCGCCCACACGGCGAGCGCGACGTGCCCCAGGCCGGCGAAGAGCCGTACCTCCGAGCGAGGGTCCTTGGGCCCCGGCCGGGCGGGGGCGGACGGGTCGCCGGTCTTCGGCGGCAGCGCGGCCGGGGTCGGCGGCAGCGTCGACTGCGGATTCATCAGTACTCCACGCTTTCCCGCTTGCTGAGCCGCAGCGTCAACGCCGCGAACGTGAGGGTGAGGAAGAACAACGCCACGCCCATCGCCGAGGCGTAGCCGTACTTCGAGTAGACGAACGCGTTGCGGTAGATCTCCATGGCCAGCACGGTGGTGGCGCCGTCCGGCCCGCCACCGTCCACCGAGAGCACCGCCACGATGGCGAACGCGTCGAACGCCGCGATCCCGAGGTACACCCAGGCCACCTGGAGGGTGTCCCACAGCAGCGGCAGGGTGACCCGGAAGAACAGCGTCACCCTCGTCGCCCCGTCCATCTCGGCGGCCTCGTAGATCTCACCGGGGATGGAGGCCATGCCCGCCGAGAAGAGCACCACGTAGAAGCCGACCGCCTGCCAGACCAGCACCGCGAGGATCGACCACAGGGCCAGGTTCGGCTTGACCAGGAAGAGGATCGGCTCCAGGCCGAACTTCATCAGCACACCGTTGATCAGGCCGGACTCGTTCGGCCGGTACACCATCTGGAACAACACCGCGATGATGGCCACCGCCAGGACCTGGGGGAAGAAGAACACCACCCGGTAGAACTTCGACCCCCAGACCCCCTGGCGTTGACCACCGCTGCTCTTGCCGCCCACGTTGAGCAGGAACGAAAAGAACAGCGCGATGGCAATGGTGATCAGCGGCAGGGCAAGCAGCAGTACGCCGTGGTGCTGGACCGCCTTCCAGAAGGCCCCATCGTCGAGCAACCTCCGGTAGTTGTCGAAGCCCACCCACTGCGGGGCGGACAGCCCCCGCCAGTTGGTCATCGAGATCTGGAACGCCTGCGCGTACGGCCAGATCACGAATGTCACGTACAGCGCGACCGGGGCGAACAGGAACCCGATCACGAATGGATACTTGCCGTGCCGCATGACCCTAGCTCCGATCGATCAGCGCTTGAACTTGGTGACGGAGCTGTCCTTCTTGATGGCGTCGGCGCGCTTCTGGATCCGCTCCACGAACGCGTCGGCGTTGATCCGGCCGAACATCAGCTCGTTGGTGGCGGTCCGCGCCTCCGTGTCGAGCTCCTTGTACCAGCCGTCGAAGTACAGGTTGAACACGTCCTGACCGGCCGCCTTGAGCGCGGCCTGCGAGCTGGCCACACCGGGCGGGAAGGAGAAGCCCTCCGAGCCGGCGGTGACCACGGTCGGGGCCTTGACCACCTCGGTGAAGCCCTTCGCGCCCGCCTTCGACAGCATCTGACGCATGTACTCCAGACCGCCCTTGGGGTTCTTGCTCTTCGCCGAGACGAAGTAGCCCTCACCCGCGGTGGCCCGCAGCGCGGTGGCCGGCAGCTTGTCCGACGCGGTCAGGCTCGGCACCGGCATGAGCTGGTAGTCGAAGCCGGCCGGGGTGTCCTTCTTCTGCTCGCCCTCGATCCAGTCACCGCTGGGGTAGAGGGCCACCTTGTACTGGTTCTGCCGCAACTGCACGTCGGTGTGCTTGAGGCCCTCGAAGCTCTTGTCGCTGAACTTCGCCCCGACCTCTGCCCACGCGGCGGCAGCCTGCTTCACGGCGTCCTGCTTCCAGGCGCCGTCCTCCAGGTTGTCGATGTTCTTCAGCACGTCCGTGCCGCCGATCTTGGCGGCCTGGGTGAGGATCACGTTCCACTGGTAGTAGGCCGCGTTCGCACCGGCGTAGCCGTACGGCGTGATGCCCTTGGCCTTGATGTTGGTGAGCAGGGTGATGAACTCGTCCCAGGTCTTGGCCGGCGCCCAGCCGTTGTCCTTGAACAGCTTCGCCGAGTACCAGATACCGAAGACCGTGGAGACGTAGTACAGGACGTACGGCTTGCCGTTGAACGAACCCGCCTCGATGGTGCCGGGCACCACCGTGTCGCGGACCTTCTTGGCCGGGTCGTCGACCGACGGCGCGTCCCACAGCTCGGTGAGGTCCTGGAGCTGACCATCGGCGACGAGCGAACCGAAGTCGATCAGCTTCTCGCCCGAGTTGTTCACGAACTCCGGCGGGTTGCCGGAGGCGAACCGGGGCTGGAGCACGGTGGAGACGGCCTGGGTGGCCTGGTGCTTGACCTCGGCCTTGGGGAACGCCGCCTTGTAGAGCGGCTCGTGCACGTCGGTGGCGTACTTCTCGCCGTAGCCACCGTTGAAGATGACCACCTCGATCGCGGCGTCCTCCTTGACGCCCAGCGGGTTCTTCTCGCTCTTGGTGCCGCCGGCGACCTGCTCGTTGTCACCGTCGCTGCCACTGGTGGCGCAGGCGCCAAGCAGGCCGATGGCCGGAGTGGCGAGCACGCCCACGGCGGCGGCACGACGCAGCACCGTGCGACGGTCGAGTGCGGCCGGGTGTTCGGGGGTAATCGACATCGTCGTCTCTCCTTGTGGAATTCGGGTCATGCGGTACGCCGGAGACGTCCGGCGTACCGCGACTCGAGGGCGAGGTTGTGCTCGTCCCCGCCGGGGACGTTGGCGGAGAGGTAGATAGGGGGTACCTCCCCGGCCTGGTGGAACCGTCGTACGACCTCCGCGGTCAACAGCTGCGCCAGGAGCGCCGTGGTGACCGAGGAGACCGCACAGACCGCGCCGCCGCCCTCGAGCGGCAGCAGTGCATCGCCGTACGGCGCGCCGTTGTCCAGCACGACGTCGGCGAGGTCGGCGAGCCGGTGCCCGGACGGGTGCCGTGGAGCCACCCGCGCGGTGTGCTCGACCGAGGTGACCGCGATCAACGGGTGACCGCGCTCGGTGACCAGCGCCGCCAGCTCGACCACCGAGCCGTTGATGCCGGATTGGGACGCCACCACGAACACGTCGCGCGGCTGGGGCGCCGCGAGCGCGTAGATCTGGTGGGCGATGGAGGGATCACGTTCCAGCTTGGGGTCGGCGAGCACGTCACGCGGGGCGTCACCGTGCATCACGAGGTCCCGGACCGAGAGCCGGTTGGTGGGGACCAACCCACCGGCCCGCGCCACCAGCTCGGCGGCGAACGCCTCCGAGTGCCCGGCGCCGAACGCCTGGAGCACGCCGCCGTCGCGCAGGCTGTCGGCGATCAGGTCGGCGGCCCGGGTGATCCCGTCGGCCTCCGAGTCGAGCAGCCGGTCGAGGACCGGGCGGACGGCGTCCGCGTACCCCTGGGCGCTGATCATGAGAGGGTTCCCTTCGCTGCCTTGTGCCCGTCGACGGCCTGCGCGGTACGCCGGAAAGCCGCGTGCGCGCGGTCGTGCGTGCGTTGGGCGACGGCGATGTACAGCAGGTCGAGCACCACCAACTGTGGGTGCCGGGCGGAGAGCGCGTCCGGCCGGAAGGTGGTCGCCTGGCTGGCCGTGAGCAGCACGATGTCGGCCAGCTCGGCCAACGGTGAGCGGGGGAAGCCGGTGAGCGCGAGCGTGGTGGCGCCCCGACTGCCGGCCTCGGCGAGCGTCTCGATGGTCTCCCGGGTCTGCCCGGTGTGCGAGATGCCGAGCGCCACGTCCCCCGACCGCAGCAGCGCGGCGCTGGCCAGCCCCTCGTGCACGTCGTTCCACGCCCACGCCGCCACCCCGATGCGGTGCAGGCTGAACTGCATCTCCTCGCCCACCAGGGCGCTGCCGCTGGCGCCGAAGATGTTCACCCGACTGGCACCGGCGATCGCCACCGCGGCCCGCTCCACCTCGGTGAGGTCGAGCAGGGTGGCGGTGTCGTGCATGGCCCGGGTGTCGGCGGCCATGATCTGGTCGAGCACCCGTCCGAGCGGGTCGCTCGGCTGGATCTCCCGTCCGATGTCGACGGTCCAGCCGGCCGAGCGGGCCCGGCCGGTCTCGGAGGCGATGCCCAGCCGCAGGTCCGCGTACCCCTCGAAGCCCATCGCCCGGCAGAAGCGGGTGATGGTCGCCGGTGAGGTGCCGCTGCGCTCGGCCAGCTCGACTATGGTCGAGCGGGCGGCGGCCTCCGGGTCGCTGAGCACGTGCTCGGCGACCCGGCGCAGCGCTCCGGTCAACTCGCCGAGCCCGTTGCGGACCCGGGCCAGCACCCCGTCGGAGGCGGAGCTTCTCCGCTCGATCACGTCGGCGTCGACCACCGCGGTCCCCGCGGCGGCGTCCACCTCGTGATCAACCATGAGTAGCCTCAGCTTTCCGAAAAGACTGTTAACTGTTAGTGGTAAAAGTTCTTACTGAACGCCCCTCCGTGTCAAGACTGTGGGCGAAGTTTTCAAACTGTTACCTGCCGCACAGCCCTCCACGCCCGCCACAACTTGCCTCGCACGACGCCGCCGACCAGCATGAACAGGCCAGATCGCCGTTCCGCGCAAGGAGACCCGTGCCGATGTCCGACACCGTCGTGGTAGGCCTCGACGTCGGCGGTACGTCCACCCGGGCGACCGCCCTCACCCTCACCGGGCAACGCGTCGGCACCGGCCGCGCCGGCGGTGGCAACCCCACAAGTCACGGCGCCGAACACGCCGCCGCCGAACTGCTCACCGCCCTGCGCGAGGCCCTCTCCGACGTCGACCCGACCCGGGTGGCCGCCGGCACCATCGGGCTCGCCGGAGCCGGCCGGCTCCTCGCCGACCCGGCCGGGCGGGCCGCCTTCGACCAGGCCTGGCACGACGCCGGCCTGCGCTGCCCGTACGAGGTGCACGGCGACGCCCTGGTCGCGTACGCCTCCGGCACCGCCGCCCCGGACGGCACCATCCTCATCGCCGGCACCGGGGCGATCACCGCGCAGGTGCACGACCTGCGGCTCGACCGGATCGCCGACGGGCACGGCTGGCTCCTCGGCGACGCCGGCTCCGGCTTCTGGCTCGGCCGGGAAGCGGTACGCCGGCTCCTCGCCGACCTCGACGCCGACCGCAGGCTCGGCGCGCTGGCCACCACAGTGCTCACTGAGCTGCTGGGCAGCGCCGACATCGCCGCCCGCCCCCGCGACACCGTCGACGCCACCATCCAGACGGTGACCCGTCGACCCGCCATCGAGCTGGCCCGACTCGCGCCGCTGGTCATCGACGCGGCCACCCACGGCGACCCGGTCGCCACCGCGCTGATCACCGAAGCCGCCACGCACCTGAGCGACAGCGTGAGCCGCATCCGCCCCACCGGAGCCGTGACACCCATCGTGCTCGGCGGCGGCCTCCTCACCGCCGACACCCCACTGGCCACCGCCGTCCGCGCCGAGATCACCCGACACTGGCCGGACGCGCCACTACGCACCGCCGGCGACGGGGCCGCCGCCGCAGCCTGGCTCGCCGCCCGCGGCCTACCCGAGATGACCGACCCGGCCGCCCTGCACGCCCACCTCTTCCCGGCCCCCTGACCCACCCGCGCTCACCGAACACCCGCCCGCACTGCACCCCAATGCGCGCCGCACCGCGGTGCCGCTTCGCGCAGCACTGCACCCGAATGCGCACCGCACCGCCCCGCAGTGCCGTAGCGCGCCGTACACCCCCGGTGCGCGCCGCACTGCACCCTGATGTGCGCCGCACTGCACCCCAATGTGCGCCGCACTGCACCCCGATGCGCGCCACCTGGCGACGTGACGTTCGCGCGGCCCCTCATGATCGTGCTCGATCCTGGATGTAGTGGTCTCGCGCTGCCGGGAGGCAACCCCGTGCTCAGCCGGTGGAAGCAATCTGGCTGGTCAGCAGTTCGGCGAAGACTTCTTTGGGCTTCTTGTAGCCGAGGATACGGCGGGGTCGGTTGTTGAGTCGGTCGGCGATGGCGTTGAGGTGGTCGTGGTCGTTGGGGATGACGGTGCCGCGGGGTAGGTATTCGCGGATCCATCGGTTGGTGCTCTCGTTGGTGCCGCGTTGCCAGGGGCTGTGGGGGTGGGCGAAGTAGACATCAATACCGGCGGCGATGCTCAGGGCGGCGTGTTCGGCCATTTCGGTGCCGCAGTCCCAGGTCAGGGTGCGGCG